>NZ_SRUS01000009.1:0-251057 GCF_004794715.1 Mesorhizobium sp. M8A.F.Ca.ET.207.01.1.1 | reverse complement strand
GGAATGGCGGCTTCGTCTATGTCTCGCAATCACTGGCCGGCGAAGCCGTCGCGGCCACCGAAGCCGAGGACGGCCAATGGGCACTTACCTTCCATGATTATCCGCTTGGCATCATCGACACCAGACGTATGAAGCTCGTCCGCCGCAGCGCCGCGCCAACCAAACCGCTTGGCGCTGCGGCGGATGCATAGGGGGAGAACTGTTACCTATGTATCCGGTTCAATCTGTTACCCATCTATCGGCTGGACAGCTCCCGTCGCCGGTTTCGCCAATCGCCGGCATTGCAAGATGGGCATCGAGGCCACGGCCAGCTTCCTTCTCCCCGTCACTATACGGGGAGAAGTGCCCGGCAGGCGATGAGGGGCAGCGCCAACCTTGTCCTGTATCTCCGACAACTAATGCTTTCTGGAAAGCTGCTTCGTCGCGCCTTCCAATCCGGCCAGTGTCAGCGGGAACATGCGGCCGCCAAAGATGTCGCGAATCATGGCGATGGAATGCGTAAAGCCCCAATTCCTTTCACTCTCCGGATTCAGCCACACCGCGTTCGGCCATTGCTGCAGGAGCCGGCCGAGCCAAACGCTGCCCGCCTCGGGATTCCAGTGTTCCACCGAGCCGCCGGGGTGGGCGATCTCGTAAGGGCTCATCGAGGCATCGCCGACGACGATGACCTTATAGTCGGGGCCATATTTGTGGATGAGGTCAAACGTCGGAATCACCTCGGCATGGCGGCGGCGATTGTCCTTCCACACGCCTTCGTAGAGGCAGTTGTGGAAATAGAAATATTCGAGCTGGCGGAATTCGGCGCGAGCCGCCGAAAACAGCTCCTCGACGCTCTTGATGTGGTCGTCCATCGAGCCGCCGACATCGAAGAACATCAGGAGCTTCACCGCATTGCGACGCTCGGGCCGTGTCTGGACGTCGAGATAGCCGTGCTCGGCGGTGGCGTGGATGGTGCCGGGCAGGTCGAACTCTTCCTCGGCGCCTTCGCGCACCCAGCGGCGCAGACGCTTCAGCGCGATCTTGATGTTGCGGGTGCCGAGTTCGACGGCATCGTCGAAATTCCTGAATTCGCGCTTGTCCCAGACTTTTACCGCGCGCCGGTTGCGGCTTTCAGCTTGCCCGATGCGCGCGCCTTCGGGGTTGTAGCCATAGGCGCCGAAGGGCGAGGTGCCGCCCGTGCCGATCCATTTCGAGCCGCCCTGATGGCGGCCCTTCTGTTCCTTGAGCCGCTGCTTCAGCGTCTCCATCAGCCTGGCGAAGCCGCCAAGCGCCTCGACCAGTCTTTTCTCCTCCTCGGTCAGGTGCTTATCTGCGAGCCGGCGCAGCCATTCCTCGGGAATGTCGGCGACGTCGACGGCATCCGGGCCGCCGAGCGCCTCGATGCCCTTGAAGACATGCGCGAACACCTGGTCGAAGCGGTCGATATGGCGCTCGTCCTTCACCAAAGCGGCGCGGGCGAGATAGTAAAAACCCTCGACGTCATAATCGACAAGCCCGGCTTCCAGCCCTTCGAGCAGAGAGAGGTATTCCCTGAGCGAAACGGGAACGCGCGCTGCCTTCAGTTCAAGGAAGAAGGGGATGAACATGACTACAACAGATCATACTCGATAAAGCCGGTCCTGCGCGCGACGTGGTCGTAGAGCTTGCGCGCGGTGGCGTTGGTCTCGTGCGTCATCCAGTAGACGTTTTTCACCCCGATCTTGCCGGCCTCCTGCTTCACGGCTTCGATGAGGGCCGCACCGATGCCCTTGCCGCGCACATCCGGGTCGGCGAACAGGTCCTGCAGGTAGCAATTGTTTTTCTCCGACCAGCCGGAGCGGTGATAGAGGTAGTGGGTGAGGCCGACGGCCTTGCCGTCGAGGGTAGCGATAAAACCCTTCGGCTCGAATTCGCCTGTCGTGAACAGCCGCTTCCAGGTGATCGCGTAGACCTCTTCCGGCAGCTTGGTTTCATAGAAGGTCAGATAGTCGGTCCACAAGCGGCGCCAGTCGGCGTGGTCGGATTGCGCGAGCGGGCGGACAACAATCTCAGACATTTCATCTCCTCCGAAGGGTTCTGGCCGATGCTGACGTGCTCTGCGGCCGGCGGCAACGGTCCACATCAGGGGAAAGTGCTATTGCTGCCTTGCTATTGCTGCCGTCTGGCCATGAAGGCCAGCCGCTCGAACAGATGCACATCCTGTTCGTTCTTCAGCAGGGCACCGTGCAGCTTGGGCAGCGCGTTCTTGGCGTCGGCGCGCAAATCCTCGGGCGCGATGTCATCGGCGACCAGCAGGCGGATCCAGTCCAATGCCTCGGAGGTTGACGGCTTCTTCTTCAAGCCCGGCACCTCGCGAATTTCGTAGAACTGGGTGAGGGCCGCGCGCACCAGGTTCTGCTTGATGCCGGGATAATGGACATCGACGATCCGGTGCAGCGTATCGACGTCGGGAAAGCGGATATAATGGAAGAAGCAGCGGCGCAGGAAGGCGTCCGGCAGTTCCTTCTCGTTGTTGGAGGTGATGATGACGATCGGGCGGACGGCGGCGCGGATGGTCTCGCCGGTCTCGTAGACGAAGAACTCCATCCGATCGAGTTCCTGCAGGAGATCGTTGGGGAATTCGATGTCGGCCTTGTCGATCTCGTCGATGAGGAGCACGACCTTCTTGCCAGCCGCGAACGCCTGCCAGAGCTTGCCGCGCTTGATGTAGTTCTTGATGTCATTGAACCTGACATCGCCGAGCTGGCTGTCGCGCAGCCGCGACACGGCATCGTATTCGTAGAGACCCTGCTGCGCCCGTGTCGTCGATTTGACATGCCATTCGATGAGGTCGAGGCCGA
The DNA here is from genome assembly GCF_004794715.1 of Mesorhizobium sp. M8A.F.Ca.ET.207.01.1.1. NCBI lineage: Bacteria > Pseudomonadati > Pseudomonadota > Alphaproteobacteria > Hyphomicrobiales > Phyllobacteriaceae > Mesorhizobium > Mesorhizobium sp. M8A.F.Ca.ET.207.01.1.1. The sequence continues at coordinate 248,238 of NZ_SRUS01000009.1, read as the reverse complement.
GTGCCGCCGCCACCTGGCGGGCTAGTTCGGTCTTGCCGGTGCCGGGCTCGCCCTTGACCAGCAGCGGCCGTTCCAGCGCGATCGCCGCGTTGACCGCCACCATCAGATCCTTGTCGGCGACATAGGCCGCCGTGCCTTCGAAACGCATTTTTGCTCCTTGGTTCATTCCGGGAACCGTAAGGAGGCCCTCCGGTCCGCGCAAGGGCGGGTCTGCAAAGGCGATGATGCCGACCGGTGCGGAAAGAGCACCGTCTCTCTGGCGCTTGGGCCACCATCGGCCTATATTGATAGAGGCGGTCTGCGCTTCCCGGCAGGAGACACTTTTCCCCGGGGCCTTAACGATCCTTAGGGAGCTGTCCCTGGGAAGACCCGTGGGTTTTCTCACACGGCGCCCACCTACTTTGTAGGCACCCGGGATCGACCTCTCCACCGGTTGTGTGGACCGTCACTTGTCGCAAGGCGTCCACCCATCCTGGTGGATGATGCGGTGGAAAACGTCGCGCTTGAGACCTCACACAGCTCTGACCTTTTCTACCTTGGCCGCATGACCTCTCCCAAAGACCTGAAAAAGCAGCTACGCCTCGAGGCACTCGCTCGCCGCGACGCGCTCGACGAATTCTGGCGGGTCGAGGCCGCGCTCGAAATGGCGGAGACGGCGCGCGACCATCTGGAGATCGGCCCTGGCCAGATCGTCTCCGGTTTCTGGCCGATGCGCTCGGAGGTCGATGTCAGGCCGCTGATGTTCGCCTTGCGTGAGCGGGGCGCACGGCTCTGCCTGCCTGCCATTCTCGACAAGACCACCATCGTCTTTCGCGAACTGGTGCGTGGCGCGCCGATGGTCGACATGGGTTTTGGCACGATCGGACCGCACGCGGAGGCCGAGGTTCTCGACCCCTCGGTCATGCTGGTGCCGCTCGCCGCTTTCGACGCACGCGGCCACCGCATCGGTTATGGCGCCGGCTATTACGATCGCGCGATCGCGAAGCTCGTCGACAAGGGGCATACGCCCCGGCTGATCGGCATAGCCTTCGACTGCCAGGAAGTGGCGCAGGTTCCGGACGAGAACCATGACGTGATCATCCCGGAAATACTCACCGAGAGCGGGTTGCGCCGCTTCACGCCAAAATTGTAGATAATGGAGGCATGATCTTTTCGCGGATGTCATGCGGCATTTGCTTCGCTGACTTTCGGTGCAGGATCATATGAGACTTCTCTTCCTCGGTGACATGGTTGGAAAAACGGGACGCACGGCGGTGTGGGAACAGCTGCCTGGCCTGATCTCGGACTTCAAACTCGACTTCGTCATCGTCAATGGCGAGAATGCCGCCGGCGGCTTCGGCATCACCGAAGAGATCTTTCGGGAGACCATCGCTGCAGGCGCCGATGTCGTCACCACCGGCAACCATGTCTGGGATCAGCGCGATGCGCTGGCCTTCGCGCCGCGCGAGCAGCGGTTCCTGCGGCCCTCCAATTTTCCCAAGGGTACGCCCGGGCGCGGCTCCGGCGTCTACATCGCCAAAAACGGCGCGCGCGTGCTGGTCGCCAACATCATGGGCCGAGTATTCATGCATCCCGAGCTCGACGATCCGTTCCAGGCCGGCGAGCGTGAGCTTGCAGCCTGTCCGCTCGGCGAGCAGGCCGATGCGGTGATCATCGACTTCCATGCGGAAGCGACCTCGGAGAAAATGTGCTTCGCGCATTTCGTCGACGGCCGCGCCAGCCTGGTCGTCGGTACTCACACGCACCAGCCCACCGCCGATCACCAGATCCTCAATGGCGGCACCGGCTATCTGTCGGATGCCGGCATGTGCGGCGATTATGATTCCTCGCTCGGCATGGACAAGGAGGAACCACTCAACCGGTTCCTGTCGAAAGTACCGAAAGGGCGTTTCGAGGCAGCGACCGGCCCGGCGACCTTGTGTGGGGTCGGTGTCAATATTTCCGATCGTACCGGACTGACCGAGAAGATCGCGCCGTTTCGTCGCGGGCCGAGACTGGAAGAAACGGCTCCGTCGTTCTGGTCGTGACATTGATATAGGCGCGCGCAGTACCTAACTGCCGACGACATCTGCTTCAGATCGTTAAAAGAGGGGACAACGACCTCCATGCAGCTTATCGAATTTCTTGCGCCGCATTTTCAATTCGTTTCCGATCCAACCGCATGGGTCGCCTTGCTGACGCTGGTGGTGCTCGAGATCGTGCTCGGCATCGACAATCTGATCTTCATCTCCATTCTGACCAACAAGCTGCCCGTGGACCAGAGGGCTCGTGCGCGCCGGCTCGGCATCTCGGCGGCACTGATCATGCGCCTGGTGCTGCTCGCCACCATTTCGGTCATCGTCCAACTGACGACGCCGGTCTTCACCGCGTTCGGCCACGGTTTCTCCTGGCGCGACCTGATCCTGATCGCCGGCGGCCTGTTCCTGGTGTGGAAGGCGACCAAGGAGATCCACCACACGGTCGATCCCGACGACCACAAGGACACGATGATGGGAGAGACGCTCAAGATCTCGCTTGCCGGCGCGATCTTCCAGATTCTGCTGCTCGACCTCGTCTTTTCGATCGATTCCATCATCACCGCCGTCGGCATGACCGACGAGATCGCCATCATGTACATCGCGGTGATCGTGGCCGTCAGCGTGATGATGCTGGCGGCGGGTCCGCTGGCCAACTTCATCGCCAAGAACCCCAGCATCGTCATGCTGGCCCTGGGCTTCCTGTTGATGATCGGCATGACGCTGATCGCGGACGGCATGGGCTATCATGTTCCCAAGGGCTACATCTACGCGGCGATGGGTTTTTCGGCGCTGGTCGAGGGGCTCAACATGCTGGCGCGGCGGCGCAAGAAAGCGAAATCCGGCGACGGGCATTAGAGCGCGGACGCCACAGTCTGACTTTTGACTCGATTTTTACCGAATTGTATGTACAGTAATGTAAATCGAGGCTGCCCGCTTTGCGATTTGAATGGGACCTTGAAAAGGCCAGACGCAACCTTGCCAAACATGGGGTTGTATTCGATCTCGCCCAGAAGGTGTTCGATGACCCGCTTCATCTTATCGTGCCTGACCGCTTCGAAGACGGTGAGCAACGATGGCATGCGATCGGGATGGTCAAAACCGTAGTGGTTCTGCTGGTTGTCCATACCTACCCGGATCGCGAAGCTGAAGAGCGGGTTCGGATTGTCAGGGCTCGGAAAGCGACGCCGCATGAAAGGAGGCGCTATGAGCAGGAAGGACCTTAGCCACGACCAGCGAGACCAGCTTGCAAAGCTGGCCGATTTGCCTGACAGCGAGATTGATACTTCCGATATTCCAGAGGCTCCGGCCGAGAACTGGATACATGCCCGTCGTGGGCATCTTTACCGCCCAATTAAGCAGCCGGTGACCATTCGGCTCGATGCCGACGTGCTCTCCTGGTTCAAGGAACATGTCGGAGGTGGGGGCTATCAAACCGAGATCAATCGCGTGCTCCGCCACCATGTGATCGAACAGGAAAAACGGCGATCCTGAGTCGTTTAACCTGCCGGTACCCCCTTCGGGTGACGATCACCGATGAGGCTCAGGGTCAGGCCCTGCTCCAGCCAGGCCTTGGCGCCGGCGAGCACCAGCGTGAAGCCGCCGGTTGAGCCGACCGCTTCTTTCACCTGCTCGTCGCCATTGCCGGTAAAGCCAAAATTCCCGACTTCGAGGAATGTCGCCTCGCCAGGCATTTCAGTGAAGGTCCAGACCACAGTGGTCGGCGGGTCGCTCCACGTCATGACGATCTTCTTGTCCCGGACGATCTCGCTGACGTCGACGGTCGTCGAGACGCCATACATGCGCCACTCCCACTGAACAGGCTTGCCACCGTCAAGCCGGCCGCTGCCATGGTGAACCAGAATTGGGTCGTGATCGCCGGATCGACGATGGCCTCGAAAACATCAGCGACCGGCCGCCGGATCAGCATGGCGGCTTCGGCTGTCGGTGTTTCACGGATTTCCATGGCGATCTCCTTTCGAATACGCTCACCAGGCGTCGGGTTCGCGCACCATATGAATGATGTTGGCCGGATTGGTGATCCAGCCACCACGGAAACCCTCGCCCAATGGCTCGATGGCATCGCAACGCACAACGCCTGCCTTGGCCAGATGATCCGCGGCGCCCGGAAAATCCTGCGTGAAAAGCTCCAGCCAAATCTCGGCCTGGCTCATCATCGGCACTTCGTCGATCCACAGCCTGTTGGGCCCAAGTTCGAAGCCGATCGCCGGCGGCTTGGCGGTGAACGGCTTGAGGCCAACGACGTCGCGGTAGAAGGCGATCGTCGCTTCGTACTGGTGCGACGGCACCTTCATGGCGATGTTGATGCCGCCGGTGATCTTCGCGGTCATGGTTCCCGTCCTTGTTGGGGTGCTGGTTGGCTGGTTCAACTGGCGTTCCGTCATGGCAGGTTGATCTGCCAGGAGACGCCGAACCTGTCGTTCAGCCATGCGAAGCGGCGGCTAAAGCCATAGTTGTCTGGCGGCATCAGGAAGCCGCCTCCCTTCGCCAAGGTTTCGACGATGCGCTCCAGTTCCTGTTCGGAGGAACAGTCGACATAGAGCGAGAACGACGGCGTGAAGGTGAAAGCGTGGTGAACAGGGCTGTTATAGACCGTCACCTCCAGGCCGCAGATGGAAACGCGCGCCAGTTTGAGCATACCTTCCGCGCCGTCTTCACCGGAACCGTAACGTGTGACGTCGAGGATGCTACTGTCGGGAATGGTCCCGCAATAAAGGGTCATTGCCTCTTCGGCCTTGCCCTCGAACATCAGGAATGGCCTTACTTTCGTCATCGCGGGTTCTCCCCTTTTCCTATCGTCGTTCAAACATTGGCCTCGCTGGCGGGTTCGCCCCTCATCTCGCTGCGGTAATAACCGTCGCGCAGATTGATGCCGTATTCGACGTAGGCCTTCATGCAGGCCAGCATCTGCGACCAGCCTTCGCAATTCAGGTAGGACTTCTTCAGGCCGACCGCGCCTTCCTGCCAGCCGCTCTCGGCGATGGTGACGAAGGTGCCGCCATCGTCGAGCGGCTCGAAATTCATCTCGATGCGGGTCTTGTAGGCGGGCTTGCCGTCGGTGTCGGTGGCATCCCAGCGCAGCACGATGCGGCTGTCCTTGACCACTTCGTCGACCTCGACCGGCACCTTGCCCCACCAGACGACACCCGAACCGGCAACCAATGGCGCGCTGGCGCCGCCGATGGTGGTGAAATAGCCGCTGAGCTTCTTCGGATTGACGACCGCGTCAAAGACTTCGGCGACCGGTTTGCCGATGCGCCCTGAAACACTGAATCCAAGAGACATATCCACAGCTCCTTGCTTGATCGCGACAACGATATGTTATAGAAACATAACATGTCAAGCCGATCGCAAGACGACAATGTTTTCAAGGCGCTGGCGCATCCGCGCCGGCGCGAAATACTGGATCGGTTGAAAGACGAGCCAAAGACCACCGGCATGCTGTGCGATGCCTTTCCCGCCATCGACCGCTGCACCGTCATGCTGCATCTCAAGGTGCTGGAAGAGGCGGATCTGATCGTTGCGCGTCGTGACGGACGCGAGCGCTGGAACCATCTGAATTCCCTGCCGATCAAGCAGATCCACGACCGCTGGATCAGCCAGTATGCCGGCCACGCGCTCAGCATCATCGACCGGCTGAAGTCCGATCTGGAAGCATAGACACGGCCGGGATCGCCGTGGCGCGGCGCGGCTGGACGAATTGAGCCGATTTATCTATAAGCCGGCCATTCCGACAAGGAGCGCCGCGCGTCCACCCGGACGCATCAGGGTCGTTCTGAAATTTTTGAATTCGAGCCTTTTGCAAAGGCGAGGTGACGCATCTCGCGGCAAGACGCTCTAGCCGAACACGACAGGGGTGCCATGGCTGGCCATTCACAGTTCAAGAACATCATGCACCGCAAGGGCCGTCAGGACGCGGTGCGGTCGAAAATGTTTTCCAAGCTGGCGCGCGAAATCACCGTTGCCGCCAAGAGCGGGACGCCCGATCCATCGATGAATCCGCGCCTGCGCCTGGCGATCCAGAACGCCAAGGCCGTGTCGATGCCGAAGGACAACATCCAGCGCGCCATCAACAAGGCCTCGATGGGCGATGCCGAGAATTACGAAGCCGTGCGCTACGAAGGGTATGGCCCAGGTGGCGTCGCCGTGATCGTCGAGGCACTGACCGACAACCGCAACCGGTCGGCGTCCAACGTCCGCGCCGCCTTCACCAAGGCCGGCGGCGCGCTCGGCGAAACCGGATCGGTGTCGTTCATGTGGGACCGCGCCGGCGAAATCTACTATCCGGCCTCGGCCGGCAGCGCCGACAAGATCATGGACGCGGCGATCGAAGCCGGTGCCGACGACGTGGAAAGCGACGAGGAAGGCCACACCATCTATTGCGCCTTCGAGAATGTCGGCGAGGTGTCGAAGGCACTGGAAGTCTCGCTCGGCGAGGCGGAATCGGTGAAGCTGATCTGGCGCCCGCAGAACAATGTTCCGGTCGACGAGGAGCGGGCGCAGTCGCTGATGAAGCTGGTTGCGACGCTCGAGGACGATGACGACGTGCAAAGCGTCTACGCCAACTTCGAGGTCGATGACGAAACCTTGGCCAAGCTCAGTGCGGCGTGAGTGAAGCCCGATCCGACATGAGCAAAGCTCGGTTGCCCGCCATCCGCATCACCTACTGCACGCAATGCCAATGGCTGTTGCGTGCCGGCTGGATGGCGCAGGAGCTGCTCTCCACCTTCGGCACCGATCTCGGCGAGGTGACGCTGGTGCCGGGCACAGGCGGCATCTTCACCATCTCCTGCAACGATGTGCTGGTCTGGGACCGCAAGCGCGACGGCGGTTTTCCGGACGCTGCGAAACTCAAGCAGTTGGTCCGCGATGTGATCGATCCGGATCGTGATCTCGGCCACGCCGACCGTAAGGCGAAGAGCTGAATTTTTGCTGCGAAAGCAGGACCATCATTTTCCGGGCCGGCGTCCGAAAACAGCACCGATGCCGGCACCGATCGCGATGCCCACGCCGACGCCGAGGGCCGAATCATCCATCGCCGCGCCAAGGGCAGCACCGAGGCCAACGCCGATCGCGATGCCGATGGCCATGGTCGAATAGGGGTCGTTCACGGCTCTTCTCCCGATAATGCTTGCGGCCGCCGCAACGCCCGATGCGGCGGCCCGCAAACATGTCAACGCGAGGCGAACCAGAAGGATGCCATCGCCACGATGGCGGTGACGGTGCGGACGTGGTTGCACATCACCCAGTCCCTGAGAAAGTCGGACCAGACCGCGGCACCATTGCTGCTGGCTGGATCGACTGCGGCCAGTGCATCGTTGAGCGGCACGTTGAAGACCATGGTCACGATCGGGTTGCCGACAAGATAGATAAGCGCGCCGGCGAGTAGCCAGAACGAACCCGGCTGGCTCCAGCCGATGATCGCGCCGGCGACGAGCACCAGGCAGATCAGCCCTGTGCCGAAAAGGGCGGTCATGAACATCGGCGTGATGACGGTGACGTTGATCGAATTCATGGCGGCGATGCCGCCCGCCGCCGGCAGACGGGCAAATGCCGGCATGACGAAATTGGAGAAGGCGAAGAACACGCCGCCGACGACGCCTGCGCCCAGGGCCGCGATGAAGGTGAGGCTGGGGAGAAGTTTGGCGATCATGTCAGTTGCTCCAGATGCCGGTTGCGGCGGTTTCGGTTGCGTAGGCGGAAAAGTCCCTGGGCTGGCGGCCGAGCACGCGCTGGACGCCGTCGGCGAGGGCCTCGTTGCGGCCGTCGAGAACTTGCGTGAACAGCTCGTTGAGCAGCCAGGCGAACTCAGGCGGCAGGTCATGCGCGGCGACCGCCGTGGTGAATTCGTCATGCGAGATACTGACAAAGCGGATGTCGCGCCCGGCGGCCCTTGCGATCTCTGCGACCGCGTCGGCGAAACTCAGCAGCCGCGGTCCGGTTAGTTCATAGAGCAGGCCGACATGGTCGGGCTCGGTCAGCGTGACGAAGGCCACTTCGGCGATGTCGTCGGCATCGACAAAAGGTTCGCCGACAGGCCCGACCGGCAGCGCCACCTCGCCCGCCAGCAGCGGCTCGATGAGAAAACCTTCGGAGAAGTTCTGCGAGAACCAGGCGCAGCGCAGGATCGTCCACTCCGCGCCCGAGGCCTTCAGCATCTCCTCGGCGCGCTGGGCCTCGTGCTCGCCGCGCCCCGAGAGCAGCACCAGCCGGGTGACGCCACTGGCCACCGTAAGCCGGGAGAAGGCGCCAACGGTTTCGGCGGCACCCGGCACGGCGAGGTCTGGATAGTAGCTGATGTAGACGGCGTCGACGCCATCGAGTGCGGGTCCCCAGGTGGCGGGAACTTCCCAGTCGAAGCGCGGCGCGCCGGAGCGCGAGCCGATGCGTACCGGCACGCCATGCGCGGTCAGCCGCGCCGCGAGACGGCTGCCGGTCTTGCCGGTGCCGCCGAGGATCAGGATTGGTTTGGTATCAGTCATGTCATTTTCTCCGCGTCAAAACATGAGTAATCCTCACATTTGCAAAACGTGATAAACCCTCGTATTTTGTAAGTCAAGTCATTCCCCGCGATTTGCCGAGCGGGTTTGTTGGAGACAGTCATGGACGGCACAGCGGCCAACGATCAGATTGCCTCGCCACGCCGGGCGCCGAGCCAGCAGCGCAGCCGCGAGCGGGTCGAGCGCATGCTGGCCGCCGCCTCGGCGCTGATCGCGGAGCAAGGCAGCGATGCCATGCGCATGGGCGAGGTGGCGGAACGGGCAGAGGTGTCGATCGGGTCGCTCTACCAATTCTTTCCGGACAAGCGGGCGATCGTCTGGGCGCTGGCCGAACGCTACACCGTGGAAAGCCAGGCCTGCATTTCGGCGGCGTTGAAAGACGTCAACGACGCCGAAGGGCTTGGCCGGGCGTTCTCGGAGCTGGTCGACATTTATTACGGGTTGTTCCTGGCCGAGCCGGTGATGCGCGACATTTGGTCGGGCACGCAAGCAGACAAGGCGCTGCGCCAACTCGAGCTCGCCGACAGCCGGGCCAATGCCGAATTCCTGGTCGCGGTGCTGAAGCGCCTACGCCCCGGCGCCGACCCCGTCTCCCTGGAGACAACGGCGTTTCTCATCTGGCAGATGGGCGAGGCGGTCATGCGCCTGGCGATCTCGGTCGAGCGGCAAGAAGGCGACAGGCTGGTCGCTGCCTACAAGCGCATGGCGCTGCGGGAGCTGCTGGCCGAGTAGAGAAGCCTTGAACTTCCCATAGTTTTAACATCTGGTGAAGCCGCCAAGGACGGAGCCCCTCTCCCCCGTCACTATACGGGGAGAGGATGCCGGCAGGCAGGTGAGGGGCAGCGCGGGCCTGTGATATTTAAGAACAGCTTTATGACGGGGGGAGGGGAAGATGGTTCTGGTCAACAAAAAACCCGCCTCGAAGGCGGGTTCTTGATCTGCGAAAGCCCGATGCGGCTTAGAGGCCGAAACCCTCAAAACGCTTCTTGAACTTCGACAGGCGGCCGCCGCGGTCGAGCAGGGTCTGCTGACCGCCGGTCCAGGCCGGGTGGGTGGTCGGGTCGATATCGAGGTTCATCGTATCGCCTTCCTTGCCCCAGGTCGAACGGGTCATGTATTCGGTGCCGTCGGTCATGACGACCTTGATGGTGTGGTAGTCGGGATGGATTGCGCTCTTCATGGCTCGGTTCCTGGCTTGCCGGCGCGGCTGACGGGCATAAGCCTGCGTCGATGCGCCTCTTTTTAAAACTCGAAGCCGCAGCTATTGAGGAGCCACGGCTTCTAAAACGGTCGGCGTGCCTATACATCAGCCGGAATTGAATCACAAGGCCGCGGCAAGCGCATATTCAAGGCGCATGAAGCTGAGGCGGCTAGAGGAAACACCGAGATGGCGCAATCAAGCAGCGCAGACGAGCGCCGACGCTCGCTCAAGCCGCTCAGACGCCTGTTTCCCTACATCACTGGATATCGCACGCTGGTGGTCGGCGCCCTCATCTCGCTGGTCATCGCAGCGGCAACGACGCTGGCGCTGCCGCTGGCGGTGCGGCGCATGATCGACCATGGTTTCTCGTCGTCCAGCACCAGTTTCATCGCCGAATACTTCGCCGCCCTGGTGGCGATGGCCGCCGTGCTGGCGGCGGCATCGGCCGGCCGCTACTATTTCGTCATCACGCTCGGAGAGCGCGTCGTCGCCGACATCAGACGCGATGTCTTTGCCCATGTGACGACGCTGTCGCCTGCCTTCTTCGACACCGCCCAGTCCGGCGAGATCGTGTCGCGGCTTGCCGCCGATACCACACAAGTCAAATCGGCGGTCGGCGCCACGGCCTCGGTCGCGCTGCGCAACGTCATCCTTGGCCTCGGCGCATTGGCGATGATGGTTGTCACCAGCCCGAAACTGTCCGGCTTGGTCATTGCCGCGATACCGGTCATCGTGCTGCCGCTGGTCGCCTTCGGCCGCTCGGTGCGTCGCAAGTCGAGGCAGGCGCAGGACACGCTTGCCGACGCTACAGCCTATGCCAGCGAACAGATCGGCGCGGTGCGCACGCTGCAGGCGTTCACCAATGAGACACTGGTCACTGGACGGTTTTCGGGTGCGGTGGAAGCGGCCTTCGAGGCGGCGCGGGCCTCTATCTTCGCACGTTCCTTCCTCACCTTCTTCGCCATCTTTACCATTTTCTCCTCGGTCGTTGCGGTGCTGTGGTTCGGCTCGCGCGACGTGCTTGACGGCAATCTGTCGCCCGGCACACTCGGGCAGTTCCTGCTTTATTCGGTGTTCGCCGCCGGCGCGCTCGGCGCGCTGTCGGAAGTCTGGGGCGAACTCGCGCAAGCAGCCGGCGCCGCCGAACGGCTGACCGAGATATTGGCCGAGACACCGGCGATCCAGGCGCCCGCCGATCCGAAGCCGTTGCCCGCGGCCACCAAAGGCGCGATCATCTTCGATGATGTCTCGTTCTCCTATCCGGCAAGACCCGACCGCGCCGCCGTCCATGGCTTGAGTTTTTCGGTCAAACCCGGCGAGACGGTGGCCATCGTCGGTCCTTCAGGGGCCGGCAAGAGCACCGTCTTTTCGCTGATCCTGCGCTTCTACGATCCCGAAACCGGCAAGATCCTGATCGACGGCGTCGACGTGCGCGAAGCTGATCCGGTTTCGGTGCGCGAGCGCATCGCCATCGTGCCGCAGGATGTCACCATTTTCGCGGCGAGCGCGCGCGACAATATCGGCTTTGGCCGTCCAGGTGCCAGCGAGGCCGAGATCGAGGCCGCGGCTAAGGATGCGCTTGCCGACGAATTCATTCTCAAGCTCGAACATGGCTATGACAGCCCGGTCGGCGAACGTGGCGTGACGCTGTCGGGCGGCCAGCGCCAACGGGTGGCGATCGCCCGCGCCATCCTGCGCGATGCGCCGATCCTGCTGCTCGACGAGGCGACCTCCGCCCTCGACGCCGAAAGCGAGACGCTGGTGCAGACGGCGCTCGAGCGGCTGATGCAGGGGCGCACCACCATCGTCATCGCCCACCGGCTAGCGACGGTGCTGAAGGCCGACAGGATCCTGGTCATGGATGGCGGCGGCATCGTCGAGGAAGGCACGCATCAGAGCCTGGTCGCCAAGGGCGGCATCTATGCGCGGCTGGCCAAGCTGCAATTCGAGACCGGCGCCAGCGCCTTCAGGGGCGCGGCGGAATAGCGGGCGCGTTTCGACCGGCGACTACAGCGTCGCCTCACGCAGTTCCGTATCGTTTGCGCAAATGCTCCGTGAAATACATGGCGTTGAGTTTTTCGCCGGTGGCGCGTTCGAGCAGGTCCGGCGTCGACCAGCGCGACCCCTGCGACCAGATTTTCTCGCGACGCCAGCCGTTGATATCAGCGAAATTTCCCTTTGCAAGGTCGTCGTCGGCCGAAGGATGCTCGCGCACCAGCGCGGCCCATTGCTGCGCCGCCATCATCGCGCCCAGCGTGTAGGAGGGGAAATAGCCGAAGGCGGCACCTGGCCAATGCACGTCCTGCATTGGTCCGTCCGCAGGATTGTCGATGGTCGAGAGGCCGAGATAGTCGCGCATCTTGGCATCCCAGGCTTCGGGCAGATCAGCCACCTCAAGCCTGCCCGAGACGAGTTCCTGCTCCAGTTCGTAGCGCAGGATGACATGCAGCGGATAGGTCACCTCGTCGGCATCCACCCGGATCAGGCCGCGCTCGACGCGATGTATATGCGGCAGGAGATCGTCGAGCGACCAGGCTTCGCCGAGATGCTTTTCCACCACCGGCAGCGCCCAGCGCCAGAAGGCGGGATTGCGGCCGATCTGCTTTTCGACGAACAGGCTCTGGCTTTCATGCACGGCCATGCCGCGGGCCTTGCCGAGCGGCCAGTGCGACCACGCCTTGGGCAGGTTCTGTTCATAGAGCGCATGGCCGGTCTCGTGCAGCACGCCCATCAGCGCCGACAGGAAATCCGATGTCTTGTAGCGGGTGGTTATGCGCACGTCGCTGGGCAGGCCGCCGCAGAACGGATGGTGCGACACCGACAGCGAGCCGTGCGTCAGGTCGAAGCCGACCGCGGCCATCATGGCAAGGCCGAGTTCGCGCTGCCGGTCGATCGCGTAGGTGCCCGAAAGCGGCTTCAGCGGATGCTTGTGCAGCCGCGCGTCCTGGATCGCCAGCGCCTCCGGCACGAAGCCTTTGAGGAAGGCCTTCAGGTCGGCGAAGACAGGAGTGATGTCAGCCGTGCGGTTGCCGGGGTCGAATTGCTCCATCAGCGCGTCATAGGGGGCAAGGCCGAGCACGTCGGAGCGCAGGGCCGCCTCTTCGCGCACAAGCGCCACCACGCCCTCGAGCGCCGGCTGGAAGCCAGCCCAGTCGTTCTTGGCGCGCAGGTCGCGCCATAGCTGCTCGCAACGCATGCGCGCCGTCGTCTGGCGTTCGACGAACTCGACCGGCAGGCAGGTCAGGTTGGTGTATTGCCGCCGCAGCTCGGCCAGAGCCGCCCGCTGCTCATCGTCCAATGCCTCGCCTTCGGCGGCGGCGATCCAGTCCGATATTTCCGGCGCGGTCGCCCTGGTGTGATACATGCCGGCAAGGGCCGCCATCGCCTCGGCGCGCTTCTCGCCGCCGCCGACGGCCATGTGGGTCGCTTCATCGGCGCCGAGGATGGCCAGCGCATGTTCAAGCGCTTCGAGCTTGTGGCCGAGGTCGTCGAGTTTGTGAAAGGACATGGCGGCTTCCGTGATTGAGGACGGCGCGAAAAAACACCAACGCAAAAGCGTTGGCAACCCTCGGATACCATTCGGCGGATGCAGCTTGCGCAGGCGAGGTCGAGCATGAAATGCTGCCGGCGACGCATGAAGGGGGAGCAGAATGATCGGCAACATCCTGGTCGGGCTGGTGGCCTTGATCCATGTCTACATCGTCTATCTCGAGATGGTGCTTTGGGACACGCCGCGCGGGCACAAGACATTCCGCCTGACGCCGGAATTCGCCAGCGCCTCCAAAGTGCTCGCCGCCAATCAGGGCCTTTACAACGGCTTCCTCGCCGCCGGCCTGATCTGGGGGCTTTACCTCGGCGCCGCCGGTTTCCAGGTCAAGGTCTTCTTCCTGTTATGCGTAGCCATTGCCGGCCTCTATGGCGCGGCAACAGTCGGCCGCAAGATCCTTTACATCCAGACCGTGCCGGCGGTGGTTGCCCTGATCGCGGTCTGGCTCGGATGGTAGATGGGCTGGTAAGGAAAAAGGACGCCCGCGGGATTGGGGTCCCGAAGGCGCCAGTGGTCCCTTCCTCTGGGACCTTTCCAGGCAGGATGGCCTCAGCCGTTCGGATAGTTTCCGCCGTCGGCGCCGTCGCCCATCAGGAAACCGGTGCCGGTATCGACCCTCAGTCGCTGGTCGACATTGTCGAGCCGGCGCAGCAGGTCATGGTATTGCGCGACTGGTATCCTGCCGTGATCCGACGCGGCTATCTTCTCGGCTGCCTGACCGATGCGGGCCGTTCGCATTTCCAGGCGCTCCGCGACGGCCGGGGTGATGTTGTTGGCCTGCCTGGCGTCGACGATGCCCCGATGGACACCCTGAATCTGCTCAACGAGCGCCTCGACACGCGGACCCGTCATGTCGGTGGGGTCGGTCGCGTCGAGAGCGCCCTTGTGATTGCCCGCGGCATGGGCGCCGGCAAGCGGGGCGGCGATCAGAATTGCGGCAAGGGTTGCAGTCCTGAGAGATGCTGAAGAGCGCATGACGGCGCCTCCTTTTGCTGGGAAGGGAGCGGCCTTGCCGCTCCGCGTTCCGGACGTGGGCCGTCCGGTTCCGTCGCGTCGCGATGGGAGAGGCATCGCCGGCGGTTCTCGGCCCTGAGCGGCAAGCTAAGAGCGCTTCGACGCGAAGGGTAATTAAAAAAAGATAATCTTTTCAGGCCTTGCCGGCCGATCCCTGCGCCCTAGAGTTGAGCCGACGAACAATTTCGCGTGAGTTCGCGTGATGATGGATCAACGTTCGGTGAGCTTCAGTTCAATGCGGCGGTTCTTGTTGCGCGCTTCATCGGTGTCGGCGGGATCGAGCGGCTGGAACTCGCCGAAGCCGGCGGCGACCAGCCGGTTGGCTGGCACGCCGTTCTCGATCAGGAACTTGACCACCGAGGTCGAGCGTGCCGTCGACAGTTCCCAATTGTCGCGGTAACGGCCATTGCCGGACAGCGGCTTGTTGTCGGTGTGGCCGTCGACGCGCAGCACCCAGTTGATCTCCGGCGGGATCTCCTTCTGCAATTCGATGATGGCGTCGGCGAGCTTCTTCATCTCGACCTTGCCGGCATCGTTGATCACTTCGGAGCCGGTCGGGAACAGCACTTCCGACTGGAACACGAAGCGGTCGCCGACGATGCGGATGTTCTCGCGATCGGCGAGGATTTCGCGCAGGCGCCCGAAGAAATCGGAGCGGTAGCGGTTCAATTCCTGCACGCGCTGCGCCAGCGCCACGTTCAGGCGACGACCGAGATCGGCGATCTTGGTGTTGGAATCGCGGTCGCGCGTTTCGGAGACGTTGAGGGCATCCTCGAGCGCGCCGATCTGCTTGCGCAAGGCCGCGATCTGCTGGTTGAGGATCTCGACCTGGCTCAGCGCCTGCTGGCTGATCTGGCGCTGGCTGTCCAGTTCGCCGCCCAGCTCGGCGGCACGCTGGTTGGCGGCGTCGCCGGCGCCGGCACCTTGCGCCAGCAACTGTTCGAGCCGGCTCTTTTCCGCCTGAGCCGCCGATAGCGACGCCTGCAGATTGGCCAGCGAATCCTCCTTGTCCTGCGCCGTCGAGCGTTCCAGCGCCAGAAGCTGAGTCAGTTCGTTGATCTGCGAATTGAGGCGCGACAGTGCCGTGTCCTTGCCGGAGATTTCGCGGCCGAGCAGGAACTGCGCCAGCACGAAGACGGTGAGCAGGAACATGATGGCGAGCAACAGCGTCGACAGCGCGTCGACGAAGCCAGGCCAATAATCGATGCGGCGATCGGTACGCCGGCCCCTGGCAAGCGCCATGCTAGTGCACCCCGGGCTTCTTCAGCGCGTCGGCGATCTTTTCCAGCGTATTGCGCATCGCCTTCTGCTCGTCGGACTGGGCCTCGACCCAGTCGCGCATGATCTGCTGCTCGGAACGCATGTTCTTGACCAGGCCGGAAATGCCATCGGCGAGATTGGCCATGGCGGTGGCGACGCGCGGGTTGGAGCCGCCGCCATTCTCCTGCATGCTGCGCAGCCGCTCCGACAACAGGCGGATTTCGTCGGAGGGCTCGGTCTTGGACGCATCGGAGACGACGATGTCGGACGACAGGTCGGTGACCGAGGACAGCCAGTTTTCGAGTTCGGTGTAGAAGCGCGTCTGGGCGCGGCCGGCCTGCAGGTCGAGGAAGCCGAGCACGAGCGAGCCGGAGAGGCCGAACAGCGAGGACGAGAAGGCGGTGCCCATGCCGGCCAGCGGCGCCGACAGGCCCTGCTTCAGCGAATCGAGCACCGCCGCGGCATCACCCGTGCCGGGATCGAGAGACTCGATGGTCTCGCGGATCGAGCCGATCGTGTTCAACAGGCCCCAGAAGGTGCCGAGCAGGCCGAGAAACACCAGCAGGCCGACCAGGTAGCGCGAGGTGTCGCGGCTTTCGTCAAGGCGCGTGGCGATGGAATCCAGCATTGTGCGCATCGATGAGGTCGAAAAGGCCATCGAGGAGGAGCGGCCGATCATCGCCTTCATCGGCGCCAGCAGCACCGGTTCCGTGGTCTCCGAGCCAGCGCGGAACGAGTTGACCCAGCGCACCTCGCGAAACAGCCGCCCGACCTGCGTGAAGGCCAGCAGGATACCGACGACGAGCACGCCGACGATCAGGCCATTGAGGCCGGGATTGGTGACGAAAGCGGTGGTGACCTGGCGGGTCAAGATGGCGGCGATGAAGGCGACGATGGCCAGGAAGATGACCATGGTGAGCAGAAAGACCTGCGGACTCGACAATTTGTGTGGATCGTAGACCAGTACGTCGGAGCGCCTGCCCATGCCGAAGGATCTGAGAAAAGCCATCCGTGCCCCGTTTCCGATGCTCTGTTTGCCTTGACGCAATTCCGATCGGGAAACCGCTCACACTTTCCCTTGAATTGCCCAGTGCCGCCGATCACGCAGTTGGCGACTCTAAACGGAATTGTGACCAAATTGAATGGTGCTTGGCAATATTGCCACAGGTAGCCTTAGGAGCCGGCGCCTCAAAGGCGGTTGATGACCAGGCAGTCGACCATGGCCGCCAGGTGCAGGCCGGCGCCGGTGACGACGAAGCCGTGCCACAGGGCGTTGTGGAAGCGCAGCGCCTTCCAGGCGAAGAAAATCACGCCGCAGGAATAGACGACGCCGCCGGCGACGATGAGCATGATCGACGTGGTCGGCAGCGTCTCGACGAGCGGTTTGACAAGGATGACGCCGCTCCAGCCGATGGCAAGGTAGAAGACGATCGCCAGCCTGTCGAAGCGGCCGGGGAAAAACACCTTGATGGCAATGCCCGTTGCCGCCGCGGCCCAGACCAGAACGATCATCCAGCGCGCCAGCGGCGAGTTTCCCAACTGGGCGAGAAAGGGTGTGTAGGTGGCGGCGATCAACAGATAGATCGCGGCATGATCGAAACGCCGCAAGATCCACTTCGCGGGCGAGGTCACCGGCCACAGATTGTAGGTCAACGATACCGACAGAACAGTGAGCAGCGAGACGACATAGAAGACGGCGGCGATGTATTCGCCGGGCCCGACCCGGAAGGCGGCGAGCGCCAGCAGCGCCGAGCCGGCCGTGATCGCCAGCACGATGCCCACCGCATGGACGATCCCGTCGGCGATCATCTCGGCGCGCGAATAATGCCAGCGTCCGATGAACGGAATCTCGATCTGTGGCGGCGTGTTGATCATCTATCGTCCTAGCGTCACCCTTTATCTGGGCAACCGCCGGACAGTATTTCAAGCTTTGTTTGCGGTTTTGCGACTGCGGCCGTTCAGCGCGGCGGGAGCGGCTTTTTCACCGTCTTCAGCAATGCGCGCTGGATGATCTCATTGCCGGCGACGACCGTGCCGGTGTCGAGCATATCCTGTCCGCCATCCATGTCGGAGGCAAAGCCGCCCGCTTCGCGGATCAAGAGCAGGCCGGCGGCGATGTCCCAGGCCGACAGGCCAACTTCCCAGAACCCGTCCATGCGCCCTGCGGCGACATAGGCCAGATCGAGCGAGGCGGAGCCCATGCGGCGGACGCCGGAGACCTCGGCCATGACGTTGCGCAGCTCGACCAGGAAATTGCCGTGGTGGCCACGGCCGAGATGCGGCACGCCGCAGCCGATCACCGTGTCGACAAGCTTCGTGCGGCCGGCGACGCGCAGGCGGCGATCATTCATGAAGGCGCCGCCGCCGCGCTCGGTGGTGTAGAGCTCGTCCATGGCAGGATTGTAGATGACGCCGGCAACGATCTGGCCCTGGCGCTCGAGCGCGATGGAGACTGCGAAAAGCGGAATGCCGTGCAGGAAATTGGTGGTGCCGTCGAGCGGATCGACGATCCAGCGGTGCTGGCTGTCATCGCCGGCGACCGCGCCGCGTTCTTCCATCAGAAAGCCGTAGCCCGGGCGTGCCTTCGACAATTCGGCAAAGACGATGTCCTCGGCCTTGCGGTCGGCCTGGCTGACATAGTCGCCGGGCCCCTTCATCGAAACCTGCAGGTTCTGGACCTCGCCGAAGTCGCGCGACAGCGAGCGACCGGCCTTCATTGCGGCCTGGACCATGACGTTGAGGAGGGCTGAGCGTGCCATAGTGCTTCTTCCTGGTGCGGCGCTTTAAACTCTGTCTCGATGCATGCCGGTGACCCAAATCCGGGGCCACTTCTGGGCGGCACGCATCAGTCGGCGCGGCGCACGTAAGTGATTTCGTTGGTGTCGACGATGATGCGTTCGCCGGCGCCGATGAAGGGCGGCACCAGCACGCGAATGCCGTTTTCCAGCACCGCCGGCTTGTAGGACGACGCCGCGGTCTGGCCCTTCACCACGGGATCCGCCTCGGTGATGGTCAGCGTCACATAGTCGGGCAGCGAAATGCCGATCGGCCGCTCCTCGTAGAGCTGAACCGTCACCATCATGCCGTCCTGCAGGAACGCGGCGCGGTCGCCGACGAAATCCTTGTTCAGTTCGAGCTGCTCGTAGCTTTGGGTGTCCATGAACACCAGCGCGTCTTCCTGCTCGTACAGGAAGGAAAAATCCTTCAGGTCGAGCCGGATCTGCTCGACCGTCTCGGCCGAACGGAAGCGCTCGTTGAGCTTGGTGCCGTTGATGAGGTTCTTCAGTTCGACCTGGTTGTATGCGCCGCCCTTGCCGGGCTTGACGGTGTTGGTCCTGACCGCCACCCAGAGGCCGCCATCGTGTTCGATGACATAGCCGGGACGGATTTCGTTGCCATTGATCTTGGCCATGATGATGGGATCCGGGATGCTGCCGACGGCCAGGCCGTCGGTATGGGATGTTCGCCGTGACAAGCGATTTAAGGCTCCAAGACCACAAATCGCCCGGAGAGGCAAGGGAGGGCGGGTCGGCTCCGGCCGGCAAGCCGGCGTCAGGTCTCGACCTCCAGGACATCGCCGACGGTCTTTTCAATGGCCTGCGCGGCCTTTGCAAGGCGGTTGAGGTGCGGAGAGCGCAGGGCCACCACCTGCAATGAAAGATCGAGATCTCCGGTATCGACAAGCGCGAGGTCGTCGGGAAGTCCGCGCGCGGCGAGCCGCGACGGCATGAGGCCGAGGCCGTGTCCCCGACGTACCCATTCCATCTGCATCGCCGGGTCCTGAATTTCCGCCGCTATAACGAGCCGATGCCGTTCGCCGCCCAAAATGGCCAGGAGCCTCTGACGCGCGTCGCAAGGCTCGGGACTAAGCACCCAGGGCCTGGAAGCCCAGGCGGCGTCCGTGAGACGGGGTTTGGTGGTGCCAGCCGGCGCTATGATGGCGAGGCGTTCCGTGCCAAGCGCGTCCGGGCCTTGATGATCGGCGGATCGCAGAACGATCGCCATGTCGAGTTGGCCGCGTTCGAACTGCTCGATCAGTTCCGCGCTCCAGCCGGTCTTGAGCCGCAAGGATATTTTTGGAAACGCCGCAGCCGCGCTGGCTATACCGCCCGCAACGCCCGCGTCGGACAGGCCATGTGCCAGGCCGACACGCAGCACGCCTTGCGGCTCGGTGTCGGCGGCAAAGGCTTTCAGAGCCTCGACCGAAGCCAGTATGTCCTTCGCGCGCTCCAAGACCTCCAGTCCCGCCGTGGTCAGACGCGGCGGCTTTTGCCGGCGATCGAGAAGCGTCGTCCCGAGCATATCCTCCAGTCGCTGCATCTGACGCGTGACGGCAGGCTGCGTCAGAGGCAGGCGGCGGGCCACGCTCTGGATCGAGCCCTCCTCGGCAAACAGGACGAGCGTGCGTAATTCCTCCAGCATTTCCAACATTGCTCCAAATGCATAATTATCCTGATTATTATGAATTTGAAATCATGACCAAGGCAAGCGATTTTCCTTTCCAGGACCTCCAGACGGAAAGGAAAGACAATGAAGGCCATCGAATTGCAGCATCCGGGCGGCACCGACAACCTCAGACTGGTCGAGCGGCCAATGCCGGAACCCGGGCGCCAGGAGATGATCATCAGGGTCAGGGCAACCGCGCTCAATTACCGCGACGTGGAAATCGCCCGTGGCATTTACCACACTGCCTTTGCGCTGCCGTTGGTGCCGCTTTCGGATGGCGTCGGCGAAGTGGTTGCGGTTGGCGCCGAAGTGACCCGCTTCAAAGTCGGCGATCGTGTCTGCGCCACATTCTGGCAGCGTTGGGTCGGCGGCAGTTTCGCCATGGCTGAGCCCTCCTATCAACGGGGCGGCCCGATCGACGGGCTGCTCAGCGAGTTCGCCAGGCTGGATGAACAGGCGGCCGTCCTTGCGCCGGAGCACCTGAGCGATGTCGAAGCCGCGACGCTGCCTTGCGCCGCCGTGACGGCCTGGCATGCGCTGTTCAGCGAAGGTCGGTTGAAGCCCGGCGAGACGGTGTTGAGCCTGGGCACAGGCAGCGTCTCGCTGTTTGCGGTGCAGTTTGCGGCTGCCGCCGGGGCACACGTCATCGTCACGTCGAGCAGCGACGACAAGCTCACACGCGCAAAGGCGCTTGGCGCCCATGACGGCATCAACTATCGCAGCGACCCGGATTGGGCGTCGGCCGTGCTGGCGCTCACCGGTGGGCGTGGCGCCGATCACATCATCGAAGTCGGCGGCCCGCAAAGCTTCGCCCAGTCGCTGAGGGCTTCGGCGCGCGGTGCCCAGATCAATGTGATCGGCTATCTCGGTGGCAGCGAGGGTGCAATCAATCCGCTCGACATCTTTCGCCGCCAGGTCCGGGCACGCGGAATTCCGGTCGGTTCACGCGAATCCTTCGAGGCGATGAACCGGGCCCTCGCCGTCAACCGGTTGAGGCCGGTGATCGACAAGGTCTTGCCGTGGCGGGAGGCAGCCGGCGCCTTCCGCCATCTCGAACACGGCTCGCCCTTCGGCAAAGTCGTCCTGGATCACATGCAATGAGCGCGCGCTGTCCTCAGGGCAGGCGGTTCGCCTTCTGCAGGGCCTGCTTGGTCTGGTCATCGCTCAGCCCTTGCAGGAAATCGTCCATCTCCTGATCGATGAGGCCGGCGCGGCGGGCGACGATGTACCAGGCGCCGGCGAGCACCAGGTCCGGATCGGTGCCGATGCCTTGCATATAGAGTTTTGCCAGGCGGTTCTGGGCCGCGACATTGCCGCCTTCGGCGGCCTGTTTCGTCCAGCCGAAAGCCGATTTCAGGTCGCGCGCGCCGCCGCGGCCCTCGATCATCCAGGCGGCGAGATCGATCTGCGCGGTGTCGTAGTTCTGACGGGCGGCCTGCGCCAGCAGCCGCCGTGCCTGTGCATCGTCGCGCGGCTTGCCGCCGACACCGTTGGCATAGATCTGCGACATGGCGTATTGCGCGTCGGCGAGACCGGTCGCGGCAGCGCGCTCATAATAGGAAACCGCCTTGGCCAGGCCGGCGTCGCCGGGATCCTGCTGGACCAGCATCTGCGCGAAATTGAATTGCGCCAGCTGGTTGCCGGCTTCGGCGGCGGCCTGCATCAGGGCATAGGCTCCCTTCGCGTCCTTCTTGACGTAACGGCCATCGAGCAGCATCAGCGCATATTGGAACTGCGATTCCGGCACGCCCTGCTCGGCGGCAAGCGCGTACCATTTGGCGGCCTCGGCCGAGTTCAACGGCACACCCAATCCACGCGACAGGATCTCGGCCACCAGCGTCTGCGCCGCCGGGTCGCCGTTCTGCGCACGGACCAGGGCCAGATTATAGGCGGTCTTGTAAAGCCCGCGCTGGAACGCGCCATAGGCGGCGTCCGCCGGCTTGGCGCCGAAGCGGTCGGGATTGACGCTGTCGACCGAGGGCAGCGGTGCGGGCTCCGCCGTGGTGGCTGGCTGCGGCAGCTGGTTTTCGATCGGCTTGTCGGTGTGCATGCCGGTTTCAGGCTTGCGCTGCGGCAAGGGTATAGTTTCGGCGGCGGCGGCCTGGATCATCACCGCCGCAAGCAGGGCCTGAAGGGAAAGCCTTGCCAGGGACACGTCAATCCTCGAAGCGCGGCGCTGTGTCGTCGAGCAGGGCATTGGCCCGGGCGATCGCCACCTTCGGATCGACGCCGTCGGCGAACACGGCGCTCGACAGCGCGACGAATTCGGCGCCGGTGGCGGCCACCGTTTCGACGGAGGCAAGATCGGAACCGGCCTGGACGATGCAAGGAATCTGGATCATCTGCGCCCACCATTGCCCCAATGACAGGTTGCGCGGATGCGGCTCAGGCTTGTTGTCGTAGCCGAAGCGGCCGAAGAAAATGTAATCGGGCCTGGCTTCGCCGAGCTCCAGCGCGTCGTCGCGGGTCTTGGCACCGCCGGTGCCGACCATCATTTTCGCCTGGAAATGCTCGATCGTCTCGGCGAGTTCGGCCTTGGAGACCTCGACATGGATGCCGTCGGCCTGGACTCGGCCGGCGATGCGGGTGTCGCCAGCAATGATGACGGCCACGCCCGCGGCCTGCGCGGCCGGCACGACCTGTTCGGCAAAGGTCTGGAAGGAGGCCTCGTCCATGCCGTTCTCGGGCAGGATCAGCGAGGCGATGTCGCCGCCGTCGAACGCGGCCGCGATGCGGGCGGCCGGCACGCCGGGTGGCGCGATCAGTACGATGCGGCAGCGGTTGGGAGGCGTGGCGTCATTCATGGTTCTTCGATCCCGGGTTTCGCCTATGCCGGGCGAAGATGGTTGGATTGCGGCATAGAGCAAACTGCCGGCTTTGAACAGGCGGACAGCCAGGATCGGATTTTTGACCGCCGGGTAGCCGGCGTGCCGCCTTACTTGATCGGCTGCGGGCTCGCGGCGGACGGTCTCGATTTCCACAATGTCCAGCCGAGGTTCATGCCGGCGGCTGCGATCAGGATGGCGGCGGCGCCGACGACCTGGCTAAGATGCAGCCGATGGCCGAAAGCGGTGACATCGACCAGGATGGCAACGACCGGATAGATGAAGGACAGCGACCCCTGCAGATGCGTCGGCAGCTTCTGGATGGCGCCGTACATCAGGATGTACATCAGGCCGGTGTGGACGATGCCGAGCGTTGCCAGCATGGCCCAGCTCCATCGGTCGGCGGGAAGATGCGAGAGATTGGCGAAGGGCGCCAGCATGACGACGCCGACGCAGACTTGGATGAGCGCGATCAGATGCGGCGGCGTGCCTTTGAGCTTCTTGGTGACGATGGCCGCGACGGCCCAGAAAAAGGCGGCGGCCAGGGCCATCAGGATGCCGGCGAAATAGTTCGTGCCGACATCGCCGGCGTCTGGGGCGGCCCCGACGATCAGCACCATGCCGGCGAAGGCGATTGCCAGCCAGGTCAGCTTGGTCAATGTCAGCCGCTCGGCGAACAACAGCGCGCCGAAGCCGACCAGCATGAAGGGTTGCGTGTTGTAGACCGCGGTGGCGATCGAGATGGAGGCGCGCGAGAATGCGCTAAACAGGAGCAGCCAGTTGATGACGATCGCCGCGCCCCCAAGTGCTGCGAGGCCGACGATGCGCAACGACAGCCTGTTGCGCAACAATCCAAGCGAAGCGCAGATGATGAGCAGCGTCAGCGCGCCGAACGCGCAGCGCCAGAACACTACATCCATGATCGGCTGGCCGGACATGATGACGAACCATCCGATCGTCCCCAGGATCGCCATTGCGGCCGACATTTCGACCGTGCCACGTACAGTATCGTTCATGATAAGCCTCTGAACCCGTTGAGCCAGCATAATCTCATGCGACGCCGAGGCTTTCCATCTCCTCAGGAAGGCTATATGAGGAAGTGACCTAATTATATTAGGCATCTGCTCGAATCTGCGAGAAAAAGAAATGCTGGACGATCTCGACCGAAATCTCCTCGAGATCCTGGTCAGGGATGCGCGGACCTCGCTGAAGGATCTGGCGGCCCAGGTCGGGCTGTCGTCGCCGAGCGTTTCGGAGCGCTTGCGGCGGCTCGAGGAGCGCGGCGTCATCCGGGCGTTCACCGTCGAGATCGATCCGCTGGCGCTCGGCTATACGCTGCAGGCGATCGTGCGGATCAAACCTTTGCCGGGCAAGCTGCACATCGTCCAGAAACTGATCGAGGAGATTGAAGAGTTTGGCGAATGCGACAAGGTGACGGGAGATGACTGTTTCGTCGCCCGGCTGTTCGTGCGCTCGATCGGCGACCTCGACGGCATTCTCGACCGGATCGCCGACAAGGCCGAGACCAGCACCGCGATCATCAAGGCACAGCCGATCCGGCGGCGGCCGCCGCCACTGGGGTTGCCGTTGGGCTCATAAGCTTGACACCCCGAGGCCATGGTGGAAAGGCGCGGCCAGTCCACCAAATGTCAGTCTTCCGCCAGATGGCTGTCTGAAGAGCGAGAAAAACATGGCGCAGAACATCTACGATCAACCGGAATTCTTCGCGGGCTACAGCCAGCTCGGCCGCTCGGTCGAAGGCCTGGACGGCGCCGCCGAGTGGCCGGCGCTGCGCGCGATGCTGCCTGATGTCACGGGCCTGAGGATCGTCGACCTCGGCTGCGGCTTTGGCTGGTTTTGCCGCTGGGCGCACGGGCAAGGGGCGAGCAATGTCCTTGGGCTCGACCTGTCGGAGAAGATGCTTGCCCGGGCGAGAGCGGCCGGCCCGGACACGGGCATCACCTATGAAAGAGCCGACCTCGACCAGCTCAGCCTGCCGCGGGCCAGCTTCGACCTCGCCTACAGTTCGCTCGCCTTGCACTATGTCGCGGATGTCGAGCGCCTGTTCGGGACCGTGCATCAGGCCCTGTCGCCAGGCGGCCATTTTGTCTTCTCGACGGAGCATCCGATCTACATGGCGCCGACCAGTCCCGGCTGGTCGATCGATGGCGAGGGGAAAAAGACCTGGCCTGTCGACCGGTATCTGGTGGAAGGGCCGCGCACGACCGACTGGTTGGCCAAGGGCGTGGTAAAACATCACCGCACCATCGGCACCACGCTCAACACGCTGATCGGGACGGGTTTCACGATCGAGCATGTCGAGGAATTCCGTCCAACGGACGCGCAGATCGCGGCCACGCCGGGTCTTGCGGAAGAGCTCGAGCGGCCGATGTTCCTGCTGGTTTCGGCGCGCCGATAGGTCTTCGAAGCCCGTCGGCCAGGCTCGTCGCGGCCAGCCCATATTTGCGGTCGCCGGGCACGCGATTCTGGGCTATTCAGGCGTTGATCCGCTTTCCCTCCAGACCAGTCCCTCCCCATGTCAGGCCTGCTTCTCGATCCGTGGTTCTACGCGGCCGCCGTCCCGGCGGTCATTCTGGTCGGCCTGTCGAAGGGCGGCTTTGGCGGCGCCGTCGGCTTCGTCGGCGTGCCGCTGATGGCGCTGACCATGCCGCCGGTGCAGGCGGCCGCCATCCTGCTGCCGATCCTGTGCCTGATGGACATCGTCTCGGTGTGGACGTGGTGGGGCGTATACGATCGCAAGATGCTGGTCGACATGATGCCGGGCGCCGTCATCGGCATCGGGCTTGGCTGGCTGACGGCGGCACTCGTCACCGAGGAAGCGGTGCGGCTGATCGTCGGCGCCGTCGCCATCATCTTCGTGCTGCGCTGGCTTTACCTGCAGTTTCGTCACGGCCCCGACCATGCCGCCGCACCCAATCGCGTGGCGGCGGCCATATGGGGCACGGTCGCCGGGTTCACCAGCTTCGTCGCCCATGTCGGCGGACCGCCCTTCCAGGTCTATGCCTTGCCGATCAGGCTCGACCCCAAGGTGCTGTCGGGCACGGCGGCGATCTTCTTTGCCGCCACCAATGCGCTGAAGCTCATTCCCTATTTCGCGCTCGGCCAGTTTGATACCGCCAACCTGACGGCATCGGCGGTGCTGATGCCGCTGGCGCCGCTGTCGACCATCGCCGGCGCGTGGCTGGTGCGGCGCATGCGGCCGGAGATTTTTTATCCCTTCACCTATGCGACCGTGGCGGTCGTGGCCGTGAAGCTTCTGTGGGACGGGATCGCCGGCATCATGTAGCGCTCCAGCCCGCGTCAGGCGGTGCTGGGCACCATGCGTCTTGGCCGGCTGAGCGCCATGGCGGCACCGGCGGCAAGAACCATCACCATGCCCGCGAGAATGACGACGTCGTGCAGGGTCGGCTTCAGCACCATGTCGGTGATGATGACGAGCATGACCGCATAGTCGAAGCGCGCCGCCCGCAGGATGCGCTGGCCATAGGCCAGGGCCGCGGGCGTCACGCCGTCCCTGGCGATCATCGCGCCCATGCGGTCGGCAGTCGGCTTGAAAACAAACATTCCGATGCAGAAGGTCGTGGCGTAGCCGGCAAGGCCCATCAGGACCCAGAGATCGGAGAAGCCGACCCAGAACGAGCACATGATCAATCCGAAGGCCAATGTCAGCATCGACATCGGCGCGAAGAAGCGGTTGCCCAGCTCGCCGGTGGCGCGCATCGCCTGCAGGGTTCCCTGGATGTTGCCGGCTCGATCCGCCAGCGTCGCCAGCACCATCAGCGTGAAGCCGCCGCCGACCCAAAGCGTCGCTGAAAGGATGTGCAGCAATTTGACGATGGAATACCAATCCATGGCTTTCTCCCCGATGCCCAATGGTTGCTGGCGAGGGCGGGCCATTGCCCGTCCGCTTCGCCGCCGCCGCGTTTAGCGCCGCGGTTGTTTCGGGACGATGTCGTGGAAAAACCGGCTGTGTTTCAGGCCGCCGGCTAACGAAAGGCGTCGCTAATATGATGAAGGCGCCGCCCGGCTTTCTGCTATTGTCGGCATTGTCGGGGGGGGGGCGTGACATCGTCCGGAAACAATGCCGATGCTAGTGCCGACGGCGGAGGTCCGGCGGCGGCAGCGCTTGCCTGACGATCAACTCATTCCCAACTTGGGAAAAGGCAATTCGGGGGACTAATATATGCAAGGGGTAGCACGGAATTTCTTCACGCTGGCGATCATCTACGCGCTGTGCGGCATGGCACTCGGCATCCACATGGCGATCAGCGAGGATCATGGCCAGATGCCGACCCACGCCCACACGATGGTGGCTGGCTGGCTCATGTCGGCGGTCTTCGCGTTCTTTTACCACCTGTTTCCGGCTGCCGGGCAAAAGACGCTGGCCCTCGTCCATTTCTGGCTGACGGCAATCAGCGGCATCGGGCTCATGATCGGCCTTTATATACTGCTTGCCGGAAATCCGGGGATCGAGCCGTTGCTGGGGATATCTTCGATCGGCTTCTACGCAGGCATGCTGCTGTTCGCCTTCATCGCCCTGCCGGTGGTGTGGAAAAAGGCCTGAGTGAGGCCGAAACCTGGCCTGTGCGGCTGTGCTGTTACGGCACAGGAGTAGTGTGTAGGGTCAAAAAATATCAGGGATGTTAAGGGTCCATTAAGCTTTACAGGCGTTTACTATGTGCATCCAGTGATCTGGATTCTTACCGAGTGGTTGGAGCCACTTTGTTTGACGCCTCCCTGTTAAACTCCTGAGAGCCGCCTTATCCGCGGCTCTTTTTTTGTCCGCATTCCGGTGGCATCCCGCGACGCCGGTCGCTGTTAACCTTCTGTTAAACATGTGCTTGCCTTCACCCCGGACGAAGCGCATTTTCAAGCTTCAGTTTTATAGGGTCACGGGTGTATCGGCAGAGAGCCGAATCGGCCGGTTGCAAGTGCAGGGGCGTTATCAATGAACGAGCCGTCGAAAGGCGTTGTGAAAACCGTCAAGCTGGCGGAACGCCGGGTGTTTTCGCACTCCTTCAAACCGCTTTACCAGGAAGGCATGGGCCTGGTCGAACAGGCGGCGGAGTATCTCGACGGCAAGGGCCGGGCCGAGGCCAAGAAACTGTCGCGGCTGGCAGCCACGCTCTACGCGGCCGAGTCGATGCGGCTGACCACCAGGCTGATGCAGGTTGCCTCGTGGCTGCTTTTGCAGCGCGCGGCGAATTCCGGCGAGATGACCCGCGACCAGGTCGCTTCGGAAAAGTCCAAGGTGCGCCTCGACACCGCTTCCGCCCATGACGAGGCGGCCGGCTGGGCCGAACTGCCGAGCGATTTCCTCGACCTCGTCAACCGGTCGCTGCGCCTTCAGGCATTGGTGCGCCGCATGGACGAAGAGATCTACGGCGCCGGCGCGATGGTCGACACGCAGCCCGTGGCTCGCCGGCCCAATCCGGTCTCCGACCAGATCAGCCTGCTCAACACCGCCTTCGCCCGCAACTGAGAAACTTCGAAGCCTTCCCCAGTTGGCGGGGTGGGCGTTTCCGGTTTGTTCACTTTTCGCTGGCATCGCTGTCCGCCGGAGGTACACTCACGGCATGGGGGACGCGATTCGCATCATCGGTATCGATCCGGGGCTCAGGCGCACCGGCTGGGGCATCATCGAGAGCCTCGGCAATTCGTTGCGCTTCGTCGCTTCGGGCACCGTACGCTCCGAGGACAAGGCGGCGCTGGCGACGCGGCTCTGCCAACTGCATGACGGGCTCGCCGAAATCCTGCATCAGGCCATGCCGCATGAGGCCGCGGTCGAACAGACCTTCGTCAACAAGGACGCCGTTGCGACGCTGAAGCTCGGGCAGGCACGCGGCATCGCCATGCTGGTGCCGGCGCGCGCAGGCCTCGTTGTCGCCGAATATGCGCCAAACGCGGTGAAGAAGGCGGTGATCGGCGTCGGCCACGGCGACAAGAAGCAGATCCACATGATGGTGAAGGTGTTATTGCCGAAGGCGGTCTTCGACACCGAACACGCCGCTGACGCGCTGGCCATTGCGATTTGCCACGCGCATCACCGGCAAAGTGCCGCCTATAGGCTGGCGCTGGCGTCGTGAGAGGCTGTCGGGAATGATTGGCAAGCTCAAGGGGACGCTGGACGAGATCGATGAGGATCATTGCCTCGTCGACGTGCATGGCGTCGGCTATGTCGCCTATTGCTCGGCGCGCACGCTCGCCGCGTTGCCTTCGCCCGGCGAAGCTGTGGTGCTGTTCATCGAGACCTATGTGCGCGAGGACATGATCCGGCTCTATGGTTTCCAGTCGCAGCTCGAGCGCGAATGGTTTCGGCTGCTGATGAACAATGTGCCGGGTGTCGGCGCCAAGGTGGCGCTGGCCATACTGTCGACGCTGGCGCCGGCCGACCTCGCCAATGCGATCGCGCTGCGCGACATCGCCATGGTTTCCCGCGCGCCCGGCGTCGGCAAGAAGGTGGCCGAGCGCATCGTCACCGAATTGAAGGCCAAGGCACCGGCCTATGCCGGCGCTGCCTCCGGCACGATCGGGCTGAAGCAGGAGCTCGGCGAAGGCGTGGCGCCGGCGCCGATCACCGACGCTGTCTCGGCCTTGGTCAATCTCGGCTATTCCCGCGACACCGCCGCCAATGCGGTATCGGCGGCGCTGAAGACGGCAGGAGAGGGGGCCGATGCCTCCAAGCTGATCCGTTTCGGGCTGAAGGAACTGGCGCGGTGATTGCTTGAAAACAAAATTCCAACTACAATATGTTTTGTAAGCAATTTCTCAGAAAGTAAGAAAATGGGTGCTTATGCAAGCCTGACATCGAAAGGCCAGCTTACCATCCCAAAGGACGTCAGGGATGCACTGTCGCTCAAGGCGGGTGACATGATCGCCTGGACCGTAGTGGATGGCTATTTGATCGGAAC
This sequence comes from Mesorhizobium sp. M8A.F.Ca.ET.207.01.1.1, assembly GCF_004794715.1. NCBI lineage: Bacteria > Pseudomonadati > Pseudomonadota > Alphaproteobacteria > Hyphomicrobiales > Phyllobacteriaceae > Mesorhizobium > Mesorhizobium sp. M8A.F.Ca.ET.207.01.1.1. The sequence continues at coordinate 218,477 of NZ_SRUS01000009.1, read as the reverse complement.
GCCACGCAATCTCGACTTTGCTGACCTCGCCGGATTCCTGGGAGATCCGCCCGACGGGCCGGCTTCACTCGAGGAAATCGATGCCGCGGTTCGGGACGCGGTTGGACGGCATGTTGTCGGGGACGTGCCGAAGGGCGGACGTGAGGGCGACGCGTGACGTCGATAGGCATCGATACGAACGTTCTGCTTCGAATGGTGCTGAACGATGATGCCGAGCAAAGGGCAAAAGCCTTGGCTTTCGGCAAAGGCCTTAGTGAGGATACCCCAGGCTTTGTCAGCCTGATTGTCCTGGTCGAGTTCAGTTGGTCGCTGATTTCTCGCTACAGGATGTCCAAGGAACAAGTCCTGGCCGCAATCCAAAGACTGCTGAAAATCAGAACGTTGGTTTTCGAGGATTTCGATGCCATCGTGATCGCGCTCGAAAGGTCCAACATGCCGCAGGTTGACTTTGCCGATGCGCTCATCGCCGAACACAACCGAAATGTGGGCTGTTCTCATACGGTTACTTTCGATCAGCGGGCTGCAAGGTCCATTGCAAGCATGGAATTGCTGGCATGAGCCTTTCCCCCCGTCTCATTGCTCCGGAAAAACGCGGCGAGGATGCCGAGCAGACCTTGCGGCCGCAGACGCTCGACGATTTCGTCGGCCAGGCGGCGGTTCGGGCAAACCTCAAAGTCTTCATCGAGGCCGCCAAGGGCCGCAAGGAGGCGCTCGACCACGTGCTGTTCGTCGGACCGCCGGGGCTGGGCAAGACGACGCTGGCGCAGATCATGGCGCGCGAACTCGGCGTCAATTTCCGCTCGACCTCCGGGCCGGTCATCGCCAAGGCCGGCGATCTCGCGGCACTGCTGACCAATCTCGAAGAAGGCGATGTGCTGTTCATCGACGAGATCCACAGGCTCAACCCGGCGGTGGAGGAAATCCTCTATCCGGCGATGGAGGATTTCCAGCTCGACCTGATCATCGGCGAGGGACCGGCGGCGCGTTCGGTCAAGATCGACCTTGCCCGTTTCACGCTGGTGGCAGCCACCACGCGGCTCGGCCTGCTCACCAATCCGCTGCGCGACCGGTTCGGCATCCCGGTGCGGCTCAATTTCTACACGGTCGAGGAGTTGGAGCAGATCGTGCGGCGCGGCGCCCGCATCCTGCAGATGCCGCTCGGCGACGACGGTGCACTCGAGATCGCCCGGCGCGCGCGCGGTACGCCGCGCATTGCCGGGCGGCTGTTGCGGCGCGTGCGCGATTTCGCCTCGGTCGCCGGCGACGGCCATGTCGACCGCCTGATCGCCGACGAAGCGTTGACCCGGCTCGAAGTCGATGCGCTCGGCCTCGACGCGCTCGACCGCCGCTATCTCAGCATGATCGCCCGCAATTTCGGCGGCGGGCCGGTGGGAATCGAGACGATCGCGGCGGGCTTGTCCGAGCCGCGCGACGCCATCGAGGACATTATCGAGCCCTATCTGATCCAGCAGGGCTTCATCCAGCGCACGCCGCGTGGCCGCGTGCTGACCGCCAATGCCTGGCGCCATCTCGGCCTTGATGCGCCGAAGGACCTGGCGCAGCAGCAGATCAGCCTGTTCCAGGAAGAATAGCGGGGCAATCGATCAGTCACGCGTTCCCGGACCAGTGATCAAGCATCAGTGAACGGGCCTGCGCAAATTCTCCTCATCTTTGCCGGCTTACCGGCGTATTCCTGGATTGTATCGGGTTCGCTGCCTCCATGCATGTCGTCCGCCCAAATCAGGATCGACACGCACCAGCGCATGCCGAAATGAGGTGCCGGAGCCACTCAATGATAACCAGACGCGGGTTCATGCGCTTTATCGGCGGGTCGCTGCTGTCGGTCGCCTCGTTCAGCGCCTACGCCGTCGGCATCGAGCCGATGCTGCTGACGCATGTGAAGCGCTATGCGCTGACGCCACCGCATTGGCCTGATGGATTGAAGCTGCGCGTCGTCGCCCTTGCCGACATCCACGCCTGCCGGCCTTGGATGACGCCGGAGCGGATTGCCTCGCTTGCCGAAGAGGCGAATGCGTTGCAGCCGGACCTGATCGTTCTGCTCGGCGACTACATCGCCGGCATGCGCCTGGCGTCACGTAGGGTCACGCCGCCGGAATGGGCTGGCGCCCTGTCGGGCCTCAAGGCACCGCTCGGCGTGCTGTCGATCCTCGGCAATCACGACTGGTGGGCCGATGGCTTCGCGCAGCGTGCCGGAGTTGGCCCGACGATCGCGCGCAAGGCATTGGAGAAGGTCGGCATCCCGGTTCTGGAGAACGACGCCGTGCGTCTGGAAAAGGACGGACATGGCGTATGGATCGCCGGCCTCGCCGATCAGTTGGCGTTATTACGGAAAAAGAACACCGAGCGTCCCAGGGGATTGGACGATCTCGACGGCACGCTGGCCAAAATCAGCGACGCCGCGCCTGTCATCCTGCTGGCGCACGAACCGGACATTTTTCCAAAAGTGCCGTCGCGTGTGTCGCTGACGCTAGCGGGACACACCCATGGCGGGCAGGTGCGGCTGTTCGGCTATTCGCCTATCGTGCCGTCGCAGTTCGGCAATCGCTACGCCTATGGCCATGTCATCGAGAACGACCGCAACCTGATCGTCTCGGGCGGGCTCGGCTTCAGCAATTTGCCCATCCGTTTCGGCATGCGTCCGGAAATCCTGCAGATCGACCTCGGCTGACCGGGACTTCAGGGGAGGTTTCGGATCGCGTCCATCACGTTCGGCTCGGCCTTGTCGCCATTGAACGCATCGACGACGCCGAAAGCGCCGCCATAGCTCCACAGCGACCATGAGAAGCCGTGCGCTTCGGCCCGCGCGATCATATCCTTGACATAGGCGGCCCGATACTCCGCCGGCATCACATAGGCATTGCCATATTCCTGGCGGATCATGCCGAACTCGCCCAGCGTGATGTCTTGCGGCTTGATGCCGTTGGCCTTCGCCCACGCCTCGACGGTCTTGAACGGCGCATCCATCAGGCCAAGCAGCTTGTCGGGGCTGTCCATGCTGGCGACCTGCTCGTCGAGATAGGCAAGCAGGCCGCTCTGCCGTGTCCACGGCGCCTCGGCCTTAATCCGGGCGCGGATGGTGTCGAGCGTGACGTCGAGCTGCGCCTTGGGAACCGCGGTCAACGGATAGGGCAGGCCGGTCACGTAGGGGATAAAGTCGCCGGCCCAGGTCGCGCCCTGATGGGTGAGCAGGAATGGATCGTAGGAGTGGAAGGTCCAGATGATGTTGTCGTCGGGGATGGTCCTCGGGTCGATCCTCCCCAGCGACGAAGCGGCGGAATAGCAGGCTCCGGTCAGGACTAGCGTCAGCTTCGTCGCCGAGGCGCGCGCCGCGGCGAACAGTTCGCGCTGGCGGTCGGGCCACAGGCTGGTGCCGTCGCTGTCGCAATCGACGATCGGCTCGTTCATCGGTTCGAAAGCGACCTTTTCGGGATCTTCGCCCGCCAGCGTGCGCGCCATGCCGCGAACCATCTCGACGTAGCGGTCGAAGGTCGCGGGATCGTCCATCACCTCACCCATGCCGATCTTGCGGCTGCCGCCGGCCGGGATCAGGTGCATGTCGACGATGACCTTCAGCCCGGCTCGGTTGATCATGCGCGCCGAGTCCAGCACGCTGGCATAGAGTTGGTAACGCAGGTCCGTTGTATTGTCCGAGAGGAAAGGCGACGGATCGACCGGCATGCGCAGGAAATCGAAGCCGGCATCCTTCAACGCCTTGAGGTCGTCTTCCCCAAGGAATTTTCGCCATTCCGGGTAGGGCAGGATGGCCTTGGCATCACCCCACCGATCCTCGCCGGGCCAGGTGACCCACTGGTCGAGATTGAGACCGCGCTTCATCGAGAAGGTGGCCGCTTCAGCCGAAAGTGTAGAAGCCGCCAGCGCTAGCACGACTGCCATCAAGGTCTTGATCATCGTCGTCAACAGTGCCATCGGGTTCATGCGCCAAAAATACCTGCCGCGTCGGCATCCAAAAGGGAAGCGCAATGGGCGATCATGGTGAATCCGCGGCATTGCTGGCTGGGCTTTCCGGCGCGCTGACCGAGTTCGGCCACCGGCTGATGGCGCGGGTCTATTACGCCGACACCGATTTTTCGGGCGTCGTCTACCACGCGCGCTACCTCGAATTCCTCGAGCGCGGCCGCTCCGACTATCTCCGGCTCACCGGCGTGCACCACACCGAACTCGCCGAAGGCAAGCATGGCGAGAAGATCGCATGGGTGGTACGCCGCATGGAGATCGACTTCCGCATTCCCGCTCGCATCGACGACATCCTGACCGTCGACACCCGCACCGATGCCATTTCCGGTGCGCGAATCTTCATGGCACAGCAGCTCAAGCGGGGCGACGAGGTGCTGGTCGAGGCCAAGGTCGAGGCGGCGATCATCGGCGAGAACGGCCGGCCGAGGCGCTTTCCCAGGGAATGGGTGGCGGCGTTCATGCCACGGGTCGGCTGATATTCAGGTGATGCCGGCCTGCGATACCCAGGCGCGGCAATGCGCCGCGCCTTATACACTAACCCATCCTTAACCATAACGGTTCATGAAGAGACTGGTGAAGATTGGCGTTATCCAGCGCCTTCCTTTCACCAATATTTGCCCCGAAAAGGCCGCTAACGGCACGGTTTGGGGTGTCCGGTAGCTTCGTGCGAACCGACCACAAGGGATGCCATGGGCCAGCCGCCAGCTTCGCCCGGAAAATCTTAAGGACGTAACGATGGAAAATATCGCACTCGCCGAACCGGGCGCGCAATTGTCGATTTGGGCCTTGTTCATGCAGGCCAGCTGGGTGGTCAAGCTGGTCATGATCGGGCTGCTCTGCGCTTCGGTGTGGACCTGGGCGATCATCGTCGACAAGCTGGTCGCCTATGGCCGCATGCGGCTGGCGCTGAACCGCTTCGAGCAGGTTTTCTGGTCCGGGCAGTCGCTGGAGGAGCTCTACCGCACGCTCGCCGACCGCAAGACGACAGGCATGGGCGCCATTTTCGTCGCCGCCATGCGCGAATGGAAGAAGAGTTTCGAAAAAGGCGCCAAGTCGCCGCTCGGCCTGCAGACCCGCATCGACAAGGCCATGGACCTGGCGCTGACCCGCGAGATGGAGAAGCTGGAGGGGCGCCTCGGCTTCCTCGCCACCACCGGATCCGCGGCACCTTTCATCGGCCTGTTCGGCACCGTCATCGGCATCATGACCTCGTTCCAGGCCATCGCCGGCTCCAAGAACACCAGCCTCGCGGTGGTCGCGCCCGGCATCGCCGAGGCGCTGCTGGCGACGGCCATCGGCCTGCTCGCCGCGATTCCGGCGGTCATCGCCTACAACAAGCTGTCATCGGATGCGAGCAAGATCGCCGTGCGCATGGAGGGGTTCTCGGATGAGTTCTCCGCCATACTCTCGCGCCAAATCGATGAAAAAGTCGCGCCTAAGGCCTGAGGAGTAACGAGATGGGTATGTCCGTAGGCATGGGAGGGCGCGGCGGGCGCGGCCACCGGCGGCGCGGCCGTCACCATGCGCTGATGTCGGAGATCAACGTCACGCCGATGGTCGACGTGATGCTGGTGCTCTTGATCATCTTCATGGTCGCGGCACCGATGCTGACGGTCGGCGTGCCGATCGACCTGCCGGACACCCAGGCCAAGGCGATGAATGCCGACACCCAGCCGATCACCGTCTCGATCGATGCGACCGGGAAGATTTTCCTGCAGGAAACCGAGATTCCGATCGAGGAGCTGGTGGCCAAACTGCAGGCTATCTCGAAGACCGGTTATGAAGAGCGCATCTTCATCCGTGGCGACAAGTCGACCGACTATGGCACGGCCATGAAGGTCATGGCTCGCATCTCGGCCGCTGGCTACAAGAACATCGGCCTGGTTTCACTGCAGGAACAGGATCAATAGACTCACGATGAGGACCGGCCTCACCACATCGGTGATCTTGCATACGGCGGTGCTGGCCTTCGGCCTGTTCACCCTGTCGGCGCCGGCCGCGCTTCCGTCCGCCGACGTGGAGTCGGTCGCGGTCGACATCGTGCCGATGGAAGCCATCGCGCAGACGCTGCAGGGCGACAAGAAGGCCGTGATGCATGAAAAGCCGGCGCCGCTGCCGACGCAGCGTCCCGATATCGTACCCAACGCGCAGAAGGTCGGCGAAAACAGCGTCGACACCGACAAGCCGATAACGCCGGAAGCCAAACCAAAACCCGTCGACACGACCTCGGCGCCGCCACCCGCGCCGACCCCGAAGGAAATCCCGAAGACCGAGGACGTTCCGAAGCCGCAGGAAAAGCCCAAGCCCACTCCGGCGACGGAAGTGGCGCCAGCGCCGACGCCCAAGGAAGAGGTGAAGCCCGAGCCGGTCAAGCAGACCGAGCCCAAGCCGACGCCGGCCAAGCCGGCGCCGACCCCGCCGCCGCAGGACAAGACAGCCGCTATCGATCCGACGCCCGAGGTCAAGCCCGACGCCGTCGCCGAGGCCATAGCGAAGGACCCGCCAACCGAAGAGACGCAATTGCCGAATTCGGCGCCCGCGCCGGAAGCGCGGCCAAAGCCGCAGCCGGCACAGGCCGAAAGCGCCAAGGCGCCGGAACGCAAGGATGCCGACAAGCCGGTCAAGGAAGCCTCGTCCAAGCCGAAGTCCGACGACAAGCAGTTCAACGCCAATGAGATTTCGGCCTTGCTCGACAAGCAGAAGCCGTCCGGCGGTGGTGCCAAGCGCTCGACCCAGCAGGCGTCGCTCGGTGGCGACAAGGATCAGGGCCAGAAGCTGTCGAAGTCGGAGCAGGGCGCCCTGGAAAGCCAGTTGGGCGGTTGCTGGACATTGCCGGCCGGGCTTGAAGGTTCGGAGAATTTCGTCGTCGTGGTCCGCTTCAACCTGGACAATTCGGGCAAGCTCGACGGCCGCCCGTCCGTCGAAAAGTCGAGCGGCAACCGGCAATTTGACGAAAGCGCGGTGCGCGCGGTTCAGAAATGCGACGTGGCCGGCCTGCAGGTTCCCGCCGGCAAACAGGACATCTGGAACGACATCCGGGTCACCTTCGATCCAAGGGAAATGCTTGGCCTCTAGGCCGGGCGTCCACCCAATCAAAGAAGAGAAGCGAGAAGATATGCGATCTTTCCTCAAGCCGCTCCTGACGATTGCAGCGATGGCGCTGGGCATGACGGCCGTCGTTCCGATGCCTGCGTGGGCGCTGGTCGAACTCAACGTCAACAAGGGCAATGTCGAGCCGCTGCCGATCGCCATCACGGATTTCCAGGGTGGCGATGCGCTTGGCGCTCAGATCTCACAGATCGTCACCGCCGATTTGAAGCGCTCCGGCCTGTTCGCGCCGATCGACAAGAGCGCCTTCATCGAGAAGATCGCCAATCCGGACGCAACCCCCCGCTTCGACGACTGGAAGGTGATCAACGCGCAAGCGCTGGTCACCGGAAGCGTCAGCAAGGAAGCAGACGGCCGCATCCGCGCCCAGTACCGGCTGTGGGATACATTCGCGGGCCAGCAGATGGCCGGCGAGCAGTTCTTCGCCAACGACGCCAATCAGCGCCGCGTCGCTCATATCATCGCCGATGCCATCTATGAGCGGCTGACCGGCGAGAAGGGCTATTTCGACACGCGCGTCGTCTTCATCGACGAGTCCGGCGCCAAGAACGCGCGCAAGAAGCGTCTCGCCATCATGGACCAGGACGGCGCCAACATCCGCTACCTCTCGGATGGGCGGTCGATCGTGCTGACGCCGCGCTTCTCGCCGAACCGGCAGGAAATCACCTACATGTCCTATGAGAGCGGCCAGCCGCGGGTCTATCTCTTGCAGATCGAGACCGGGCAGCGCGAACTGGTCGGCAATTTTCCCGGCATGACGTTCGCGCCGCGCTTCTCGCCCGACGGCCAGAAGGTGATCATGAGCCTGCTGCGCGACGACGGCAATTCCAACATCTTCGCCATGGACCTGCGCAGCCGTTCGACCACGCGTCTGACCAACTCGACCGCCATCGACACCTCGCCCTCCTATTCGCCCGACGGCAGCAAGGTGGTGTTCACCTCCGACCGTGGCGGCCGCGCGCAGATCTACGTCATGGGCGCCGATGGCTCCGGCCAGACCCGCATCTCCTTCGGCGACGGCGTCTATTCGACGCCGGTGTGGTCGCCGCGCGGCGACCTCATCGCCTTCACCAAGCAGAGCGGCGGCGAATTTCAGATCGGCGTCATGAAAACCGACGGCTCTGGCGAGCGCATCCTGTCGTCCGGCTTCCAGCAGGAAGGCCCGACCTGGGCGCCGAACGGCCGCGTGCTGATGTTCTTCCGCGACTCCAATGGCGGCCCGAAGCTGGTTTCCGTCGATCTCACCGGCCGCAACGAGCAGCCGATCCCGACCGCGAATTTTGCTTCTGATCCGGCCTGGTCACCGCTGCTGGAATAATACGGGAATTGGCGAATTGAAGAATTGAAGAGATGGAGAAAGCAGAAGGCTACGTAAAGCGAGCAAAGGATCTGGAGGTCTACAAGCGCGCTTACATGGTCTCTCTTACGGTTCACAAGGCCACGCTCGCTTTCCCCAAAATAGAGCAATACGCGCTGGCCGATCAGCTGCGGCGTTCCAGCAAAGGGATTTGCGCCAATCTGGCCGAGGGGTTTGCCAAACAGACCCACTCCAAAGCCGAATTCGCCCGGTTCGTTTCGATGGCCATGGGATCGTGCAGTGAAGTCGAGACGTGGATTTCATACGCATTCGACCTCGAATACATCTCACAGGCGCAACGGGACGAGTGGCTACAATCGTATGCCCATGTGTACGGAATGCTGGTGAACCTCAGAGAGAAGTTAAGGTGAACATCCTTCTTCAATTCTCCAGTTCTCCAACTCTTCAATTCCCCTTACATTCCCCCTTTTCCACGCCTTCGTCGCGTTTTGGCCGCATTTCCGCCTAGGGTCCGCGCCAACTGTGGCTTACGACAAACGGCTGCGGACGGGCGGCCTAAACCAAATTTTAACCGTGTTTCTTGAATGCCGGTTAACCCAAACGTGGTTACTGGGTGATCAACGAAATCACTCGAAACACGATCACTCGAATACGAAGGAGAGGCGGCATGGGCCGTATCGCAGCACTTACCAGAAACCCGGTCATGATCGCGCTGGTGGCGATGCTCGCCGTCGCCGGTTGCGCCTCGAAGAAGACGCCGAACAACGCGGCCGATCTTGGTCTCAACGGCGCAGGTGCCGCAACGCCCGGCTCGGCGCAGGACTTCACCGTCAACATCGGCGACCGCATCTTCTTCGATACGGACTCGACCTCGATCCGGGCCGACGCGCAGACGACGCTTTCGCGCCAGGCGCAGTGGCTGAACCAGTACAAGCAGTATGCCATCGTCGTCGAAGGCCATGCCGACGAACGCGGAACGCGCGAATACAATCTGGCGCTCGGTGCCCGTCGTGCCGCCGCCACCCGCGACTTCCTGGTTTCCAAGGGCGTTTCGGCCAGCCGCCTCAAGACGATTTCCTACGGCAAGGAACGTCCGGTCGCCGTGTGCGATGACATCTCCTGCTGGTCGCAGAATCGCCGGGCCGTCACCACGCTCAGCGGCGCCGGTTCCTGATCGGCAAAAATACAACACACCTCTGCGAAAGGCGGCCTCCCGGCCGCCTTTTTCATATCCTGGGGCCCGAAACAAAATTTGGCCGAAGTCTCGCGCCCTGCTATGAGCCGAGGGCGCTTGGCTGGTCTCACATCGATTGGAAGGCGCGAACAAGCTAACGATTGGACGGCGAGAGGCACATGCATTTGAGATCGGTTCTGAGCGGCACGCTTGCGCTGCTGCTCCTATCAGGCGTAACCGCTTTGGCGAGCGGTTCGGGGCAATCAACCGAGAGCGGGTTTTCGTTCCATCTGCCGACACTTGAGTTGCCCAGCCTTTTCGGTGAGAAGAAAAAGCAGGATCAAGTCCAGCTCGCGCAGTCGAGCGGCGCCGGCGTGACCGGGCTCGAGGACCAACTGCGGCAGCTGACCGGCAAGGTCGAGGAACTCAATTTCCAGATCTTGCAGATGCAGGAGCAGATCCGCAAACAGCAGGAAGACAACGAGTTCCGCTTCCAGCAGCTGGAAGGCGGCTCGCAAGGCGGACAACCGCCGGCGCAGAAGAAATCAGATGCCACCACCGGAACCAACACCGACGTGGCCTCGGCCCCGGCAACCCAGGCGCCGGCTGATGCCGGCGCCGCGCCCGGCGGCGATCAATCCACAGGCGGCAAGACGGTCGAGGACGTCATCGTCGAATCGCCCGACGGTGACCCCGGCAAGCTGATCCCCGGCAAGGGAGCGCCCGAAAAGACTTTTGGGTCCATCACCGTCGACAAGAACGGCAATGTGATCGATGCCGGCGGCAGCACGCAGGCAACCGCGCCGGCACAGGACACCGCACCTGCCGCCAGCGCACCTGCCAAGGCTGGCAAGTCCGGCGGCACGCAGGTCGCGGCGCTGCCCGCCACCAACAATCCCGAAGAGCTCTACCGCAACTCCTACCAGTTCATCCTGTCGGGCGACTACGGCACCGCCGAACAGGGTTTCCGCGACCATATCTCCCGCTTCCCCAAAGACGCCAAGACGGCGGACGCGCATTACTGGCTGGGGGAATCGCTGCTTGGCCAGCAGAAATACCGCGATGCGGCGGAAGTCTTCCTCGCTGCCAGCAAGGACTATCCCAAGGCCAAGAAGGCACCCGACATGCTGTTGAAGCTCGGTGTGTCGCTGGTCGGCCTCAAGCAGCATGATGTCGCCTGCGCCACCTTCAGCGAGGTCGGCAAGCGCTATCCCGATATTTCCAGCACACTCAAGGAACGCGTCAAGCAGGAGAAGGCCCTGGCTGCGTGCTGATCTTTCCCGGGGATGTCGCAGTCCCAAACCGGGGACTTTTGGACGAATGCATTGATGCTCGACACCGGGCCTGAGTTTTCGACGAGACTTTTTTCGCATATCGATTTTACGAACGGCGCCGTTGCGGCCGTATCAGGCGGCAGCGACTCGATCGCGCTCCTTCTTCTTCTCAAACAGCATCTCGACAAAACCGCGCCGTCCACGAGGCTGCTCGCGATCACGGTCGATCACGGCTTGCGGCAGGGTTCGGCTGGTGAGGCGCAGGCCGTGGCGCAGCTTTGCGCGGAGCGCGGCATCGCCCACCGCATCCTGGCCTGGTCGGGAGAAAAACCATCGACCGGCCTGCCTGCGGCAGCGCGCGAGGCGCGCTACCGGCTGCTCGCCAGCGCCGCCCGGGCGGAGGGCATCGGCCTGATCGTGACCGGACATACATCGGACGACCAGGCCGAGACGGTGCTGATGCGGCGCGATCGCAACGATGCGGGCCGCGATGAAGGACGGGGCCTTGCCGGCATGGCGCCCGCCACCTTGCATGACTGGCGCGACTGGATCGTGCGACCGCTTCTTGGCGTCCGGCGCTCTGTGCTGCGCGATTTCCTGCACCGCCAACAGGTCGGCTGGGCCGAGGACCCGACCAATGCCGATGAAGCCTTCGAGCGGCCGCGCATGCGCGCGGCCCTTGCCGGGGAGGCCGGCGCACAGCGCATGAACGACGCGCTGGCGTTGGCGGCACAGGCGGCCGGCGCCCGCATGCGGCTTGGCGCCAAGGCCGCCTCTCTGGTCGAGCGCTTTGCCAGCCGGCCGGCGACGGGTCTCGTCCGGCTCGACCCGGCCCTGCTCAGCGCCGGCGACGACCAGGCGGCCGTCTACGCGCTGCGCATTCTCCTGGCGACGACAGGCGGGATTGCCTTCCTGCCGGACCAGGCTCGCAGCGAGGCGTTGTTCGCCAGGCTGAAGGCGGGGTTTCTTTGCGCCACATTGTCGCGGACGGTGATCGACTTCCGGCGCGCCGGCATCTTCCTGCGCCGGGAAATGCGGGGCTTGCCGGCGGCAGCGGCAACGGTCGACGCCACCATCTGGGATGGCCGCCGCCAAATCACATTGCACGACGCCAGCGGCGCATTGTTGATCGCCCCATTCGGGGCGTTGGCGGCGAAGCGGCTCGCTGTAGGCCGGGGCGAAACCCCGCCAAGCCTGATGCGCGCGGCATTGGCGGCTGAACCAGGCCTGCTGCAAGCCGTCGAAAAGGCCGGTTCGGCGCCTGATTGGCCGACATCGCAAGGGTTTGCGGCCTCGCCAGTCGTTGCTCCCTTCGCCCGCTTCCTGCCGTCCTTCGATCTGGTCCCGGCGCGCGCCGTCGCCGGGTTGATCGGCGCGGCGCCGTTTCCCCCCATGCCATTCGCCGGCCACAGTGCCGGTTGATGCTGCGCGAAAGCTTAACCCAGACATGCTGTTCTGCTTGGCAAGGGGGGACGCTCTCCCTATGTTAGGCCCAAGTTTCCTCTCATGATGCTGTCCGCTCGCGGACACCAACGGGACAATTGATGAATCCGAACTATCGCAACCTCGCGCTCTGGGCGATCATAGCGGTCCTGCTCATCGCCCTCTTCAATCTGTTCCAGACGCCGCAGACGCGCGGGGCTTCGAGCGATGTGCCTTATTCGCAGTTCCTGCAGGATGTCGCGGCCGGCCGGGTCAAGACGGTGACCATCGCGGGTGCCCGCATCACCGGCACCTACACCGACAATTCCAGCGGCTTCCAGACCTATTCGCCCGGCGATCCCCAACTGGTCTCGCGGCTGCAGGACAAGAACGTCACCATCAATGCGCGGCCCGAGACCGACGGTTCCAATTCGCTGTTCGGCTACCTGATCTCGTGGCTGCCGATGATCCTCATCCTCGGCGTGTGGATATTCTTCATGCGCCAGATGCAGTCCGGCTCCGGGCGCGCCATGGGCTTCGGCAAGTCGAAGGCCAAGCTCCTGACCGAGGCGCATGGCCGCGTCACCTTCCAGGACGTCGCCGGCGTCGACGAAGCCAAGGAAGATCTTGAAGAGATCGTCGAGTTCCTGCGCGATCCGCAGAAGTTCCAGCGCCTCGGCGGCAAGATTCCGCGCGGCGTGCTGCTGGTCGGTCCTCCCGGCACCGGCAAGACGCTGCTTGCCCGCTCGGTCGCCGGCGAAGCCAACGTGCCGTTCTTCACCATTTCAGGTTCGGATTTCGTCGAGATGTTCGTCGGCGTCGGCGCCAGCCGCGTCCGTGACATGTTCGACCAGGCCAAGAAGAATGCGCCCTGCATCATCTTTATCGACGAAATCGACGCCGTCGGCCGCCATCGCGGTGCCGGTCTCGGCGGCGGCAATGACGAGCGCGAGCAGACGCTGAACCAGTTGCTGGTCGAGATGGACGGCTTCGAATCCAACGAAAGCATCATCCTGATCGCCGCCACCAACCGGCCCGACGTGCTCGATCCGGCGTTGCTGCGTCCCGGCCGTTTCGACCGCCAGGTGGTGGTGCCCAACCCCGACATCGTCGGCCGCGAGAAGATCCTCAAGGTGCATGTGCGCAACGTGCCGCTGGCGCCCAATGTCGACCTCAAGGTCGTCGCTCGTGGTACGCCCGGCTTCTCCGGCGCCGACCTGATGAACCTTGTCAACGAATCCGCGCTGATGGCCGCGCGGCGCAACAAGCGCCTCGTCACCATGGCCGAGTTCGAGGACGCCAAGGACAAGATCATGATGGGCGCCGAGCGCCGCTCGTCGGCCATGACCCAGGCCGAGAAGGAGCTGACCGCCTATCACGAGGCCGGCCACGCCATCCTGGCGCTCAACGTGCCGTCGGCCGATCCGCTGCACAAGGCGACCATCATCCCGCGCGGCCGCGCGCTTGGCATGGTCATGCAGTTGCCGGAAGGCGACCGCTACTCCATGAGCTACAAATACATGGTCTCGCGCCTCGCCATCATGATGGGCGGCCGCGTCGCCGAGGAGTTCAAGTTCGGCAAGGAGAACATCACGTCCGGTGCCTCCTCCGACATCGAGCAGGCGACCAAGCTGGCGCGCGCCATGGTCACGCGCTGGGGCTTCTCCGACAAGCTCGGCCATGTCGCCTATGGCGACAACCAGGAAGAGGTCTTCCTTGGCCATTCGGTGGCGCGCACGCAAAACATCTCGGAAGAGACGGCGCAGATCATCGATGCGGAAGTGCGCCGGCTGATCGACGACGCCTATTCGACGGCGAAGTCGGTGCTGACCAAGAAGAAGAAGGAATGGATCGCGCTGGCGCAAGGCCTGCTCGAATACGAGACACTGTCCGGCGAGGAGATCAAGCAGTTGATCGCAGGGCAGAAGCCCTCGCGCGACCTTGGCGACGACACACCGCCGAGCCGTGGCTCGGCCGTTCCGAAGTCCGGAGGCCGCCGCAAGAAGGGTCCCGAGCCCGAAGGCGGCATGGAGCCGCAACCGCAGGGCTAGAGCGGTTCAGCGTTTGATAATCGCTAACCCGCTCTAACTCTTTGTTTTCACGCAATTCCGGACGGAAAACCGCTACGCACTTTTCCTGGAAATTGCTCCAGAACTCAAGGGGCGCGCCGGACGTACGTTGGAGCGTCACCCCTCGGGCTTGTCCCGATGACCTGCAAACGCAGTTGGCGGTTTCCAACTCATACCCGGCGCCCAGATGTCGCCCGACAGCAGATCCTCGGGACAAGCCCGAGGATCACGGCTCAACGTCTGCGTGAAAAACTGTGAACCGCTTTATCCGCCGTATTCGACTTTTATGATTCAGCTTTCAGCCGCGCATTGCAAAGGCTGTAATAACCGCCGCCCTTCTGGATCCAGCGAAGGCCGTTCAACGTACCCGCCTCCTTGTTGCCGTGGTAACCCTGCAGGCAGGTCTTCATCCGCGCCTTCGCGGGCTTTTCGGTCTTGAACTCGGCGGCGAGGGTGGTCGGGAATGTCACGCCCACCGGCGCTAGAGTTGGGGCGACCGCCGCGCTGGTTTCCTTTTTCGGCTGCGGCGTGGTTTCGACCGTATCCGCGCTGACACTCTCGGCGGCGGACGTCGCGCATTTCTCTTTGCGGAAAGCGGCCCAGTCCATGCCGTTCAGAGTGCCGCCTTCCTTGGCTGTCCGGTAATTCTCGCCGCATTCCTTCATGGTCAGTGCGCTTGCAGGGGCGACGTTCCAAGCAACAAATGCGGTCGCAGCCAATACCGCCAATTTCAAACTGTGCATAAGACCCTCCTGGTTGACAATAAGCTTGACGTCCTTTTGTATACGTTTTGTTCTTTATATGTTCAACCAGAATCTTTGCGGATTATCGATGAGCTTGGCGGTGGGCAGTGTAGGCGAATTGATGATGCCGGCAGCCCCCGCGACATGCGTGCAAAGCCGCAGGCGTCTTCGCGCGCAACAAAAAGGCCCGCGCATCTTGCGATGCGCGGGCCTTTGTTTGGAGACTATGGCTACGCGATCAGCCCTTCAGCTTGGCATTGCAGAGGCTGTAGAAGCCGCCGCCCTTCTGGATCCACTTCAGGCCGCCGAGCGCGTTGGCGTCCTTGAGGACATAGTACTGGTCGAGGCAGGTATGCATGCGACCCTTTCCGGGAGTTTCGCTGGCATACTTCGCCGAGATCGCGGACGGGAAGGTGACGCCCTTGGGCGCAACCGTCGTCGGCTTTGCCGGCTCCTTGGTGTAACTGGCCTCGCTCGGGGCGGGCACGGTGTCGTCGTCGGACGCGCTGGCGCCGCATTCAGCCTTGCGGAAGTCGTTCCACTTCATGCCCTTCAGGGTGTTCGCCGTCTTGGCGGCCTGGTACTTGGTGCTGCATTCTGCCATGCTCAGACCCTTGCCAGAAGCAGCGGCCGGAGCTGCCGCCGCCTTGGTGGTCGCCGGTTTGGTGTCGGCGGCAGCGGATGCACCAGCGGCACATTCAGCCTTGCGGAAGTCGTTCCACTTCATGCCGTTCAGCGTGCCGGCGGCCTTGGCCGCCTGGTACTTGGTGCTGCATTCCTTGGCGGTCAGGCCCTTGGCCGTGCTGTCGGCAGCCGCGGCCGCAGCCTTGGTGGTCTTGGCCGGCTTGGTTTCAGTCGCCTTGGTGGTGGCAGCCTTGGTATCGGTGGTGGCCGCGGCGTCGGTACCGCATTGCGCCTTGCGGAACTGGTTCCAGGTCGCCCCCGCAAGCGTCCCCGCGTCCTTGGCGGCGTTATACTTCGTGCTGCACTCGGCCATCGTCAGCGCGTTGGCTGGCGCGGCCAGCAACAACGTCGCGACCGCGAGGCCGGTGAGAGTGGCAATTCGGTGGATGAGCATAGCGTTTCTCCGTGGCTGAAGCCCATTATACGTCCCAGCGAATCAATAACGCTCAACGGTCGGTTGCGCCAGATGCCAGGTGGCTTATATATCGCCGGAAATCGCCTTCTAACGACAAGGTGATGAAATCATTTGACCTTACGGCCGCCGAGCTAAGAATTCTCGGGGTGCATCCGCGCTCGATGGCTCGCAAAACTGGTATATTGTGGCGCAACGGTGGCTCGGTAACAGGACGCCACCAGGTTGTGTGCAGTGCACAACAATGATTTTCTAAGGATTGGTAACATATAATCACACAATGTGATCGGGGCACGACGGCCAATTGTGGCATGACGTGCCGGCTAAGGACAATCAGGGATACTGGCTAGCATGGCAGGGAATTACTTCGGCACGGACGGCATTCGCGGGCGCGCCAACAAGTTTCCGATGACCGCGGAAATCGCCATGCGGGTCGGCATGGCCGCCGGCCTTTCGTTCCAGCGCGGCAGCCATCGCCATCGTGTCGTGCTCGGCAAGGACACCAGGCTTTCCGGCTACATGATCGAGAACGCGATGGTGGCCGGCCTTTGCGCCGCCGGCATGGACGTGTTCCTGCTCGGCCCGATCCCGACGCCGGCGGTGGCCATGCTGGTGCGTTCGCTGCGCGCCGATATCGGCGTCATGATCTCGGCTTCGCACAATCCCTATTACGACAACGGCATCAAGCTGTTCGGCCCGGACGGCTACAAGCTCTCCGACGAGATCGAAGAACGCATTGAGAGCATGCTCGACAAGGACATCGAACTGGCGCTCGCCGATTCCGACGGGCTTGGCCGCGCCAAGCGCGTCGATGGCGTGCACGACCGCTACATCGAATTCGCCAAGCGCACCTTGCCGCGCTCGATGTCGCTTTCGGGTCTCAGGATCGTCGTCGACTGCGCCAATGGCGCGGCCTACAAGGTGGCGCCAGAGGCGCTGTGGGAGCTTGGCGCCGAGGTCGTGGCCATCAATGTCGAGCCCAACGGCTTCAACATCAACAGGGAATGCGGTTCGACCCATCCGGCCGGGCTGCAAAAGAAGGTGCATGAAGTGCGCGCCGACATCGGCATCGCGCTCGACGGCGATGCCGACCGCGTCGTCATCGTCGACGAGAACGGGGCCATCGTCGACGGCGACCAGATCATGGCGCTGATTGCCGAATCCTGGCACCAGAGCGGGCGGCTGGCCGGCGGTGGCGTCGTTTCGACCGTCATGTCCAATCTCGGCCTTGAACGCTTTCTCGGCGACATGAAGCTGCAATTGCACCGCACCAAGGTCGGCGACCGCTATGTCGTGGAGCATATGCGCGCGCATGGGCTCAATGTCGGCGGCGAGCAGTCGGGTCACATCGTGCTGTCCGACTTTTCAACCACCGGCGACGGTCTGGTCTCGGCGCTGCAGGTGCTGGCCTGCATCAAGCGGCAGGGCCGCCCGGTCAGCGAACTGTCGAAGAAGTTCGAGCCGGTGCCGCAACTGTTGAAGAACGTTCGCATCGCCGGCGGCAAGCCGCTGGAGGAGGCCCTGGTCAAGGCCGCGATCGAAGACGCCCGTCACCGTCTCGGCAAGGCCGGGCGGCTGGTCATCCGCCCATCCGGCACCGAGCCGCTGATCCGTGTCATGGCCGAGGGCGACGATCCGCAACTGGTCGAGGCCGTCGTCAACGACATCGTCGGGGTCATCTCGGAAACCCGCAGCGCCGCCTGACATTCGCCCGCCGGAAGGCGCCGCCGCCTTGCTTGCATCGAAGCCCGCCCCGCCGGCGGGCTTTTTGTTGGCCGGAGAACCGGTTCATTCTGTCGAAATCATCGCCAGATCTCCTGGATTTTAGAGATTCGTGGTTAATCGACAAGGTTAAACGCCTTTTAACTTTTGCAATTCATTATCCACGCCTGAAAGCCAATTTCATTCGGACACGATCGCCGTTCCGAGGGTTTCTAGGGGTGACAAGCATGTTCAATACAGCAAGAAAGGCACTGTTCGCGCTGCTGTTCGCGGGCTTGGCCTGGCCGGTACTCGCAGCTGATCTGCCTGAGCCGCAGGTCGAAGAAGCGCCACCGCCGGTCTATGAGCCTGTCGATGTCGGCGGATGGTATATCCGCGGCGACCTCGACTATCACAAGTCGAAGGTGGGTGACATCGACTACATCACCTATGGGGCCGCGCCTTGCCCGTGCGGACCTCCCGTCGGGGTCGCCGGCAGCAAGAGCTTCGACTACGGCAAGCTCAAGGGCGGCTTCTCGCTCGGCGGCGGCGTCGGCTACAAGATCAATGAACACTTCCGCACCGACCTGACCGCCGATTATTGGTTCAAGTCGAACTTCAACGGCGCCACCTCGGATCTCACCACGACCTCGACCGAAGTGTCGAAGATGAGCGCCTTGCTGGTGCTGGCCAATGCGTATGTCGATATTGGCACCTGGCATGGCATCACGCCCTATGTCGGCGCCGGCATCGGCGGTGCGCGCGTCAAGTGGGATACTGTCTACGATCCGAACACGACCGAGTCCAACCCCGGAACATCCAGCTGGCGCTTCGCCTACGCGGTCATGGCCGGCGCCTCCTACTGTCTGACCGACAAAGTCATCCTCGATGCTGGCTACCGTTTCTCCCATATTCAGGGCGGTCGCATGTTCGAGTATGGTCCAAGCGGCGCCACGCCGGGCGCCGGGCCGGGCTTCGATCACGGCTTCAACACCAACGAAGTGCGCGGTGGCTTGCGCTATCAGTTTGGCGGCAACAACGGGTGCAGTGTACCGGTTGCCTATCAGCCCGAGCCCGAGCCGATCTACACCAAGTAATCGCCTCGAAGTTCCAAGAATTCGTCGACCGCCCGGCATCAGCCGGGCGGTTTTCGTTTGAGATGATCCGGGTTGAGTCCGTTCGAAATCAATTCGCTAACGCTCTATTAGCCTTAACCGGCACTTAACCACTATGGTTAACAATGCTCCTTGAAACGATGGCTGCCTGCGTGATCGCAGGTGTCGCCAAATCGGGAGTCGGGGACCATGACACTCATATCGCGTATTGCGTTGACGCTTGCCGGATTTGGCCTCTTGCCACTGACATCGGCACTCGCCGCCGATTACGATCCTCCGGTCTATGTCGACCAGGCGCCGGACTATGTGCCGGTCGAGGTCGGCTCCGGATGGTATCTGCGCGGCGACGTCTCCTATCTGGTGCAAAAGAGCTTCAAAAACGGGGATTTCACCTTCCCGTCGGCGATCAACAACGAAAACTTTAGCGAGAGCAACAAAGCGGCCTTCGCGAGCATCGGTTTCGGCTATCATTTCACCGACTATCTGCGCGCCGATCTCAACCTCGGCTATTTGCCCGGTAACGACGTCAGCTTCAGCTATGACGATTCAGCGGTCGTCACGCTGCCGACATTGTCGACCCAGGGATCGGGATCGCTGAAGAACTATGCCTTCTCGGGGATACTCAATGGCTATGTCGATCTCGGCACATATGTCGGAATCACGCCCTATCTCGGCGCCGGCATCGGTGTTGTCCGCAGCAGGCACACGCTTTCGGCGACTTACACGGATAACAATGTCCCCGCCAACAGTTTCAACCTGCAGGACAACAAGACACAGTATTCCTTCGCCTATACGTTGAATGCCGGCCTTGCCTATCAGGTTTCCAAGAACGTTTCCGTCGATCTCGGTTATCAGTATTTCTCGGCCCCCGACGCCGAATATGTGACGGCCGAAAGCCTGACCTCCTTCCCGGTCCACAAGGGAATCAGCAATCACCAGGTCAAGCTGGGGCTGCGCTACGATCTCTGGTAGGTCCCGCACAGATCAGCATTTCGGCGGCGGATCCCTGCGGTCCGCCGTCTGCATTTGAAATCACGCGATCCTGATCACGGACATTCTTGTTTGATGCATGTCGTCGACCCAAAACCGCCGGGCACTTTTGGGCGACATGCATTTGGTATCCCGGCAGCGACAAAAACTTTCCTCTTGACGCCCGAGGCCTGAACGCATATCGCCGTCCGTGGGCCACCCCTCCCCAACGAGGGGCCACTATCTGGAAGGATAGACCACGATGATGACGCATACGAAGCCCGGATTCCGTCCGGTAAATCCCAATTTTTCCTCAGGTCCCTGCGCAAAACGTCCCGGCTGGTCGGTCGAGGCGTTGAAATCCGCCGCGCTCGGCCGCTCCCACCGCGCCAAGGTCGGCAAGACAAAGCTCGAGCAGGCGATCGCGCTGACGCGCGAGATTCTCAACGTTCCGGCGGACTACCGCATCGGCATCGTGCCGGCCTCCGACACGGGTGCCGTCGAGATGGCGCTGTGGTCGCTGCTCGGCGAGCGCGGCGTCGACATGGTCGCCTGGGAAAGCTTTGGCTCCGGCTGGGTGACCGACGTGGTCAAGCAGTTGAAGCTCGCCGATGTGCGCAAGATCGAGGCCGGCTACGGCGAATTGCCGGATCTGGCCAAGATCGATTTCGACCGCGACGTTGTCTTCACCTGGAACGGCACCACGTCGGGCGTACGCGTGCCGAACGGTGATTTCATCCCAGCCGATCGCAAGGGCCTGACCATCTGCGACGCGACGTCGGCCGCCTTCGCGCAAAGGCTGGACTTCGAGAAGCTCGATGTCGTGACCTTCTCCTGGCAGAAGGTGCTGGGCGGCGAGGGCGCGCATGGCATGCTGATCCTATCGCCACGTGCCGTCGCGCGGCTGGAGAGCTACAAGCCTTCATGGCCGTTGCCGAAAATCTTCCGCCTGACCTCGGGCGGCAAGCTGATCGAAGGCATCTTCAAGGGCGAAACCATCAACACGCCATCGATGCTTTGCGTCGAGGACTATCTCGATGCGTTGAACTGGGCGAAGTCGATCGGTGGCCTCGATGCGCTGATTGCCAGGGCGGATGCCAATGCCGCCGTGCTCGACCGGTTCGTGGAAAGCTCATCCTGGCTCGGTCATCTCGCCGTCGCGCCGGCGACACGCTCGAACACGTCGGTCTGTCTGTCCTTCAGCGATCCGGATATCGCGGCGCTCGACGCTGACGGGCAGGCGGCGTTCGCCAAGGGGCTTGTCTCGACGCTCGACAAGGAAGGCGTCGCCTACGACATCGGTTCCTACCGCGATGCCCCACCGGGATTGCGCATCTGGTGCGGCGCAACCGTCGAGACCTCCGATCTCGAAGCGCTGCTGCCCTGGCTCGACTGGGCCTTTGCCAGCCAGAAGGCGTCGCTGAAAGCGGCTGCCTGAGGTACTCCGCGTGGCCCGAGGGCCGCCCGTTCCCGGATCAATCCCATTTTCAAGGAGGCCGCCATGGCGCCCCGCGTTCTCGTTTCCGACAAACTCTCTCCTACCGCCGTGCAGATCTTCAAGGATCGCGGCGTCGAGGTCGACTATCTGCCCGACCTCGGCAAGGACAAGGAAAAGCTGCTTGAAGTGATCGGCCAGTACGACGGCCTCGCCATCCGCTCGGCGACCAAGGTCACCGAGAAGCTGATCAACGCCGCCACCAATCTCAAGGTCATCGGCCGCGCCGGCATCGGCGTCGACAATGTCGATATCCCGGCGGCAAGCCGCAAAGGTATCATCGTGATGAATACGCCCTTCGGCAATTCGATCACGACGGCCGAACACGCCGTGGCGATGATCTTCGCGCTCGCCCGCCAGATACCGGAAGCCAACGCTTCGACCCATGCCGGTAGATGGGAGAAGAACCGCTTCATGGGCGTCGAGATCACCGGCAAGACGCTCGGCGTTATCGGCTGCGGCAACATCGGTTCGATCGTCGCCACACGCGGCGTCGGGCTGAAGATGCATGTCGTCGCCTTCGACCCGTTCCTCTCGGACAAGCGGGCCGAGGAACTCGGCGTCGACAAGGTGGAACTGGACGAACTCTTCGCCCGTGCGGACTTCATCACGCTGCACACGCCGCTGACCGACAAGACTCGCAACATCATCGATACGGCCGCCATCGCCAAGATGAAGAACGGCGTGCGCATCATAAACTGCGCCCGTGGCGGGCTGGTGGTCGAAGCCGACCTCGTCGCGGCGCTGAAGAGCGGCAAAGTGGCGGGCGCCGGTATCGACGTGTTCGAGGTCGAACCGGCGGAGCAGAATACGCTGTTCGGCATGGAGAACGTGGTGGCGACGCCGCATCTCGGCGCCTCGACGGCGGAAGCGCAGGAGAATGTCGCGCTGCAGGTCGCCGAGCAGATGGCCGACTACCTGATCAAGGGTGCAGTCTCCAACGCCATAAACATGCCGTCGATCACGGCGGAAGAGGCGCCACGGCTGAAGCCGTTCGTCAAGCTCGCCGAAGTGCTCGGCGCCTTCGTCGGCCAGGTGACCGAGGATCCGATCACCGAGGTCGAGATCCTGTTCGACGGCTCGACCGCGACGATGAACACGCGCGCGCTGATCAGCGCTGCCCTGGCCGGGCTGATCAGGCCGCAGGTCGCCGACGTCAACATGGTCTCGGCGCCGATCATGGTGAAAGAGCGCGGCATCATCGTCGCCGAGGTCAAGCGCGACAAATCGGGCGTCTTCGACGGCTATATCAAGCTGACGGTCAAGACCGAGCACAGGACCCGCTCGATCGCCGGCACCTGCTTCTCCGACGGCAAGCCGCGCTTCATCCAGATCAAGGGCATCAACCTCGACGCCGAGGTCGGCCAGCACATGCTCTACACGACCAATGCCGACGCGCCCGGCATCATCGGCCTGCTCGGTACTGTCTGTGGCGAGAATGGCGTCAACATCGCCAACTTCCAGCTTGGCCGCAATCGGCCGGGGGGCGACGCCATCGCCCTGCTCTATCTCGACGCGCCGTTCCCGGAAAAGGTGCTGGAGCAGGTGCGGGGCCACAAGTCGATCGACTCGGCAAAGCGCCTCCAGTTCGACGTGGGCGGGTTCTAGTCGATCCCTCCGCACCCTCAGGGTGATAAGCAAAACCATTACGACGCCCCGTTTGCCGGCATGCATGCGGGGTGTTGCCGTGACCGCTGGAATGGCCTGGCGGGTTGGGCCGTTGCCGGCGGTAGCACGCTTTGGAAACCCGCCTGATGATACGCTCGTTGCTTCAAGCTGCTACAAGGATATCCTCTTTAGCCATCAGTACATTAGCGCATGACGATAAGAAGATGACTGGCCTAATCTAACGATTTTGTGATCTGCTTGACGATCCCGGTTTCTTTCCGCAGGCTGACACCAAGTGATTGGCATGACTTAAACTTAACTGATTTTGTCATGATTTTGCGCGCTCCTTTCGGCGCGCCTCTATTGTTGTCGGGGTGCCTTCGATGGATCGTCACAATACTGTCCGACTGAGCCGCCGTCTTTTTCTGTCTTCGGTTGCGATGTTTACGGCAACGGCAACATCGGCAAGCTTTGCCCGATCCTTGTCGGGCTCGCTGCCTTGGGCGCCACTGTCGTCCGATCCGCCGATGCAGGTCGTGTCCGGCGGCTGGCAGTTCTTCACGCCGCAGGAAGCCGCGCTCGTCGAGGCCATCGTCGACCGCCTTGTCCCCGCCGACGATCTCTCGATGGGCGGCAAGGAGGCCGGCTGCGCTGTCTATATAGACCGTCAGTTGACGGGCGCGTTCGGAACGTCGAGCCGGCTCTACACAAAAGGACCGTTCCTGCCGGGGTTGCCCACGCAAGGTTACCAGGGCGAAGCCAATCCCGCCCAGCGTTACCGCATCGGCCTTGCCGCCATCGACGCTTTCCTGAAACAGCGCGACGGCAAGACATTCGCCGAGCTCCAGCCGGCGGACCAGGATGCATTCCTGACCGCCATGGAAGCTGGAAAGGTTGACTTGCCAAACGGCGTCAAGGGTCCTGGTTTCTTCGGGCTTCTGTTGCAGAACACGATGGAAGGGTTCTTTGCCGATCCGGTCTATGGCGGCAACAAGGACATGGTCTCGTGGCGCATGCTTGGTTTCCCCGGCGCTCGCTATGACTACCGGGACCACGTCAGCAAGCACAATCAGCCCTATCCGCGGCCGCCCGTCTCCATCGAAGGCAGCCCGGAATGGCTCGTGAAAAGGAGCTGACCATGGCGACGATACTGCCTCGCAAGGATGTCGTGATCGTCGGCCTCGGCTGGACAGGGTCCATCCTTGCGCATGAACTCACCGATCAGGGCCTGGACGTTCTGGCCATCGAGCGTGGTCCCTGGCGCGATACGGCAACCGATTTCAACATCGGCTACGCACAGGACGAGTTGCGCTACAGCGTGCGGCGCGACCTGTTCCTGCAGCCTGCCGTGGAAACGCTGACCATGCGCAACGACCCGTCGCAGACGGCGCTGCCGATGCGCGATTTCGGCTCGTTCCTGCCAGGCAACGGTGTCGGTGGCGCCGGGGTGCACTGGAACGGCCACACCTGGCGGTTCTGGGATTCGGATTTTCAGATCAAGACCAACCTGACCAAGAGGTATGGCGCGGCACGGATCGCCGATCTCCAGGTCGAGGACTGGGGCGTGACCGGCGCCGAGATGGAGCCTTATTACGACCAGTTCGAATATCTGGCGGGCATCTCGGGCAAAGCCGGCAACATCAAGGGGCAGCTACAGGAAGGCGGCAATCCGTTCGAGGATCCGAGGTCGCGGGACTATCCGAACCCGCCGATGAAGATGACCTACGCGCCGACCCTGTTCGCCAATGCCGGCCGGTCCATGGGATTGCACCCGTTCCCGACACCGTCCGCCAACATGTCACGGACCTATGTCAATCCGCTCGGCATCACCATGGGGCAGTGCACCTATTGCGGATTCTGCGAGCGGTTCGGCTGCGCCAACTATTCCAAATCCAGCGCCCAGACCACCATCCTTCCCGTCCTGATGAAGAAGGCCAATTTCGAGGTCCGGACCGACAGCGAGGTGCTGCATGTCGATCTTGCCGCCGGCGGCAAGTCGGCGCGCGGCGTAACCTATGTCGATACGTCGGGACAGGAATTCTTCCAGCCGGCCGATCTCGTGCTTCTGTGCGCCTACGGCCTGCACAATGCCCGGCTGATGATGCTGTCGGGCATCGGCAGGATCTATGATCCCGCTACCGGCGAGGGCACGGTCGGCCGCAACTACTGCTACCAGACCAACGCCGGCGTGCAGGTGTTCTTCGATGACAAGAACTTCAATCCGTTCATTGCCGCGGGCGCGCTCGGTCAGACGATCGACGACTATAATGGCGACGCCTTCGACCACGGCGGGCTCGATTTCGTCGGCGGCGCGGGCATAAACTGCATCCCCACCAATGGACGTCCCATTGGGACCCGGCCGACGCTGCCGGGCACGCCGAAGTGGGGCAGCGCCTGGAAGAAGGCGACCGTCGCGGGCTACAAAAGCACGCTCGGCTTCTCCTCGCAGGGCAGCAGCTACGCGACACGCACCAACTACCTCGACCTCGACCCGACCTACAAGGATCGCTTCGGCCGGCCGCTTATGCGCATGACCTTCGATTTTCCCGACAACGATATCAGGATGTCGAATTACCTCTGCGACCGGATGGAGGAAATTGCCAAGACGCTTGGCGGCAAGCAATACAATGTCGGCCGTCGCAAAAAGGGCTGGGACAGCGTCCCTTATCAAAGCACCCACAATACTGGCGGCGCCATCATGGGAACCGACCCGAAGAGGAGCGCGGTCAACACCTTCCTGCAAAGCTGGGATGTGCCCAACGTCTTCGTCATCGGCGCGTCGGCCTTTCCGCAGAATGCCGGCAAGAATCCGACCGGAACGGTCGGCGCGCTCGCCTACCGCGCCGCTGACGGCATCCGCAATCATTATCTTCGCAATCCCGGCGCCCCGTTGGTGCAGGCATGAGGACGCTCGCTGCCGGCGCCGGCGCGGCCCTGCTGGCGATCACGCCTGCACTTGCCGCCGATCAGGCGGACCAGATCATCCGCGGCCAATACCAGGCGGTGCTCGGCGATTGCGCGGGCTGTCATACGAGGCCGGGGGGCAAGCCGCTGGCCGGCGGCCTGCCGCTCGAAACGCCCTTCGGCGCACTGGTGCCGCCCAACATCACGCCCGACCACGAGACGGGCATCGGCAATTGGTCGGAGATCGATTTCCGCAACATGATGAAGACGGGCGTCGGCCACGATGGCGTGCGGCTCTATCCCGCCATGCCGTATCCCGCCTATACCAGGATGACCGAGCAGGACATCTCCGACCTGTGGGCCTACATGACCACGGTCGAGCCGGTCGCGAACATGGTCGAGGCCAACCAGTTGCCGTTCCCGTTGAACATCCGGCTGGCGATGTGGGGCTGGAATCTCCTGAACTTCAGCGAGGCGAGCTTCCAGGCCGATCCCTCCAAGTCGGCGGAGTGGAATCGCGGCGCCTATATCGTCCAGGGGGCCGGGCACTGCGGGACCTGCCATACGCCCAAATCCTTCCTGGGCGCCGATCAGGACTCCAGCTTCCTGCAAGGGGCGTCGCTGCAGGGCTGGTTCGCCCCCGACATCACCAACAATGCTCAATCCGGCCTTGGCAAATGGTCGCAAGAGGATGTGGTCGCTTACCTCAAGACCGGCGTCAACGCGCATTCGATCGCGTCCGGTCCGATGGTCGAGGCGATCGAGAACTCGACCTCCAAAATGACGGATCCCGACCTAAAGGCCGTGGCCATCTATCTCAAGAGCCTGGGGTCGGACACCGGCAGTGCGCAGGCGCCCAAGCCCGACGAAGCGCGGATGGTGGCGGGCGAGGCGATCTACCGTGACAATTGTTCGGCCTGCCATGGCGGCGACGGCGCCGGGGCCGGCGCGTTGTTCCCCACCCTCGTCGGCAATTCCATCGTCGCGCAGGGCAATCCCGAGACGCTTGCGCGCGTCGTTCTTGCCGGAAGCCAGGCGGTGCACACGACTGGTGCTCCGACCACGCCTTCGATGCCCTCGCTGGCATGGCGGCTGAAGGACCAGGAAATCGCCGACGTGCTGACCTATGTGCGCGGCAGCTGGGGCAATTCCGCGCCGGCGGTCTCGTCCGACGATATCGCGGCGGTGCGCAAGGAATTGGTGCCGTAGCCTGCATTCCGGGCTGGATTTCGATATCGTTGCGGAAGCCGAACGATTGACTGACGGCGGCACTATCGGCGGTTCAGCATCGTCTTTCGTCCGCTGTATTCGGCGAGCCAGATGCCCCCCAGAACGAGGACCAGCGCCAGCGCCTGGTAGAGCTGGAAAGTCTCGCCGACGATCAGCACCGAAAGCAGCGTGCCGAAGATCGGCACCAGATTGATGAACAGGCCGGCGCGGTTGGCGCCGATCAGCTCGTTGCCCCTGATATAGGTTATCTGCGAGATCACCGAAGCGCCGATCGCCGTATAGACGATGACCGTCCAGCCGCGCGCATCGGGCACGATCACCTTGCCGGCGGCGGCCTCCCACAGGAAAAAGGGCAATGAGGTGATGAGTGCCGCGAACGACATGGCCAGCATCAGGCTCTGCCAGCGCATCGCCGGCTTCAGCCGCAACCCGACCGAATAGCCGCTGTAGAGGACGACCGCGACCAGCATGATGGCGTCGCCGAAATTGAGTTCCAGCGTCAGCAGCCGGCGTGGATCGCCATGGCAGGCCGTCAGGATGACGCCGAAGATGGTCAGCACCACGCCGGCGATCTGCGCCCAGTTCACGCGCAGGCGGAAGAAAACGAAATTGGCTGTCATGATCAGGATCGGCATCGCCGCCTGCTCGATAGAGACATTGATTGCCGTGGTGTAATTGAGCGCGGTGTAGAAAATGGTGTTGAACAGGGTGAAGCCGCTGGCGCCCAGCGCCGCCAGCACGAACCAGTGCCTGCGCACGACAGGCCAATCCTCCTGGATCGTGCGCCAGCCGATCGGCAGCAGGATCGCCACGGCCAGCATCCAGCGAAGGAAGACCAGCGTCATCGGCGAGACGTGGTCGACCGCCAGCTTGCCGGCCACCGAATTGCCGCCCCACAGCAAGGTGGTGAGCAGCAGGAACATGTAGGCGCTTCGATGCATCGCGGGCTTCCGGCCGCGGGATGGGCCGCGGTGTTTGCCGGCCTATTGCCCCCGTCAGCCCAAGTAAATGATGTCAAAGCCGAAAATTGTTGTGCCTCAGGGCGTTTTCGGCGGCAAAGAAAGGTCGCACTCGCGAGGTCTTGACGCTATAGAGGCCTGTCGTTTCGAACCATATTCAAGCCGCGCTGCGGCGTCTCAAGGGAAAAGAAACATGGCCAATGTGGTGGTCGTCGGCTCGCAGTGGGGTGACGAAGGCAAGGGCAAGATCGTCGACTGGCTGTCGGAGCGCGCCGATGTCGTCGTGCGTTTCCAGGGCGGCCACAATGCCGGCCACACGCTGGTCGTCGACGGCAAGGTCTACAAGCTGTCGCTGCTGCCTTCCGGCGTCGTGCGTGAAGGCAAGCTGTCCATCATCGGCAATGGCGTGGTCTTCGATCCGCATGCTTTCGTCGCCGAAGTGGAGAAACTGAAGGGCCAAGGCGTGGACGTGACGCCGGATCGCCTGAAAATAGCCGAAAACACGGCGCTTATCCTGTCCGTACACCGGGAGCTGGACGGATTCCGCGAGGATGCCGCTTCGAATTCCGGAACGAAGATTGGCACGACCCGACGCGGGATCGGCCCCGCCTACGAGGACAAGGTGGGCCGCCGCGCGGTTCGGGTGATGGATCTGGCGGATTTGGAAACTTTGCCCCTGAAGGTCGACAGGCTGCTGACGCACCACAATGCGCTGCGTCGGGGGCTCGGCCATGGCGAAGTCACGCATGACGCGATCATGCAGGAACTGACCTCGGTCGCGAACGACATCCTCCCCTACATGGACCGCGTCTGGAAGGTGCTCGACGACAAGCGCCGCGCCGGCGAGCGCATCCTGTTCGAGGGCGCGCAAGGCACGCTGCTCGACATCGACCACGGCACCTATCCGTTCGTCACCTCGTCCAACACGGTCGCCGGACAGGCGGCCGCCGGCTCCGGCGTCGGTCCGGGCGCCATCGGCTACGTGCTCGGCATCACCAAGGCCTACACCACGCGGGTCGGCGAAGGTCCGTTCCCGACCGAGCAGAAGAACGAGATCGGCGAGTTCCTCGGCACGCGCGGCCATGAATTCGGTGTCGTCACCGGGCGCAAGCGCCGCTGCGGTTGGTTCGACGCGGTGCTGGTGCGCCAGGCGGTTGCCGTCAACGGCATCAAGGGCATCGCGCTGACCAAGCTCGACGTGCTCGACGGGCTGGACGAGATCAAGGTCTGTACCGGCTACAGGCTCGACGGCGAGACGATCGACTATCTGCCGGCAAGCCAGGGCGCGCAGGCCCGCGTGGAACCCATCTACGAAACGCTGGAAGGCTGGAAAGGCACCACCGCCGGCGCGCGCAGCTGGAACGATCTACCGGCCCAGGCGGTCAAATATGTCCGGTACATAGAGGAGTTGATCGGCGCGCCGGTCGCACTCCTCTCCACCAGCCCGGAACGGGACGACACGATACTTGTGACCGATCCGTTTCAAGACTAGTTTCTGAAGCCTTTCCGGGCATCGCGGCTGATTTGCGGGGGCCGGCGCGGAGGCAAACTACAGGTCGACTGAAGCATGGCAGATTTCGTTGCTGTTCTGAAAAACGCGTTCGAGAAGCACGGCGACGAGACGCCCGAGAAGCGTGCGCGCATCTATAACAGCGTTCGCGCCATGCTGGCGAAGAAGCTTGCGGAATATTCGCCGCCGCTGGCTCCCGAGGCCATAGACAAGCAGAAACGCTCGCTGGACGACGCCATTGCCGGCGTCGAGCGGGACTATGTCAAGAGTGTGCCGGAGACGGACCCGCTCGCGGAACTGGAACACATCTTTTCCTCCATCGACCGCAACAAGAACCAGTCCAACCACGTCAAGCAGCCGGCCAAGGCCGAATCGATTCCCGCCCCATCCCCGTACCGGCCGGCGCCTGCCGTGGCCAACCCGGAGCCGTACAAGCCGGCGCAGCCCTTGGCGAACCCCGAACCCAACCGGCCTGCTCCAGCGGCCAAGGCCGAGCCAGCCTGGCAAAGGTCGACGCCGGTGCAGCCCGCTCCGGACTTTTCGGAGAAGACCTTGCCGGGAATGGACGCGGATCGGGACGACGACCAGGAGGATGTCTTTGCCAATGACGAAGCGCCGGCGGGCGCCGACACTTTCGAGCGTTTGCGCCCAGCTGAACGCAGGCGCGGCTATGGCGGACTGATCGCCGCCGTCGTCGCGTTGCTGGTCGTTGCCGGCGGCGGTTACGGCATCTGGCTGAACAAGGATGCCTTCGGCAAGATGCTGGGCCTGGGCGGCAGCAAGGTTGTTGCCAAGACCGAACCGGTGAAAACGGCGCCGGCCAAGCCGGCGACCGATGCCGCGGCCACGCCACCGGCGCCCGCGACCGGCGCCGAAGGCACGAAATTCACGCAGCGGCTGACGCCTGAAGGCGGCGAAACCGATCCCGGCCCGGGCGGTGGACAAAGCGGCATAGGCGAGGGTGAATCCGTCGCCGCGCTGACGACGCCGCCAACGGCAACGAATGCGCCGGCCACGGCCGCGCCGGCGGTTCCCGCGCCGGCTGCCAATCCGCCCGCTGCCGCCACGCCCGCGGCAGGCGCGCCTGCCGCCACCACGCCTGCGGCGGGCACCCCGCCCACGACACCACCCGCCAACGGAACCGCGCCCGCGGCGCCGGCCGGTGCCGCCGCCACGCCGCCGCCCGCGCCGGCAGGCGCGGCTCCGGCCGCGGCTGCGGCGCAAAGCTCGGTTCCGGTCGGCCAGAAGGCGATCTTCTACGAGGAGCGCACCAGCACCGCGCAGGGTTCGGCCGAGCCCGGCAGCATCGTCTGGTCGCTGGTGCAGGAATCGCCCGGCGGCGACCTGCCGCCAGAGCCTGCGATCCGTGCCGAGGCGACCATTCCCGGCAAGGACATCCAGTTGCGCATGACCATCCGCCGCAACACCGACCAGACCCTGCCGGCGAGCCATATCATCGAGATGATCTTCCTGACGCCCGACGGCTTCGAGGGCGGCGGCGTCGACAACATATTGCGCGTCGCCATGAAGAGCTCGGAACAGGATGCCGGCAGCCCGCTGATCGGCATCCCGGCCAAGATCGCCGACGGCTTCTTCCTGGTCGCGCTCAACGACACCAAGGCCGATGAAGACGCCAACATGACCTTGCTGCGCGGCCAGGACTGGATCGACGTACCGGTCGTCTACAAGACCGGACGGCGGGCATTGCTGACCATGGAAAAGGGCATTCCCGGCGAGAAGGTGTTCGACGAGGCGATCAAGGCCTGGCAAGCGAAAACGGCGGGCTGAGCAGACGGCGTAACGGCGGCCTTCGATCAGAAACCCTGGAACAGCATGTCGAGCGCGGCGACGATCTCGTCGTGATGTTTCGTCAAGTTCAGCCGACTTTCACCCAATTCGCTTGCCGGAACGGTAGCAATCAGGTGTGTCGCCATAACCAGCTTCCGGCCGTTGATGTCGAAGATCGGATGAAGCTTTCGCATCGGCGGCGGCACCGTTGCGAACGGCAGAAGGGGGACGACTACCCGCGTCCTGAAATTGTCGAGCAGATCGGATTGAACGTCGAGCAAATAGTTGCCTTCGACGCGACCGGCGAAGACATCATAGCGGGGCATCAGAACTGCCGGTACTCTTCCAACGGGACGCCATGTTTCTCGATGTAGTCGTTCCACGACTCCATCGTGGCGCGGTTCTCTAGCTTCCATAGCCGCGTTTTTTCGGCCGCCACCGCTTCCGCGATGCCGGCCTCCGCGGCGCGCGAGACATTCACATCAAGCCCTTTGGCTTCCCGCATGAGATTTGAGTCGATCGACAGATTTGCTGGCTGACGGACCGCATTCAAGGCAATCTTACGCATGGTGGGCCTCCGCGACATGCGCATAATATATGCGCATTCCGATATGGAAGGCAATAAAATCAAGCTGCCCCGATCGCGGGCGGAACCTACCCTTCCATCTCTTCCCGCAGCATCTCCAGTTCCAGCCATTCCTCTTCCAATGCGGCCAAGGTGGCGCGCTCCTTGTCGAGGGCGGCGATGGTCTTCTGGAACGAGGCCGGGTCGCGCTCGTAATAGGCCGGGTCGGAGATGTTGTTTTCCAGCCGCGAGATCGACGCTGTCACGGCCTCGACCTTCTTGGGCAAGGAGTCCAGCGCGAACTTCTGCTTGAACGACAGTTTTTTGGCCGGCCCTTTTGCTACGGCAGGTTCTGCCTTGGTGGTCGGCGCGTCGCCGGCGTCGGCCTTGGCGCGCGCCTTGCGGTCGTCGAGCCGGGTGCCGCCGCGCTGCGCCAGCATGTCGGAATAGCCGCCGGCATATTCAATCCAGCGGCCACCACCGTCCGGCGCGATGACGCTGGTGACGGTGCGGTCGAGGAAATCGCGATCGTGGCTGACCAGGATGACGGTGCCGGCGAACCCGGCGACCAGTTCCTGCAGCAGTTCCAGCGTCTCCATGTCGAGATCGTTGGTCGGCTCATCAAGTACCAGCAGGTTCGCCGGGCGCGCCAGCACGCGCGCCAGGATCAGCCGCGCTCGCTCGCCGCCGGACAGCTCGCGCACCGGCGTGCGCGCCTGCTCCGGCTTGAACAGAAAATCCTTCATGTAGGAGACGACATGGCGCTGCTCGCCATTGATGACCAGGTTCTCGCCGCGCCCGTCGGTGAGATATTGCGCCAGCGTCTCCTGCGGGTCGACCGCCTCGCGCTTCTGGTCGAGCGTGGCGATCTCCAGATTCGTGCCGAGCCGTATCGAACCAGCGTCCGGCGTCAATTCGCCGGTCAGCATCTTCAGAAGCGTCGTCTTGCCGGCGCCGTTCGGTCCGACGAGGCCGACGCGGTCGCCGCGCTGGATGCGGGTCGAGAACCCCTTGACGACGGTGAGGTCGCCAAAGCTCTTCTCTATGTTTTTCGCCTCGATCACCAGCTTGCCGGATTCGGCCGCGTCGCTGGCCACCATTGTCGCGGTGCCCTCGGCGCCGCGATGGCCGCGAAAGCGCTGGCGCATGGTCTGCAGTTCGCCGAGACGTCGCATGTTGCGCTTGCGCCGTGCCGTCACGCCGTAGCGCAGCCAGTGCTCCTCGCGCACGATCTGGCGGCCGAGCTTGTGCTGCTCGCGCTCTTCCTCCTCCAGCACGAGGTCGCGCCATTCCTCGAAATGGCCAAAGCCCTTGTCCAACCGGCGGGTCTGGCCACGGTCGAGCCAGACGGTGGCACGCGACACACGCTCGAGGAAGCGGCGGTCGTGCGAGATCACGATGAGCGCCGAGGAAGTCCGGACGAGTTCCTCTTCCAGCCATTCGATCACCGACAGATCAAGATGGTTAGTCGGCTCATCAAGAAGCAGGATGTCGGGCTCCGGCGCCATGACGCGGGCAAGGGCGGCGCGCCTGGCCTCGCCGCCGGACAGGTCTGCCGGACGCTCCTCGCCCGACAGGCCGAGATGCTCCATCAGATAGCTGGCGCGGTAGGGATCGTCGGCCGGGCCGAGCCCGGCCTCGACATAGGCCCGCACATTGGCAAAGCCGTCCATGTCGGGCATTTGCGGCAGATAGCGGACAGTCGCCGAAGGCTGGCGGAACACCTCGCCGTCCTGCGGTTCGATCAGGCCGGCGGCGATCTTGAGCAGCGTCGACTTGCCGGACCCGTTGCGGCCGACCAGCGCGATCTTGTCGCCGGCCGACGCGGTCAGGGCGGCGCCATCGAGCAGCGGCGTGCCGCCAAAAGTCAGTCTTATCCCGTCGAGATTGAGAAGGGGCGGGGCCATGTCAGCTTTCGGGCAATGGATAGGGATGGGCGAGCAGCAGCGCGCGGCCGTGGCCGAGCGCGATGTCGAGGCGGCCCTTGACCTCGTTGGAAATGGTCAGCGACGATCCGAAAACCACCTCGACCTTGTCGAGCGGCCATTTGGCGCCGGTGACGGTCAGGCCGGAGAGTTCGGAAAAGCCGAGAATAGAAAATAGCGTGCCGTCGGCATAATCGAAGCTGGCCCTGCCGTTGAGCAAGGGGACACCCTCCTGGGCGCCGCTGGTCAAAAGCACATCCGTTCCGGCCTCGGCCAGCCGCAGGCCAAGCGCCAGATGCAGAAAGGCGTGATCGGCGCGCTTGCCGCCGAAGGCTCCCGCCAGCACAAGGCGGGTCGCGCCGCGCTCCAGTGCGGCCGCGATCGCCAGTTCGCCGTCGGTCTTGTCCTTTTCCGTCGGGAAGGTTTGCTGGGGCACGGCGGCGAGATGGGCGGGCAGATCGGCCGGAACCGAATCGAAATCACCGACCCACAATTCCGGCACTAGGCCCAGTATCCGCGCATGACCGATGCCGGCGTCGGCGGCGATCACGCGCGAGCCTTCGACCTGGCGGTCGAGCCGGGGCGTGCGGAGGAGATCGCCGCCAAGCAGGATGGTGAATGTGCTCATATCCCGTCGCCTTACCAGCCCGGCACGGGAAACGGAAGGCGGCAAACTCCCACTTGCGTGTCCCACCCGCCGGGCCTATGTGTCGAAACGCTCTAACGGGGTGCCGGACGCGAATTTCGCGGGCCGGCTGAGAGGCAGTCTCGCCAACCCGCTGAACCTGATCCGGTTTGTACCGGCGGAGGGATTAGACGTTTCGGACAGTCCGACGCCTCAATTCCTTTCAACGCAAACGAAGGAGGCGCCGATGCGCACGTTTTTATATTCTCTCATCGCAGCCACGGCGGTGACGCTGTCCGGGCCGGCCTTGGCCAAGGACAAGCTCACGGTCTACACCTATGAGAGCTTCACCGCCGACTGGGGTCCAGGCCCCGTGGTGAAGAAGGAATTCGAGGCCGAATGCGGCTGCGATGTCGAGTTCGTCTCGGTCGCCGACGGCGTGGCGCTGCTCAACCGCGTCAAGCTGGAAGGCGCTTCGACCAAGGCCGACATCGTGCTCGGCCTCGACACCAATCTCACCGCCGATGCCAAGGCCTCCGGCCTGTTCGCGCCGCATGGCGCGGTGAGCGATGTCAACGTGCCGGGCGGCTGGAGCGACGATACTTTTGTTCCCTTCGACTACGGCTATTTCGCCGTCGTCTACGATACGCAAAAGCTGAAGTCGCCGCCGAAAAGCTTGAAGGAGCTGGTCGAGGGCAGCGCCGACGACAAGATCGTCATCCAGGACCCGCGCACCTCGACGCCCGGACTCGGCCTGCTGCTCTGGGTGAAGTCGGTCTATGGCGACAAGGCGCCGGAGGCCTGGGCCAAGCTCAAGACCAAGGTGCTGACCGTGACGCCGGGCTGGAGCGAGGCCTATGGCCTGTTCACCAAGGGCGAGGCGCCGATGGTGCTTTCCTACACCACCTCCCCGGCCTACCATATGGTCGCCGAGAACACCGAGCGTTACCAGGCGGCGTCTTTCGAAGAGGGCGAGTATCTGCAGATCGAGGTCGCCGGCATCACCACGACCGGAGCCAAGAACCCGCTGGCGGAAAAATTCATGGCCTTCATGACCGGACCGAAATTCCAGGACGCCATCCCCGAGACCAACTGGATGTTCCCGGCCGGCAAGACCGACAAGCCGCTCAACCCAGCCTTCGACAAACTGGTCAAGCCGACCAAGACCCTGCTGTTCAGCCCGGACGAGGTCGCGGCCAACCGCAAGGCCTGGGTGGATGAATGGCTGGCGGTGATGAGCAAGTAGTTGGCTGTATGATCCGAAGATGAATGCTCTACGGCGCCCCCCTCTGTCCTGCCGGACATCTCCCCCGCTTGGGGGGAGATTGGCTGTCATCGGCGATTTCGCCAATCGCCAACATTGCAGGAATGAGCTGGGCGCCGGAGCTGCTAATCTCCCCCCTCGTGGAGGAGATGTCCGACGGGACAGAGGGGGGCGCGAAGGAACGCGACGCACGTTAAAGGCCTTTCGTGCAACCCGCGTCTGATCCCCGCATTACCGCCGGCAGCGTAGCGCTGGCGGCGATCGCGCTCTTGATCGGCGGCGCGTTTGCCGGGCTGCTTGTCGAAGGCGCACACGACCTCTCCGGCGCCTGGGCGGCCTTCGACCCTTATCTGTTGCGCGTCGTGCGCTTCACACTCTGGCAGGCGGCCCTGTCAACGCTGCTCTCCGTCGGGCCGGCCCTGTTCGTGGCGCGGGCGCTGTCGCGGCATCCACGGTTTTTCGGCCGCGCCTTCATTCTGCAGCTCTTCGCCGTGCCGTTGGCGCTGCCGGCGATCGTCGCGGCGCTCGGCATTCTGGCGCTTTATGGCCGTGCCGGCTATTTCGCCGGCCTGTTCAACTGGGTTGGCGGCCAGGGCTGGCCGGGCATCTACGGCCTCTCCGGCATTCTCGTCGCCCATGTCTTCTTCAACCTGCCACTGGCCACCCGCCTGTTCCTCGAGGCGCTGCAGACCATCCCCTCCGACCAGTGGCGGCTGGCGAGCCAGCTCGGCATGGCGGCGCGGCCGGCGTTCCGGTTGATCGAATGGCCAACGCTGCGCGCCGCCATGCCCGGCGTCGCCGGGCTCGTTTTCATGCTCTGCATCACATCCTTCACCATCGTGCTGACGCTTGGCGGCGGGCCGGCCGCGACGACGCTCGAAGTCGGCATCTATCAGGCCTTGCGCTTCGATTTCGATCCCGCGAGGGCTGTCGCGCTGACATTGCTGCAGATCGCCTTGACCTTCATCGTGGTGCTGGCGCTGACGCGGCTCGGCGCCAATGTCGTCGGCGACACCAACCTGCCGGTCGCGCCGCGCCGCTATCTCTCCGTCAACGGCACCGAAGCCACACTGAATGCCTTGCTCATCGGATTGGCGCTGCTGTTCGTCGCGGGACCGATGGCGGCGACCGTGATCGCCGGATTGAGCGCCGATCTCGACCGGCTGGCCGGCGAGACCGCTGTCCGGCAGGCGACACTCACCAGCGCCGTGCTCGGCTTCCTTTCGGCGCTGCTTTCGGTGATGCTCTCGTTGGCATTGACAATGGCGCGGCGGGCGCTGGCATCGAACCGCCGCTCCGGCCCAATGACACTGCTCGAACACGCCACCGATACCGGCGCCGGCTTTGTGCTGGTCGTGCCGCCGATCGTCGTCGGCGCCGGTTGGTTCCTTCTGTTGCGCCACGTCGGCGACGTCTTTGCCATCGCCCCGCTCATGGTCGTCACCGTCAACGCTGTCATGGCGATGCCTTTCGCGCTGCGCGCCATCCGCCCCGCCTATGATGCGGCAAGCGAGCGCCACGAACGGCTCTGCGCACAGCTCGGCATTTCCGGCTGGGCAAGGCTGAAGCTGGTCGACTGGCCGTCGCTGCGGCGGCCGCTCGCCACCGCCTTCGCGTTCGCCATGGCGCTGTCGCTTGGCGATCTCGGCGTCATCGCCCTGTTCGGCAGTGATTCCGTACAGACCTTGCCCTACCTTCTCCTGGCGCGCATGGGCAGCTACCGCACCCAGGACGCCGCCGGCCTGGCGTTGTTGCTGGGCCTTGTCTGCCTGGTACTGGTGCTGGCAGCGGACCGGCTGGGAAAGGGGATGGCCCGCGATGTCTGACGGTGCGGCTGACGGCAAAGGGGTTCCGGTGCGGCTGGACAAGGTCTCGTTCAGTTATGGCGAGGCATTGTTCGCTTTCGATGTCGAGTTCACCGCGACGCAAATCACTACCATCATGGGGCCAAGCGGTTCGGGAAAGTCGACGCTGCTCAATCTGGTGGCCGGATTCGAGATGCCGAGATCCGGCCGCGTGCTGATCGGCGGGGGCGATGTCAGTGGTGAGCCGCCGGCCGTGCGTCCGGTGTCGATGGTGTTTCAGGAGAACAATCTTTTCGCGCATCTTTCCGTCGAGCAGAATGTCGGGCTCGGCCGTTCGCCATCGTTGCGGCTGACCGATACCGACCACGCCGATATCGCGGGCGCCCTTGCGCGCACCGGTCTTGCCGGCAAGGAGAAGCGGCTGCCGCGCGAACTTTCGGGCGGTGAGCGCCAGCGCGTCGCCCTGGCTCGTGTGCTGGTGCGTGACCGCCCGGTGCTGCTGCTCGACGAACCCTTCGCCTCGCTTGGGCCTGCCTTGCGCGACGACATGCTCGACCTGGTTGCCGGCCTTCATGCCGAGCGTGGCATGACGGTACTGTTCGTCACGCACCAGCCGCAGGATGCCCGCCGCATCGGCCAGAAGGTGGTGTTTCTGGACAATGGCGCCGTCGCCGCCACAGGCACGGCGGACGATTTCTTTGCCGGGGCTGGTCCGGAGGCGTTCCGGCGCTATATCGGTGCGGGTGCCGGGGATGCCTTATCACGAGATATTGCCCGGAAGCGGACATAATTTACGCTCAAACCGGCCCGAGGCGATGTGGCGCTTGCTTGCCATGACTGGAGTAGTGTGGCTAGGTCCGCTCGATACCGTCCGGCACAGGCCGTGATTTGCCTACAGCATCTGCTGCCCGCCCCGAGGGGCGCGTGACGGACGCTGTAGCAGTTTGTTTTGCGCATGGCATGATCATGCGCAAGGACCTGAAAGGAAGCCATTCTGGCGATCGGCGTTGACAGGCTACGAATGAACCCGCTGGCGCGCTTCCTGGCACTGGCTGGCTTTGCCGTGGCGCTGGCGAGCTGCCAGATGTTCACGCCTCCGGAGGTCCAGGAATCCGGCTTCCAGCCGTCCGACAAGCCGATCACGGTGGACAATGTCGCCGCCAACAACAAGCTTGCCGAACTCGCCAAGGCGCAGCATCCGCGCATCCTGGCGACCTATGGTGGCGAATATTCCGATCCCAAGCTCGAACGCATGGTCGCCAAGGTGGTCGGCAATTTGACCGTGGTGTCGGCCAACCCGACCCAGACCTATCGCATCACCATCCTCAATTCGCCCAACGTCAACGCCTTCGCGCTGCCGGGCGGCTATCTCTACATAACGCGCGGCCTCTTGGCGCTGGCCAATGATTCATCCGAGCTCGCCGCCGTCATCGCGCATGAAATGGGACACGTCACCGCCAATCATGGCCTGCAGCGCCAGCAGTTGGAGGCCGAGGAAGGCCTTGCGACCAAGGTCGTCTCGGATGTGCTCGGCGACAGCCCGACCGCCAAGGCAGCACTGATCCGCGGCAAGCTCAGGTTGGCGCAGTTCTCGCGCAACCAGGAACTGGAGGCGGACGCCATCGGCATCAAGTCGATCGGCGAAGCCGGCTACGATCCCTATGCCGCCGGCCGGTTCCTGCAGTCGATGTCGGCCTACACCGATTTCCGCTCGATCAGCGGCGCCACCGACGCCAGCCTCGACTTCCTTGCCACCCATCCCAACACGCCACAGCGCATCGATCTGGCACAGCGCCACGCCCGCCAGTTCGGCGCGCCCGGCTTCGGCACGCGCGACCGCGATTCCTTCCTCGCCGGCATAGACGGCCTGCTTTACGGCGACACGCCGGAAGAAGGCTATGTGCGCGGCGAGACCTTCCTGCATCCGGGCCTCGGCGTGTCGTTCACGGTGCCGGACGGTTTCATCATCGACAATTCGGCGGCAGCGGTGACGGCGACCGGTCCTGGCGACATAGCGATCCGCTTCGATGGCGTTTCGATCGACAAGAACCGCGCCTTGACCGACTATATCAGAAGCGGCTGGGTGGCTGGCCTCGACGACAGCACTGTCAAGCAGGAAACCATCAACGGCAATGAGGCGGCGACCGCGCATGCCGGCGCCGAAGGCTGGCAGTTCGATATCGCGGTGATCCGCGCCGGCGGCCAGGTTTACCGATTGCTGACCGCGGCGCCCTCGGCCAGCACCTCGCTGGAAACGGTGGCGCGCTCGGTCAGCGGCTCCTTCCGCATTCTCAGTCCCGCCGAAAAGGCGGCCCTGAAGCCACTGCATATCCGTGTGCTTACGGTACAGCCGGGACAGACCATGGGCTCGCTTGCCGCGCAGATGGTGGGCGTCGACCGCAAGCTCGACCTGTTCCGCGTGCTCAACGCGTTGTCGCCGGGGGCCGCGGTTTCGGCCGGCGACAAGGTCAAGATCGTCACCGACAAGTAGCGCCCATTGCGCGAATCAGGCGGCGGTCGCCATGAATTCGGGATTCTGCTTCACCAGCGCGACCTTGAGCTTTTCCATGGCGCGGGCCTCGATCTGGCGAACGCGTTCCTTGGAAATGCCGAGCGTCTCGCCGAGTGCCTCGAGCGTGGCGCCCTCGTCCGTCAGCCGGCGTTCCTCTATGATGCGGAGTTCGCGGGCGTTGAGAGCTTGAAGCGCCTCCCTCAGCCAAAGCGAGCGGCGCGCGACGTCGATCTTGTCGCCGACAATCTCGTCGGGCAGGGGATCGTCCGAGACCAGGAAATCCATCCGCTCGGTCGCACCCGCATCATCGGCAAGCGGCACGTTGAGCGAGGAGTCCGGTGCCGAGAGGCGTGAATCCATCAACGCCACATCGGCCTCGGAGACACCAAGCGCAACCGACACCTCGCGGTAGAGGGTTGTGTTGGAGAGCGGTTCGGCGCCGTTCGCCAGGCGCGCACGCAGGCGCCTGAGATTGAAGAACAGGGCCTTTTGCGCCGAACTGGTGCCGCCGCGCACGATCGACCAGTTGCGCAGTATGTAGTCCTGCATCGAGGCGCGAATCCACCACGTCGCGTAGGTCGAAAACCGTACCTCACGCTCAGGCTCGAAACGAGCCGCGGCCTCGAGCAGGCCGACATGACCTTCCTGGATCAGGTCGCCAAGCGGCAGGCCGTAGTGACGGAATTTCGAGGCCATGGAAATGACCAGCCGCATATGGGCAACGGTGATGCTGTGCAATGCGTTCTGGTCGTTGTCTTCTTTCCAGAGCAATGCAAGCCGATGCTCCTCGTCGCGCTCGAGGTAGGGCGCCCTCATTGCCGCGCGGACCATGACCCGACCTGCCGTGTCTTCCATCATAAGGCGCTCCCTGGCTCAGGCGATGCGGATGACAGGCACCGGCTTGAAATGACGGCGTCGTGCCCTAGAACAGCCAAAACTGCCGTGCGCGGGAAAGGTTCCGCTGGCGCGGGCAGGCGAGCGATGAGATCCGGGCAATTTCGGCACGGCTGCCCGGAACTCTGAATGCTGCAGCGAAATTCCTTTTAGAGTATTCGATTTCTGGAATTGGCCCTCTTTGAAATTTCATTCCTTATTTTTTCGACCCGCATCTGTCATTTTCCAGCCCTCACAACATGCCTGACATCAGGCCAAGGACGGGATCACAGAAAAATGAAATGGCTCAAGTCACTCATCATCGCCGGAACGCTGCAGGCCCTGGCGGTCGCATCGGGCCATGCCGGCGCCAATCTCGACGAGATCAAGCAGGCCGGCGTCATCAAGGTCGGTACGGAAGGCACTTACGCGCCTTTCACCTACCATGATGCATCCGGAGCGCTGGTCGGCTTCGACGTCGAAATCGCCAAGGCGATCGCCGACAAGCTTGGCGTCAAGGCGCAGTTCCTCGAGGGCAAGTGGGACGGCCTGATCGCCGGCCTCGATGTCAAGCGCTACGACGCCGTCATCAACGAAGTCGGCATCACCGATGCCCGCAAGGCCAAGTACGATTTCTCCGATCCCTACATCGCCTCCAAGGCGGTGCTGATCGTGCGCGGCGACAACACCGACATCAAGACCTTCGCCGATCTCAAGGGCAAGAAGTCGGCGCAGTCGCTGACCTCCAATTTCGGCAAGCTGGCCGAGTCGAATGGCGCCGAACTGGTCGGCACCGACGGCTTCGACCAGTCGATCCAGCTGCTTTTGACCGGCCGCGCCGACGCCACCATCAATGACAGCCTGTCGTTCCTCGACTTCAAGAAGCACAAGCCCGACGCCAATGTGAAGATCGCCGCCCAGGAAGAGAATGCCGATTATTCCGGCGTCATCGTGCGCAAGGGCGATCCGGAGCTGGTCGCGGCCATCAACAAGGCGCTGGCCGACATCAAGGCCGACGGTACCTATCAGAAGATCGCCGACACCTATTTCGGCCAGGACGTGTCGAAGTAATTCATAAAGCGGGGCCGGTCGTCGCCCCGCGGCCCATCCAGCGGCGAGCCGTTTTTGACGGCTCGCCGCTTTTGTCGTGATATGGCTGACGCATTCGCGCTTCGATGACGCCGCTTGTTCATTCCGGAGGATTTTTCGTGCCGCACTGGCTGCAACTGATGCTGGAGTCGCTGCCCTCGCTGCTGTGGGCAGCGTTGATCTTCACCGTGCCGCTGACGCTGCTGTCCTTCGTGCTCGGCCTGACGGTGGGGTTGGGCGCGGCGCTCGGCCGGCTGTTCGGCCCGAAGCCGCTGGTGGCGCTCGTGCGCTTCTATGTCTGGATCTTCCGCGGCACGCCGCTGCTGGTGCAGCTGTTCCTGATCTTCTACGGCCTGCCTTCGGTCGGCATCCTGCTCGATGCCTTTACCGCGGCGCTGATCGGCTTCACCCTCAACATCGGCGCCTACACGTCGGAAATCATCCGCGCGGCGATAGGCTCGGTGCCGAAAGGCCAGTGGGAGGCCGGCTACTCGATCGGCATGACC
The DNA here is from genome assembly GCF_004794715.1 of Mesorhizobium sp. M8A.F.Ca.ET.207.01.1.1. NCBI lineage: Bacteria > Pseudomonadati > Pseudomonadota > Alphaproteobacteria > Hyphomicrobiales > Phyllobacteriaceae > Mesorhizobium > Mesorhizobium sp. M8A.F.Ca.ET.207.01.1.1. Next base: position 175,834 of record NZ_SRUS01000009.1, on the reverse strand, counting down.
TGGGGCCAGGCGATGCGGCGCACCATCCTGCCGCAAGCCGGCCGGGTGGCGGTGCCGCCGCTCTCCAACACTTTCATCTCGCTGGTCAAGGACACGTCGCTGGCCGCCGCCATCACCGTGCCGGAGATGTTCCAGGCAGCGCAGCGTATCGTTGCCACCACCTATGAGCCGCTCATCCTCTATGTCGAGGCTGCGATCCTCTATCTGGCGATGAGTTCGGTGCTGTCGGCCTTGCAGACGCGGCTGGAGGAGCGGCTCAACCGCTATGGCGGCTTCCTGGAGGCACGCTCATGATCGGCCTCACCAACATCGAAAAACGCTTCGGCGAAAATCTCGTGCTGAAAGGGGTGACGGTTGCCATCGCCGAGGGCAGCGTCACAGCCCTTGTCGGTCCTTCGGGTGGGGGAAAAAGCACGCTGCTGCGCTGCATCAACCTCCTGGAGATCCCGACCTCGGGCACGGTGCGGATCGGCGACGAGATGCTCGAGTTCCGCCCGGGCGGAAAGGTGCCGGCGGCGGACATAAGGCGTCTGCGCCTGCAGACCGGCATGGTGTTCCAAAATTTCCAGCTGTTTCCGCATCGCACCGCTATCGAAAATGTCATGGAAGGTTTGGTCACGGTGCTCAAATGGTCGCCCCAGAGGGCACATGAACGGGCGCTCGCGCTGCTGGAGAAGGTCGGCATGGCCCACAAGGCGGATGCCTGGCCGGCGACGCTGTCGGGTGGCCAGCAACAGCGCGTGGCGATCGCCCGGGCGCTGGCGCCGTCGCCCAAGGTGCTGCTGTGCGACGAACCGACTTCGGCACTCGACCCGGAATTGGCGCAGGAGGTGGTCGATGTGCTTAGCCAGCTCGCCAGCGAGGGAACGACCATGGTGATAGCGACGCATGATTTGCGCCTGGCTTCCAAGATCGCCCAGGAAGCGGTGTTCCTCGATGCCGGCGTCATTGTCGAGCAGGGGCCATCCGCCACGCTGTTCGGCAATCCGGAGCGCGAAAGGACAAAGCGGTTCATCGCCACGCTGAAGCAGGAGGCGGCGGAGAAGGAGGCCGGCGCATAGACGCGGCAATCTCCGGCAATCTTAAAGACAAAAAACCCGGCACGAGGCCGGGTTTTTCGTTAACTCGAAAGCGAAAAGCTCAGGCAGCCTCTTCCTGCTCGGCTTCCTCATTGTCGGCCTTGGCGCCACGCTTGGGGCCCTTGTTGAGATTGACCTCGATCAGGCGCACGGCTTCGGTTTCCGACATGCGGTTGACAGCCGCGATCTCGCGGGCCATGCGGTCGAGCGCCGCTTCATAGAGCTGGCGTTCGGAATAGGACTGCTCCGGCTGGTTGTCGGCGCGGTAGAGGTCGCGCACGACTTCCGAGATCGAGATCAAGTCGCCCGAATTGATCTTGGCATCATATTCCTGGGCACGGCGCGACCACATGGTGCGCTTGACGCGGGCGCGACCCTGCACGACCTTCAGCGCGCGCTCGACATAATCCTCTTCCGACAGCTTGCGCATGCCGATGGAGGTCGCCTTGGCGACCGGCACCTTGAGCCGCATCTTGTCCTTCTGGAAGTCGATGACGAACAGTTCCAGCTTGTGGCCAGCCACTTCCTGCTCGTCGATCGAGACGATCTGGCCGACGCCATGCGCCGGATAGACGATGTACTCGCCGGTCTTGAAACCGTGACGCGCGGCCGTGGACTTCTTCTGCGGGGTGATCGTTGCCATTACGCCCTGAACTCCTTGTTGTGGGCCGGCGGCGGTGCCGGCTGAACTCACGTGATCGGGGTCACCGATCATTAGCCGCACAACAGATGAACCCACCGGAAAAGCCGGGACCGGCAAACCGCACGAATTGCGACCGCCTGGCCCAGATCGCTCTGGTCCGGAATGGGATTTTCACCTTTCAGTGATTTGGGGCGTCTGCGCCATAAATCGACGTTGTGTCACCGGCATGTTTCGCTGATGTAACACAAAAAGTCGGAAGAATCAAGGTTTTGCTGCGTAAGCGAAGGCCACAACCAATCGCCGCCTGTCAAGGCGGTTAATCCGACGTGCTTGTTGCGCTACGTCATACAAGCCTTTACGGCGGTGTTGTCAATCGCCTTCGCCGGGCTCGGCGGAGAAGTATTTCTCGAACTTGCCGGCCTCACCGTCGAAGCTCTTGGCGTCGGCCGGCGGCTCCTTCTTGGCGGTGATGTTCGGCCATTTCTCGGCATATTCGGTGTTGATCTGCAGCCATTTGTCAAGGCCGGACTCGGTGTCGGGCTTGATCGCGTCGGCCGGGCATTCCGGTTCGCAGACGCCGCAGTCGATGCACTCGTCGGGATGGATGACGAGCATGTTCTCGCCTTCGTAGAAACAGTCGACCGGACAGACCTCGATGCAGTCCATATATTTGCATTTGATGCAGTTGTCGGTCACGACATAGGTCATCGGTCGGCTCCGGGATGTCCCGTTTTTGTTGGCTTTTTTTGTGAGGTAACGCCTTTATCGGCTGCTTGCAAGGGTGGCCGTTCCCAGGGGCATCAGGGTTTGGGAATGGAATTCCAAGTGGGCGGCGCCGCGAAGGCCCGGCATGCCCCACCGGCCGTCCTGTTTGCCGCTCCCGGTTCTGCTTTTTGTTTGTCGCTGCCCTCGGGCAACGCTCCTCCGCGGTCGGTCGAACGGCTCAATCTTCGTCGAGCAATCGGTCGGTCTGGCGGCGCTCTTTTTTGGTCGGGCGGCCGCTGCCTGCCTCCCGCAACGCCGGGATGGCATCGGGAAGGGCGTCAGCCTTGGGTGCGGGCGGCGGCGACATGTCTTCATAAAGAGTGCGGGCTTCCTCGGCCGGGCCGCGCCGCACTCCGGCGCCGAGCACCTTCCAGACGAAGATACGCCGGTCGAGCGTGATGGTCAGCACGTCGCCCGGCTTGACCAGATCGGATGCCTGCGCTGCTTTGTCGCGATTGATGCGCACGCGGCCGGCGACCACCAATTTAGCCGCCAGCGAGCGCGATTTCACCGCACGCGAAAAGAACAGCCATTTGTCGATGCGCTGGCGGCCTTCAGCAACCATCGAAGCGCCGAGCCTACTTCTTTAGTTGGTCGCGCAAGGCGGCGAGCTTGGCGAAGGGGGAATCGGGATCGAAGCGCACCGGGCGCTCCTCGCGCGGCTTGGGTTGGAAGGCGGGCTTTCCGCCCCCCTTGCCTTCCGGCCTGCCGCCCTTCCAGTCCGGGCGGCCTTCACGGCGCTCGGGACGATCGCCTTGCGGGCGGCCATCGCGGCGCTGCTCGCCGTCACCTTGCGGCTTGGGCTTGAACTTCGAGCGGTCGAAGCGCGGCTTGCCGGCGCCGTCGCGGCGTCCTTCATGGGCGGGACGGTCCGTGGGCGTGCCTGTTGCCGGTGCGCCGCCGGCATCGGCCGACGCGTTGCCTCGGCCACGCGCTTGTCCGTTTTGCGGGCGGTTGTTGCGGCCGTCGCGATGACGCGGACGCTGGTCAAAGCGGCCTTGGCGCCACAACAGGATCGGCTTTGGCGCTTCGGCTTCCGGCACCGTTTCGCCGACGGCTTGCGCCACCGCAACGGGTTCGGCGGCTTCCGTCGGCGCGGAGGCCCCGACGGCCGGCTCCGCCGCCGCGGCGCCCTCTTCTGGGGGCGCGGCGTCAATCTCGGCAGTCTCAGCTTCGGCCCGCGACTCAACCGGCGCCGGCTCGACGGGTTCAACGGCGGCTTCGGCCACAGGCGCCTCTTCGCCCCCTGCAACGTCAGCCGTGGCTTCCGCCTGCTCTTGCACGGCAGCTTCCGTCGGCGCGTCTGCCGCGATTTCGGCCGCAACCTCCATCGCCGCGGCGGCTGCCGCATCCGGCACCGGTTCCGATCCTTCGGCGGCTGGCGCTGCCGCCTCTTCCGCCGCCTTGGCCTGTTCCGCGCGGGCTGCCTCCGCGGCTGCCTGCTTGGCCGCGGCGGCTTCCCGCGCGGCAGTATCCTGCGCTTCCAGCCGCGCCTTGACGTCCGCCGCCGGCTTCGGCTCGGCGCGATAGCCGAGACCCTTGAGAATCTCTTCCATGTCGTCGGCGGTGGCGCCGAGGATCGACATCATTGGCGGCGTCACCATGAAGGACTGGCCGTCATAGGCGCCGTCCGGTCGCTGGCCGAGGCCGGGCTTCCAGTTGGTCGCCGGGCGGATCAGGTCAGCCAGCCGCTCCAGAATGTCGATGCGAACGGCGCGGCGGCCGAGATTGCGGTAGCCGGCAAGCTTGTAGAACGCCTTGTCGAAGGCCGGATCGATCACCACCGAGGTGCGGCCCGATGCCAGCGCATGGACGACGTCGCCGAAGCCGGGCTTGTCCTTGCCGTCGTTCTTCAGCGCCCACAGTAAGGTCACCAGTCCGGCGGGCGCCGGTTTGATCAGCGCCGGCACGAAGACGTGGTAGGCACCGAAGCGCACGCCGAGCCGGCGAAGCGCCGCGCGGCCTTCCTGGTCGAGCGACTTCATCTCCTCGGCGATGTCGCGGCGATTGATGAGGCCGAAATTCTCGACCAGCTGGAAGGCGATGCCGCGGCCGATACCGGAAATCTGATCGGCATTTTTCAAGTCGACCAGCGGCTTCAGCAGGGATTCGATCTGGAAATTGACGAAGCGCTCGGCGCGCGCGGCGACCTTGTCGCGCGCCGGGCCGGTGAGCTGTTCGTCGGCCAGCAGCACCAGGCGCGGCTTCAGCGCGTCCTCGCCCGAAACCAGCGTGCCGATCGGCGCGCCGATCCAGCGCAGCGTGCCGTCCGAACCGAGCGCTAGATCGCCATTGGCGCAGGCACCGAAGCGCTCCGCGCGTGCATCGAATTCGGCGGCCAGCGCCTTTTGCGCGGCCGTGCGCACGGCCTTGGCGTCTTCGCCGCCGGCGGTCTGGTCGGCGGTGAAGCGGAACCCTTGTAACTCGCCGACGTGATGGCCTTCGACAAGGACGGTTCCGGTAGGACTGATTTCGGCTTCAGGCATGGTATTTTCTCTAAGGCGCCGCATGAGGACGGAAGTCCTGCGGTCTACGAAGCGTTTCGTCAACCGCTCATGCAGCGCATCCGACAATCTGTCTTCGATTTCGCGCGTCTTTTCCTGCCAGTGTGCCTGATCGGCCAGCCAGCCGGGCCGGTTCGACACGAATGTCCAGGTGCGGATCTGGGCGATGCGGTGCGACAGCGTGTCGATATCGCCCTCGGTGGTGTCGGCGCGGCGCACCTGCTCGGCCATATAGTTCTCGTCGACATGGCCATGCCGGGCGAGGTCCATGTAAATCGAGGCGATGAGGTCGGCATGCTGGGCGGGCGCAATCTTGCGATAATCCGGCAGCGCGCAGGCTTCCCACAGCAACGCCACGCGCTTGGCATTGGTTGCGAGCGCGCGGATGCCTTCGTCGCGGGAGAGATGTTCGAGCGCCTGGGCATCGACGGCCGGAAGGGCGCGCGTCAGGCCCTCGACCGGGGCGTTGGTTTCGATCGAGCGCTTCAGCGTATCGAGGCTGGCGAAATCGAATTGGGCGGTGCGCCACTGCAGCACCTTCACCGGGTCGAAGTCATGGCTCTCGATCTTCTGGACCAGATCCTCGTCCAGCGGGTCAACCTGCCCGGTGACTCCGAACGTGCCGTCGCGCAGATGCCGGCCGGCGCGGCCGGCGATCTGGCCGAGTTCGGCCGCCGTCAAATTGCGGTACTGGTAGCCGTCGAACTTGCGGTTCTGGGCAAAGGCGACATGGTCGAGGTCGAGGTTGAGACCCATGCCGATCGCGTCGGTGGCAATGAGATAGTCGACATCGCCCGACTGGAACAGCGCCACCTGGGCATTGCGGGTGCGAGGCGACAGCGCGCCCAGAACCACCGCCGCACCGCCCTGCTGGCGCCGGATCAGCTCGGCGATGGCGTAGACCTCGTCGGCGGAGAAGGCGACGATCGCGGTGCGCCGTGGCAGGCGCGTCAGTTTCTTGGAACCGGCATAAGCCAGATGCGACAGGCGCGGCCGCGTCACCACCGAGACGCCTTTCAGCAGCCGCTGGAGGATGCCGTGCATGGTGGCCGCGCCGAGCAGCAGCGTTTCCTGGCGGCCGCGCAGGTGCAGGATACGGTCGGTGAAGATATGGCCGCGCTCGAGGTCGCCGGCCAGTTGCACCTCGTCGATGGCGACGAACGCGGCGTCGGTCTCGCGCGGCATGGCTTCGACGGTGCAGACCGAATATTTGGCGCCCGGCGGCTGGATCTTCTCCTCGCCGGTGATGAGCGCCACCTTGTGGGCGCCCACCTTTTCGCAGACGCGTGTGTAGACCTCCCGGGCCAGCAGCCTCAGCGGCAGGCCGATGACGCCGGTTTCGTGCGCCACCATGCGCTCGATGGCGAGATGGGTCTTGCCCGTGTTGGTCGGCCCAAGCACGGCGGTCACGTCGCGGCCCGACAGGATCAGCGGCTCGGTATGTTTCTGCTGGATGTTCATCGGCTCGGAAATAAGGCTTTCTGGCCTCTCGTTGTCGGGAGCGTGCCTGGACGGCGCGTATGACAGCCGACACATAGGGATTTCGGGCGCGAAGCGAAAGCGGAATGTTCCGCCCGGGTTCCGAAGACGCCCGTGTCAGCCCGCAAATCAGTTCCTGCTTAACAGTTGGAACGAGTCTGGAACGAATCAGCGACGAATCGGTGACTCCGTCAGATTCAGCTTTTGTTCACGGCTAGATATGGATTTTGCGACCATGAGTCTCACCACATGCTGAATCAGAAAACTGGCCCGTTTTATGCTAGGCGAACCTCTCTGTTAACTTTCGCCTGTGAACGAGGTCGGGGGCTCGATGCGCACTGCTCAAGATTATGAAATTGTTAATCTTTCTGAATTGTGGGTTAAGAAACTATGGGTGATCTCGGCCTATTAATGTTAACTTCCGCTCAAAGCCGGAACGAATCGGCGACAAAACAGCGTCAGCGCTATTTTCCCTTTTTGTTCCCCCAATATCTTGTGTTGTGAACAGCTTATCCACCGAGAATCCACAGGCTTGCCCACAGGTTTCGCGCAGGCGCGCTGCCGTCATTAACCTTTGCGTGCCGGATTGGGGCAGCCGCTCGTAGCGAGGCGTTTTAGGCCCAGAGCATCACTTGAAAACGGACCGGTTTCCCGGTCCGTTTTCGCCCGTCAAGGCCGCTGGTTGGTGGGCAGGCGAAAATCAATGCCTAGACGAAGTACTGGCCGCCATTGGCGGTGAGGGTCGAGCCGGTGATGAAACCGGCATCCTCGGAAGCGAGGAAGACGACGCAGCGCGCGATCTCTTCCGGCTCGCCGAGGCGGCCGACCGGGATTTGCGGGATGATGCGCTCGTTGAGCACTTTCTCGTCGATCGCCTTGACCATCTCGGTGGCGATGTAGCCCGGGCAGATGACGTTGACGGTGATGCCGGCGCGGGCGCCTTCCTGGGCGAGCGCTTTCGAGAAGCCGATGTCGCCGGCCTTGGCAGCGGAGTAATTGACCTGGCCGGCCTGGCCCTTCTGGCCGTTGATCGAGGAGATGGTGATGACGCGGCCGAACTTGCGGTCGCGCATGCCGCTCCACAGCGGATGGGTCATGTTGAAGACACCGGACAGATTGGTGTCGATCACCTCTTTCCACTGCTCGCGCGTTATCTTGTGGAACATGGCGTCGCGGGTGATGCCGGCGTTGTTGACCAGTACCGAGACAGGGCCGAGGTCGGCCTCGATCTGCTTGATGCCGGCGGCGCAAGCGTCATAATCGGCGACGGACCATTTGTAGACCGGAATGCCGGTCTCGGCCTTGAATTTCGCCGCCGCATCGTCATTGCCGGCATAGTTCGCGGCAACCGAATAGCCGGCAGTCTTCAAAGCGATCGAGATGGCAGCGCCGATACCGCGCGATCCACCCGTGACGATTGCAACCTTGGTCATGTGTTCTCCTCCCTTTGGTCGGAGGAGCGAATAGGGAGTAGCCAATAGCGAATAGGGTTTGATGTCCCGCCGCGCTGAGGCCGTTCTTCCTTATTCGCTACTCCTGTTCGCTATTGGCTTGTTCAGATGGCTTCGACGCACATGGCGACGCCCATGCCGCCGCCGATGCATAGGGTGGCCAACCCCTTCCTGGCGCCGCGGCGACGCATCTCGAAGACCAGCGTGTTGAAGACGCGGGCGCCCGAGGCGCCGATCGGATGGCCGATGGCGATGGCGCCGCCATTGACGTTGACGATCGAGGGGTCCCAGCCCATGCCCTTGTTGACGGCGCAGGCCTGCGCGGCGAAAGCCTCGTTAGCCTCGACCAGGTCCAGATCGCCGACCGACCAGCCTGCCTTTTCCAGAGCGCGCTTCGAAGCGGGAATAGGTCCGGTGCCCATGATCGCCGGATCGACGCCGGCGGTTGCCCAGGACACGATACGCGCGAGCGGGGTGATGCCGCGCCGGGCGGCTTCCGCTTCGCTCATCAGCAGCGCGCCGGCGGCACCATCATTGATGCCGGAGGCGTTGGCGGCCGTCACTGTGCCGTCTTTGTCGAAGGCCGGCTTCAGCTTGGTCATGGCATCGATCGTGGCGCCGTGGCGGATGTACTCATCCTGATCGACGACCGTATCGCCCTTCTTGCCCTTGATGGTGAAGGCGACGATCTCGTCCTTGAACTTGCCGGCCTTCTGCGCGGCCTCGGCCTTGTTCTGCGAGCCCAGCGCGAACTGGTCCTGGTCGTCGCGGGTGATCTGGAACTGGCGGGCGACGTTCTCGGCGGTGTTGCCCATGTGGTAGCCGTTGAAGGCGTCCCACAGCCCGTCCTTGATCATGGTGTCGATCATCTTGTAGTCGCCCATCTTGACGCCGGCGCGCAGATGCTCGGCGTGCGGCGACAGCGACATCGATTCCTGGCCGCCGGCGATGATCACCTTGGCGTCGCCGGTGGCGATCTGCTGCATGCCGAGCGCGATGGCGCGCAGACCCGAGCCGCAAACCTGGTTGAGGCCCCAGGCGGTGGTTTCCTTGGGCAGGCCGGCAAGGATCGAGGCCTGGCGGGCCGGGTTTTGGCCTTGCGCCGCGGTCAGCACCTGGCCGAGGATGACCTCGTCCACCTCGGCCGCCTCGACGCCCGTACGTGACAAAAGCTCCTTGATGACGACAGCACCGAGTTCATGCGCCGGCGTGGCCGCGAAAGCACCGTTGAAGGAGCCGACGGCCGTGCGTGCGGCACTGGCGACAACGATGGAATTGGCAGAGGACATATTCTTCTCCAGACTTCGAGCTGTCATGTTTTCAGGCATTGTTGGCAACTTTTCTTGCCCTTTCCATGACCCAAGTCAAACCGGAAATCGGCATGGCGCCCATGCGCCGCAAGCAGGTCGCGCATCGCCGTGCCGGCGGACCGGGCGCTGCTGCGCAGCATATTTTGCCCGCTATGCAGCATAATATGCTCCCGCAGTGCACAAACTGCTTGGAATTGTGGGGCTTTTGCGCATATCCTCAAAAAGGGCGCAATCGTTACCGGCTGCTTACTCAGGCGTGCCGGTGTCCGGGGAGGATGCAGATGGCCGCAAAAGACGACCCGATCATTATCAAGAAATACGCCAACCGCCGCCTCTATAATACGGGGACGAGCACCTATGTGACGCTCGAGGATCTGGCCGAGATGGTCAAGAAGGGCGAGGAATTCACCGTCCAGGACGCCAAGACCGGGGACGACATCACCCATCCGGTGCTGACGCAGATCATCTTCGAGTTGGAGAACAAGGACGGGCAGAACATGCTGCCGATCCCGTTCCTGCGCCAGCTGATCGCGTTCTATGGCGACCAGATGCAGATGATCGTGCCGAGTTTCCTCGAACAATCGATGATCGCCTTCTCCAAGGAACAGGAGCGGTTCCGCGAGCAGATGAAGGGCGCCATCGGCAAGTCGCCGCTGGACGTGATGAAGATGGCGACGCCGATGAAGGCGCTGGAAGAACAGACACGGCGCAACATGGAAATGTTCCAGAATGCGATGCGGCTGTTCACGCCATTTCCGCCGGCGGGTTCCGCACCCGCCGCAGCCCCTGCCGAATCGGCTAGGAAGGAAGCGCCGGAGAAACCCGACGATCTGCAGCAGCTGAAGGACCAGATCGCTGCCATGCAGCGCAAGCTCGACACAATGTCGTAGGGGCGGGGTCCAGGCCAAAATCCGCCGGTGTCTTATCGGTCGATGGTCGACTGCCACAGGTCGCGGATTTCGTCGGGTAGCCCGTCCAATGGGCATCATGGGCGCAGAACACCAGGCTCCTTGCCCGAAGCGAAGGGCAGGTCCTCATCCTGCCAGCCTGAAATGCCACCGATCATGATCTTGACCGGAAGACCGAGGCTGGCCAGTTTGAAGGCTGCCCGATCCGCGCCATTGCAGTGTGGGCCGGCGCAATAGACCACGAACAGCGTGCCTGACGGCCATTCTCCCATCCGCCCGGCCGATATCTCGCGGTGCGGCAGATGCAGCGCGCCCGGCACGTGGCGGCGTTCATAGGCTTGCGGCGATCCGACGACGTGCAGAAGCACGAAGTCCGGCTTTCCGCCACGCAGTGTCGCGGCGACATCGGAACAATCGGTTTCCACGGAAAGCCGGCGCAGGAAATGGTCCCGGGCAATCTCCGGCAATGCCGCCGGTATGTCTGTCACATAGCTCATCAAATTTCTCCATCTCTGATGGAGCTGTTCTCCATCGCTGATAGGTCTGAGGTAGCGCAGCGAGCCGGGCGATTGCAGCTGGCAGCTTTGCCATATATCGTCAAGATCATGCCAAACATGTCGCTTGCCAGTCCGCCCCCTGCCAACCCGCTTGTCGTCGCAATCGCCTATGACGGGCTGTGCACGTTCGAATTTGGCGTGGCGGCCGAGGTGTTCGCCTTGCCCAGGCCTGAGATGGGCCCGGATTGGTACCGTTTTGCCGTTGCCGGCATAGACGCCGGTGAAATGCGTGCGATGGGCGGCGTGCGCATCCTCGCCGATGGCGGACCTGACTTGATCAGCGAGGCCGGCACGGTCATCGTGCCGGGATGGCGCGGTGTGGATTGTCCTGTGCCGCCTTTGCTGATCGACGCACTTCGCAAGGCGAGCGAGCGGGGTGCGCGGGTTCTTTCCATCTGCTCGGGCGTCTTCGTGCTTGCCGCGGCCGGCCTGCTCAAGGGCAAGAAGGCAACCACGCATTGGCGCTACGGCGAAAGGCTGAAGGAGCGGTATCCCGACATCACGGTGGTACCCGATGTCTTGTACATCGACGAGGGCAATGTGCTGACATCGGCCGGCAGCGCGGCCGGCATCGACCTGTGCCTGCATCTGGTTCGGCGCGATTTCGGCACCAAGGCGGCCAACATGGTGGCGCGCCGCCTGGTCGTGCCGCCGCACCGCGACGGCGGCCAGGCGCAATATGTCGAGAGCTCGGTGCCCGAACCTCACGAGCGCAGTCGGCTTGGACCGTTGATAGACAGGATGCGCGCCGACATTTCCGCCGACTATCCGGTCGCCACCCTGGCCGGCCTGGCCGGGATGAGCGAGCGGACATTTCTACGCCGGTTCGCTGCCGCAACCGGCGTCACGCCGGCAAGCTGGCTCCTGTCCGAACGGCTTTCGCGGGCGCGTACGCTGCTCGAAGATACAAGCTTGCCGATCGACCGCGTTGCCGAGACGGCCGGATTTGGCGCGGCGGCGACGTTGCGGCATCATTTCCGCCGGCGGTTCGCCACGACCCCCGCCGCATACCGGGCGCGGTTCGGGGCCAACGCCAACTCTGGCTGACAACGTCTCAGGCCGTCACGTCAACAATCCCTCATAGCGGCCGCGCGGCCTGATGATGCTGCCGCTCACGATCTGTTCGACCATGTGCGCGGCCCAGCCGACGCTGCGTCCAAGCGCGAAGAGCTGGAACGGCGCATCGCGCGGCAGGCCAAGGCCGCGCGTCAGCACGGCAAGGGCAAAGTCGATATTCGCTGGAGCGCCGGTCGCGGCGATGGCGGCGGTTTCCAACGACCGCAATGTCTCGTCATTGTTGTCGATGGCCGCCAGAAGCGCCGTGGCGCGGGGATCGCCCTCGGGATAGAGTTGGTGGCCGAAACCCGGCAGCGGCCGGTCGTGGCCGAGCCAGCGCCGGATCGCGGCATCGGATCCATGACTTGCGGCGTCCTCCGCCAGTTGCATAACCGCCTCGCCGGCGCCGCCGTGGCGCGGGCCGGACAGCGTCGCCAGGCCCGCGAGCAGGCACGCGGCGGGCGAGGCGCCGGTCGAGGCCGCGACGCGGGCCGCGAAGGTCGATGCGTTGAGTTCGTGATCGGCGAGCAGGACAAGGGCACGGCGGATTGCTTCCGCGCCATCATCGTCCACCGACCAGCCCCGTGCCAATCGCCGATGCACTGGTTCCGGTCCCGCCACGGCACCGAGGGCGCCGGCCAGCACGCCGATCGCGTGCGCCGCGTCGGCGCATAGCGAGGCGGCACTTCGTCCCAGCGAAGGCCGCGCCTGGCCGGCAAGCAAGGCGAGTTGCGCAAAGGCCGGGGCGCGGCCGATCTGGCGCGCCGCATCCGGCGACGGCGTTTCGAAACGGACGGGGCGAGGCAGAGCCCAGAGCAGCCCAGCGGTTTCTTCCAGCGTGGCATGGTCGGACAGCGCTGCGGCGTCCCGGCCTCGATAGATGAGGTGGCCGTGCCAGACGGTCGAAACCGAAGTGACAATCGACGGCTCGCCCCAGGCGATCGCGCTCTCGGCGATGGCCGAGGGGCTGCGCCCGCGCGCCCTTCGCGTTGCCAGCGCCGCGATGTCGTCGGCGCGGTACTGGCTGCGGCGCGGATCGTCCCGATCCGGGCGCATGCCGATGCGTCCGCGGCTGACATAGGCATAGAGCGTCTGCGGCCTCACGCGCAGCCGTTCCAGCGCCTCTTCCCGCGACAACCATTCGGACATTTGGGTCTCTGATATTGATTCTATTGATCAAGATTGATGTAGATGGTGCCCACCCTTATCTCCCATCGGGAAAAGCTTCAAGGAGACAAGGCTATGGCGAATGGGCTCGATGATGTGGTGGCGGCCGAAACCGTGCTGTCCGATGTGGATGGTCTAGGCGGTCGCCTGACGATCCGTGGCCATTCGCTTGGGGAATTGGCAGGGCGATGGAGCTACGCCCAGGTCGTCCACCTGCTGCTGGACGGGTTCTTCGACGATCTGCCTGGCGATGCCGAACTGGCGGCAAAACTGGGTGAGGCTCGCGTCGAGGTGTTTGACCGGCTCGCGCCCGCGCTGCCCTTGCTGGCACCGCTCGACATCTACAGCGCCATGCGTGCGGGCATGGCACTGCTGCCGGATGGCGAGACGCTGACGGACGCCTTGCGGCTGATCGCGGCGCCGGCGGTGCTGACGCCGGCCCTGCTGCGCCTGCAGCGCGGCGAGCAGCCGATCGCAGCCGACAGCAAGGCGGATCATGCCGCCGACATGTTGAGGATGCTCAGGGGATCGGTTCCGTCGCCGGCCTTGGCCAAGGCGCTCGACACCTATCTGGTGACCGTGTGTGATCACGGGCTCAATGCGTCGACCTTCGCCACCCGCGTCGTCGCCTCGACCTTGGCCGGCCTGACATCGTCGGTGCTGGCGGGCCTCGGCGCGCTCAAGGGACCGCTGCATGGCGGCGCGCCCGGCCCGGTCATCGATATGCTCGACGCGATCGCCGCGCATGGCGATGCGGCCGGCTGGCTGCGCAATGAGATCGCGCAGGGCAGGCGCATCATGGGCTTCGGCCATCGCATCTACCGTGTGCGCGATCCGCGCGCTGATGTGCTGAAAGCGGTGGTGCGCAAGCTGGGCGGCGAGGGCGACACCGGCCGCCGGCTGGCCTTCGCCGAGACGGTCGAGCAGGCGGCGCTCGAGGTGCTTCGGATCGCCAAGCCACAGCGCTCGCTGCAGACCAACGTCGAATTCTACACAGCGCTTGTCCTGGAAGCGGCGGGCTTTCCGCCGCAAGCTTTCAGCAATGTCTTCGCCGCCGGGCGCGTTTCCGGTTGGGTCGCGCATGCGCGTGAGCAGCAGACGACCGGACGGCTGATCCGTCCGCAGTCACGCTATGTCGGGCCGGTGCCGGATCTCGTCGCCTAGCTCCAGTCTGCCAGGGTTCATGCCTGCTCCAGTCGGCCAGGGTTCATGCCTGTTTCGAAAGCTACGGCCTCTCCGCTTTGCAGCGGAGGGGCTTTTTCGACATGACCGAAATTTCATGTGATCACGCGACCGTGTTCGTGTTCTTGCCTTGGTCCGTCCTTATATGCTGCACTGCAACATAAGCCGGCGACAGCTGCTTCCTTTCAATGACGTAGGGGCAGGCCGGCGCATCAGGATGACAGGAACGCCATGACGAAGAACGGCAAGGCGGAGGAAAAGAAGAAGATCAACATCGCGCTTCAGGGCGGCGGCTCGCACGGCGCCTTCTCCTGGGGCGTGCTCGACCGACTGCTGGAGGACGGCAGGCTGGAGATATCGGCCGTTTCCGGCACCAGCGCCGGCGCCATGAACGCGGTGGCGCTGGCTGACGGCTTTGTCCGCGGCGGAGTCGAGGGCGCGCGCAAGAAGCTGGACGATTTCTGGCATGCGGTGGCGGCGAAGGGCCGGTTCAGCCCGGTGCAGCGCATGCCGTGGGATGTTGCCTGGGGCAACTGGTCGATCGAGAACACGCCGGGCTATGTCTTCTTCGACACCATGTCGCGGGTGTTCTCGCCCTATGTCGCCAATCCGCTCGGCCTCAATCCGCTGCGCGACGTCGTCGCGCGGGAGATCGACTTCAAGAATGTCCGCGCCTGCAAGTCGATGGAACTGTTCATCTCCGCCACCAATGTCGAGACAGGGCAATTGCGGGTGTTTTCCGATGGCGAGATCGACCTCGATACGGTGATGGCCTCGGCCTGCCTGCCGCAATTGTTCCGTGCCGTCGAGATCAAGGGTGTGCCCTACTGGGATGGCGGTTATGGCGGCAATCCGGCGCTCTACCCGTTCTTCAAGACGGCGGCGACCGAGGACGTGCTTCTGGTGCAGATCAATCCGGTGGTGCGCGAGGGGACACCTAGAAGCGCCAACGAGATCCAGAACCGCATCGACGAGATCACCTTCAATGCCGGGCTGCTGCGCGAATTCCGCTCGATCGCCTTCGTCAAGGAACTGATCGCCGCCGGGCGTCTGCCGCATGGCGAATACCGCGACATCCGCATGCATCGCATCGATGCCGACGAGGCGTTCAAGGATCTGTCGGCATCCTCGAAGGTCAATGCCGAGTGGGCCTTCCTGACCTATCTGCGCGACCTCGGCCGCACCGCCGCCAGCGATTGGCTGGAGGAGAATTACGATGCGGTCGGCAAGCATGCAACGCTCGATCTTTCGGGCGAACTCGATGACGGGTTCAAGCCGATGCGCGGTCCCGCACCGGGCCGTCGGGTGAAGGAATTTCTCGCCGTTCGCAAGAACCCGGAGGCGGAGCGCCGTCGGGCCTGAACCTGACGGAACTGGCTTCAAGAGGGGGCAGCGTTTGCCGGCACTCGTGGCGAAGCTTCCGGAGCAGCGCCTGGTTCAGCGTTGGTGTGACAGCAACCTTGGCGTGCGGGAGAGCCGTCATCATGCTGACGTCTGTTGCCACTGACGATCGGATGGCGCCGGCCCCGGGGGCGTTCTGAGGCATCGGGCGCAACGCTCGATCCAGAATTGCGAATGGGACGAAACACACCCGGCGTTCTCGCGCCAGTCTCGCGCCGACCCCGTCGTCGCGCGTATCAGGACACGATGAGCGGGACGTAATACTGTCAGCGCATTGGTGTTTTCAGCATCTGGTTCGACCTCGGCGCATCGGGATCGGCACGCCTGATCCGAAGCAGCTGCCGCGCCTTTTCCCGAGCGATTCCAGGATCTTGGCCCGGCGTTGTGGCGCCGCAGCCCCTAGTCCCTCGCCGATAGCGGCGACGCGGATTGTCGGTTCGTGCCTGCACTTCAATCAGCGAAGCGAAGCGGATCGCGGCTCTATGCTGGAGACGGCCATGGCGATCAGGGCTGGTCGCCCGTGGCCTCCGTTTCAGGCCGGATCGTGAGCCGGCGGGCCGCTTCGTCAAGTAGACTGGCAAGTCACGAAGAACCGTTTCATGGCGGCCACAGCTTGTGCGGCTACGCAATGCTGCTGCAACTTTCGGACTATATTGCGGTGCAACTTTGATGTAGAAGCGCGCTCGCCGATCACGGCAATTTGAACCCGGTCAGGCGCGCACCCATATCGGCGACGCGCCCGCATCATAAGACGCGGTGCTGGCCGAACCCGCAGTGGAAAAATGACGATGCCTAAAATCAGGTTTCACAAGCTTGCAGCCATTGTTGTGCTCATCGGTTTCGCGGCGTGGATGGCGACAGGCGAGTTCTCATCGGTTGGCAGCGTAGCGGCCAACAAGGCCAAGGCAGCCGAGGTCGAGGGCAAGGCGCCGGACGCGAGCAAGCCGAAGACGGCGGAAGCCGAACCCAAGGCCACGCTGCGCACCGTCGCGGTGGTGACACCGCCGCGCAAGACCTATGCGCGCGCCATCCGCATTTCCGGGCTGACCGAGGCCGACAAGCGCGCGGTACTGGCAACCCGCGTTGCCGGCGTCATCGACAAGCTGCCTGTCAAGCAAGGCGATCACGTCAAGACCGGCGACCTTGTGCTGATGCTCGCCGCCGAGGAAAAGATCTCGATGGTCGACAATGCCAAGCAGCTCGTGGCGCAGCGCAGGGCCGAGCTCGATGCGGCCGAGCGGCTGGCCAAGACAGGTAATTTGCCGAAGCTGCAGCTCGACACCGCCCGCTCCAATCTAACCCAGGCGCAATCCCAGCTGGACACCGCGCAGGCCGAGCTCGACCGCAACGAAGTGAAGGCTCCGTTTGACGGCGTCATCGACCGGGTGCCGGTGGAACTGGGCAGCTCCGTCATGCAGGGCGGCGAGGTGGCCACCATCCTCAAGCTCGATCCGGTGATCGCGCGCGGCGAGATCAGCGAGCGCGACCTCGGCTATCTCAAGATCGGTGACAAGGCCAGCGTTCGGCTGGTCAGCGGCCAGACCGTCGAAGGCACCGTGCGCTATATCAGCCGCGACGCCTCGTCGGCGACCCGCACCTTCCGCGTCGAGATCGCCATCCCCAATGCCGATGGCTCGGTGCCGGCCGGCATGACGGCGGAAATCCAGCTCAGCGCGTTGCCGACCGACGCCGTGCTTTTGCCGCGCTCGGTGGTGACGCTGGGCGACAAGGGCGATCTCGGCATCCGCGCCGTGGGCAAGGACAACAAGGTGGCGTTCTTCCCGATCGACCTGGTCGACGACACGCCGACCGGTCTCGTGCTTGGCGGCATCCCGGCGGATGCGCGCATCATCGTCGCCGGCCAGGAACTGGTGAAGGAAGGCGATGAGGTTAAGCCCGTCGAGGCCGACCAGGCGACCATCAACAAGCTGATCGGCGATGCCACCGCCGGGACGCAGTAGCGCCGGCGCCGGCGCCGGGCCTTTGCCCGGCGACAGCGTGTCCGTTCGCCACTCCCGAAGCCAACAGCAGGCATAAGTCATGGATATCGTCAGACTCGCAATCAACAATGCCCGCCTGACCATCTCGGTCCTGGTCTTCCTGCTGATTGCAGGCTGGGTCGCCTATCAGTCGACGCCGAAGGAAGCGGAGCCCGACGTTCCGATTCCGATGATGTATGTCAGCCTGATCTATCAAGGCATTTCGCCTGAAGATTCCGAGCGCCTTCTGCTGCGGCCGATGGAAAGCAAGCTGAAGAGCCTGAAAGGCCTCAAGGAGATGCGCTCGGCCGCTTTCCAGGGCGGCGGCTATGTGCTGGTCGAGTTCCAGCCGCAGACCAACCTGGCGACGGCGCTGCAGGATACCCGCTCCAAGGTTCAGGACGGCAAGGCCGACCTGCCGCAGGCGGCCGAGGAGCCCGTCGTCACCGAGGTCAACATTTCCGAATTCCCTGTGCTCGTCGTCACGCTGTCGGGCGAACTGCCCGAGCGCGTGCTGGCGGCCGCGGCGCGCGAACTGCGCGACCGTATCGAGGAAGTGCCCGGCGTCCTCGAAGGCTCGCTGCAAGGCTCCCGCGACGATCTGGTCGAAGTCGTCATCGATCCGATGAAGCTGTCTTCCTACGGCTTGCAACTCGAACAATTGATCGGCGCTGTCGGCGCGTCCAACAGCCTGGTCGCCGCCGGCAACATCGAGGGCTCGCAGGGTAAATACGCCGTCAAGGTGCCGTCGCTGATCGAGACGCCCGAGGATGTGGCGGCACTTCCCGTGGTCGCCGGTCCCAATGCCGTGGTTCAGGCCAAGGACATCGCGACCATCCGCTCGACCTTCGCCGATGCCACGACGATCACGCGCCTCAACGGCAAGCCGGCCATCGCCATCGAGGTCAAGAAGCGCATCGGCGCCAATCTGATCGACACGCTGACCAAGGTCAGGGAGGTGTCCGACACCTTCGTCAAGACCATGCCCGAAGGCATGCATGTGACCTACACGCAGGACAAGTCGGTCTTCGTCAACCAGTTGCTCGGCGATCTGCAGAACCACGTGATGATCGCGGTGATCCTGGTGTTCATCGTCATCCTATACGCGCTGTCCGGTCGAGCCTCGCTGCTCATTGGCCTCGCCATCCCGTCATCGTTCCTGATCGGCATCCTGCTGCTCGCCATGATGGGCTACACGATCAACATGATCGTGCTGTTCAGCCTGATCCTGGCGGTCGGCATGCTGGTCGATGATGCCATCATCGTCACCGAGTTCGCCGAGCGACGGATGAGCGAGGGCATGCCGAAGCAGGAAGCCTTCGCGCTCGCCGCCAAGCGCATGGCCGGTCCGGTCATCGCGGCAACGATGACCCGCATCGCCGCCTTCTCGCCGCTGCTGTTCTGGCCGGGGATCATTGGCGATTTCATGAAGTACATGCCGATCACGCTGATCGTCACGCTGTCGGCATCGATGCTCTATGCACTGGTCTTCGCGCCGACGCTGGGTGCGATCTTCGCCAAGGCGCCGCAGCATCACGAGGATGGCAATCGCGATGGCTGGTACATGGCTGTCGTCAAGCAGGCGGTGCGCTTCCCCATCACCGTGATGGTGCTCACCGTCGTCTTGCTGGCCGGCATCTTCGTCGGTTATTCGAAGTACGGTGCCGGCGTCGAGTTCTTCCCGAGCGTCGAACCCGATTACGGCCTGCTCTATGTGCATGCCCGCGGCAACCTTTCGCTGGCCGAAATGGATACCGCGACCAAGATTGCCGAAAACCGGCTGCTCGGCTGGCCGGGCGTGAAGTCGGTCTATACACGCGTCGGCAAATCCGACGGCGGTGGCCAGGACGTGCCCGAAGACGTCGTCGGCGTCATCCAGTACGAATTCATCGATTGGCGCGAGCGCAAATCGGCCAACGATATTCTGAACGACCTGCGTGGCGTCATGGCCGGCATTCCCGGCGTCGATGTCGAGGTTCGGGTGCCGGAAGCAGGCCCGCCGACCGGCAAGCCGATCCAGATCAGGCTCTCGGCCATCGATCCCAAGGGGCTCGACGAGAAGGCGCGCGCTGTCGCCGCGCGCATCGCCAAGGTGCCCGGTGTCATCGACATTTCCGATGGCTTGCCGCCGCGTGGCGTCGACTGGGCACTCGATGTCGACCGGGCCAAGGCAGCCCAGTATGGCATCAGCCCGACCTCGGTCGGGACGGTGGTGCAGCTCGTCACCAACGGCCTGAAGCTTTCGGAATACCGGCCCGCCGGCGCCGACAAGGCTGCCGACATCCGCCTGCGCTTGCCGGAGGACCGGCGCACGCTGTCGACGCTCGACGAGCTCAGGGTGCAAACCTCTCAAGGGTCGGTGCCGATCTCGAACTTCGTCGTCCGCAAGGCAAAGCCGAGCGTCGGCATCCTCAACCGTATCGACGGCGCCCGCACCGTGGTGGTGCAAGCCAACGTTGCCGCCGGCGCTCAGGTCGCCGCCGTGCAGCAGGAGGTCACCCAGGCCGTCACCGACATGAATCTTGGCAGCGGCATACGCTGGAAGCTGGCCGGCTCCAACGAGGACAGCGCGGAGGCCAGCGCCTTCCTCAGCAAGGCCTTCGGTGCCGCGATCTTCCTGATCTTCCTGGTGCTGCTGGCGCAGTTCAACAAGTTCACCAGCGTCTGGCTGGTGCTGTCCTGCGTGGTCATGGCGACGATCGGCGTGTTCCTCGGACTGCTGATAACAGGCGAGACGTTCGGCATCGTCATGTCGGGCATCGGCGTCATCGCGCTGGCCGGCGTGGTGGTGAACAACAACATCGTGCTGATCGACACCTATGACCGGCTGCGCGAGGAAGGCTGGGACAAGATGGACGCGGTGCTGCAGACCTGCCGCGAGCGTGCCCGCCCGGTGGTGCTGACGGCGGTGTCGGCCATTCTCGGCGTGCTGCCGATCGCCTTCGGGCTTGGGCTCGAAATCTTCCATCACGAGACGACGATCAACGCGCCGTCGACGCAATGGTGGATTTCGCTGTCCTCGGCGATCGTCTTCGGCC
The DNA here is from genome assembly GCF_004794715.1 of Mesorhizobium sp. M8A.F.Ca.ET.207.01.1.1. Classification (NCBI taxonomy): domain Bacteria; kingdom Pseudomonadati; phylum Pseudomonadota; class Alphaproteobacteria; order Hyphomicrobiales; family Phyllobacteriaceae; genus Mesorhizobium; species Mesorhizobium sp. M8A.F.Ca.ET.207.01.1.1. Next base: position 155,315 of record NZ_SRUS01000009.1, on the reverse strand, counting down.
TGTCCTTCGCCACCATCCTGACCCTGGTGGTGACGCCGTCGATGCTGATGGTGTTCACGCGTGCCAAGATCAAGCCCGGCGAGCGGCGCGGTTGGTTCGGCCGCCTGTTCCGGCGTGGCAAGGGCGAGATCTCGTCGGACACGCCGGCAGCAGACGACGTGCCGGCGATCGCCTTCCCGAAAGCTGCGGAGTAGGCAGACTTCCCAATGAACGGCAAAGGCCGCCTGGAACAACCGGGCGGCCTTTTGCATTTTCCCCAAGGGTCAATGCCAAGCATTGTCTTGGAAGCACAACGCAGAGCGGGGAATTTGCCATGCCGATCAGCACCATCCTCATCATCGTCCTGATCCTTGTCCTGATCGGTGCGGTTCCGGCCTGGCCCCACTCGCGCTCCTGGGGATATGGCCCGTCGGGCGTTCTCGGCGTGGTGCTTGTGGTCGTCCTTGTGTTGCTGTTGGTGGGGCGGATCTGAGCGGCCGCTTCGTCCATCGACAGCCGCTGGCGGCTTGGCCGCGACGAGCCTCAGGCAGCTTCCGCGGCGCTATTCACCGTAGCGATCCCGATATCCTCAAGGGCCTCGGCGACCGCTTGATCGAGCGGTGTATGCGGGACCTCGCCGATGATGCTTTCCAGCCGCGTCGAGACCAATTGGTGGGGTTCGAAGCGCAGATAGGACATCGAGACGATCTCACGCCACATCGCCACGAACGGACTGCCGGCGCGCAGCACCCACCAGGGCATCGCCGTCATCTTCAACTGGCGGCCAATGGCTTTCTCGGCGGCGGCTTTGATCTCGAGATCGGTGATGGCGTGGCCTGGAAAATTCAGCGCCTCATAGAAGCCGAGCTTGTCGAGATTGCTGGCCAGCGCGACGAAGCCGACCGCGAAGTCCGGCAGATAGGCCCATTCATGCACAAGGTCGGCCGGACCGGGCGCTGTGTAGATGCCCTTGTTGATCTTGGCGGCAACGACCAGGTCGAACCAGGAGCCGCTGCCGGTACCGCCGAAAAAATCGCCGGCGCGCAGAAGGATGGTGCGCACGCGGACCGCCTCGGCCTCACGACGGAACAAATCCTCCATGGCGCAGCGAATGCGGCCTTTTTCAGTGGTCGGGTGGAAGGGGGTGTCTTCCGTGATCACCGCCGGCATGGGCGAGCCGTAATTGTAGACCGTGCCGGGGAAGAGATGCACCGTGCCATTCGCATGGCAGGCGGCCATGACATTTTCGGCCATCGGCAGGCACTTGCCCCAGTCGGTGTAGATCGGGTTCAGCCCGTTGAAGATGATGTCGACGTCCTCGGTGGACCGGATCAGCGATTGACGGTCCAGCGCATCGCCAGCAACCGCGGTGGCGCCTGCGAGCTCTGCCGGCACCTTGCCGGTGCGAGTGACGGTGCGGACGTCGAAGCCGGCGTCGATGAAGGCTTTGGCAACGACGCGGCCGAGCCGGCCATTGGCACCGAGGATTGCGATCTTGGTCATTTCAGGTCTCCGTGTTGGTGTTTGCAGCTCGAATATGATTGCCTCATCTCCGAATGAAAATTGACTAGGAATGGAGTTTTGATATTCATAAATGAATGGATGATATCGATTGGAACCTGATCAAGAGTTTCGTCACCGTGGCGGAAACCGGCAGCCTGTCGGCTGCGGCGCGCAAGCTCTCGGCCAGCCAGCCGACGCTTGGCCGTCATATCGGCGAACTCGAGCAGGCGCTGGGCGTCACCTTGTTCCGGCGCGGACGACGCGGCTATGAACTGACGGAAGCCGGCAGCACCCTGTTCGAACGTGGCAAGGCCGTAAGCGAACAGGCAAGCGCCTTCTCATTACTGGCGCTGGGTTCGGTCGAAGCGATCGAAGGCACGGTGCGGATTGCCGCCAGCGAAGTGGTGGCCGCCTATGTGCTGCCCGGCATGATGGCACGGCTCGGCATCGAGGAACCCGGCATCGAGGTCGAGATCGTTGCCTCGAACCAGGTCGAGAACCTGCTGCGCCGGGATGCCGACATCGCCATTCGCATGGTCAAGCCGGCGCAGAACGAACTGATGGCACGCAAGGTCTGCGATATCGAGCTCTGCGCCTGCGCGGCCATCTGCTATCTGGAGAGGCACGGGCGCCCGCTGGAGCCTGCCGATCTCGTCGATCACGCGCTGATCGGCTTCGATCGCAGCGACGAGATGATCCGAGCCTTTTCCCAGTATGGCGCCCCGGTCACCCGAAACAGTTTTCGTTTCAGGGCGGACAATCAGGTCGTGCTCTGGGAAGCCGTGCGGGCGGGAAACGGCATTGGCCTTGGCCAGGAGCCGTTGGCAGACCGCGATCCGCTGGTGGAAAAGCTGTTGCCAGGCCTGCCATTGCCTGCCCTGCCGGTATGGCTGGCCATGCATCGCGACGTGCGCGGCAGCGTGCGTATCCGCCGCGTGGCGGATTTTCTCCACGAGGAACTGAAACGCTATTCGGCGGGCGCGGCATCCGGAGCGAATTCGGCGCGGTGAGCCAATCCGGCCATCAGAAGAACGACGATCAGCAGAGCCGACATGGCGATGAAGATCGGGCCGAAGCTGGAATGTTCGGCGACGAAGCCGATCGCCGACGGCGCCACCAGAATGCCGGAATACCCCATGGTGGTGACGACGCTCATGCCGGTGCCCGACGACATGCCCTCCTGGTTGCCGCCGGCCGAAAAGATGATCGGCACCATGTTGGCGATGCCGAAGCCGCACAGCGCGAAAGCTGATATGGCGAGCCAGGGCGAGGGTGACAGGCCGGCGATCAGCATGCCGGCGGCCGCGACGATGGCCGAGCCGCGCAGTGTCATCACCGCGCCGAAGCGGTTGCGGACGCCATCGCCGAAAAAGCGCATGATCGCCATGACGCCGGAGAAGGCGGCGTAGGCAAGGCCGGCGACGGCGAGGTCGGCGCCGAGTTCCTGCCGCAGATACAGCGCCGCCCAGTCGAGCACCGCGCCCTCGGAAATCATCGTCAGTAGGGCCATCAGGCCGATCAGGTAGACCAATGGGTTTGCCGGCAAAGCGAATTTATGATGCTCGGTCGCCTGCGGTCTGTTTTCGGCCACGATATGGGGCACCGCCGCCGCGATTGCCGCGAAGGCAAGCGCGGTCACCACCGAAGCATGGGCGAGGTGGCCATAAGTCTGGATGGCAAAGCCGCCAAGGGCGCCGCCGGCGAAACCGCCGAGGCTCCAGAAGCCGTGCGAGGAGGACATGATGGCGCGCCCCAGCCGCCGTTCCACCACCACAGCATTGGCATTCATGGCCACGTCCATGCCGCCGATCGAGCCGCCGAAGATGAACATGGCGACGGCCGCCAGCGGCACGTCGGGCGCCAGTGCCACGATCAGAAGGCCGAGGCTGCCGCAGAGACCGAACCAGCGCAGCACGGTGCGCGAGCCATGTTTGGAGATCAGGTGGCCGCACCATGTCATGGCGGTGACCGCGCCGGCGCCGAACAAAAGGATCAGCAGGCCGAGCGTGAATTTCGAGATATCCAGCCGCGTCAGGAACACCGGAATCTGCGGCGCCCAGCTGCCGGTCAGGAAGCCATTGGCGAGGAAAATGGCCGCCACGGCCCAGCGGCCGCGAATGGCAGTCTGCATGGCGTTAGGCGCGTTCATAGGACGATTCCGGTCAAAAAATGGCTTTGCGCGGCAAATTAGATCGATTCAATTTTCAGTCAAGCGCACTTTCGAGAAAGCATTTGGGCCAAACGGCCTCAGTGATCCTTGGGACGCCGGGCTTCGAATTCGGCCTTCTTGGCGTCCGAAGCCTCTGTCTGGTTGAGCGCTTGCCACTCGGCATAGGGCATGCCGTAGACGATCTCGCGCGACTGATCCTTGCCGAGGTTGACGCCCTTGGCTTCCGCTGCCTCGCGATACCAATTCGACAGGCAGTTGCGGCAGAAGCCGGCGAGGTTCATCAGGTCGATGTTTTGCACGTCGCTGCGTTCGCGCAAATGCCTCACCAGCCGGCGAAAGGCGGCGGCCTCGAAGTCGCGCTTCTGCTCGTCGCTGAGTTCGGTCATCGAAACCTCCGTCATAGCGGCCCGGTGCGCGAGCCGAACATCTTTACCGCATGTATATCGGGACGGTGGTCGATGGCGTCAACGATCGGCGCCAGCCGTTGGGCCCAGGCGAGGGCGCCCTGCTGGTCCGCTATCAGGTCCTGGCGGATTTCGAGCAGCGCGTGGGCATATCCATTGACGATGGCATGCTTGAACATGGTGTCGCCGCGCAGAGCGCCGTCATACGGTTCGTTGTCGCCAACGATGAGGTTTTTGTCCTCGGCCAGCATGTCGATCAGCGGCCGCGCCACCCGGTCGTCTTTGTCCCACAGGATGCCGACATGCCAGGGGCGTTTGATGCCCTGCATGACCGGTGTGAAGGAATGCACCGAAAAGATGAAGGGCGCCTGCCCCGAAGCCTGAACGACCGAAGCGATCATGGCGCCGACCGCGTCGTGGTAGGGCCGGTAGAAGCGGTCGAGACGCCTCTCGCGTTCTTCCGGCGCCATCGGATAGTTTCCCGGCACGATCGTGCCGTCGTAAAGCTGGCGAATGAGCGTCGGGTCGTCCTCACCGCGATTGGGATCGATCAAGAGCCGCGAGAAATTGGCGATAAGTGCCGGCACGCCAAGCAAGGCGGCCAGTTCGCGCGTCACCGCTTCGACGCCGATGTCATAAGCGATATGGCGGTCGAATTCGGCCGACGGCAGCCCCAGGCTGCCATACTCCTCGGGCAGGTCGCGGCGGGCATGATCAGCCAGCAGCACGATGCTTCGCTTGCGGTCGCCCTCGACGATGTCGAAGGGCGCGAAAACTGTGGATCGGGTCATTGGCGGAAAATGGTCGTTCGCTGGCTTTTGGGGAGGATGCTATCGTCATTCCACGAAGACGACGCGTGCGCAATGCCGTTGTTTGGCCAAGGTTTCCCGGGAAATCTGGCAAGGGGCGACGGATCGTGCGCCGGGAGCCTTCCTAAATCGATTGGAATTGGACAAAACGGCGCGTTGACATGCGCCCGGACTTTTCCGAAAAGGGGCGCAGAGAGATGCTGATGTGGTTCTTGAGGGGTTTTGGAATGGGTTCCGCCGGCAGGCAGCGCATGCGCTCCGGCTTTGCGATGCCGCTCCTGATCCTGACCGGTGGCGTGTCGGCAATGGTCATGGCCTCGCCGGCGCACGCCGATTTCCGCGTCTGCAACGCCACGCAGAACCTGGTCGGTGTCGGCATCGGCTATCGTGCCAAGGCCGGCTGGATCACCGAGGGCTGGTGGCACATCGAAGGATCGAGCTGCAAGACGTTGATTGAAGGGCCGCTGTCATCAAGGTTTTATTATCTTTATGCAGAAGACGCCGAGCGCGGTGGACGCTGGGACGGCCCGATCAACATGTGCGTGGCTGAAAAAGAGTTCAAGATCGCGGGCGTAAGCGACTGCGTCGCCCGAGGCTTCCAGCGCGCTGGATTCCAGGAATATGACACGGGCGAGCAGGCAAGCTGGATGGTCCAGCTCACCGATGAGCCCGCAACGGGAGGCGCCCCAGCCGCCCCGGGAACGAACAGTCAATGAGACGTAGCCGCAAGGTCAAGATCCTAGCCACAATCGGTCCGGCCTCCTCGTCCGAGGAGATGCTGCAGAAGCTGTTCGAAGCCGGTGCGGATGTTTTCCGCATCAATATGAGCCATACCGATCATGAGCTGATGCGCACGCTGGTCGCACGCATCCGGTCCGTCGAGGAAAAAGTCGGCCGGCCGATCGGCATCCTGGCCGACCTGCAAGGTCCGAAGCTGCGCGTCGGCAAGTTCGCCAACGGCAAGGAAGTGCTGACGCTGGGCCAGACCTTCACGCTCGACGACAATCCCGAGCCCGGCACCTCGACCAGGGTCTACCTGCCGCATCCCGAAATCCTGAGTTCGGTCGAGGCTGGCCATCGCCTCCTGATCGACGACGGCAAGCTCGAGCTGAAAGCGGTGAAGAGCGACGGCAAGTCGATCGTGTGCACCGTCATTGCCGGCACCACGATTTCCGACAAGAAGGGCGTCAGCCTGCCCGACACCGACCTGCCGGTGGGCGCGCTGACCGAGAAGGACCGCAAGGATCTCGACGCGGTGCTGGCGACCGGCGTCGACTGGGTCGCGCTGTCCTTCGTGCAGAGGCCCGAGGATCTGGCCGAAGCGCGCAAGATCGCGCGCGGCCGGGCGCTGATCATGGCCAAGATCGAAAAGCCGCAGGCGGTCGCCCGACTGGCCGAGATCATCGAACTGTCGGATGCGCTGATGGTCGCCCGCGGCGATCTCGGTGTCGAAATGCCGCTGGAAGCGGTGCCCGGCATCCAGAAGCAGATCACGCGCGCCGCGCGCCGTGCCGGCAAGCCGGTGGTGATCGCCACGCAGATGCTGGAATCGATGATCACCGCCCCGGTGCCGACCCGCGCCGAGGTCTCCGACGTTTCGATCGCCGTCTTCGAAGGCGCCGACGCCATCATGCTGTCGGCGGAATCGGCGGCGGGCGCTTATCCGGTCGAGGCGGTTGCCATGATGAACCGCATCGCCGCCAAGGTCGAAACCGACCCGACCTATGCCGGCATCATCAACGCGCAGCGCTCCGAGCCGGAAGCGACCGGCGCCGACGCCATTTCGCTGGCCGCCCGCGAAATCGCCGAAACGCTGAAACTGTCGGCGATCGTCACCTACACGGCATCAGGCACCACCGGCCTGCGCGCCGCGCGCGAGCGCCCGCAAGTGCCGATCATCGCGCTGTCGCCGATCCTCAATACGGCGCGGCGCCTGTCACTTTTATGGGGCACGCATTGCGTGGTCTCGCCAGACGCCACCGATCTCGACGACATGGTCAACCGCGCCTGCCGCATTGCACTGGAAGAGGAATTCGGCAAGCCGGGCGACCGCGTCATCATCACCGCTGGGGTGCCGCTCAGGACGCCGGGATCGACCAACATGCTGCGCATCGCCTATGTCGGATCGGAAACAGCCGGACGGTAAGCCTTCTCGAGGGAACACCGCGCGAACCGAGGTCACTTTTGGGCGACATGCATTGGCGCAGAGCCCACTGCGGCCGCAGTGCTACAAAAGTCTGGACAATCATCGCCGCCCTTGTCTCGACACAGGGCCGCCGCGATCCACTCTACAAGACGCGGTGAGGCGGCGTTAACAGCCGCTTCGCAACCGCCTGAATTTCCCTTCGCTTGAAAGTATATTGAATGTCATTTGCCGTTTCACGCCGGTCCCTTCTGACCGGGCTTTCGCTTATTGGCGTTTCGACCGTCTCCGCCTGTGCCCAACTGCCCAGGCAATCGATCAGCTTGGCGAGCACGCCTACCCCGGTTCCGCTCGAACCGGCACCGGAAAAGGCGCCCATCGAAGCTGCCGCGCCTGAAACCGTAAGCCCGGCGTCGCCCGACTATGCGGGCATGTACAGCGCGGTCGAAGACGGCGGCCATGCGCTGCCGGCAATCCCGTTCGCCAAGGTCGACGGGCGGTTCCTGAGGCAGAGCGTCGACGATCCGACAGGCGAAAAACCCGGCACGATCGTGGTCAATACGACCGACAAGCACCTTTACTGGGTGCTCGAGGACGGCAAGGCCATGCGCTACGGCGTCGGACTGGGGCGCCAGGGCTATTCCTGGAAGGGCCGCGCGATCGTCCAGCGGAAACGAAAATGGCCGACCTGGACGCCGCCTTCGGCGATGATCCGCAGGGATCCGAAGCTGGAAAAATGGCGCCAGGGCATGCAGCCCGGCATCAGCAACCCGCTCGGGTCGCGTGCGCTCTACATCTTCAAGGACGGCGTCGATACGCTCTACCGGATCCATGGATCGCCGGATTGGAAATCGATCGGCATCGCCGCGTCATCCGGCTGCGTGCGCATGTTCAATCAGGACGTCATGGACCTCTACGATCGGGTTCCCGGCAAGACGCCGCTGCTTGTTATCTAGCGGCTGGCGACGCCTGCCTAACACCTGATGGCCTCATACCGTCGCGGCTCCGAGCGCCCTTGCCGCGGCTTCCGCGTGATTTCTTGCCTGGAGAAACCGGCGCGCGCGAGGAATAGGATCGTACAGATACTGATCCGGGCCCAGTATCTTTCGCCGGTTGAGTTCGGTCGTATCGAGCAGATCGAAATCGACCCGCGCGATGGTGCAATGCCATCCGGTGTGGCGCGAAGCCCAGCCTCTCGCATGGTGTTCGAGCAACCGCTCTCGAGCGCAATAGCCGTGGTAGTCGAAAGCGATCACGCCGTTCGTCACGTAGATATGGTTTCCGGAAAAGCCTTCGCCGGGAATGATACGTTCGCCGTAAAATCCCTCCAGAGGCGGATGCTTGAGAAAGGTGCCGGCGAGAATGGCGCACGCGCCGTGACCGAAGAAGATGCGATCCGGCAGTGCCCATCGCTTTTCGGGATTTTTCTTTATGCCGTGTTTCAGGACATACATGCCGCTCTGTTCCCAATAGCGTCTTGCGATGGCTTCGGATTGTCAGGTCGGGGCGAGCTCGGCCCGTGGCTCCTTGATGTCGGCGCATTTGCCCACGCCATAGGCATCGTCGGCAATCCGGGCTTCCACCGTCGTGGCGATTGCTTCCAGGTCGATAGCCTTGCCGGCAACCTTCTCGATGGCGCCGACGACGAGGTCGGAGGCGATCCAGTCCGGCTTGTGGCCAAGATTTTGCACCCAGACCAGCTCGGCGCCTGATATGTCGCGCACTAGGCCGACGGAGTGAATGCGGGCATAGACCACCTTGTCGCGATCGCCGGAGATGACCACGGTCGGCGCCGTTATCACTTTGTAATGCGGTGCCGCGCCAAGCGCATACCGATAGAGCCCGGCGACGTCGGTGGCATTGGCGCGGAAGGCCGACGGCCGCAGCACCAGCGGGATCGCGGCTGAGGCGAGGTAATTTTCCGGCACTTTGTTGGGCGAGAAGACGCAGGTCGTGGCGTCCGCCATCTGCAGCGTTCCCGCAGGATAGCTCAGGGTCTCGGAGAACAGCCGGCCGATCACCGGAATGATGGTCAGGTCGTAGTACCAGGACGTCGCGCCGCCCGGCCAGGGATGGCTCGCCGGCGCCAGGAAGACAAGGCCGAGCGTCTTGTCGGCATGCTCGCGGCCGAAGGCCGCCGTCACCACGCCGCCGAAGGAATGGCCGACAATGATGGCCCGCTTGATGCCGAGACGGTCCATCAGCGCGGCGATGGTGTTGGCCTGTGCCGACGGATTTTCATTGTTGCCGGGGCCGCGTCCCGACCAGCCGGCTCCCGGCCGGTCGAAAAACAGCATTTCGGCACGGCCTTCGAGCAGCGGCCTGAGCGGCAGCATCTGGTCTTTCAAATTGGCGCTGGCGCCGTGAATGAAGACGATCGGTGGCAGATCCGCACCAACTGACGCGGGAACGTGGACATAGTGGATACGGGCACCGCCAATGTCGACGAACGCGCCGACCGGCGGACCGCGGCGCTCGATCAGCCATGAGCCGACGCGAGTGACGCCGACAAGGGCAAGGACGAGTGCGAAAAGGAAGGCGAGCGCGGCGTAGATCAGGTTCATGGGGGATATACGGGAAGGGAGGTTGATAAGTTGTAGGGCGGCAGTAGGGAAGCTCAAGCGCCTAATGCCTATTGCCTAGTCTATCAAATTCCCTCGCCGGCAAGCTCTTCCGACAGGGTCGCGACCTGGTTCTGGGCGCTGCGCATCATGGGATAGATGGCCAGCACCTTCTGCCAGGCCTCGAGCGCCGATTGCTTGTGACCGGTCTCCGCCATGATCTGGGCCAGGCCCGACAGCGCGCCGAAATGGCGTGGCTCGAGCTGCAGCGTGCGGTCGATATCGGCCATCGACTTGCCGTAGTTCTTCATCATGAAATGCACGGTGGCGCGGCGGTTCCAGCCTTCGGCATAGCTCGGCTGCAAGGTCACCACCTGGTCCAGGAAATCGAGCGCGACGTCGAACTTCTGATCGTTCATCGCATTTTGCGACCACTGCATCATCAGGTCGATCGAGGCGCTGCCGGACTGGAACCATTCGTTCCAGATGTTGCCGGCAATGCGCTCGGCGGCCTTTTCGTTGCGCTCGCGCTTCAGGTCGGAGAACAGCCTGTCGAGCCGGGCCTGTTTCGTCATCGGCGGGGCCGGAGTGTCCGGGGCCGCCGGCTGGGCCGCCTGATCGTTCGCTGCCCTGGCCGCTATGCTAACGGCACCGGAAAGAGGGAAAGCGATCAAAAATGCAAAAAGAATCCGCATCGCCCGACTCTAGTCCCGGGCGGCGGAACATCAAAGTGAATTCAACGTGGGAAGGTCGGCTCGCCGACAAGCATCAATGGGCGGAGGCAAAAAGCCTCCGGCCGAAAACTCAACCCTGGCGCGCCTTATAGCGCGGGGCGGTCTTGTTGATGATGTAGATGCGGCCCTTGCGGCGAACCAACTGGTTGTCGCGGTGACGCGCCTTCAGCGCCTTGAGCGAATTCTTGATCTTCATGGTCTTGCCTGTCGGTGTGGACCCGGTTCCGGGTCGAAATTATAAGGCGCGCCAGAAGACGCGCCTTTTGAACGGTGGGTGGCTCATAAACGAGGAGCCTTGCCCATGTCAACCGTAAGTCAACGGCAAGCGTGCTCCGCGTCCTGATATCATCAAATATCCGCCATGTCGGCACCCGTGGCATTGCGCGACCACGAGTCGGCTGGGATGATGCCGCGACAAGCAAGTGATTTGGGGACAAAGATGCGTCGAATTTTCCTGTTCGCCTGCCTCGCCGTCCTGGCGGCAGGCGCGGTCGCCCGCGCTCAGGAATGCGACCGTTCCGACGACAGCCAGCAAATGATGAACATCTGCGCCGGCGAGGATTATCAGGCCGCCGACGCCAGACTCAACGCAGCCTATCAGGCGCTGATCGGCTCTGATGATGCGGGTGGCAAGCGATTGCTTCAGGTGGCGCAGCGCGCCTGGATCAGCTTCCGGGATGCCGAATGCGCGCATAACACCGCAGCCAGCGCGGGTGGCTCCATCCACGCGATGGAAGTTTCGCAGTGCCTGACCAGGCTGACCAATGATCGCATCAAGCAACTCGCCGCCTCCGCCAATTGCGAGGAAGGCGATGCAAGCTGCGCCGGCCCCGGCGAGGACAGCGGCGAGGTGCAATAGGCTCGTGTCCCGCGAACTAAGTACGTGAACTGATGCGGGTGAAGTGGCCCATCTTGCGGCCAGGCCGCGCCTCCGCCTTGCCGTAGAGGTGCAGCATCAGGTCGGGCTCGGCGAGCAGGGCTGGAACGCGCAGCACGTCGTCGCCGATCAGGTTCTCCATCACGCAATCGGAGTGGCGATTGGGGCTGCCCAGCGGCAGGCCGGCAATGGCGCGGATGTGTTGCTCGAACTGCGAAACGATGCAGGCGGCTTCGGCCCAATGGCCTGAATTGTGGACGCGGGGCGCGATCTCGTTGGCCAGCAGCGAACCATCGGCCAGCACGAAGAACTCGACACCGATGACGCCGACATAGTCGAGCGCGGACAATATCTTCGACGCGGCGACCTGCGCGGCTACCGCCGTTTCGGGTTTGATGCCGGCCGGCAAGGTCGATGTGTGCAGAATGCCGTCGCGGTGCACGTTTTCGGCCGGATCATAGGCGGCGACCGCCCCATCGATCCCGCGCGCGGCGATGACGGAAACCTCCCGCTCGAAGGGCACGAAGCTCTCCAGGATAAGCGGCACATTGCCCATCGCCTCGCAGGTGCCGGCAAAGCCACCCGTCTCCATGTTGCGGAAGACGCGCTGGCCCTTGCCGTCATAGCCCATGCGCCGCGTCTTCAGGATGCCGCTGCCGCCGAATGCCTTCAGCGCCGCCGTCAACTCGTCGTCCGTGTCGACCGGACGGAAATCGGCGGTGGCGATGCCGATGCTGTTGAGGAATGTCTTTTCGCTCACCCGGTCCTGCGCCACGTCAAGCGCACGCGCTGGCGGATAGACCGCCACCTTGGCGGCAAGCGCGGTTGCAGCGGCCACCGGCACGTTCTCGAACTCGTAGGTGACGACGGCGCTGGCCGCCGCCAGTTCGGCAAGCGCGGCCGGGTCGTCATAGGGGGCCGTAATCTGCTTGTTGGCGACCTGGGCGGCCGGGCAATCCGGTTGCGGCTCCAGCACGGCGGTGCGGTAGCCGAGGCGGGCAGCGGCCATTGCAAGCATGCGGCCGAGCTGGCCGCCGCCAATGATGCCGATCGTCGATCCCGCGGGCAGGCTCACGGCGTGTCCGTCGGTTCGGCCGCGACCTTGGCGGTCTGCGAGGCGCGCCAGGCGTCGAGCCGCTGGGCAAGCTTGTCGTCGTTCAGCGCCAATACGGCGGCGGCCAGGAGGGCGGCGTTGGCCGCGCCTGCCTTGCCGATCGCCAGTGTCCCGACCGGAATGCCGGCCGGCATCTGGACGATGGAGAGCAGAGAATCTTGGCCCGACAGCGCTTTCGATTCCACCGGCACGCCGAACACCGGCAATGGCGTCATTGCCGCCGTCATGCCGGGCAGATGCGCCGCACCCCCGGCTCCGGCGATGATCACCTTGTAGCCGGCCGCCTTGGCGCCCTTGGCGAATTCATAGAGCCGGTCGGGCGTGCGGTGCGCCGAAATGATCAGCCTTTTATGGGGAACGCCAAGCGCCTCCAGCGTTTCGGCCGCCTGGCGCATCGTCGCCCAGTCGGATTGGCTGCCCATGATGATGGCGACGTCGGCGCGTTGATGGTTCAAGCTTCTGCTCCCCGGCGACAAAGGCGCGCCTTAGCGGAATTCGCGCGGGGCCGCAAGGATATGCGGCCATCGGCGAGATGCCGACGGCCACATCCGGCTCATACCGCGGCCTTGCGGAAGCGGGCGACGAAGTCGTCGAGCTCGGGGCGTTCCATGTCGGAGATCGCCCAGTAGGAGAAGGCGCCGTCGCTCCAGTGCACCATCGAGAAGCCGCCCGAGGAAAGATCGTCCGGCTGGGTGGCCTTGCCGCCCTGCTGCGGTTCGGCGACCAGCGTGATCAGGTGCTCGCGATGGCGGTAGACCAGTGCCGGTACCGGCCGGCCTGATATCACCTCGACCCGGCCGCCGATCAGCGCGAAGCCGTCCTGGGCAAGGTCGGGCGCCGGCGGCGAGACACCGATGCGGGCGTCGAGCCACGGCTTGACCGTATGGCGGTCGGAGGAAACGATGTCGATCGGACTCGCGGCGAGCAGGCTGCGGCGATGGCCGCTGGCGACAGCGGCGGCAAAGCCGTCCTCCGCGCCGTTGAACATCACCCATTGCGTCGCGCCGCTGGCCAGCACCGCGCTGATCATGATCGACGCCGCCATGGCGCGCCAGTCGAACGAGCCGAAGCGGCGTGCCCTTGGCGATGTGCGCGCCTGCGAAGGACGCGTCCCGGCTTCCCGTCTCTGGCCTGCGCCGGCGCCCGTGATCAATCCCGGCAGCGCCGACGGCGTGCCGCGCTGCGGCTCGGTCGCCTCTGCGTCGCCTTGCCGTTCGGTATCCGCCATGCCGATTGCCGCGATGCGGGCCAGAAACGCGTCGCTGACTTCGGGGCGGGGCAGGCGGCTGACCGCGCCTCGCAAGGCGACAATGCGGGCATGTTCGGCGGCAAGCCGGGGGTCGGCGGCGATGCGGCGCTCCACGGCAAGGGCGGCCGCGGCATCGAGTTCGCCATCTACAAGGGCGTGGATCATCAGTCTGATACCTTCGGGATCATCGGGCAGTCCGTCGTCGTGCGTCATGACGCTCTCCCCAAATCAGACGTCAGCAGGCCGCGGGCGCGGGCAAGCCTGGACATCACCGTGCCCATCGGCACGTCGAGCATGGCCGCTATTTCACGATAGCTGAGGCCGTTTATGTCGCGCAGCACCAGCGTCTCGCGAAACGGCTGCGGCAGGGCAGCGATCGCAGCCTCTAGTGCCGCCGTATCGGCCCTGGCGATCAGGCTCGCCTCCGGCCCGTCCTCGTCGGGCAGGCTGGTGCCATGGGCCGCCGCCATGTCGTCGAGATCGCCGAGATCGCCGACAGCCATCATGCCGCGCGGCCGGTTGCGCGCCATCCAGGTGTAGGAGGTGTTGCGCACGATGGTCAGCAGCCAGGCACGGGCATTGCCGCCGGCATAGCCTGATATGCCGGCATGCGCCTTGATGCAGGCGTCCTGCACGACATCCTCGGCGTCGGCGGCATTGCCGGTCAGCCAACGGGCCAGCGCCAGCGCATCGCCGAGATGCGGCAGCACCACCTGATTGAAGCGCTCTGCCAAGGCCCTCTCGCTCAAAGCAGCACCATGATCCGATACTCCGGGACGGACTGGGCGCGCCGCCTCAAGATGCGACAGCGATTTTGCCTTGCTTGCGGGAGGAAAGCCGCCGGAAACGGACAAAGTCGCCTGCCGTGCTGAAAGTGAATTCATCTGCATCACCGGTGTCAAGCGCCACAAGGGAGAGCCTGACGACCATCATGCTTGCCAGCGCACGGCGACGGCCGACGCCGCAACCATGGTCGCTGGCCTGGCAATGATGCGGCATGCCGATCTCCTCAACGCCGGAAGTGGCGTATGTCGAGAAGACTTGTCGAGGAGACGATTTATTCCCGCGTGGGCAAATCCGGCTGTTCACAGTCATGTGATCAGCCGGTGCTTTCGGCATTGTTGGTTCGGTTTGGCGATCAATCCGGCCAGCGCGAGACGCCTAACGAATCCTTGCGGGCGACCTTCATCGCGTCGGCCGGGCGCTCCTTCGCGGTCAGTACGGCGCGCAGGCGCTCGGCGACGATCTCCGCTTCGCCGGGGTGAAGGTTGCAGGGGTCGAGGAAGAAATGGCCGCGCTCGACCTCGTGGTTGCGCACGATGATCGGCGGCGCGCCCGCGGCAAGTGCCGAGGCGAGACCGGCGGCGGTGAAGCGGCTCTCGGGCGAGACGAATATCTGCAGCCGGTCGAGCGGATTGGCGGTGGGATCGGGAATGATGATGGCGGCGATGCCGGGCAGTCCCTGCAACGCATCCTTCCACAGGTTCAGCGCTGCCTCCTCGCGCCGGCGGATGCCGGCATGGTCACGCTTCTCCCAGGCTTCGAGCGCGGCCATGGTGCCGGCGATGCTTTCCTTGCCGACCTTCATGGCGCGCGCGACGCCGCGATTCTGAAGATAGGCGGCCCGTATCAGATCCTTGCGGCCGGTGACGATTCCGCTGGTCGGTCCGCTCAGAAATTTGTGGCCGCTGTAGATGACGACGTCGGCGCCGCGCGCCAGAAAACCGCGCAGATCGTATTCGGACGCGGCATCGACAATCACCGGTACGCCCTTGGCGTGGCAGATCTCGCAGAATTCCTCCAGCGACAGCATGCCGTACTGCACCGTGTGGTGGGCGACGACATAGAGGCCCGCCGCCGTGCGTTCGTTGATCGCTTCGCGCACATGATAGTCTTGGGTGACGCTGACCGTGCCGGCGGGCACCACCTTGGCGCCGGCGACGCGGACCGACTGGTCGATCGGCGCGCCGTAATTGACGATATGGCCGAGCTGGATGACGACTTCCGACTTCAGCCCTTCGGTATCATCGGGCAGGCGCTCGATGGCGAGCAGGTTGGTCCCCGTCATCGCACCGGCGATCGCCATGGTGATGCCGCTGGCGCAGCAGGCGGTGATGAATCCGGCCTCGCCGCCGGTGAGGCGCGCGACAATCGTGCTCGCGGCGCGCTGCAGATCGTCCATCTCCACCCATTGCGAGGCCATTTCGGCCATGGCGCTGATCGCCTCGGGAACGATGATCGAGGCGCCGAGCGCGGTCATGGTGCCGGAGACGTTGATGATCGGCCGCAAGCCCAGCCGTTCGCGGATGGTGGTGTTGGAGCCGGTGTCGGAATAGGTTTTCATGTGAGCACATCCCGTTGGTGGCAGGTCAGGCGGCGATCTCGACGACCGCTTCGATTTCGACGGTGATATTTCCAGGCAGCGAGCCGACGCCGATCGCCGAACGGGCATGGCCGCCGATTTTGTCGAAGACATCGGCGAACAGGTCCGAACAGCCATTGACCACCCGTGGGTGGTCGCTGAAGGTCGGCGTCGCGTTGACGAAGCCGAGCAGCTTGACGACGCGCACGATGCGGCCGAGATCGCCGGCTGCCGCATGCATGACGGCAAGCAGATTGAGCCCGGTCAGGCGGGCATGCTCATAAGCCTGCTCGACCGTCACATCCTCGCCGACCTTGCCGGTGCAAAGCGTGCCGTCGGCGCGCAGCGGTCCCTGGCCGGAGAGGAAGATCAGCCGGCCGCTCTCGGCATGGGTGACGAAGTTGGCGATGGGCGTCGGCGGCTCGGGCAGTGTCAGGCCGAGTTCGGCGAGCCTGGTATAAGGCGTCATGGATAAGGCTCCTTGGGGCGGCTTTGGCCGCCTGATGTCAGAAATGCGAGGCCCGGAAACGCGCCAGGAAAGTGCGGAGGCGTTCGTTGGTGGTCTCCGCCGCAAGGATCTCCTTCGGCGGCCCGATGGCGCTGACGCCGCCATCGGCCATGAAGACGATGCGGCTCGACGCGTCGCGGGCAAAGGCCATTTCGTGGGTGACCATCAGCATGGTCATGCCGTCCTCGGCGAGGCTGCGCACGACGGCCAGCACCTCGCCGACCAGTTCGGGATCGAGGGCGGAGGTGATCTCGTCGAGCAGCAGGATCTTCGGCTCCATGGCCACGGCGCGGGCGATGCCGACGCGCTGCTGCTGGCCGCCGGAGAGCTCGGCCGGCAGGCTGTCGGCCTTGTGGGCAAGGCCGACGCGGCCGAGCCAGTGCTCGGCGATCGAGCGTGCCTCGGCCTCGTTCTTACCCCGCACCTTGGTCAAACCCAGCATGATGTTGCCGGCTGCCGTCAGGTGCGGGAACAGGTTGAAGCTCTGGAACACCATGCCGGTCTCGGCGCGCATGGCGGCCAAATCGCGTTCGCTGCGGCGCTGGCGCGTTCCGGCCTCGCGATAGCCGACCTCCTTGCCGTCGATGCGGATCGAGCCGCTGTCGTAGCTCTCCAGGAAGTTGACGCAGCGCAGCAGCGTGGTCTTGCCGCTGCCGGAAGGGCCGATGACGGTCACCACCTCGCCGCGCTTCACCCGAAGGCTGACGGAGCGCAGCACCTCGACGGCGCCGAAGGCCTTGGAGACATCGCGTACGTCGAGCAATGCGGGATTGGCGTTCGAGGCTTCGGACATCGTGCTATTCCCGGATGAAGGAGAAACGCCGCTCCAGCCGCCGGCTGGCGAGCGAGAGCGCGTAGTTGACCGCGAAATAGATGAGCGCCCCCAGTATATAGAGCGGCATCGCCTCATAGGTGCGGCCGATGACCTGGTTGATGGCCTGCATCAAATCGGTGATGCCAAGCAGCGACACCAGCGCGCTGCCCTTGACCGCGTCGGTGACGCCATTGATCCAGGGCGGCAGGAAGCGCCTGAAGGCCTGCGGAAAGATGACGTAGGTGAGCCGTTGGCGAAAGGTCAGCCCGATCGCCATCGCGGCTTCGGACTGTCCCTTCGGGATGGAGCCGACCGCGCCCCTGAGATACTCGATGACCTGTGCCGTCTTGAACAGGGTCAGCGCCGACACCGCGGCCCAGAACGACGGCAGATGCAGCCCGATCGCCGGCAGGCCGTAATAGACGAAGAACATCAGCACCAGGATCGGAATGCCGCGAATGGTGTCCGAGAAGATGCGCACCGCCCAGCGCAGCGGCGCCGGTCCATAGACCAGGCCGACGCCCAGCAGGACGCCGGCGATGAGCGACAGCACCACGACCAGCAGCGATACCCACAAGGTCACGGCGAAGCCTTGGGCGAGGAAGGGCAGCGCGTAGAGGATCTGGCCAAGCATGTCAGCGCGCCGCCCTGAACCGGCGCTCGACGAGCCGCAGCCCAAAAAGCATGATGTAGCCGGTCACCAGATACATCGCGGTGGTGACCAGGTAGACCTCGACGATGCGGAAGGTGTTGAAGTTGATCCACTGGGCGCCGAAGGTGAGTTCGGGCACCGAGATGACGGAGGCGATCGAGGTGTCCTTGAACAGCGAGATGAAGGTGTTGGACAGCGCCGGCAGCGTGATGCGCAGCATGGTCGGCAGGCGCACGTGGAGCAGCCTTTGCCAGGGCGTGAGGCCGATCGCCTTGCCGGCGTCAAGCTGGCCGCGCGGGACAGCCTCGAGGCCTGAGCGAAACACTTCGACCAGATAGGCACCGCTATAGACCGACAGGGTCAGGACAAACGAGGTCGGTGCGCTGTAGGCCAGGTCGACCACGGTCGGCAGGCCGTAGAAGACGAGATAGACGAGCAGGATCAGCGGCACGTTGCGGATGAACTCGACATAGGCGGCGATCAGCGCCCGCACCACGCGTCCTGCGGAGACGTACCAGACCGCGAGCACCAGCCCGATGACGACGCCGATGGCGATCGAGATCACGGCAAGCTCGAGGCTGAGCAGCAGGCCGCCCCACAGCTTGTCGAAATGTCGCCAGATCAGATTGAAATTGAGGGCATAGCCCATGCGTCCGCCTCGGTGTGAAGGGCGTCGAGTCGATTACGGAAGGGCTGGAATGCCGCCCTTCCGTAATCCGGGATCAGATGACCGGGAAGCCGGGATGACGCGCCGGCGGTTCCTGGCCGAAATAGTCCTTGAAGGCAGCGTCGTAGAGCGCCGATTCATGGCCGAACATGGCGATGGTGAAGGTCTGGTCGACGAAGGTCAGCCAGTCGAGATCGCCCTGCCGAAGTGCCGCGCCATAAAGCATCGAATACCAGCTCTTGCCGGCATCGAAATATTTGTCGGGATTGCGCGAGGCGAGCCAGCGCACGGTGGACAGATCGACCGCGGCGGCGTCGGCGCGTTTCGATTCCAGCGCCTGCAGCACGTTGGCCTGGGTATCGATCTGCAGCACCTGGGCCTGCGGCAAAGCGTAGTGGACCGAGCTTTCGGCGTCGACATTCTGCAGGATCGAAATGCGGGTTGCCGAACCACCGGCGAGCAGTTTGTCGAAGGTCTTGTTCTCGGCGGTCGGCAGCGTCAGCAAGGCAACGCCTTCGACATAGTAAGGCCGGGAGAAATTGATCAGCTGCGAGCGTTGCGCCGTCATCGTCATGAACTGGATCGTGATGTCGACCTTGTTGGTGGTCACGTTGGGAATGCGCTGCGCCGGGTCCTGCATGACGAACTCGACCTTGGTCGGATCGTCGAAAAGGCCCTTGGCGAGGATGCGGCCCATGGTGATGTCCATACCCACAAGTTCGCCGGCATCGTTCTCGAAGTGCCAGGGCGCGTTGGTGCTGCCGGTGCCGACAATCAGCTTGCCTCTGTCGAGCACGGTGCGCAGAAGACTGTCGGATGCGGCTTGCGCGGCGGCCTTCTGGGCATCGACGGTTGCCAGCACCCCGGCGGTGGCCAGTCCCGCCATTCCCAATTTCAGAAAATCACGTCTTCCGGATGTGTCGTTCACGGCGACCTCCTTTCGTGTTGTGTTCCCCTATGCACAGGTCCTACACGCGATGGCGATTATCAAAATTGTCTCTTACAAGAGACGCATGTATCCTGTACAAGACAGATACTAACACCGGGAATCGACAATGCAAGATGGCAATGCCCCAGCAATTTCGGCGGACGAGAAGACGACCGCCTCCCGCGAGAAAGGCCTCAACCGCGTCCTGGAGATCCTGGAGTTTCTTCACACCACGCAGCGGGCGATCGGCATTGGCGATCTTGCCAAAGGGGTGAACGCGCCGCGTTCGACCACCTACACGCTGGTGCGGTCGCTGGTCGATGCCGGCCTGCTGGAAATGGCCGGCGACGGCAACCGCGTCTATTTCGGCAAGAAACTCTATCTCTACGGAATGGACTATGTGCGGGGCAACGATTTGTTGCGGCGCGGGCGCCAGGAGGTCGATCATCTGTCGCGCGAGACCGGCGAGACCTCGGAACTGTGCATGCTGCAGAGCGGCCGCTACACGATCGTCCATTCCAGCCCTGGCACCAGGCCGTTCCGCATCAGCTCCGCCACAGGCCTGCAGATACCGCTGCCCTGGACTGCCTCGGGACGGCTGCTTCTTGCGGGGCTGGATAGAGCCGCGATCGAGGCCATGGTGTCCGACGACGACCTCGTGCTGCCCGATGGCCGCAAGCTGCGGCTCGACGATTTCATCGCCGACATCGCAAAGGCCGGGGTGACCGGTTACTGCGTCACTTCGGGCCTGGTCGACGCCTATACGAAATGCCTCGCCGTGCCGGTCTTTTCAGCGCCAGGCAAGGTCGAGGCGACGATGTGCCTGGTGGTTCCGATCGACACGTCGGAGGAGCGGACCGCGGATCTCATCGGCCTGCTGCGCGGCCGCGCCGCCGGGCTCTCGATCGGCGGATAGGCGGAAAAGCGTTCGCGTCTCAGGCGATGATGTCTGGAATGATCTTGTCTTCCAGCTTCATCAGCCGGTCCTTGAGGACAAGCTTCTTCTTCTTCATGCGCTGGATCTGCAGCGGGTCGCAATTCATGGCGATCATCGCGTTGATCGCGGCATCGAAATCGGCGTGTTCCTGCTTCAGCCGGGAAAATTCGAGGCGAGTATCGGCCTGTTCCTGATCGGACATTCTCTACCGTCTGCACGTCTGCGGCGCCCAAAACTGGGCCTGGTTGGGCGGGGGCGGCAATTTCTGCCACCGGCGCGCAGCCCATATCACATTTCATGTTGTCGTGGAATGCTACCACGCAGCATTCGACATCGCCGTCTGATGGTGGCACACTGTCATTGTGCCGTCACAGATACGACCTGCGGTGGACGTGCCTTGGCGGCTGCAATCGAGGAAACCATGAAAGGGAGAACCAATCATGTCTCTTGCATCCCATCTTGATGAGTTGCAGCGGAAACACGGCGACATTGAACGCGAAATCGATGACGCGATGAACCACCCGTCGGTGGACGACCTCGAAATCGTGAATCTCAAGCGACGCAAGCTGGCACTCAAGGATGCGATTGAGAAATTGAGGGCGCAACCAACCACGCATTGATCCTCACGTGATATAGCCGCTCACCACTGGCGGTTTTCCTTGCCGGCGGCGCCAGCCGCCGGTGCAGTGGTTTTAATTTCAGCGATTCCACAAGCCGAAGCTAATATTCGTCAGGGCCGTTTATGCCGGGCCGCCGTAAGGTCGTGCGCTGTTTCAGGGTCCTGGCCGGCACCAATTGCTGCCAGTGGCGACCTGTCGCCATTGACAAGCCATCTTTGCTCCTCCACCTCATGCCCGGACTTCAGCGCATCGGACCCGGCTTGTGCGTCCAAGCGGACGCACGGGCTTCAGAGAGACGCATAGCGCTCCAGAGAGACGCATGGCGCTCCAGAGACAAAAGGCTGCCGGCATGACCGGGTATTTTTCCTTTCCCTTCCCCCGCCGCACCTCGGTCGGCGTCGATGTCGGCGGCGTGGTCGTCGGCGGCGGCGCGCCCGTGGTCGTGCAATCGATGACCAATACCGATACCGCCGATGTCGATCAGACGGTCGCGCAAGTCGCGGCGCTGCACCGCGCCGGCTCCGAGATCGTGCGCATCACCGTTGACCGCGACGAGAGTGCCGCCGCCGTGCCGCGCATCCACGAGCGACTGTTGCGGCTCGGCATCAACGTGCCGCTGGTCGGCGATTTCCACTATATCGGCCACAAGCTGCTGGCCGATCACCCGGACTGCGCCGAGGCGCTTGCCAAGTACCGCATCAATCCCGGCAATGTCGGCTTCAAGGACAAGAAGGACCGGCAGTTCACCGATATCGTCGAGATGGCGATCAAGCACGACAAGCCGGTGCGCATCGGCGTCAACTGGGGCTCGCTCGACCAGGAGCTGTTGACGCGGCTGATGGACGACAACCAGGACAAGGGTTTTCCCCTGACCGCGCAGGAAGTCACGCGCGAGGCGATCGTGCAGTCGGCGATCCTGTCGGCCGAGATGGCCGAAGAGATCGGTCTTGGCCGCGAAAAAATCATCCTGTCGGCCAAGGTCAGCGGCGTGCAGGATCTGATCGCCGTCTACACCGAACTCGCCACCCGTTCCAACCACGCGCTGCATCTCGGCCTCACTGAAGCCGGCATGGGGTCGAAAGGCATCGTTGCTTCTTCCGCCGCCATGGGCATCCTCTTGCAGCAAGGCATCGGCGACACCATCCGAATCTCGCTGACGCCGGAGCCGAATGGCGACCGCACCCGCGAGGTGCAGGTGTCGCAGGAACTGCTGCAGACCATGGGTTTCCGGCAGTTCGTGCCGATCGTCGCGGCCTGCCCCGGCTGCGGCCGCACCACCTCCACCGTGTTTCAGGAACTGGCGCAGAACATCCAGGCGGACCTGCGCAAGAACATGCCGGTGTGGCGTGAGAAGTACCCGGGCGTCGAGAACCTCAAGGTCGCGGTGATGGGCTGCATCGTCAACGGTCCGGGTGAGTCCAAGCACGCCGATATCGGCATTTCGCTGCCCGGCACTGGCGAGACGCCGACAGCGCCCGTCTTCGTCGACGGCAAGAAAGCAGCGACCCTGCGCGGGCCGTCGATCGCGGCGGATTTCGAGAAAATGGTCGCCGACTATATCGAACAGAGGTTCGGTCAGGGCGGCAAGGCGGCGGCAGAGTAGGCCAAATGCGGCGTTTCCTGTGGGCGACGCTGATTTTCCTGTGCGGCATGGCCTGGTCGACGCTTGCCCAGGCCGATCCGCCGCAATCGGCCAAGCAGCGGCTGATCGACAAGGTCTGCAACCTGATCCAGGCGAATGCCGACCAGAACGCTCTGCCCCGGGACTTCTTCGCCCGCCTTATCTGGAAGGAAAGCCGTTTCGATCCCAATGCCGTGAGCCCCGTCGGCGCCGAGGGCATCGCCCAGTTCATGCCGGGCACCGCCAAGATGCGAGGGCTTGCCGATTCCTTCGACATCAACCAGGCGATCCCGGCGTCGGCTAGATATCTCGCCGAAATGAAGACCAGTTATGGCAATCTTGGCCTAGCGGCGGCCGCCTACAATGCCGGCGAGAGCCGGGTGTCGCGCTGGCTGAATTCCGGCGGCTTCCTGCCGATGGAGACGGAAAGCTATGTGTTCGACGTCATGGGCGAGCCGGTCGACAAGTTCACGGACCCGGCCTATGCCGGCAAAGTCGAGCCGCTCGATGCCAAGCTGGATTTCGCCGTCGCCTGCCGCAAGCTGCCGGTGATCATGTCGCGGACGGTCGCAATGGCCTCGATCAACATCAAGCCATGGGGCATCCAGGTGGCGGGCAATTTTCGCCGCAGCGCGGCGATCGGCCAGTGGCTCAGGGTGCGGGGCCGCTTTCCGGCCCTGCTTGCCGGGCATGATCCTGTGGTGAGCCGGGTGCGCACGCCGATCGGCCGGCGCGGCATCTACGCCGTCAGGATCGGGATCGACGACCGCGCCGCCGCCAATGTCATCTGCCAGAAGCTGCAAAGCGTCGGCGGCGCCTGCGTGGTGGTGCGCAACCGGTAAGGGCCGAGGGCGCGAACCGCTGCGCCGACAGGTTGGCAGGGCTGGCGCGCTGGCAATATGAGCGTCCACAACCGGATACGCTACGATCTCGAAGTCGAGACGAACGCCCAAACGCCGCTGCAATGTGCCCGTCGCATCGAGCAACGGTTTCAGCTATAGCGGCGGCCACCATCTCTCCTTGGGCAGCAGCCCTGTCATGCGAGCGCCCATGTTCGACGGATACATCATCTGCGGCACGCCCAGAACCGGCAGCACCTTGCTGTGCAAGCTGTTGGCGGCCACCGGAACGACCGGTGATCCCCACTCATTCTACCGGCGGCAGGATGTGTCGGAGTGGGCGCAGGATTGGGGATTGCCCGATCGCGACACGATGGGCGAGCGTGAATTCCAGCTTGCCTATCTCAATGCGGCGATCGGTGCCGGCAAGGGCGATACTGAAATTTTCGGCTTGCGCCTGATGCGGGAGAACCTGGATGAGCTGTCGGCGATCCTCGATCAGGTCTATCCCGGGCTTGCGTCAGACACAGCGCGTTTCGAACGAGCCTTTGGCCGACTCCTCTACATACACCTGTCGCGCGAAAACAAACTCGCGCAGGCCGTCTCCCTGGTCAAAGCCCGGCAAACCGGTCTTTGGCATATCGCCCCCGACGGAACCGAAATCGAAAGGGTGGGACCTGCCAGGGAACCTCACTATGATTTCAAGCGCATCAAGGGCGAGGTCGAAGAACTGGAAGCCTATGATACGGCGTGGAACATCTGGTTCGCACAACAGGGCATAGCACCATTGCGGATCGGCTATGAGCACCTTGCCGCCGAGCCGGCCGTGGCATTGCTGCGCATCTGCGAAGCCCTGGGCGTCCCGGCGCCGGATGCCGGGCATGTCAGGCCCGGCGTCGCGAAGCTCGCCGACGAGACAAGCCTGGACTGGATGCGCCGGTTTCATCTGGACGCGGCCGTCTGAGGCGTTGGTGGGTGGTCAGGCGGTCTTGGCCACCACCGTCTCGCTGAGCCAGGTGCCGATCTTGGCGCCGAGGCGATCGGGCGAAACGGGCTTGGGCAGATAGTCGTCCATGCCGGCCTCGATGCACTTGTCGCGGTCGCCCTTCAGCGCATGCGCGGTGACGCCGATGATCGGGATGTGGCCGCCCGACGCCGCTTCGATCGCCCGGATGGCGCGTGTTGCCTCGTAGCCGTTCATTTCCGGCATCGAGACGTCCATCAGAACCAGCCTCGGATGCAGCGACCGGTACATCTCGACCGCGGTGCGCCCATTGCCGGCGATGCGGTAGATCAGGCCGAGCCCATTGAGGATCTGGCCGAACACCATCTGGTTCACGTCATTGTCCTCGGCGATGAGGATGTCGATCGGGCTGTTCGGCGCGGCATTCGATTCCGGCACCGTCGCGACTGGTACCGCCGGGCCACGGATAACCGTGAAGGCCGCAGTCGCCTGCATCGGTTGGACCGGTTCGCGAATGAACTGCGCCTTGCCGACCTGCGAGCGCGCCTTCTGGATGACCGAGATGACCGTGCCGAGCAGGACCGCCGACCGTGCAGGCTTGGTCAGGTGCGCCGATATGCCGAAGTCGATGATCATCTTGCCGAAATCGACCTGGTCGACAGAGGTCAGGATCACGACCGGGATGGCGGACAGCCGGCTGTCGGCGGCGATGGCCCGGGCGACATCGGCGCCGTTCATGCCGGGCATCTGATAGTCGAGGATGATGCAGTCGACGCTGGCACCGAGTTGGCAGGCGCGATCGAGGAAGGCGAGGCCCATTGCGCCGCTTTCGGCGGCGGCGCAGTCGAAGCTCCAGCTTCTGAGTTGTTCGAGCAGGATCTCGCGGTTGACCGGATTGTCGTCGATGACCAACACGCGCGCGCCGGTGACGTCCACCGGTACGATAGCGTCGCGCGCCTCGGCACGGTGGACCGGCAGCGGCACGGCGAACCAGAAGACGGAACCACGGCCGATCTCGCTCTCGACGCCGATCTTGCCGACCATCAGGTCAACGAGACGGGCGGCGATGGCGAGCCCAAGGCCGGTGCCTTCATGACGGCGGGTCGAAGACCCGTCGACCTGGGCGAATTTCTCGAACACGTTTTGCAATTTCTCGGCCGGGATGCCGATCCCGGTGTCCTCGACACGCAGCTTGAGCTGGACGACGTCGTTGACGATTTCGCCGCCGACATCGATCAGCACATGGCCCTTCTCGGTGAATTTCACCGCATTGCCGACCAGGTTGGTGACGATCTGCCGAAAGCGGCCGGCGTCGCCGACGACATAGGCCGGCAGCCTCGGGTCGACGCGCACGATGAGTTCCAGGTTCTTCTCGGCGACGCGTGCCGAGACCAGTGTAGCCACATCCTCCACCGCTTCCGAAAGGCGGAAAGGGGCAGGATCGAGCGTCAACTGCCCGGCATTGATCTTGGAGAAATCGAGGATGTCGTTGATGATGGTGAGAAGCGCGTTGCCCGATTTGACGATGACGTCGGTGAAGGTCTTCTGGCGCGGGTTCAGCTCGGTCTTGGCCAGCAATTCGGCCATGCCGAGCACTCCGTTCATCGGGGTGCGGATTTCGTGGCTCATATTGGCCAGGAATTCCGACTTGGCGCGGTCGGCCGCCTCGGCCTTGAACAAGGATTCGGCCGACTGGGCAAAGGCGCGGCGGATCGCCTGTTCCATCGGCCGGAAGATCCAGAAGGCGACGATGGCGAGCACGGCAAACAACAGGCCACTCGCCCACAACAGCAGCCGGTCGCCGGAGGCGTCCGCGAGATGGCGTTCGTCGTCCATCGCGGTGCGGACACGCACCAGCATGGGCTGAACGAACAGGTCGTTCTGGTTGCGGATTTCGCGAGAACTCCATTCATCGGTCTTTTGCGCCACCGCCATCAGATTGAAGTTGCGAACCATGTCACGCGGCGACCAGAACAGATCGCCATTGACGGAAGCGGCTGCGAGTTCGTTGACGGTCTTGGCCGACAGGCGCGGGCGGATCGCGGCGAGCTGGGCGCTCAGTGTCTCGATTTCGCCGGTCAGGCGCTCGGAATGGTCGCGCGCCGAAGCCGTCAGCGCATCGCGCGTCTCGATCCGCCAGGCGGAACTGGTTGTCTCGGCGAAGCTGGTGGCGTTGCGCAGGTCGCGGGTGAAAAGGACGAGATTGCTGCTCAGCGCATCGATTTCATGGCGCAAGGAATTGACGCGGTTGAGCGCAACCATGATGGCGGCCGAAGCCAGCGCGAAAACCAACAATCCCGAAAGATAACGTATCCGGACGGACCGGATGAAGGAAGAATATTCCGGCATGCGCAACCCCAACACATACGCATTATTTTAATGGTCGGGATTACGCTTCATTTACATTAAGATTTCGTTGGCGCACCGCAGGTCAATGCATGCGCTGGCGGGGACGCGGCGGATCGGATCGATGCGGCGGCGCCGAGCGGTCGACCATGCGCAACCCGATATGGGCCTGCCGTCAGCTGTTGCGGGTTGCCACGAAGGTCGCGGCGGCCTTCAGCAGGGCGGCCTTTTCGCCATAGGGTTCGAGCAGCGCATGCGCCTGGCCGACGAGACCGTCGAGCTGCTTGCGAGCCCAATCCGCGCCGTGCAAGGCCACCAGCGTACCCTTGCCCGCGGCGGCATCCTTGCCGGTCGCCTTGCCCATCTGCCTGGCGTCGGCCGTCAAATCCAGCAGGTCGTCGGCGAGCTGGAAGGCAAGGCCGATCGCCGAACCGAATTCGGCCAGCCTTTCCAGGTCTTCCGCGCGTGCACCGGCCAGGATCGCACCCGCCTCGCAGGCGAAACGGATCAGCGCGCCGGTCTTCATCGCCTGCAACCGGATGATGCCGGCCTCGTCCGGTCGCACCTGCTCGGCATCGAGATCGAGCTTCTGGCCGCCGACCATCCCGCCGGCCCCGGCGGCGCGGGCGAGCGCCACCACAAGGGCTGCGCGCCGCTCGGCCGGCAGCGCGGTCGCCTCGCCGGCGAGGATGTCGAACGCGAGCGTCAGCAGTGCGTCGCCGGCAAGTATCGCGGTGGCCTCGTCGAAGGCCTTGTGCACGGTCGGCTGGCCGCGGCGCAGGTCGTCGTCGTCCATCGCCGGCAAGTCATCATGGATCAGCGAATAGCAATGCACGCATTCAAGTGCGGCCGCGACGCGCAGCGCCGCTTCGCCATCGGCGGAAAACAAGGCAGCACTTTCCATGACCAGGAAGGGGCGCAGGCGTTTGCCGCCGTTCAGCACGCCATGGCGCATCGCCGCCATCAGGCGATCGGGCCTCGCGATCTCGCCCGAAAGCGGGCGGTCGTCGAGCAACCGACGCAGCATCACCTCGACGGCGGCCGCGCGTCTGATGAGCGCCATTTCGAACGCCATTTCGTCGTCATTCGTCATGGCCGGGACCGGTAGCCGACACTCAGACGTTGCGCAAGAAGGCAAGCGCCATTATGCCGGAGCGGTAAGAGCCCGTTTGGAAACTCACCTCCTGCGGTCATCTGAAGGCATTTTCCGCGCTTCCGGTGCTCACGTACTCGAATGTACGCTCCGCTCCGGTGCTCGAAAACACCGTCTTATGACCCTCGGGAGCGCGTTTCGAGACGAGCTTCGTGGCACGGGTTGGGCGGCTTGGCGGAACCGATCGTCGATCATGAGACCGAAAAGCTGGACATGGCGACGAGATCGCGAGGCGTGAACCGCCGCAATCTCAGGCGCTGGGTCCGGCGCGGCATCGTCGTGGCCGCGGTGCTGGCGCTTGTCCCGGTGGTGCTGACCTTTTTCTACCTGCCGTCCTTCGTGCATCCGGTGTCGACGCTGATGCTGAAGGACCTGGCGACCTTCTCCGGCTACGACCGGCGCTGGGTGTCCATCGATGACGTGGCGCCCGTGCTCGCCCATTCGGTCATCATGTCGGAAGATGGGCAGTTCTGTTTCCACCGCGGCGTCGATCTCGGCGAGCTCAGGGGCGTCGTCGACGATGCGCTGGCCGGCGAGGCGACGCGCGGCGCATCGACCATCACCATGCAGACGGTGAAGAACCTCTTCCTCTGGTCGCGGCCGCTGGGCTCGGTGCGCAAGGTCGTCGAGCTGCCGCTGGCCGTCTATTTCGACGCGGTGATGTCGAAACGGCGCATCATGGAAATCTATCTCAACATTGCCGAATGGGGGCCGGGCATCTATGGCATCGAGGCGGCGGCGCAGCACCATTTCGGCATTCCGGCAAAACAATTGTCCAGACGGCAGGCGGCCCTTCTCGCCGTCACGCTGCCCAATCCGATCGCCCGCAATCCCGCAAAACCCGGGCCGGGCCTCAGGCGGCTGGCCAACCTGATCGAGCGGCGCGCCGGCCGCTCGGGCGCCTATGTCGGCTGCCTGGACTAGCCGGCACAAAAAAGATTCACCGCAGCGCTGGCCAAAACGGTGTCAGGCGTGTATAGGCACCCGACTTTCTCAGATTTAGGCCCCGACATGGCCCTTTCACGAGGGCGGGCGGGGCTTTTGACCATGTAGTGGAGCATATCCATGGCCGTTCCGAAACGCAAAACCTCTCCGTCCAAGCGCGGCATGCGCCGCTCGGCCGACGCCCTCAAGGCCCCGACCTATGTCGAGGACAAGAATTCCGGCGAAATGCGCCGCCCGCACCACATCGACCTGAAGACCGGCATGTATCGCGGTCGCCAGGTGCTGACCCCCAAGGAAAGCTGAGCCCAGCTTTTCCCTGGATTTGAGCTACAAAAGACCGGCCTCTGGCCGGTCTTTTTGCGTTTGGGACGCCGTGCGCGCCGGCTATTTCAAGCGCTGAGCTTCCCTGTCTCGTTTTCCATGTCGGCCGGGCAATCGGCTGACATGGTTGTTGCATCCGGTCTTCGACCGTGTTTGCGGCCGCGCACGAAAAATCTTGACGCCGTGCCTGTGGAGCATTCTACAGAAGGTGCCCCCATATGGAGACGCCAGATGTTCGGTGCCGTCCCGCTTTTGATCGTGCCTTTCGTGCTCTACAATCTCGGCCTGCTCGGAATATTCGGCGGCGGCGACGATCCGTGGGCGAGTGAGATCTTCTCGTTCCGCATGATGTCGGGCGGGGTGTTCTCGATGACGCTCGGCGACCTGATTGTGCTGATCGGGCTGATCTTCCTGTTCCTCGAAATGGTGAAGTCGGCGCGCACGACCACGGCCTCGATCATGGACCATCTTCTGTCGATGCTGGTCTTCGTCGCTTTCCTGGTCGAGTTCCTGCTGGTGAAGGGTGCCGCGCACTCCATCTTCTTCACGCTGATGATCATCGCGCTGTTCGACGTGCTGGCCGGGTTCGCGGTGTCGATGCGGTCGGCCAGCCGCGACATCAATTTGAATTGAGGCTCAGCCCGGATCGGCGGTGAAGCCGGCGGCTTCGATGCCGGCAATCGCGGCTGCCTCGTCATTGTCGGATGTATCGCCCGAAATACCGACGGCACCGATGATGCTCCCTGCCTTGTCGCGGATCAGCACGCCGCCGGCGACCGGCAGCACGCGTCCTCCCGACACGTCGGAAATGCCGGCAACCAGATGCGGACGTTCCTTGGCGAAGGCCTCGACCTTGCGCGAGCCCATGCCGATGGCCAGCGCGCCATAGGCCTTGCCGGCCGACATTTGCGGGCGCAGGAACGAAGCGCCGTCCTGGCGCTGGAAGGCGACGAGATGCCCGCCGGCGTCGAGCACCGAGACGCCGAGCGGCTTGAGCTTGAGATCGGTGCCCCTGGCGAAGGCGGCATCGATGATCTCGACGGCTTTTTCGAGCCGCAGCGCGGTCATGGCAATCTCCTGTTGAACAGCCCGATCATCGGCGGTCAGCCGGGCGAGGCAATCCCGGTTTCGGTTGAAATTGCTTCCTGTGAAGCAGCGGGATGAAGGCGCCTGACCGGTGGCGTCACCACAGCTCGATTCAGGGCGAGGAATTGGCGGAGGGGGAGACGTTACTTTTTCTTGGCGCGGGCCGGCTTCTTGGCAGGTGCGGCAGGCGTGTTGGCCAGATCTTCGGCTTCCTTGGCGAGCCGCAGCGCCCGCAGCTTGTCGGTCTTGGCCTTGCGGGCATCGCTCTCGGCGACATACTCGGCCATGGCTTTCTGCCGGACCGTCGCCGCCTCTTCCTGCTTCTTGAAGCGCAGATCGGCACGCGCGCGGGCAGTGTCCCTAGAGTTCTCAACCAAGAGTCTATCCAATCCCATCACGTGTGATTTTCGTCCCTTGTAGCAGAGCCGGCCTTTCAACGGGGAAAATAGTTGGTCAGCCGGCCGGGCTGGCGTTGAGGGCCTTTTCGGCAACCACCGCTTCATAGGCGGCCCGCAGCGTTGCACGGACAGAGGGGCCGGGCGCTGTATCGAGAGGGGTGCCGAGATGCTCATGGCGCAACTCGGCCATGAATTTCTCCCACATTGGCGGCCCGCCCTTTTCAAGGAGTTCGGCGCGGATCGAAAGCTCCTCGCTGGTCGGCAGCCAGACGCGGCCCCAGGCGCCGAGATGGGCAAGGATGGGCACCAGTGTGATGGCCATCTCGGTCAGGCTGTAGATCGCCTTCTGCTTGTGACTGGGGTCGTCCGCCTTGGTCAGCATGCCGAGTTCCATCAGCCGCTTCAGCCGGTCGGCGAGGATGTTGGAAGCAATGCCTTCCATCGACCCGTTGAGCAACTCACGAAAATGCCGCCTGCCGCCAAAAATCATGTCGCGCAGGATGATCAGGCTCCAGCGGTCGCCGAACACCTCGAGCGAGAGGTTGATCGGGCAGCCTGACCGGCGATCGAGGGTCATTCGATGTTCTCCACGCAAAACCAGTTGCATTATCGTATCGGTTTTATTATCGTGCAACCGATTGCAAAATGCAAGCAGGTTGGGAGGCCAGCAAATGACAACCAAGGACTGTCCCGAGATCATATCCGAAACCTTTGGCGATCCGGCGGACCCCGCGCTGCTGTTGATCATGGGCGCTATGGCCTCGATGCTTTGGTGGCCCGAGGCGTTTTGCCGGAAACTCGCGGATGCCGGCCTCTACGTGATCCGCTACGACAATCGCGACACCGGCCGGTCGACCAAATACCCGGTGGGACAGCCGCCCTACACTTTCGACGACATGGCCGACGACGCGATTGCCGCTCTCGACAGCCGCGGCATCGGCAAGGCGCATGTCGCGGGAATGTCGATGGGCGGCATGATTGCCCAGTTCGTGGCGCTCAGGCACCCCTTGCGCGTCGCTTCGCTGACCGTGATCAGCAGTTCGCCCGTGGGGACCGACACTTCGCATCTGCCGAAAACGACCGACGCCTATCTGGAGCATTCGGCCGATGGAGCCAAAGTCGACTGGACGGATCGCCGCCAGGTCATCGACTTCATGGTCAGGGATGCGCGGGCGATCGCCAGCACCGCCCATCCGTTCGACGAGGCGGGGATGAGAGCGTTCATCGAACGGGATTACAGCAGGTCCGGCGGCTTCCTGAGCGCCACCAATCATTTCATGCTCAAGGGCGGTAACCAGTGGAAGGGCCGCCTGCCCGAAATAGCGGCGCCGCTTCTGGTCATCCACGGCACGTCGGATCCGATCTTTCCGGTCGAGCATGGCGAGGCCCTGGCCCAAGCTGTTGCCGGCGCGAAACTGCTTCGCATCGAAGGCGGCGGTCACGAACTGCATCCGGATGACTGGCCTGACATAGAGGCCGCCATCGTCGCGCACGTCCGATCCAGCTGAGACTTCGCGGGTGGGCCTTGACGAGCGAGGTTCACCGCAATAGTTAAGCAAATGCTTCAGTGTTACCACAGAAACAGACGAGCACAAGAATGTCCCTGACGCTGCATTTCCATCCGCTGGCTTCCTTCTGCTGGAAGCCGCTGATCGCGCTTTACGAGAACGCCACGCCTTTTGCGCCGGTCATTGTCGATCTCGGCGACGAGCAATCACGCGCGGCCTTCCTGAAGATTTCGCCGACCGGCAAGATGCCGGCGCTGCGCGACGACGCGCGAGACCGCACTGTGCTGGAATCGACCATTGTCGTGGAACATCTGGCCGCGCACTATCCGGGACCGGTCGAACTCGTTCCCGCCGACATCGACCTGGCGCTGGCGGTCCGTCAGGCCGACCGCTTCTATGATTTCTATGTGCAGGAGCCCATGCAGAAGATCGTCGGCGACAGGTTGCGGCCGCTCGACAAGACCGATCCATTCGGTGTCGAACAGGCGCGCGGCCAGTTGCGCAATTCCTATGCCATCATCGAACAGGAAATGCAGTCCAGGGAATGGGCTGTAGGCGATGCCTTCACCATGGCCGATTGCGCGGCGTCTCCGGCGCTCTTCTACGCCAACAAGGTCGAGCCGTTCGGCGACAAATATCCCGCCGTGAAGCGCTATCACGACCGCTTGCTGCAACGCGCCGCCTTCATCAGGGTGATCGAGGAGGCGCAGCCCTACTTCAAGTTCTTCCCCTACAACAACGGCTGATCGCGATGCTGCACGATCCCGCCCAACTCGACCTGATGTTCCAGGCGCTCGCCGATCCGGCGCGGCGGCAGATGGTCGACCGGCTGTCACGCGGCCCCGCCTCGGTGAGCCAGCTGGCCGAGCCGTTGGCGATGTCGCTGTCGGCGGTCGTCCAGCACCTCAATCTGCTGGAAGCGAGCGGCCTCGTGCGCACGCAGAAGGTCGGGCGGGTGCGCACTTGCCAGATCGATCCAAGGGCGTTGCGAGCGGCCGAGCACTGGATCAATGAGCGGCGCCTCTCGTGGGAGCGCCGGCTGGATCGGCTCGGCGATTTCCTGGCCGAAAGCTAGAGAGGAAAATGTCATGTCGAAGACCAAATCCGAACTGGTGCGCGGCTATTTCGCCGCCTTTCAGGCCGGAGACCGCGCCGTGATGGGTTCAAGCATGCTCCCGAAGACCGGCCTCCGGTTTTCGGGGTCACGTTCCGGGCAATTCAATCCACCAAGGAAGGTTTCATGACTGAGCGATCCGTTGTCCATTCCACCTTTGTCGTCGAGCGGAGCTATCCGGTGGCACCGGCGAAAGTTTTCTCCGCATTCAGCAGCCCGGATGCCAAGCGGCGCTGGTTCGTCGATCCCCATGACCCAGTGCCCACCCGGCACGAAATGGACTTCCGCGTCGGCGACAAGGAGGTCAATGCCGGCTGCCCGAGCGACGGGCAAATGCATTTCTTCAACGCGGCCTATCAGGACATCGTGCCGGACGAGCGCATCGTTTACAGCTATGAGCTGCTGTTCGGCGAAACCCGCGTGTCGGTGTCGCTGGCGACGATCGAGTTTGTAGCGGAAAGCGGCGGCACGCGGCTTGTGATGACGGAGCAGGGCGCCTTCTTCGACGGCCACGACACCTCAGCCACGCGCGAGCATGGAACGAGCGAACTGCTCGACGCGCTCGGCGCCTTCGTGAATTCGCAATGCTGACCGGGTTGCTCAAGTGCCGGAGGCAGAAACGATCAGGCTTCCCAAAATTGATCGAGCCAGATGTTGAGTCTCAGGAAGCCGGCATTGCTCACCGTATAGACACGCCGCGTGCCTTCAGCCTTGGCGTTGACCAGCCCGGCGTCGAGCAACACTTTCAGATGCTGTGATACGGCCGGGCGGGAGACTGGCAGTCCGGACGCCAATTCGTTGACGGTCTTCGGACCGCGTCGAAGTTCTTCCAGAAGATGGCGCCGATTGGGGTCGGCGATCGCCATGAAGGCGTCGGAAAACATCATGCCTCATTTGTGAGGCAAAGTTTTTCAAATCTCAACTGTTTGCTTCTGCTTTTCTTCTCGGATCGAGCCGCAATGCTTCGGGGGTCACCGAACGGTCGGCCGGCTGCGTCTTGAAGGCGTCGCGATCCTCGATCGGCACCGGAGCGCGGCGGCTGATGCGCAGCAGCGTGTAACCCGCCAGGGACAGATGCGCCAATGCGGTCGCCAGGAACAGGCCCTCCGGGCGCATCCAGCCCATCAGGGCGGCGGCCAGCAACGGCCCGATCATGGTGCCGAAGCCGTAAAGCAGCAGCAGGCCACCCGATACCTTGACGAAATCCTCGGAGCGGGCGTGGTCGTTGGCATGCGCCACGGCAATCGAATAGAGCGTGTAGGCGAAAGCGCCGTAGGCGGCGGTGAAGACGAGGACGAAGACTGCTGAGCGCGGCTCGAACAGGAAGATGAGAAGCGCAAACAGCGCCGCGCCGAAGGCAGCACCGGCCAGCACGAAACGGCGGTCGGTCTTGTCGGAGAGACGCCCGGCCGGAAGCTGCATGGCGGCACCGGCGACGACCACCAGGCTCATCATCAAGGCGATCTCGGCGGTGGAGATGCCGATGCGGGCACCGTAGACCGCGCCGAGCGTGCCCCAGGCGCCGTTGGCGATGCCGATCAAGAGGCAGGCGATCGCCGACACCGGCGAGTTGGCGTAGAGCCCCCTGACGTCGAGCTTGACGTCCTGCAGCGGCTTCGGGAGGGAAGCGCTCGAAACCGCTGTCGGCAGAAGCGACAAGCAGAACAGGATGCCGGTGATCATGAACAGCGACGCCGATTTCACGTCGCCGCCGGCGACGATCATCTGTCCGCCCATGATCGAGGCATAGGTGACCATCATATAGAGGCCGAAGACGGTGCCACGGTTCTCGTTGGTCGCCTTCTCGTTCAGCCAGCTCTCGATGACCATGAAGGCGCCGGCCATGGTGAAACCGGTGAAGGCACGCAGCAGGATCCAGACATATTCGTCGATGACCAGGCCCGTCAGCAGCGCCACGATGGCGCCGGACGCGGCAAAGGCGCCGAAGGCGCGCACATGCCCGGCACGGCGCACGATGCGCGGCGCAAAGAAACAGCCGGTGACGAAGCCGCCGGCCCAGGCCGTGCCCATCAGGCCGAGCGAAGCGGTCGAGAACCCTTCCAACTGGCCGCGCAGGGGCAACAGCAGCCCGTGCAGTCCCGATGCCGCCAGAAGGAAGGCGGTGCCGCGGAGCAGGGAAAGGATCGGTCTGTAGGCTGCGAGCATTTTTTGATCCGGCTGAGGGCTGGGAGGGGCGCAGGTTTGAAGACAGTCGCATTCGGGCTTTTCGGCGGCGAACGGTTACCTCAGCGAATTATCCGCGGCGGAACAGCGCCTCGGCCGCCGACTTGGTGTTGTCCTTGGTCTTGAGTTCGGCCTCCAGCCGGGCGATCTCGTCGCGCAGGATGCCGATGCGCTCGGACAGTTCACCGACGGAAAGCAGCGACAGGTCTTGCCCGATCTCGTGCGGGCGTGCCTTCTTCTTGGGTTCGTCGTCGAAGATCGCCATCGTCGCTCCTCCTACGCCAGACCAGATTGGCCATTTGCCTGATTTGGCAATCAGCATACATAGGGCAGGGGCATCGATGCAAACAGCCGGTAAAAGCCGGCTAGGAAAGACGGGAAACTTCATGGCGAGCGGACAGAAAATTCCGGCACGGATGACGGCGATCGCGATTTCGGAACCGGGCGGGCCCCGGGTGCTGAAGCCGGAAACGCGCGACGTGCCGCTGCCCGGCCCCGGAGAAATCCTGATCAAGGTGCATGCCGCCGGCGTCAACCGGCCCGACGTCCAGCAACGCAAGGGCGCCTATCCGCCACCCCCCGGCGCATCGGACCTGCCCGGCCTCGAAGCGTCGGGCGAGGTGGCGGCGCTTGGCGACGAGATATCGCGCTGGCGCATCGGCGACCGGGTCTGCGCGCTCACGCCCGGCGGCGCCTACGCCGAATATGTAAGGGTTCACGCAGGCAGCGTTTTGCCGCTGCCGGCGGGCTTCACCCATACCGAAGCGGCGGCGGTGCCGGAGAACTACTTCACCGTCTGGCACAATGTCTTCGAGCGCGGCGGCCTGAAGAAGGGTGAGACGCTGCTGGTGCATGGCGGCTCGTCCGGCATCGGCACCACGGCGATCCAGCTCGCCTCGGCCTTCGGCGCCTATGTCATCACCACTGCTGGCAGCAAAGAGAAATGCGACGCCTGCCTGAAAATCGGCGCCGACCGCGCGATCAATTACCACGAGCAGGATTTCGTCGCCGCGGTCAAGGAGGCGACCGAAGGCCGGGGCGCCAACGTCATCCTCGACATGGTCGGCGGCGACTATGTCCAGCGCAACTACGAGGCCGCCGCGATCGAAGGCCGCGTCGTGCAGATCGCCGTCCAGGCAGGTGCCGTGGCGAGCGCCGACTTTTCCAAGATCATGGTCAAGCGGCTGACCCATACGGGTTCGACGCTGAGGCCGCGCACCGTGGAATTCAAGGCAGCGATCGCGGCCGCGTTGGAGGCGCAGGTGTGGCCGCTGCTGGGCACGCGAAAGGTGGCGCCGGTCATGGACATGATCTACCCGCTCACCGATGCCTGGCGCGCGCATGAGCGAATGGAGGAGGGGGATCATATCGGCAAGATCGTGCTCGACGTCGGCTAGGCCCGTATCACCTAAAATCTCGACACCGTCCCCCGGTGCGCGCCCTGCCTGCAAGATGAACAGAAGCTTAATGGTGCAATGCAGCATTTGCATCATTGCTATGCAAAATCAGCCGTTCAAGTCCTCATCGATGATCACTATTTGAGCATCATCGAAACGAACCCAATTCAGGAGGACTACCATGAACCCGATCCGCGCTTTCCGTAACTGGCGCATGTACAACGAGACCGTTCGCGAATTGAACCGCCTCAACGCACGTCAGCTCAGCGACCTCGGCATCAACCGCGCCGACATCGAAAGGATCGCCCGTCAGGCGATCTGATTGCAAGCGCGACCCCGCCGCAAGGCAGGGTCGCAATGCAGAGCCGACGCAGACGCCTTGTTCGTCGCCGGTTCCGAACCCGCTGGACCCTGTCCGGCGGGTTTTGTCTTTTGGGGGGCCAGTCGGCGTGAGCCACCGTCACCCGTGTCAAGCACCAGGCGGCTTGACCTCTGTTTTCAGCATGGCATCTTGACGAATGGGGACCGGTTGCCGCGTGAGCGCGTGGCTGGCAGGGCAGGCATCGACGAAGGCTTCCACGCTCATGTTGGATGATCTTACCGACAAGATCTACGAGGCTGCTTTCGTTCCGGACCTATGGCCGGAGGTACTGGAAGGCATAAATAGCGCCTCGGACTCGGTGGGCGGCGCCGTGTTCCTGTTTGCCGACGAGCAGCCGGTGCGCGGAAGGACGGTGCCGTTGCTGCAGGACTTGCTGAGCGAATTCCTTCTGGGCGATACGCTGCAGTTCTCCACGGCGGTCTCACGCATGTGCGCGGTGCAGCCGGCGAGTTTCGTCGATGTCGAGAGTTTCCTGACAGCCGAGGAAATCGAGAACGATCCCATCCGGGTCCGCCTGCGCGCGCTCGGGATTGGCGCGCATACCTGTACCGCCATCCCGATGCCGAGCGGCGAACTGGCCATCTTCGTCTTCCAGCGAAGGCTTGGCGAGGGCCGCTACGACGCCGGGAGCTTCGACATTCTCGACGGTTTGCGGCCGGCCATGGCGCGCGCCAGCCTGATCGCCGGACGGCTTGGCCTGGAGCGGGCCAAGGGAACCGTTGCCGCCATGACGGCCATGGGGCTGCCGGCGGCCATTCTCTCATCGAGGGGGCATGTGCTCGCCGCCAATCAGCTGTTCGAGAGCATGGGCTCTATCTTCCTGCCGGTCGCCTTTGGCGGCATGGCAATCGTCGATGCGGATGCCAATCGCCTGTTTCAGCAGGCCGTCGTCGCTGCGCGGGGGGACGCCGAACCCTCGGTCCGGTCCATCCCTGTTCCGGCCGCCGCCGACAGGTCGCCACTGATCCTTCATGTCCTGCCGCTGCGCCGCTCCGCCCACGAGATATTCTCGGGCGCCGACATCCTGGTCGCGGCGACGGCGGTGAACGCCAGTTCCATGGTGCCATCGCCAACACTGCTTGCCGGACTGTTCGACCTGACGCCGGCCGAGGCGCGCCTGGCCTCGGCACTTTCGCAAGGGCGAACCCTGACGGAGGCGGCGGCGAGCGCCAACATCACCGTTAAGACCGGGCGAACCTATCTCGAACGGATATTCGCCAAGACCGGAACGCGCCAACAGAGCCAGCTTGTCGCGCTGCTCAAGGGCACGGAGCCGTTCCGGTAACCGCCGGTTCGCGGTTTTCGGCGGGCTTTTCCAAAAACATTGCGAAGCGGCCAGGGAACGGTTATACAGGCCCCGAATTTCCCATTTTGGTGGCTCTAAACCACCGCCCGCGCGGGAACGCGGGCGAACGAGAAGGATTTTTGCAATGGCCAATACGCTGCTGATGCCCAAGGCGACCGCCGTCTGGCTGGTCGACAACACCGCGCTTTCCTTCGAGCAGATCGCGCAGTTCTGCGGGCTGCATCCGCTCGAGGTCAAGGCGATCGCCGACGGCGAATCGGCGCAAGGCATCAAGGGCATGGATCCGATCATGACCGGCCAGCTGACCCGCGACGAGATCGCGCGCGCCGAGAAAGACCCGAACCAGCGCCTCAAGCTTTCCGACCCCAAGGTGCGGGTGCCGGAATCCAAGCGCAAGGGTCCGCGCTACACGCCGCTGTCGAAGCGCCAGGATCGGCCGAACGCCATTCTGTGGCTGGTGCGCAACCATCCCGAACTCAAGGACGCGCAGATTTCGCGCCTTGTCGGCACCACCAAGTCGACGATCGAGCAGATCCGCGAACGCAAGCACTGGAACTCGGCCAATCTGCAGCCGATGGACCCGGTGACGCTGGGTCTCGCCTCGCAGATCGACCTCGACATGGAGGTCAACCGCGCCTCGCGTGGCCGCGAACAGGCGCAGCCGGTCGGCGATACGCTGCTGCCGGCGGCATTGACCGAGCGGCTGGTGCCGGCGCCGGAGAAGCCGAAGGACGAGGACGCCGAGCTCGACGCCAACGCCGTCTTCGCCAAGCTGTCAGCGCTGAAGTCGAAGGACACCGATACGGACGACGAAGAATAGGCTTTTCGCCAATTCGACAAAAAAGCCCGCTTCGAGCGGGCTTTTTTGTGCGGTCGGGCAAATCTCAGCTTCGCGCCGCGCGGTCGGGCGCCATGCCGTAGTCCTCGCTGCGCTCCACCGCCCGGTAGAAATCGGCGAGCTGCTTGCCGCGTTCCGGCTTGAAGATGCGGCCGGCGATGACCACCGAGGCGATGCGGTCGATGCGGAAAGCGCGAAAATCATCACGCATCTCGCACCAGGCGACCAGCGTCCAAACCTTGCCCCAGAACCATAGGCCGAGCGGCCTGATATCGCGCGCGGTACCGCGACCGGCTTCGTCCGAGTAGTCGATGGTCAGCACCTGGCGTTTTTCGACCGCGCGCTCGATCAGGTCGATCGCCTCGCGGGCGGCGTCGCTGACCACCCACATCGGCGTGTGGATCTCGGTGCGGGCGATGCGATCCTTTTCGGCATCGGGCAGTACGGCACCGATCTTGACCAGCGCCTCGTCGGCGGCGCGCGCCATGGCAGCGCCGCCAAAGGCGCGCACCATGCGGGCGCCGGCAACCAGCGCCACGATCTCGTCACGCGTGAACATCAGCGGCGGAAGGTCGAAACCCTCCCTCATCATGTAGCCAACGCCAGCCTCGCCGTCGATCGGCACCCCGGTCGACTGCAGGTCGGCTATGTCGCGATAGATGGTTCGCTCGGAAACCTCGAGCCATGTGCCGAGCTTCTGGGCGGTGACCAGGCGGCCACCACGCAGATGCTGCACGATCTGAAAGAGCCTGTCGGCGCGGCGCATCGTTTGCTTCCCCAGTGTCTTTCCCATGCATGCCGTGGCTCCCGGACCGGATCCACTTCCACGTGACATGCATTACGGTTTCAGCCCTTCGCGCTTACGCTGCGCGGCAACGAATTCCGCGCCGAAGGACAGTTTCCTCGTTGTCGGCGTCTTCGCATCAAGCACGCGCCAGAAGGGAGCGATGTCGCAGAGCGTCATGCCGCGTTCAAGGTCCTCCGAGGCCGCCTCGGCGACCGTGCGCAGATGATAGCCTATGGTGACCGGGCATGTCACTTCGGCGCCGTGCTCGATGGCGAGCGCGGTGCGCAACGCGCGAACGTCCATCTCGACACCTTCAGCAATCGAGCGGATGAAATCATCGACCTGGCGCGCGGTTGGCACCAGCATGGGCTGGCCCTCGACGACGTCTCCCATCGTGCGCGGCGTTGGTTTCACGCCGTTGATGCCAGGCGTGTTCAGCCTGTCGTTCCAGCTTTTCATCGATCGTCCTCTCGGCCGGCCATGCGCATCAGTCACCATCGCACGCGCCTCCTGACAGCATACTGTCAGGAGGCTTCACCATACTCTTTGGCGAACAGCGTCCGCATCTGCGCGAGATCGCTGCCTTTTTCGGGATAGAGCGTTTGTAGAAAGGCAAGGGCGAAGGTGCCGGGCGCAGAGCCCGGCGCGGAAACGATCCTGCCGTCGGCCACGGCATGCGGCACGTCCTGATAATTGCCATCGCCGGCATAGCCGGCTTCGTGGCGGTTGATCCAGTCTCGGCCATTGCTGGTATGCCTGGCCTTCTCGAACATGCCGGCTCGGGCCAGCGCCAGCGTCCCGGCACAAATGCCGCCAACGACACCGCCGCGCGCCGCGACGGCCGTCAGCAGTTCGGAAGCATCCGGCGGCGCCTTGCCCGCCCACTGGTCGGAACCGATGACGGCCACGGCATCGAGATCGATATTGTCATCGGCGTCCGCCGAACGGTCCGGTGTCAGGCGAAAACCGCTGATTCCGGTCACCGGCTTGCCTCCCGGCGTCAGCGACACGGCGCGAGCGCCGAACCACTCGACCGCCGAGGCCGCCAGCAACCCATATTCCCAGTCGGCAAAGCCCTCGATGAAAAGGAAGCCGATTGTCTTGTTCTCGGGCATGAGCTCGCTCCATCCCTCGCGCCGGACCTGATATCTGGGTGCTGACGTGTCAGCCTCCAACCGCTGGCTTGAAAATTCTGCTCAATTGCCGTGATGGCGACGCTCGGCATACATGTCGGGCCAGCCGATATCCTTGCGAATGTCGGCGGGCAGCGCGTTCATGAACCGCTGCGTGCGGATCTCGGTGCGCATAGTGCGGATCTTGCCGACATAGTGCTGCATGCCACGCAGAATGGTAAAACCGTTCATGACCAATCTCCTCTCTCTAACTGGAGGCAGTATCGCATACCCCTCCTGACAGCAGTCTGTCAGGAGGATGGCAGGTCGTATCGCGACAGTTCCGTTCTCGCCATGACAGGTCCTGCGGGTGCGGGTCGTTCACCAAGGTCAGGCCAATCTGGCCGTATTGTTCATCGCCTGTCGACAAACTGTCGGGACAGGCGGCCTTAAGCGGGGTGACCGGAGTTCTGATATGAAAGGAGAAAATTCTTCCCCAAAAAACAGGGAGACGACCATGAGCATGCAACTGACAGGAATTCACCATCTGACCGCCATCACCGCCAATGCGCCCGGCAATCTGCACTTTTACACGAAGGTGCTGGGCCTGCGGCTCGTCAAGAAAACGGTGAACCAGGACGATACCTCGGCCTACCATCTCTTTTATGCCGACGGCGAGGCAACACCGGGTACGGACCTGACCTTCTTCGACTGGCCGGTCGGCCGCGAACGGCGTGGCACGCACAGCATCGCGCGAACCAGCCTCAGGGTCGGCAGCCAGGAGAGCCTTGCCTGGTGGAAGCAGCACCTTGCCAGCGAAGGCATCGTGACAGGAGAGATTGTCGATATCGGCGGCTACAAGTCGCTGGATTTCGAGGACCCCGAAGGCCAGCGCCTGCGGCTCGTCAGCGATGACGGAAAGGGCGGCAGCCATCCCTGGGCGCAAAGCCCGGTGCCGGCCGAACATCAGATCCGCGGGCTCGGGCCAATCGTCATCAGTGTTCCCGATATCACCAACACCGAGGCGGTGCTGACCAGGGTGATGAACATGCGCAAGGTACGCGACTATGCCTCGCCGGACGGCGAGGGCCAGGTCCACGTCTTCGAAATGGGCGCGGGCGGGCCGGCGGCGGAGCTTCATGTCGCCGTGCAGCCCGGGCTGGCGCCCGCAAGGCAAGGCGCCGGTGCGGTTCACCACGTCGCCTTCAGGGCGCCGGACCAGGAGACGTTGCATCATTGGACGGCGCGCCTTGCCGAATTCCGGCTGCCGTCGAGCGGCGAGGTCGAGCGTTACTACTTCCGCTCGCTCTATTTCCGTGAGCCGAACGGCATCCTGTTCGAGATCGCCACCGACGGGCCGGGGTTCACCGCCGACGAGCCGCTGGAAACGCTCGGCGAAAGCCTTGCCCTGCCGCCGTTCCTGGAGGCAAAACGCGCTTCGATCGAGGCTGGCCTCAAGCCGCTGAAGTAGATCGTTGCGCGGTTAGGTGCGGGCGCCGCGTTCCGGTTCTGGATCGCGTCGTCTTTCTTTCCCGGAGACCGAGCGAAACCGCTTTGACAGGTGACGGCGTTGCTGGTCAAAGGCGGCATGACGAAACTCCTCGCCCTTGTCATCGTCGGGTTCATGGTGATCCAGCTCATCAAGCCGCTCGGTTGGCCCGGGCTCAGGCGACGCGGCGATTTCTGGAAATTGGCGCTTCTTGCCATGGCGGCGATTTCGCTGGCGGCCGTGCTCGGGCATTTGACCTAAGCTGTCGCGCCGCTTGGCCATAGATATTCAGTCGCCAAGCACAGGGTCGACGAGATGTTCCGCCCAGGCCCGGTAGCCGGCCTCCGAGGCATGGAACCCGTCGGAGGCAAAACCGGCTTCAGGGTTGGTGATCGGCAGGCGCGGCGCTGGCACCGCGCCGCGTTCCAGGCAGAGGCGTTCGCCCATCCGGTTCATCGCGGTGGCGCGGACCTCGAGGATCTTGCCGAGCAGCGACGGCATGGCCGGCGCGCGCGTGAACTCCAGCACCGGCGACCATATCACGCGCGCCTCCGGCCATTTGGCGCGCAGCGCGTAGAGCAGGCCGCCGAACTCCTTCTTGAAGCGCGGCACGGAATGAAAATTCTTGGTGTCGTTGGTGCCGATGGCGAGCACGATATGCGTCCACGGATCGGCCGACAGGTTGGGCAGGACATGGTCGCGGATCTGGCCAGATGTCGCCGAATTGAAGCCGGCGGCACGCCAGCGCACAGCGCTGCCCGTGCGCTGCGCAATCAGCACGGCGAGCTGCGCGGCAAGGCCGTTTTCGGAATTGCCGATGCCGACCGACGCGGCGGAGGAATCGCCCAGGACCAGCAGCGAGATCACCGGGGCCTGGCCCGAGATCTCGTGCATGACCGGGCCTTGCGCCGGCAGCATGCGCGAGGTGCGGCGGCGCACGCCCAACCCCTGCCAGACATAGACCGGGAAGGCGAGCCAGGTGAGGACGGTCGGGAAACGCATGGCAATACCGTGAAATGACGAGGCAGCCTTAGCGCATGTTTTGATCGGCGTGAACGGATCCCGCCTCATCGACCCATGCCCTTTGTTTTGGCGCAATTCCGGACGGGAAACCGTTTCACGCTTTTTCTGAAATTGCCCTAGGGGCAAGCGTCGTCCTGCAGCGACCTGTTTCCATAGTCGTCGTGCAACCGCACCCAGTCCATCGAAGTGCCATAGGGGCCGGTCTCGCCGCGGCCTTTCGGCGCCATGTCGAGATATTGATAGGCGCCGATGAACTGCTCGCTGCCACGGGCGCGCGACATGAAGGTCAGGAAGATGTCACCGGCTTCCTCCCTGTAGAAGACAGTGGTGCCAGGCAGGTCCTTCGACGTCGATACCGGTGTCTCGAAGTTATAGACGGCTTCGCCGGAGGCGATCTGCCTGTCGGTGAAGGAGACCTGCATGTCGAAGTTGAAATCCGAGGCATAGGAGGACACCCAGTCGAATTTCCATCCCATGCGCTGCTTGTAAGGCAGCAGCTCGGCGAGCGGCGCGCGCGCGATCACGACAAGCGACACGTCATGATGCCTGAGATGCTGGTTGGCGCCGTCGATGTGATCGGCGACGAAGGCACAGCTCTCGCAGTGATGCGTCGAGCCCGGCGCGAACACGAAGTGATAGACGATCAGCTGGCTGCGGCCGGCGAAGAGATCGGCCAGTTTCTTTGGTCCGTGTTCCGTCTCGAAGACATAATCCTTCCGCACCTTCAGCCAGGGTAGCTGCCGCCGCTCGGCCGCAACGCGTTCGCGTAACCGCGTCAGTTCCTTCTCGCGGTTTAGATGTGCCTTGTGGGCCTCGAACCAGTCTTCGCGCGAA
The DNA here is from genome assembly GCF_004794715.1 of Mesorhizobium sp. M8A.F.Ca.ET.207.01.1.1. Classification (NCBI taxonomy): domain Bacteria; kingdom Pseudomonadati; phylum Pseudomonadota; class Alphaproteobacteria; order Hyphomicrobiales; family Phyllobacteriaceae; genus Mesorhizobium; species Mesorhizobium sp. M8A.F.Ca.ET.207.01.1.1. The sequence continues at coordinate 110,637 of NZ_SRUS01000009.1, read as the reverse complement.
ACGACCTTGTTGCGATGCATGTACTTCTCCCTGTCTGCACCCCAAGGACGAACGGGATGGGCGCGAGCCGACATCGCCGCTGCCAGGAATGCCCAGAGGAAATAAGAATGCGAATGCCTCGCCCCAAGGCCGGCGCGCCAAAACAAAAACCCGGGCACGTCGGCCCGGGTTTGAAGGGAAGGGATAGCAGGGGGTCTTCAGGCAGCCTGTTCCAGGCTCGCCTTCCATTTACCGAGTGCGGCCAGATGGTTCATGTGGGCGCGATGGGTGAAGGCGGCCTGGCCGGCGGCGATGTTCGATGCCTTGCCGCTCCAAGCCTTCTGCGGCGCGGCCTGCAGCGCGCGGCCGTAGGAGAAGGTCAGCTTCCACGGGTGTGGGCCGATGGCGTTGATGGCGTTGAGGTTGGCGGTCGCCTCCTCGTCCTCTTGGCCGCCGGAGAGGAAGGCGATGCCCGGTACCGCCGCCGGCACTGTCTCGCGGAACAGCTTTATGGTCTTTTCGGCGACGTGCTCGGGACTGTCCACGGTGCCCGACTTCTTGCCCGACAGGACCATGTTCGGCTTCAGGATCGTGCCTTCAAGCACGACGCGGGCCGCGTAGAGTTCGTCATAGAGCCTTGTCAGCGTCGCCTTGGAAACCTCGTAGCAGGTGCCGATGTCGTGGGCGCCGTCCATCAGCACTTCAGGCTCGACGATCGGCACGATGCCGGCTTCCTGGCAAAGGGCGGCATAGCGGGCGAGCGCATGGGTGTTCGCGCCGATCGAGGTGGCCGAGGGGACGCCCTTGGCGGTGTCGATGTCGATCACCGCGCGCCATTTGGCGAAACGGGCGCCGAGCTTGTAATAGTCGGCAAGCCGTTCGCGCAGTCCGTCGAGGCCTTCGGTGACGGTGTCGCCGGGAAATCCGGCCAGCGGCTTGGCGCCGGCATCGACCTTGATGCCGGGAATGGCGCCTGACGCCTTGATGATGTCGACCAGAGGCGTGCCGTCGGCGGCCTTCTGGCGGATGGTCTCGTCATAGAGGATGACGCCGGAAATGTACCTGGTCATCGCGTCCTTGGCGCGGAACATCATCTCGCGATAGTCGCGGCGACTGTCGGCGGTCGATTCGACGCCGATGACGTCGAAGCGCTTCTTGATGGTGCCGGAGCTTTCGTCGGCGGCCAAAAGGCCCTTGCCGTTGGCCACGATCGCGGCGGCAATGTCTTCGAGACGTTCGCTCATTCTGCTTCTCCTGAACCGGTTGATCTGCGCCTAGCAGAACACTACCGCCAAAGGAATGACGCCGGAAAGCTCGAATCGATTGAAAGTCGCCGGCGCCGCCGCCGGCTCCCTTCGAGTTGATCGGATTGCCGGGGAGCCGCCGAACGCTTCAGCGCTTCAGCACGTCGACGCCGGGCAACGGCTTGCCTTCCATCCACTCCAGGAAGGCGCCGCCGGCGGTCGAGACATAGGTGAAGTCGTCGGCGACACCGGCATGGTTGAGCGCCGCCACCGTATCGCCGCCGCCGGCGACCGAGACCAGCTTGCCGGCCTTTGTGCGCGCGGCCGCATGTTTGGCCGCCGCCACCGTGGCGTGATCGAACGGCTCGATCTCGAAGGCGCCGAGCGGACCGTTCCAGACCAGCGTCGCCGCGCGGTCGATCCATTCGCCGATCGTCGTCACGGTCTTGGCGCCGACATCGAGGATCATGCCGTCGGCCGGCACGTCGGAGATGGCGACGGTCTCGCAGGCGGCGCCCGCCTTGAACTGCTTGGCGACGACGCCGTCGACCGGCAGGATGATGGCGCAGCCGGCTTCGGCGGCCTCGATCATGATCTGCTTGGCGGTCGGGGCCAGGTCATGCTCGCAAAGCGACTTGCCGACATCGGTGCCGCGCGCGGCGAGGAAGGTGTTGGCCATGCCGCCACCGATAACCAGCGCGTCGACTTTCTTCACCAGGTTCATTAACAGGTCGATCTTGGTCGAGACCTTGGCGCCACCGACGATGGCGACGACCGGACGCACCGGATTGCCCAGGCCCTTCTCCAGCGCCTCGAGTTCGGCCTGCATGGTGCGGCCGGCAAAGGATGGCAGCAGGCGCGCCAGCCCTTCCGTCGAGGCGTGCGCCCGGTGGGCCGCCGAAAAGGCGTCGTTGACGAAGATGTCGCCATTGGCGGCGAGCCGTTCGGCAAAGGCGGGATCGTTCTTCTCCTCGGCCTTGTAGAAGCGGGTGTTTTCGAGCAGCAGCACGTCGCCCTTGTCCATGGCGGCGACAGCGCTGCCCGCCGTGTCGCCGACGCAATCGGAGGCGAAGCCGACGGGGCGGCCGAGCACCTGCGCGGTGGCCCTGGCGATAGGCTCCAGCGAGAATTCGGCCGAGGGGCCATCCTTGGGCCGGCCGAAATGGGCGAGCAGGATGACCTTGGCACCCTTGCCGGACAATTCGGCGATGGTCGGCGCGATGCGCTCGATGCGGGTGGCGTCGGTGACCTTGCCGTCGGCGACGGGAACGTTGAGGTCGACGCGCACCAGCACGCGCTTGCCGCTTATGTTGCCGATGTCGTCCAGTGTCTTGAAGGCAGCCATGCCGGTCCCTTTCGTCTGAAAATCGCCGGGACCATACCCCGCATCGGCGGCGATGCAAGGCTTAGGCCGAGGTCGGATGCGAAATTTTGAGACCGGCGCGGACATAGTCCGTGAATACCACTCCGGCGTATGTGGGGGCGGTGCAAACGGTCGCCCGAGTCAGCGTTCGACCGATGCCTTCTCGACCGGCGGCTCAGGGGTGTCATCCGCTTGTGCCGCCACCTGCGCCTCGGCCGGCTTGCGCCAGTTGCGGATAAAGGCGCTCAGACGGTCGCCCATCTCGCCGGCGCTGAGGAAGACCGGCACCCGCGCCACCGGCGCGGTCGGCTCGAAGGACAGGCCGAGGCCCGTTATTCTGCCCTTGTCGTCGACATCCCTGACGATCAGCTCGATCGGGCCGAGCAGCACGCGGTCGGCATATTCGGCATGGCCGCCGAGCCGCGCCGTGACCAGCGCGCCGACGGTCTGTTTCTGCTCGGCCTCGGTGAGACCGGGCGCATAGGCGGCTTCCAGTTCGGCTGCGGAACGCGCCGGATCGACGGCGAAGGCACCGAAGAAATCGGCATCCTCCGGGTCGACTACGGCGCGGCTGGCAAACAGCTTGTCGAGCAGGCGCGGATAGCGGTCGGGCACGAAGATGTAGACCTGATCGCCGGCGGCGAGCCGGCCCATGTCCTGGAAACGCATCGAACGGCCGTCACGCAGCACCAGCGAGGGCCGGGCCCAGCGCGGGATGCGCTCGCCGCGCGCCACCGGGCTGCCCGGCGCCACGCGATAGGCAAGGAGCTCGTGATGCGCGGAGCCAGGCAGTTCCAGTTCGACCTTGTCCAGCGGTCCGAGCCGCGCCGGCACGATCAGACCGAGGCGACGCGCCAGCGGGCCGACCGTCCAGCCCTGGATGACCAGCGACACCAGAACGATGATGAAGGCGGCGTTGAAGATGCTGCGGCCGTTCTCCAGCCCGCCGAGCAGCGGTGTGATGGCGAGCAGGATCGAGACGGCGCCGCGCAGGCCGACCCAGGAGACGAAGGCGACTTCGGGACGCGGCAGGCGGAATGGGATCAGGCAGAGCCACACGGCGACAGGTCTGGCAATGAACATCAGGAACAGGCCAAGCGCTATCGCAGGCACCATGATCGCCGGAAATTGCGAGGGCGTGGCGAACAGGCCGAGGATGAGGAACATGATGATCTGCGCCAGCCACGACATGCCGTCCTGGAAGCGCTTCAGGATGGTGACGGCGCGGATGTCGGAATTGCCTGCGATGAGCCCGGCGATATAGACCGCCAGGAAGCCCGAGCCGCCAATCGCGCCGGCGGCCGCGAAGACCATCAGCGACAGGGTCAGCACGAAGATCGGCAGCAGGCCATGGTCGAGGTTGAGCCGATCGACCAGGCGTACGATGGCGAGGCCGCCAAGCACGCCGACGATGGCGCCGAGGCCCATGTTGACGAGGAAGCCGAGGATCAGGTTGGTGACCAGGACATTGGCTTCGGGATTGGCGTGGGCGGCGATGATCTCGACCAGCGTGATGGTCAGGAAGATGGCGATCGGATCGTTGGTGCCCGATTCCACCTCGAGCGTGGAGCGCACGCGCTCGCGCAGATTGATCTCGCCGGCGCGCAGCAGGAAGAACACCGCCGCCGCGTCGGTCGAGGCGACGGCGGCACCGAGCAGGAAGGATTCCAGCCAGCTGAGATCGAGCAGATAGTTGGCGGCGGCGCCGAACAGGCCGGTGGTGAGTAGCACGCCGAAGGTCGCCAGCGACAGGGCCGGTCCTGCCGCCTGCCGCAAGGCGTTGAGCGGCGTGCCGAAACCGGAATCGAACAGAATGACGGCGAGCGCCAGTGAGCCGGCAAAATAGGCGATACGGGCGTTGTCGAACTGGATGCCGAGGCCGTCGGCTCCGGTGGCGAGCCCGATGCACAGAAACAGGAGCAGGAGCGGGGCGCCGAAGCGGAAGGCGATCAGGCTCGAAAACGCGGCGGCGACAACAAGCGCCGTGCCGACCAGCGTAACGAGATAGATCGCATGCTCCATCCGTGATTTGCCCCTCGAATTCCTCTGCTTGCTGGCTTTACGGGAGAGTGGGGCGAAGGCGTGACCAGTGCAAGGCGGGAGGGTGGTTTTTTGCCCCGCGCCGCCGATTTTCGCGTTGCTGCTCCGGCAAACGAAAACGCCCGGACGAAGCCGGGCGTTTCGAGTGTCGGGAAGACAGATCCTCGATCAGGCGATGGTCTTGCCGAAAGCCACGGCGGTGTCGCTCATGCGGTTGGAGAAGCCCCATTCATTGTCGTACCACGACAGCACCGAAACGAAGTTGCCGTCCATCACCTTGGTCTGGTCGAGCGCCATGATCGAGGAGCGCGGATCGTGGTTGAAGTCGATCGACACGTTCGGGTGATGGGTAACGCCGAGGATGCCCTTCAGCTTGCCGTTGGAGGCGGCGATGACCGCTTCGTTGATTTCCTGGACCGTGGTCGCGCGCTTGGCGATGAACTTGAAGTCGACGACCGAGACATTCGGCGTCGGCACGCGGATCGAGATCCCGTCGAGCTTGCCCTTGAGATCGGGCAGCACGAGGCCGATCGCCTTGGCGGCACCGGTCGAGGTCGGGATCTGCGACAGGGCGGCGGCGCGGGCGCGGTAGAGATCCTTGTGCATGGTGTCCAGCGTCGGCTGGTCGCCCGTATAGGAATGGATCGTCGTCATCATGCCCTTTTCGATGCCGACCGTTTCATGCAGGACGGCCGCAAGCGGCGCCAGGCAGTTGGTGGTGCAGGACGCATTCGAGATGACGATGTGGTCCTTGGTCAGCTTGTCGTGATTGATGCCGTAGACGACGGTGAGGTCGGCGCCGTCGGCGGGAGCCGAGACCAGCACGCGCTTGGCGCCGGCGGTCAGGTGCGCGGCGGCCTTGTCGCGGGCGGTGAAGATGCCGGTGCATTCGAGCGCGATGTCGACGCCGAGTTCCTTCCACGGCAACTGTGTCGGGTCCTTGATCGCCGTGACCTTGAACTTCTCCTTGCCGACGGTGATCTGGTCGCCGTCGACCGACACTTCATGGGGGAAGCGGCCGTGCACGCTGTCAAAGCGCAGCAGGTGGGCATTGGTCTCGACCGGGCCGAGATCATTGACGGCGACGACCTCGATGTCCTTGCGGCCGGACTCATGGATGGCGCGCAGGATGTTGCGGCCGATGCGGCCAAATCCGTTGATGGCAACTCTGACGGTCATTATTCTCTCCCTGGGAGCTGGAAGGCGATTGGTCCGCAGCTTCATAGCGGCGGACGGGCGAAGAATCCAGCCGCAGCGGGCCAGATTTAAATCGATTAGGTTAGGCCAGTTCGGCGAAACCGCTTTTCACGCGATCTCGCCGGATTTTGTTTGGTGCATGTCGTTCCCAACGCCGCGATGCAATTTTGGGCGACCTGCCCGGGCCTCACTTGCCGTGAAGGCGGGCTTCAGCGGCCTTGGCAGCCGCATCGGCGGTGATGCCGAAATGCGGATAGAGCTGCTCGATGGTGCCGGAGGCGCCGAAGCCGGTCATGCCGATGAAGATGCCATCGGAGCCGATGAGATGGTCCCAGCCCTGGCGGATGCCGGCCTCGATCGCCATCTTGATCGGCGCGTCGCCAATGGTCTTCTTGCGATAGGCGTCGCTCTGCTTGTCGAACAGTTCGAAGCAGGGCACCGAGACGACACGGGTCGGGTGGCCATGCTTTTCCAGAAGGTCGCGGGCGCCGAGCGCGATCTCAACCTCGGAGCCGGAGGCGAAGATCGTCACCGCGGCTTCACCGCTGGCGGCGGCGAGTTCATAGGCGCCCTGGCTGCTCAGGTTCTTTTCGGTGAACTCGGTGCGGACGGTGGGCAGGTTCTGCCGGGTCAGCGCCAGCGTCGACGGCGTCTTTTCGGATTCGAGCGCGATCTGCCAGCATTCGGCGGTTTCCACGGCGTCGGCCGGACGGAACACATTGTGGTTCGGGATGGCGCGCAGGGCCGCCAGGTGCTCGACCGGCTGGTGGGTCGGGCCGTCTTCGCCCAGACCAATGGAATCATGGGTCATGACGAAGATCGAGCGAATGCCCATAAGCGAGGCAAGCCGCATCGAGGGGCGGGCATAGTCGGAGAAGCACATGAAGGTGCCGCCATAGGCGATGAGACCGCCATGCAGCGTCAAGCCGTTGATCGCGGCAGCCATGCCATGCTCGCGGATGCCGTAGTGGACATAGCGCTGGCCGTAGTCGTCCGGCGTGATGTTCTTGGTCTGGCTGGTCTTGGTGTTGTTGGAGCCGGTCAGATCCGCCGAGCCGCCGATGGTCTCCGGCACCGCGCCATTGATCACTTCGAGCGCCATTTCCGACGATTTGCGGGTGGCGACCTTCGGCTTGTCGGCCGAGAGCTTCTTCTTGTAGTCGGCGATGACGGCGTCGAAATTGCCCGGCAGCTTGCCGGCGAGGCGGCGCTCGAATTCGGCCTTCAGCTTCGGATCGGCCTTGGCCAGGCGGCCTTCCCAGTCGGTGCGCGGCTTGGCGCCGGCCTTGCCGGCGGTGCGCCAGGCGTCGAGGATGTCAGCCGGAATCTCGAAGGGCGGCGAGTCCCAGTTGAAGAACTTGCGCGCGCCCGCGATCTCGTCGGCGCCGAGCGGTGAACCGTGCGCCTTGTTGGTGCCGGCCTTGGTCGGGGCGCCGAAGCCGATGGTCGTCTTGCAGGCGATCATCGTCGGCTTGTCGGAATGGCGGGCAGCTTCGATGGCATAGGCGATCGCTTCCGGATCGGTGCCGTCGATATGGCTGGCGTTCCAGCCGGAGGCCTGGAAGCGGGCGACCTGGTCGGTGTTGTCGGCGAGCGATACCGGGCCATCGATCGAGATGTTGTTGTTGTCCCAGAAGACGATCAGCTTGTTGAGCTTGAGGTGACCGGCAAGCGCGATGGCTTCCTGGGACACACCTTCCATCAGGCAGCCGTCGCCGGCCAGCACATAGGTGTAGTGGTCGACGAGGTCATTGCCGAAGGCGGCGTTCATGATGCGCTCGCCGAGCGCGAAGCCGACCGAATTGGCGAGGCCCTGGCCGAGCGGGCCGGTCGTGGTCTCGATGCCGGTGGCATGGCCGTATTCGGGATGGCCCGCCGTTTTCGAACCCAACTGGCGGAAGTGCTTGATCTGGTCGATGGTCATGTCTTCGTAGCCTGTCAGATGCAGCAACGAGTAGAGCAGCATCGAGCCATGGCCGGCCGACAGGATGAAGCGGTCACGGTCGGCCCAGTGCGGGGCCTTGGGGTCGTATTTCAGGAAGCGGGTGAACAGCACCGTGGCGATGTCGGCGCAGCCCATGGGCAGGCCGGGATGGCCGGAATTCGCCTTCTCGACGGCGTCCATGGAGAGAAAACGGATCGCATTGGCCATCCGGTCATGTTGTTCACGCGACGTCATGGTTCCTCCGAGGTGGGGGTTTGAGGGCTTGGGAGAGCCCTTGAAAAGGGTGCGCGACACATAGCAGGCGCGGGCTTTTAGTCAACAAATCGGGTGCAGATTTGCCGGTCTTGTGATGCCGTCGGCGGGCCTACATTAGCGTTAGCGGGGGACAGTCGCGAGAGCTTTGTTGACGTTGCCTTCACCCGGTGCCTAATGTTTCTGACATAACGCGTTCTGAACGCGAACGATTCGGTGATGGGCAGGGCACAGGACGAAGGCCATGACCGGGGAAACCACGCTCAAGGAAGTAATCGCCAGGCTGAGCAAGGCCATCGAGGGGCTGGAAAATGCCGTCGCGGCCAAGCTCGAGCATGAACGAGACTATTCGGAAGCCGAGGCCGAAGTGCAGCGGATGAATGCCGATCGCTCCCGGCTGGCGCAGGAGCTCGACAATTCCGAAGCGCGCGCCGAACGGCTGGAAGACGCCAACAAGGAAGTCTCGCGACGGCTGGTGACCGCGATGGAAACCATCCGCGCCGTGTTGGACAGATAGGAGCTGGCCCGATGGCACAGGTCACGGTTTCAATCGACGGCAAGCAGTACCGCATGGCCTGCGACGAGGGCCAGGAAGAGCATCTGATCGATCTCGCCGAACGCTTCGACCGCTATGTCTCGCATCTGAAGGATTCCTTTGGCGAGATCGGCGACCAGCGGCTGACCGTCATGGCCGGCATCATGGTGATGGACGAGCTTTCCGAACTGCAGAAGCGCGTCAAGGGCATGGAAAGCGAAGTGCTGACCTTGCGCAAGACGCGCGACGAGGCGCTGACCAAGGCCGACAAGAGTGACAGCGTGCTGACCAGCGCGCTTGGCGCCCTGGCGCAGCGGATGGAAGATCTGGCGACGTCGCTGGCGATCACCAAGGCCTGAGGCGCGCCTCGCCGATCCCTGGCGTTTGTCTCATGCCCGATGTCGCGCCTTATTTTTCGCGCCCGATCCGCGGACACGGAAAAATTTTTGCCCGCCGGCTGAATAGCCGTCATCTCCAGCGTTTAATCAGTCACGCTGCGGTGCTACGATCGGGTGCCGGCACCGGCCGGCGAAAAGAATACCGGCTACATTTCACAAGGGGTAGGGATAGGTCATGAGTCTTCGTATCAACGACATTGCGCCGGACTTCACCGCAGAAACCACGCAGGGAGCCATCAAATTCCATGACTGGATCGGCGACGGCTGGGCGATCCTGTTCAGCCATCCGAAGAATTTCACGCCGGTCTGCACGACCGAGCTTGGTACGATGGCGGGTCTCGAGGGCGAGTTCAAGAAGCGCAACGTCAAGATCATCGGCATTTCGGTCGACCCGGTCGAAAGCCACGGCAAATGGCAGGACGACATCAAGACGGCCACCGGCCATTCGGTGCATTATCCGCTGATCGGCGACAAGGACCTCAAGGTCGCCAAGCTCTATGACATGCTGCCAGGCGGCGCCGGCGAGACCTCGGAAGGCCGCACGCCCGCCGACAACGCCACCGTGCGCTCGGTCTACGTCATTGGACCGGACAAGAAGATCAAGCTGGTGCTGACCTATCCGATGACGACAGGGCGCAACTTCGACGAGATCCTGCGCGCGGTCGATTCCATGCAGCTCACAGCCAAGCACCAGGTGGCGACGCCGGCGAACTGGAAGCAGGGCGAGGACGTCATCATCACCGCCGCCGTTTCCAACGAGGATGCGATCAAGCGCTTCGGCGCCTACGAGACCATCCTGCCTTATCTCAGGAAGACCAAACAGCCTTCCGCCTGAAGCCAACGCGTCGCAACCGTTTTTGGTTTTTCCGCTTCTGCGAGCCAAGTCATGCTTGACTGGCCCGCGGGAGCGGACAACCATGCCCGCAATGGGTTCCGGTGGAGAAAATCGTTCCTGCCGGCCGTGGGGTGAGGGAGCCGGACGTGGATGTAGCTTTGGCCAGGCCTTTGGTCAGCGGCTTCTATGACAAGCCGACCGGGGCCATTCAGTATGTCGTCACGGACCCGGCGACGAAGCGATGTGCCATCATCGATCCGATCCTGGATTTCGACGAGAGATCCGGCGCAACCGGTACGAGGAGCGCGGATGCCCTGCTCGGTTTCGTCGGGGAGAACGGGCTGGAGCTCGAATGGATCCTCGACACCCACCCGCACGCCGACCATATCTCGGCGGCGCATTACCTCAAACAGAAGACCGGAGCGCCGATGGCGATCGGCGACAGGATCGTCGACGTCCAGGCCCTGTGGAAGGTCATCTACAACTGGCCCGATTTTCGCGCCGACGGCACGCAGTGGGACAGGTTGTTCGCCGAGGGCGAGACGTTCCGGATCGGAACCCTTCCGGTCAAGGTGCTGTTCTCGCCAGGACATACGCTGGCGTCGATCACCTATGTGGTGGGGGATGCGGCGTTCGTGCATGACACGATGTTCATGCCCGACAGCGGCACGGCGAGGGCGGATTTCCCCGGCGGCAGCGCCGCACGGCTCTGGCGCTCGATCCAGGGCATCCTGGCGTTGCCCGACGAGACGCGTGTCTTCGTCGGCCATGACTATCAGCCCGGTGGCCGCGAGCCCTTGTGGGAAAGCACCGTGGCGATACAGAAATCCACCAACACCCATCTTGTCGCCGCGCGCACCGAGGCCGAGTTCGTGGCGCTACGCGAGGCGCGCGACCGCACATTGCCGATGCCGCGGCTGATCCTGCATGCGCTGCAGGTCAACATGAATGGCGGCCGGCTGCCGGAACCGGAAGCCAATGGCCGGCGGTACCTCAAATTTCCACTGGACGGGTTGTGAAGTTTAGTCCTTCTCCCCGTCACTATACGGGGAGAAGGTGGCGGCAGCCGGATGAGGGGCGGCGCCGACGTTTGGCGATGATGTTTGGCAGTTGCTGCGCCGGTGGCAATCGCGCAATCTCGGTGCCGCCCCTCATTGTCCTGCCGGACATTTCTCCCCGTAGAGTGACGGGGAGAAAGGGCTGTGTCGTCGGCTTCGCCAAACAAAAAAGCGGCGCCAGTTTCCTGACGCCGCCTTGATATTCCTGGCTGATCCCGGCTTTAAGCCGCCGGCTGTGCCTCGATGGTACGCAGCGCCTGCATCTGGCGCTTGGCGGCGGCCTTGACGGCATCCTGCACCTTCTCGAAGGCGCGCACCTCGATCTGGCGAACGCGCTCGCGGCTGATATCGAACTCGGCCGACAGTTCTTCCAGAGTGAGCGGCTCCTCGGCGAGACGACGCGCCTCGAAGATGCGCCGCTCGCGATCGTTGAGCACGGCCAGAGCGCCCGACAGCATGCCGCGCCGGTTTTCCAGCTCGTCCTGCTCGATCAGCATCTCTTCCTGGCTTTCGTGGTCGTCGACCAGCCAGTCCTGCCATTCGCCGGACTCGCCTTCCGTCGCCCGGATCGGCGCGTTGAGGGACGCGTCGCCGGACAGGCGGCGGTTCATCGACACCACTTCGGCCTCGGAAACGTTCAGCCGCGTAGCGATCTCGGCGATCTGGTCGGGCTTGAGGTCTCCGTCGTCCAGCGCCTGGATCTTGCCCTTCACCTTGCGGAGATTGAAGAACAGACGCTTCTGGTTGGCAGTCGTGCCCATCTTGACGAGGCTCCACGAGCGCAGGATGTATTCCTGGATCGAGGCCTTGATCCACCACATGGCGTAGGTGGCGAGACGGAAACCACGCTCGGGTTCGAATTTCTTGACGGCCTGCATCAGGCCGACATTGCCTTCCGAGATCACCTCGCCGATCGGCAGGCCGTAGCCGCGATAGCCCATGGCGATCTTGGCGACGAGCCGCAAATGGCTGGTGACGAGCTTGTGCGCGGCCGTGGTGTCTTCGTGCTCGGCGTAACGCTTGGCGAGCATGTACTCTTCCTGCGGCTGCAGCATGGGAAAGCGGCGGATTTCTTCCAGATAGCGGCTGAGGCCGCCTTCGCCGGAAACGATACTGGGTAATGACTGGGCCATGATAGCGCCCCCTCTCTATTGGAGTGATGCCCCCGAAACGCGGCGGGCATGTGACGCGAGCACCAAAAGGCTCGCCCGCGACATCAGAACTTATACAGGAACAAAACCAGAAAAGACAGGCATTTGTTCAACACGAAACAGTGTGTCACGTTGAAGTGAACAATGCCACTCAGGTTTTTTGATGGCAGGTTCAGAGTTTGCGAAAGCTGCCGACGAGTTCCTCCATGTCCCCCGGTATCGGCGCCTCGAACCTCATCGTTAGATGGGTAGTGGGATGCCGAAATGCAAGGAGCCAGGCATGCAAAGCTTGCCGGGAAAATGCCTTGACCTGACTTTTCAGGGGCTCCGGCAGTCGGTTGGCCTTGGTGCGGAACGCCAGGCCGTAATCGGGGTCGCCGATGACGGGGTGGCCGATATGGGCCATGTGAACGCGGATCTGGTGGGTGCGGCCGGTTTCCAACCGACATTCGACGAGGCTTGCGGTGGCGAATTCCCGCTGGTCCTCGCCGAAACGCTCCTGCACGGCAAAGCGGGTGACGGCGTGGCGCGCGTCGTCGCGGCCTTCCGGCACGACAGCGCGGCGCACCCGGTCGGCGGCGCGGCCAAGCGGCGCGTCGATCGTTCCGGTCGGCCTCTGGGGTATGCCCCAGACCAGCGCAAGGTAGGCGCGTTCGAGGTCGCCCGTCAGGCCGTGGTCGGCGAAGGCCTCCGACAGCGCCTTGTGGGCGCGGTCGGTCTTGGCGACCACCATGACGCCGCTGGTCTCCTTGTCGAGGCGATGGACGATGCCCGGCCGGCGTACTCCGCCGATCCCAGACAGGCTGTCGCCGCAATGGTGGATCAGCGCATTGACCAGCGTGCCGGTCCAGTTGCCGGCGCCGGGGTGCACGACCAGCCCGGCAGGCTTGTTGATGACGATCAGTTCGTCGTCTTCATAGAGCACGTCGAGCGCGATGTTCTCGCCCCGTGGCTGCGCCGGTTCCGGCTCCGGCATGGCGACCGAAACATTTTCGCCTGCGCTCATCTTGCGCTTGGTTTCGTCGACCGGCTTGCCGTCGATGACGACGGCGCCTTGCCTGATCAGCATCTGCACGCGACTGCGTGACATGTCCGGGCCGAGGGCCGCCGCCAGCCACTGGTCCAGGCGTTGGCCGGCCGCATCCGCGCCGGCGACCAGCAAGGTGGGCGCAGCCCCCATCAACAGGTCCTCTATCAATTCGGGGGCCTCTTCGCTATGAGCGCTCATCGAAAAACCATTCTGGAATATTTGCCATGGCCCGGCCCGATGCCGATGAAGAACAGGAAAAGCCGCTTGACCCCGAGGTCGACAAGCTGCGCGGCAAGCTCATCCGCTTCATGGCCATTAATCTCGGCCTGCTCTTTCTGGCTCTTATGGTGGTGATCGCGGCGATTGTCTACAAATCACGCAAGGCGCCGCCGGCCAACCCGGCGCTGTCCGGCGACGTCCAGACGCCGGCGGGCGAGCCGGCCAGCGCCGATATCGTGCTGCCGGTGGGCGCCAAGGTGGTCAGCCAGTCGCTGTCGGGCGATCGTCTTTCGATCGATGCCGATCTCGCCGACGGCAGCCGTGCGATCTTCGTCTATGACATCGCCGAGCGCCGCCTGATCGGCCGTTTTGCAATCCGCAACAAATAGACAGGCAAAGACGATGGCCGGATACTCCGAACATCGCCGTGTCGCGACCGTGGCGCTGGTCGTCGCCGACTATGACGAAGCGATCGCCTGGTATGTCGGCCGGCTGGGCTTTCTGCTGCTCGAGGACGTCGATCTCGGCGACGGCAAACGCTGGGTGATCGTCGCGCCGGCAAACGGGCAGGGCGCCAGGCTGCTGCTTGCCGAGGCATCCGACGAGGCGCAGAGGAAAAGCATCGGCAACCAGACCGGCGGCCGGGTTTTTCTCTTCCTCGAAACCGACGATTTTGCCGGCGATCATGCCGCGATGTTGGAGAAGGGCATCGAATTCCGCGAAGCGCCCCGTTTTGAGCCCTATGGAACGGTGGCGGTTTTCGCCGATCTCCACGGCAATCTGTGGGATCTGATCCAGCCGAAACGCTAGCTTGCGGGCTGTTTTTCGTCCGCTGCCGCAAAGCCGCCGAACCCCAGTTGCTTTTTCCCAGCCGCCAGCCTATATCGCCCCTTCTTGAGCGCGCCCATCGTCTAGCGGTCAGGACACCGCCCTCTCACGGCGGGAACAGGGGTTCGATTCCCCTTGGGCGTACCAAGCAACGGCGCGGTCGTTGATCTCCAGACAATCCAACAACACCGGCCAGTACCGGCATGGGCTCTGCATGCCTCGAAAGAGCGCGCAAATGCCGCGAGAGCCGGGGACGTCGTGTGCCCGGATCCACCCAATTTAAGTCAGGCCGCGGCGCTTGAAAGCGCTGCGATCTCTGATACTTGCGGGGCGGGGTAGCTTTCGCGGCAACGCGGATTTCGGGTCGGGTAGAGTTTGGAATGACTTCCGTGACGATGATATGCACGCACTGCCATGGCGGCGGCAAGGTTTTCGATTGCTCCAGATGGCGTGCGTCAAAAGGGCATTGCTGCCCGCAAGGGACGCATCAAAGTGGTTGTCCCGGAAAGACCATGGTGTGCGCGCAGTGCGCGGGTCTCGGGACGGTGCCAGAAGCCGAATTCAGGGCGGTCGCATAGGCCGTCCTGCCGCAAGAGGATGGCTTCGCGGCTCAGCGATTCCCGACTGGGCGCGTGGGACGACAGGCGCGTTAAGGTTTGGTTTACCAATAGCCTGTCTATTGGGGTCAATTCGCTTTCGGCCCGCGACCACGGATGTACTGGCGCAACTGCCGAGGTGAAAAGGAAAGGTCGGCTCAGTGCCGGCCTTTTTGTTTTCGGCTATTGGCTCACATTGGCCATGCTCTGTCCGAACAACTTTTTGGCAAGGGATATTGCCATTGCCGGTGTTGGCTCTACCATCGATCCCGGCGGTCCCGTGCGGATTGCCGGCTGGTCGTGACGATGAGGGCTTGCGATGAAGGGTGTTGCCGAACTGGTCATTGCGGGTGTGATGTCGACAGGGATCGTCTGTCCGTCGAATGCCGCAACACTCAACAACATGGACGATGTCGGAGCCGCGATCCAGTCATGCTGGACGCCGCCCGCCGATGCCGGGAATTCGACTGTAACCCTGAGCTTCAGCTTCAAGCGCGACGGCACTCTGATCGGTCCGCCGCGGCCAACCGCGGCCAAGGTGGCCGGGGACGAGAAGGCGCGCAAGTCGTTCATCGACGCGGCCGTCGCCGCGGTCAAGAATTGCACGCCGCTGAATTTTTCACCTGATCTGGCGCAAGGCATTGGCGGCAACGTCTTCACGTTGCAACTCGTTTCACCCAAGAAATAGCTTTCAAGACAATTGCTGCCGGGCCTTTTTCCCCAGCCGGCAGTTCAATGGCTCAGGCGCCGCAGTTCTGCATGCCGTGCCAGGTCCGGTGTCTCAAAGACATAGTCGCTCCAGGCCGATTCCGGAATCTGCCCGGCCAGATAGCACTCCAGCAATAGGTTTTGCTCGGCATTGAGCGGCCGTGGGGCACGGTCGTGATCCAGCCCGAGAGAGTGAAAAAGGTTTCTTGTCAGTTCCGATACCGTGAAGTGGATCGACATCTGCGTTCTCCTTCGCCCTTCAACGCAGCAGCACGGGCAAAGGTTTCAAGGCCAGTCAGCGGTAACGCCTGATTGATCGCGTGGCTCGACGCATCGGCCTGCCGACGGCCGCGACCCCGGGGCTGTCTCCGTTGTTTCCCGGTTCGTCTCAATCTTGAAATAAAAATGTAATATCGAATTTACAGGCCGAACTATATTACACTAGATGAAGGTCTGCTCAGGCAAGAATTCTTAAAGCATTAGATACAGCTCATCTAGTGAAAGTTTATCCAAGTCGAAAGAGCGTGGTTCCGGACTATCGGCAAGAAGGATCATGGCGTTCAGATGACCCGTTTCTACCTTTTCATGATGATCGCGCTGGTAACGGTCGCCGCGTCTACGCTTGGCACGACATCTTCCTACGCGGACAGTTGTGGTGCGATCAGAAGTCAGTTGCTGTCAGCTGGCGGAGGTGTGAGCCCGGCACTGGCTCAGCTTCGTCGCCAGCTCGCGGCAATCCAGGGCCTGGAGAAGCAGCGCAGATGCACCGCGCAAAGTGCCGCGGGCGGCTTCTTCAACGCTTGCGCCGACCTGGCTCGAAACCGGACGGAGGTGCAGCGCCAGATCGCGGCTGCTTCCAATTCCGGTAGGGACAATTCGAGCCTGCGGGCACGGTTCGCGGCGCTCGGCTGTTCATCGGGAGCGAAGCAGGAGCGCCCGGCGCAGAGGGCCCAATCCGCGACGGCAGCGGCCGGGACCATGGTCGGCGGCAATGCGATGCTGTTTTGCGTTCGCCTGTCGGATGGATATTTCTTCCCCGCGCCAAAGTCGCAATTCGCCGGCAGCGGCGATCTCAAGGAAATGGCCGATCAATGCCGCTACATCTGCGACGATGCGGCGGTCGATCTCTACACGCTGAGCGATGTCAGCCAGGAAACCGACAGCATGGTGGCGCTCGACACGCGCAAACCATACACCGAGTTGCCGGCCGCTTTCCGGTATCGTGACGATGCCAATTTCAAGGCCTGTGACGTCAAGCGTTACTATCAGCGGGTTGCCGAACTGAGGGCCAGGACGGTGACGCCCACGAACATGACCAATGCCATTATCCCTTTGCCTCAGGCAAAGCCGGACCTCGGCAGCGTCGCGGCAATTCCAGACTCCGACAGCGAGGCTCCGGGTGCCGCCCAGCTGCAGTCGATCGAGGCCGGCAAGCGGACCGTGCGTGTGGTCGGCCCCGCCTTCTTCCCGGCTGAGTGACCACGAGCGTTTTCGCGGGAACGGCCGTCTTCGGTGAGCCTGTCGTTTGCCCGCAGGAACCAGGATCCGGCTGGAACATGGACCTGTTCCCGGCGTTGAGGTCGGTATCGGGCAGGAGAAACGCCATGGCCACGTCTAGGGAAATGAGGGTCCTGGAGATCGTCGAAGACGGCTCCCTGACTACCGACCAGAAGATCGCCGAATTGCGCAAGATCGAACCCGAGGCGCGCGGACTGCAGCGGGCGGCGTCGGAGGGGCCAATGGGCGACGATGACGGCTGGCAGGACGATCTGCGCCAGGTTCGGCTAGCGCTCGACAAACTCGGGGCCAAGGAACCGAGGAAGGGCACGGCATCGCTGTAGGATCCTGTTCGCCGGAGCAGCTCGGCGATCCTGTCAAGCGCAGAGCCGTCCTACTCGCAGACCATGCGAACCCTTTGGCCGGGTGCGCTCACGTTCCTGCATGCCAATTGTTTTTCGGAGTCCGATGACTGCGGAGGCGGCGGTGATACCTTGGTCTGATACCGCCTGTGCACGGCAGGCTTGGCTCTGCGGTCGGAAACCCGCCCGGGTTGCTGGGGCGGTCCCGGAAAGGCGCCAGTGCCGACCTGAGGCTGGTAGTCGATATTGGGCGGCGGCCGGTCCCAGATCCGCCTGGCGTCGAGCGGTCGTGGGATAATGACCGTGCCGTCATAGCTGCGCGAGCAGCCGCCGCCGAAAAGCAGCGCCACGCCCAGCAAGAAAGGCCCTATCCGTCCATACATTAGCACCACCCCTGCGCATGCTTATAGCGCGGCCTTGCTCCACGCCACAACCGGACGGAATAACGCAGCAGGAACAGGCCGGTTGCGCCGTTAAGGTTAGCGGATCGTTAATGCTTCTGCGGCACATTCCGCCGACGAACCGCGGAGGGAGGGTTCGGCCTTGATTTTCGGGGTGGGGACAGCATGGCGGAAGTGGACGAAACAATCGGCGCGCGCGGCAAGCGCGACCCCGGCAAAGCCGCCGCGCATGGCGGCGACGGATCATCCGGCGTCGACATGGATGGCGCCGACGTGCTGCGCCAACTCGTCGACGCGGCTTCGGACTGGACCTGGGAAACCGATGCGGAACTGCGCTTTTGCTGGCTCTCACAAGGCTACCAGGCGGCGACGGGTATCGATCCGGCTGACGTGCTTGGCCGGTTCCGCTTCGATTTTCTCAATCAGGTCCTGAAGGGCAACCGCAGCGCGGCAGGCCATCTGGAGGATTTGCAGGCGCACCGGCCGTTCCGCGACTTCGTCTACGAACTGAAGGGCGGCCGCCCCGACTGCCGCTGGGTGCTGACTTCAGGCTTCCCGCGTTTCGACGGCGACGGAAAATTTGCCGGCTATCGCGGCATGGGCCGCAACGTCACCGCGCTGGCCAGCGCCTTCGAGGGCATGGAACCGCCGGTTGGCGGCGAGCCAGTCCGGCATCTTGCCGATCTCGAGCGGACGATGGACGCCATGCATATGGGCGTCGTGCTTCTGGACGCCAGGCTCGACACACTGATCGTCAACAAAGCCTATCGCGATCTCTCCAGGATTCCGGATGGGGCCGTGACCGTCGGCGCGCCGTTCAGCCTGTTGATGGAACTCAACCGCCGCAACGGCATCTATGGCGACATCGACGAGAAGCAATGGCAGCGCTACCTCGCCACCCGCGTCGAGGAGATCAGGGCCGGTACCGTCGCGCCTCGGGAGTTTGCCCACGCCGACGGGCGGACCATGATGTTCTCCGTCACGGCTCTATCGGGAGGCAAACGCCTGTTGACCTACTATGAGGTCACCGAGGTCAAGCGGCGTGACGCCGAGATCGAGAATGCCAACGCCAAGATCGCCGAGACTTTCGCCAATCTGCGCACCATGGTCGATCAGATGCCGATCGGTGTTCTCGTCCTCGACGCCGACATGCGTGCCGAGGTCATCAACCGCGCCTTTTACGATTTCTGGCAGATCGACGCCCGGCGCGCCGAGACCGGCTGCAGCTTCCGCGAGCTGATGGACGCGAGCCGCGACATCGACCCGTATGGTTCGGACGACGCGACATGGCAGCGGCATGTGGCCGAGCGCGAGGCTGAAATCAGGGCCGGCATAGCCGGATCGCGGCAGTTCCCGCGCAATGACGGCCGGACGCTGATCTCGTCGATGGCGCCGCTGGCCGGCGGCAAGCGGTTCATTTCCTATGTCGATGTCACCGACATGAAGGATCGCGAGGCCGAACTCGCCGAAGCGCTGGAAAAGGCGCGGCTGGCGGAAGCGGTGATCAACGGCGTCAAGGATCCGATCTTCGTCAAGGACGACAATCTGCGCTTCGTCTTCGTCAACGAGGCCTTCGCGGCGCTGTTCAAGCAGGCGCCGCAAGCCATGCTTGGCAGGCCGGGAAGCGATTTCCTCGGGCCGGACCAGGTCGCGCTGTTCGAAAGCAGCGAACGCGAGGTGCTGGCCAGCGGACAGCAATACGAAGTGGAAGAAAGCTTCGAGGCCGGCGGCGCCGGCCGTTCGCGCATCGTCAGGAAGAATCGCGTCCGCGTGGCAAGCGGCCGCGACTATGTCGCCGGCTTTCTCTTCGACATTTCCGACATGAAGCGGCGCGAGACCGAAGCCGAAGATGCGCGCAAGCATCTCGCCAACGTGCTGGAATCGCTGCCGGCCGGCGTTATCATCTACGACCGGGACGACAAGTTCGTCTTCGCCAACCACAGGCTGCAGGATACGCTGCCGGCGTTGAAGCCCTTCTGGCAGCCCGGCCGCACCTTCCGCGAAGCGCTGGAGTTCGGCCATTCGGTCGGCTATTTCCGTTCGAGCGGCGATCCTGGGATCGACAGCCTGTACGAAGTCGACCCCGAACGCTGGCTCGACCGCATCCTGGCGCGGTACCGTCTGCCCAATTCCTCCTATGAGCGCCTCAATGCGGATGGGCGCTGGTACCAGGTCTATGACATGCGCACCGGCGACGGCACGTTCATCGGCGTGCGCGTCGACATCACCGACCTGAAGAGCCGCGAGGCGGCGCTTCGTGACTCGATGCGCCAGATCGATCTCTTCCGCCACGTCATGGACGAGTTGCCGGTGGCCGCCTTCATCAAGGCGCAGGACCTGAGCATCGAATTCGTCAACAAGGCGTGGTGCGCGCTAACCGGTCTCACCAAGGACGATGTCATCGGCCGGACCGACCGCCAGCTGTTCAGCGGCGAGGAAGCGGAGGGCTTCAGCCACGACGACACCGATGTCGTGACGAACGGCAATGTGCGCGAGGTCGAGGAGCCCGTTACCCATCGTGACGGTACGGTGCGGCAGTTGATGACGCGCAAGAGCCGCCTTGTGGCCACCGACGGATCGGTGCATCTCGTGGGCTCCAGCACCGATATCACCGACGTCAAGGCACGCGAGCAAGCCCTGGAAGAGAGCATGCGCGAGAACGAGGTGTTCCGCAGCCTTATCGACAACGTACCGGTGTCGATCTACGCCAAGCGCTCCGACCTCCGGCAATTCTATGTCAACAAGGGCTGGTGCGACCTCACCGGCTTCAGCAAGCAGGAGGCGATCGGCAAGACCGACGTCGAGATATTCGGGCCGGATGGCGAGGCCTTCGTGGCCAGCGATCTCGCCGTGCTGCGTACCGGCGAGACCCAGGAGATCCAGGAGACGGTTCGCCTTCCCGACGGCAGCGTCAGGCATCAGTTCGCCCGCAAGGGCGCAATGATCGCCTCCGACGGTTCGCTCTACCTGATCGGTTCCACTACCGACATTACGGAGCTCAAGCAACGCGAAGCGGAGCTCAGCGAGGCACGCCAGCGCGCCGTGCTCGCCGACCGCGCCAAGTCGGAATTCCTCGCCAATATGAGCCACGAAATCCGCACGCCGATGAATGGCGTGCTGGGCATGGCTGAACTCCTGGCCAAATCCAATCTCGATCTGAAGCAGAAGACGTTCACCGACATCATCGTCAAATCGGGCAACGCGCTCCTGACCATCATCAACGACATCCTGGATTTCTCCAAGATCGATGCCGGCCAGCTGGTGCTCGATCCGGCGCCCTTCAATCTCGCCGAGGCGATCGAGGACGTGGCGACGCTGGTGTCGACGCGGGCCAAGGAAAAGGACCTCGAGCTCATCGTGCGTATCGAGCCGCGGCTCGAAAGGCTGTTCATCGGCGATGTCGGCCGCATCCGGCAAATCGTCACCAACCTGCTCGGCAACGCGGTGAAGTTCACCGATGAAGGCCATGTGCTGGTCGACGTGACCGGAGAACGGGTTCCGACGGGAACCAGGCTGACGATCTCGGTCACCGACACCGGCATCGGCATCCCCGAGGAAAAGCTGAAACTGGTGTTCGAGAAATTCAGCCAGGTCGACACGTCGTCGACGAGGCGCCACGAAGGCACCGGCCTTGGCCTTGCCATTACCTCGCGGCTGGTCGACCTGATGGGCGGCGACATCGGCGTCGAGAGCGCCGAGGGCAAGGGATCGACCTTCTGGTTCACGGTGACGCTGCCCGGGGCCGGGCAGCAGAACGGGCAGCGCATCACGCCGGTGGACGTGACCGGCGCACGCGTGCTGATCGTCGACGATAATGCCGTCAACCGCGCCATCCTGACCGAGCAGATGACCTCTTGGACGTTCGATTCCTGCGCTGCCGAAAGCGGCGCCGAAGGCCTCAAGGTGCTGATCGCCGCGGCAGCTTATGGCGTGGCGGTCGACTGCGTGGTGCTCGACTACCAGATGCCCGAGATGACCGGCGCCGAAATGGCGCGCATCGTGCGCAATACCGAGGGCCTCGCGGACACGCCGATCATCATGCTGACCTCGGTCGACCAGTCGCTTGCCAACACCAGCTACCGCGATCTTGGCATCGACGCGCAATTGATCAAGCCGGCACGCTCCTCGGCGCTCCTGGAGACGCTGGTCGCGACCATCCAGCGCCATCGCCACACCACCAGCGGCCACGCCGTTCAGCCGCCAGCGGGCGAGGTGCTCGAGGTTGCCCTGCGGTCGTCTCTGGCGGTAGCCGAGCAGCGCGCGCAGCTGCAGCCGCCACCGGTTCGTCCCAGGCCGCCTGCCCCGGTCGGCGGGCATAGGCTGGATATCCTCGTGGCCGAGGACAATGAGGTGAACCAGATGGTCTTCACCCAGATCCTCGGCGAGACCGGCTATGGTTTCGAGATCGTCGGCAATGGCCGCAAGGCGCTCGACGCTTTCCGCACGCTCAATCCGTGCATGATCCTGATGGATGTCTCGATGCCTGAGATGAGCGGTCTCGAAGCGACGGCCGCGATCCGCCTGCTGGAGCAGGAAACCGGCACGCATGTGCCGATCGTCGGCGTCACCGCGCATGCGCTCAAGGGCGACCGCGAACGCTGCATGGAGGCGGGCATGGACGACTATCTGCCCAAGCCTATCAGCCCAAGGGCCTTGCTCGAGAAGGTCGAGCGCTGGGTCGGCGCCGGCCGTCAGGTCCATCGCAACGCGGGATAGCACCCGCGTCGCCCCGATTTCAGGATCCGGCGAGGCAGGGAATCAGCAGGGGATTTGCCGCTACCCCTGCGTGCAGTGACTATGGTGCGATCGCGCCATATCAAAGACCGTCTCCAGCCGGAACAATAGCAAAATCGAATTCCGCTCTTCTCGGTTACGGGCGGGAGCAGCGACCGCCTGCAAGAAACAGCGTCACCTACCCCAACGGACCTGTTTTTGGCGATGGCCCGGCCATGACACGCTCTGGCTGCGAGCAACGCGCTCCCGTCCGGATTTTATTCACGTGGGAAAGCTCGGTCGAATCCCGGGTGATTCCAGCCGCCGGTCGGCTCAAGCCCCTGATTCCGGCGGTAAACCCGGACCGGGCCGCGAGCGCCGGGCATCAGCGCCTTTCCCGGTGCGGGCGACGCGTTACCGGGCTGACACGAAACTGTCATGCGACTGTTATAATCGAAGGCTATTGGCCTCAGCGGGCGCCGGAGGAAATGGCGCCGAGAGACCATCTTCCGAACAGGAGCAGGCCACATGAGACATTTCATCCGCTCGGCGGCCGTTGCGATTGCAATGGCTGCGGCGTCCACCCTCACCCTTTCCGCAGCAATGGCAGCTGACCTTTCCGGCGCCGGCTCGACCTTCATCTATCCGGTGTTCGCCAAATGGGCCGACACCTACAAGAAGGACACCGGCATCGGCCTCAACTATCAGTCGATCGGCTCGGGCGGCGGCATCAAGCAGGTCATCGCCAAGACCGTGACCTTCGGCGCCACCGACAAGCCGATGTCCGACGCCGATCTGGAAAAGAACGGCCTCGTGCAGTTCCCGATGGTGATGGGCGGCATCGTGCCGATCGTCAACCTCACGGGCATCAAGCCGGGCGAACTCGTCCTCGACGGCAAGACGCTGGCCCAGATCTATCTCGGCGCCATCACCACCTGGGATGACGCCGCGATCAAGGCGCTGAACCCCTCGCTCACCCTGCCGTCGACCGCGATCGCCGTCGTGCATCGTTCGGACGGCTCGGGCACCACCTTCAACTTCACCGACTACCTCGTGAAGCTCTCGCCCGACTGGAAGGACAAGGTTGGTTCGGACACGGCCGTCGAATGGCCGACCGGCGTCGGCGCCAAGGGCAGCGAAGGCGTTGCCAACACCGTCAAGCAGACCGACGGCGGCATCGGCTACGTCGAATATGCCTATGCCAAGCAGAACAAGCTGTCCTACTCCAAGATGCTGAATGCAGCCGGCAAGGTCGTCGAGCCGTCGCTCGAATCCTTCGGCGCCGCCGCTTCGAATGCCGACTTCAAGACTGCCAAGAACTTCAACGTCATCATCACCAACGAGCCCGGCGACGCCACCTGGCCGATCGCCGCCTCGACCTGGGTGCTGATCCACAAGGCTCCGGACGATGCCGCCGCCACCGGCGAAGCGCTGAAGTTCTTTGCCTGGGCCTACAAGGACGGCAAGGAAACCGCCAAGGCGCTCGACTACGTGTCGATCCCCGACAGCGTCGTCGACCTGATCAAGGCTTCGTGGAAGGCCGACATCCAGGCCGGCGGCAAGCCGGTCTACGCTGGCGAGTAACATCACCCGAAGGAGCGCCGCTTTACGCGGCGCTCCTTTTTCTCAACACAAAGAGCCGAGCTTGACATGAGTGCTGTCCAGGAAGCCTTGCCAGCCATCAAGGGCTCGCGCGATGCCATCGTCAAACGTTTCGCGCTGACGGACACGATCTTCCATGCGGCGACCCGTGCCGCCGCGATCCTGGTTCTGGTCCTGCTTGGCGGCGTCGCCATCTCGTTGTTTGCCGGTTCCTGGCAAGCGCTCTCGACCTTCGGCTTTTCCTTTCTGACCACGGAAAGCTGGAACCCGGTGACCGAGAAATTCGGTGCGCTGGCGCCCATCTACGGCACCATCATCACATCCGCCATCGCCATCCTGATTGCCGTGCCGCTCGGCATTGGCATCGCGATCTTTCTCACCGAACTTTGCCCGCGCGCATTGCGGCGCCCGATTGGCATGGCGGTCGAACTGCTCGCCGGCATCCCCTCGATCATCTACGGCATCTGGGGCCTGTTCGTGCTGGCACCGTTCCTGCAGACGACGGTGCAACCCTTTATCATCTGGCTGTTCCATGGTGTTCCCGGGCTCAACAATCTGTTTGCCGGCCCGCCCTATGGTATCGGCCTGCTCACCTCGGCGATGATCCTCGCCATCATGATCCTGCCTTTCATCACCTCGATCACCAAGGACGTGTTCGACACGGTGCCGTCGGTGCTGAAAGAGTCGGCCTACGGCATCGGTTGCACGACCTGGGAAGTGACGCGGCGCGTGGTCATTCCCTATACCCGGATCGGTATCATGGGCGGCGTCATGCTCGCCCTTGGCCGTGCGCTCGGCGAAACGATGGCCGTCACTTTCGTCATCGGCAACGCGCACCGCATCTCGACTTCGCTGTTCGCGCCCGCCACGACGATCTCGGCAACCATCGCCAACGAATTCACCGAAGCCGTTGGCGATCTCTACACCTCCTCGCTGGTGGCGCTCGGCCTGATCCTGTTCGTCATCACCTTCCTCATCCTTGCCATCGCACGCTACATGCTGATGCGCATCGACGCCCGTACGGGAGCCTGACCGATGTCGACAGCCGCATCGCTTCACCAAAGCCGCAAGCGCAAGAATGGCGTGATGATGACGCTGTGCGTCGTCGCCGCCGGCATTGGCCTCGCCTGGCTGGCGCTTATCCTCGGCGCGCTGCTCTACAAGGGCCTGTCCGGCGTCTCGCTGGCCGTGTTCACCGAAATGACGCCTCCGCCCGGCGACGCCGGCGGCCTGCTCAATGCCATCTACGGCAGCGTGGTGATGACGATCATCGCCGTGATCGTCGGCACGCCGATCGGCGTGCTCGCCGGTACCTACATGGCCGAATACGGCCGCTTCTCCAAGCTCACCACCATCGTGCGCTTCATCAACGATATCCTGTTGTCGGCGCCATCGATCATCATCGGCCTGTTCGTCTACGAGCTGATGGTGCGGCCGATGGGACATTTCTCCGCCATTGCCGGCGCCGTTGCGCTGGCCATCCTGGTCATTCCGGTCGTGGTGCGCACCACCGAGGACATGCTCAACCTGGTGCCGAACGCGCTGCGTGAAGCCGGCACCGCGATCGGCGCGCCGCGCTGGGTGGTCATCAAATCTGTCGCTTACCGCGCCGCGCTCTCCGGCATCGTCACCGGCATATTGCTCGCCATCGCCCGCATCTCCGGCGAGACGGCGCCGCTGCTCTTCACCGCGCTCAACAACCAGTTCTGGTCGAGCAATCTCAACGCGCCGATGGCCAGCCTGCCTGTCACCATCTTCCAGTTCGCTCTCAGCCCCTATGAGGAATGGCAGCAACTGGCATGGACCGGCGCACTCATAATCACCCTGACGGTTCTCGGCCTGAGCATTTTCGCCCGCAGCCTTACCGGACGCAGAGAGGACAGATGAAACCGATGTTGTCCACCGAGTTGAACACGCCCGAAGTGGCCGTGGATAAGGCCAAGATCGAGGTCAAGAACCTCAACTTCTACTACGGCCAGTCGAAGGCGTTGAAGGATATCAGCCTGTCGCTGCCCGAGCGCAGCGTCACCGCCTTCATCGGCCCGTCGGGCTGCGGGAAGTCGACGCTGCTGCGCGTCTTCAACCGCATCTACGAGCTCTACCCGAAGCAGAGCGCCGACGGCCAGGTGCTGCTCGACGGCCAGAACATCCTCGACCGCTCGCAGGATCTCAATCTCCTGCGCACCAAGATCGGCATGGTGTTCCAGAAGCCGACGCCGTTCCCGATGTCGATCTACGAGAACATCGCTTTCGGCGTCCGTCTCTACGAGAAGATCAGCAAGTCCGAGATGGACGGCCGTGTCGAACAGGCGCTGAAGCGCGCGGCATTGTGGACCGAGGTCAAGGACAAGCTCAACGCCAGCGGCCTCAGCCTGTCGGGCGGCCAGCAGCAGCGTCTTTGCATCGCCCGCACCGTGGCGGTGAAGCCGGAAGTCATCCTGCTCGACGAACCAGCCTCGGCGCTCGATCCGCTGTCGACCGCCAAGATCGAGGAACTGATCGACGAGCTGCAGGCCGACTACACGATCGTCATCGTCACCCACAACATGCAGCAGGCGGCGCGCGTGTCGCGCCAGACGGCGTTCATGTATCTGGGCGAACTGGTCGAATTCGACAAGACCGAGAAGATCTTCACGTCGCCTCGCGAGAAGCGCACGCAGGACTACATCACCGGCCGCTTCGGCTGATATCACGCATACGAGGACCAGGATCATGGCCGAACACACAGTCGCAGCCTTCGATGAGGATCTCGGACAGATCAGCAGGCTGATCAGCGACATGGGCGATCTCGCCGGCACGATGGTCGGCGGCGCCACCAAGGCTCTGCTGAATTCCGACAACGCGCTGGCACAGCGCGTCGTCTCCGACGACGCCATCATGGATGCGCGCCAGCGCGAACTCGACGACCGCGCCATCACCCTGATCGCCAAGCGCCAGCCGATGGCCGACGATCTGCGTCATGTCGTCGGCTCGATCCGCATGGCGGGCGACCTCGAGCGCATCGGCGACCTTGCCAAGAACATCGCCAAGCGTGTCGGTTCCGTCGGCCTCACCGCCACGCCGCGCGACCTGTCGCACTCGATCGATTCCATGGCGCAGCTGGTGCTGATCCAGGTGCAGGGCGTGGTCGAGGAATATGCGGCCGGCGATGCCGCCGCCCTCGCCAAGCTCAGGAATGACGACGAACGCATCGACGTCAAATACACCTCGGTGTTCCGCGAACTGCTGACCTACATGATGGAGGATCCGCGCAACATCACGGCTTGCACGCATCTCTTGTTCTGCGCCAAGAATCTCGAGCGCATCGGCGACCATGTGACCAACATCGCCGAGAATGCGTATTATGTGCTGACCGGAACGCAACTGCCCGCCAATCGTCCGAAGCAGGACGAGACGGCGATGTCGGCGCCGGCGGCTTGACGATAGGATGATCTGCCAATGATCGCGCCACGCATCATGGTGGTGGAGGACGAGGAGCCGCTCGGCGTGCTCCTCCGCTACAATCTGGAATCGGAAGGCTACCAGGTCGAGGTGGTGCCGCGCGGCGACGAAGCCGAGATCCGCCTCCAGGAGAATGTGCCCGACCTCCTGGTGCTCGACTGGATGGTGCCGGCTGTTTCCGGCATCGAACTCTGTCGGCGCCTGCGAATGCGGCCCGAGACCGAGAGGTTGCCGATCATCATGCTGACGGCGCGCGGTGAGGAGAGCGACCGCGTGCGTGGCCTTTCGACCGGCGCCGACGACTATCTGGTCAAGCCGTTCTCGACGCCGGAATTCATGGCCCGGGTCAAGGCGCTGCTGCGTCGCGCCAAGCCGGAAGTGCTGTCCAGCGTGCTCAAGGTCGGCGACATCGTGCTCGACC
Source organism: Mesorhizobium sp. M8A.F.Ca.ET.207.01.1.1 (assembly GCF_004794715.1). Taxonomy (NCBI): domain Bacteria; kingdom Pseudomonadati; phylum Pseudomonadota; class Alphaproteobacteria; order Hyphomicrobiales; family Phyllobacteriaceae; genus Mesorhizobium; species Mesorhizobium sp. M8A.F.Ca.ET.207.01.1.1. Next base: position 82,822 of record NZ_SRUS01000009.1, on the reverse strand, counting down.
GTGAATCGCACCGGGTCTATCGCAAGAAGAGCGAAATCCGGCTCGGACCGACCGAGTTCCGGCTGCTCGAATTCATGATGCGCCATCCCGGCCGGGTGTTCTCGCGCAGCCAGTTGCTCGACAATGTCTGGGGCGAGACGATCTATATCGACGAGCGCACGGTGGACGTGCATGTCGGCCGGCTGCGCAAGGCGGTCAACAATGGCCGCATGCCCGACGTCATCCGCACCATCCGCGGGGCGGGCTACGCGATCAGGGAAGACTAGGTCGAGGGCGGCTACGCCCCTGACTTCGTCATCCACGAGCGGAGCAAGGAGCGAAGCGACGCGGCGCAGACCCGAGGATCCGTGCCGGGACCTCGACGCGTCGCCGCAGTGCAGAATTCTGCGCCGTTGCACTCTACGATCGAGGTCACGGCATGGATCCCAGGGTCTCCGCGACGCCGCTTCGCGGCTGCTCCGCCCAGGGATGACGACCTTGAGGGCGCTCGGCCAACCTCCAGCATTGGTGGTGATTCACCGGAGCGTTCGCTCAGGCGACGCTCTTCCCAGCACTGCCTCTCGCCTGCACGCCCGGCGCGAAAATCTCCTGGTCGACGAAGGTCAAGGCGCGCATGGCGCAGCCTTCGCGGATGAGCGGCAGTTCGTTCGGCTCGGTGTCGAAGGAAATCGATTCCGAATGCTGGCCGCCGGCGGTCTGGGCGATGGCCTCGCGCAAGGCCGGCTCGATCAGGTCGAAGGCGGCGGCACTGACACCGACCATGGCGACCGGCGCCGGGTCGATCAGCGCGAACAGGCTGCCCAGCCCATAGCCCAGCGCCTCGCCCGCCTTGCGATACGCTTCGCGCTCCGGTCCGTCTTTCTCCCTTGCCGTCGCGGCGAGTGTCCGCATCTGCGCGTCGCTGACATCGGCGACCGGTTCGGCGTCCTCGCCAAGCTGCCTGGCATTACGCCAGATGGCATAGTTGCCGGCATAGGCCTCGACGCAGCCGCGCCGCCCGCAACGGCAGAGCGCGCCGCCCGGGCGATGGATCATGTGGCCGAATTCGCCGCCCGATGAATGGGTGCCGGTGAACAGTTCGCCCTTGAGCACCAGGCCCATGCCGATGCCGTGCGAGAGCAGGATGGCGATGAAGTCGTCGCGGTAGCGTTGAGGGTCGCGCCAGCGCAACGCCACCGCCATCATGTTGCAGTCGTTCTCCATGGTGGCGGGGATGCCGAATTCGGCTTCGAGTATGTCGGCGAAGGCAATGTCCGTCTGCGGCGTGATCGGCGACCACAGCATGGCACGCGCCTCGGTGTCGGTGATGCCCTGGATCGCCAGCGCGATGCGGGCAACACTGCGGACATCGAGATCGGGGTCCTCGATGCGGCGGCGCACTATTGCCGTGCATTCGCCGATCAGCGCCTCGCGCGACATGGTCAGCGTGTCCAGCCGGCGCTGCTCCTCGGCGACCACCTGGCCGGCATAATCGATGACGGCGACGGATAGGAAATTCAGCGACAGCACCACGGTCATCACAGCCGCGGCCTCGGGGTTGAGGCCGAGGCCAACCTGCGGCCGGCCGCGTTTGAGTGAGCCGGCCTCGTTCGGCTTGCCTTCGGTCAGGATACCTTCGCCGATCAGGTCGGCGGATATCGCCGATATGGTCGAGTGGCTGAGGCCAGTGGTGGCGGCGATCTCGGTGCGCGAGGGCTGACCATCCCGGCGCACGGCTGCAATCACCATTGCGCGGTTGCGCCGGCGCAGATCGTCGTGGCGGATTCCCACCGACATGCTTTCCCTCCCGGTTGCCGCGGTTCTTGATCCCCCTCGAATACCTCCGGCAACAGGGTCAAACACTGGCAGAAGCGGCCGGTGCTGTCATTTATTTATTGCGAGGCTCGAAAAAAAATTTCCGGCACCTCAAAATCCATCAGAATCGATGTTGACAGTGTTCCGGTGATGGACCAGTGTTTTTTCGAGGCTCGAAAAAATAGAGCCTTTGTGCCGGCCTTCGGGCCAGTTTGGTCGCGCCATACGCGGCGCAGGGAGGATATCATGAAGAGATTCACAGCCGCCATCCTGGCGGGTGTCGCCATGTCGCTGACACTGGTGTCGGTCGCGCAGGCGAAGGACAAGGTCATCGGCGTTTCCTGGTCCAACTTCCAGGAAGAGCGCTGGAAGACCGACGAGGCCGCCATGAAGAAGGCGATCGAGGCCGCGGGCGACAAGTACATTTCCGCCGATGCGCAGTCCAATCCCGGCAAGCAGCTGACCGATGTCGAGAGCCTGATTTCGCAGGGCGCCAATTCGCTGATCATCCTGGCGCAGGATGCCTCGGCCATCGGTCCGGCGGTGCAGAAAGCGCTCGACGAGGGCATTCCGGTCGTCGGCTATGACCGCCTGATCGAAAACAAGGACGTCTTCTACCTGACCTTCGACAACAAGGAAGTCGGCCGCATGCAGGCCCGCGAAGTGTTCAAGGTGAAGCCTGAAGGCAACTACGTCTTCATCAAGGGCTCGGGTGCCGACCCGAATGCCGACTTCCTGTTCTCGGGCTCGATGGAAGTGCTGAAGGAAGCCATCGACTCGGGCAAGATCAAGAATGTCGGCGAGGCCTATACGGACGGCTGGCTGCCCGCCAACGCCCAGAAGAACATGGAGCAGTTCCTCACCGCCAATGACAACAAGGTCGACGCGGTGGTCGCGGCCAATGACGGCACCGCCGGCGGCGTCGTCGCGGCGCTGACGGCGCAGGGGCTCGCCGGCACCGTGCCGGTCTCTGGCCAGGACGGCGACCACGCCGCGCTCAACCGCATCGCGCTCGGCACCCAGACCGTGTCGGTGTGGAAGGACGCCCGTGAACTCGGCAAGAACGCCGCCGAGATCGCCTCGCAGCTCGCCGACGGCAAGAAGATGACCGACATCGCCGGCGTGAAGGACTTCACGACGCCTGGCGGCAACACCGTCAAGTCGCTGTTCCTGACCCCGGTCGCCATCACCAAGGATAATCTCAACCTCGTCATCGACGCCGGCTGGATCAAGAAGGACGAAGTCTGCGCGGGCGTCGCCGCCGGCAGCGTTGCGGCCTGCAACTGAGTTTGACCGCTTGAAGAAATGAAGGCGCCGCGGCCCAAAGCCGCGGCGTTTTCTCAAAAAGATTTGTGTTTCCGCATCACGCGGATAGCTTCTAGGCTGGCTTCGGCATCCGCGTAGACGGCCAGCCGGTTGGAGGAAATCATGACCGATACGACGTCCAACCCGCAGGCCGATACCGCGCGCGCCTCGGAACTCGGCGCGGTCGCCCGGTTCCTGAAGGCGACCGAGATCGACACCCGCATGCTCGGCATGATCGGCGCCCTGCTGCTGATCTGGGTCGCGCTGCATGTGATTTCGAGCCTGCGTCTCGGCGTCAATCCGCTCGATTTCGACAGCCGCACGTTTCTCACGCCGCGCAATCTGTGGAACCTGTCGGTGCAGACGTCCGCGGTCGCCATCATGGCTTGTGGCATGGTGCTGGTCATCGTCATGCGCAACATCGACCTGTCCGTCGGTTCCGCCGAGGGCCTGATCGGCATGGTCATGGGTTTTGCGCAGGTGCATTTCCTGGTTCGGTTCGTGGGGCTTGAACTCGGCAACCCATGGATCTGGGTCCTGGCTCTGGTCATCGGCCTGGCGCTCGGCCTTTTGATCGGCGCCTTCCAGGGCTTCGTCATTGCCTATCTCGAAGTGCCGGCCTTCATCGTCACGCTGGGCGGCCTGCTGGTCTGGCGCGGCGCCGCCTGGTGGGTCACGTCAGGCCAGACGGTGGCACCGCTCGACGCCACCTTCCAGCTGATGGGCGGCGGCCCGGCCGGATCGATCGGCGCCACCTGGAGCTGGGTCGTGGGCATCGTCGCCTGCCTGGCCGTCGTGTTCGCGCTGTTCAACGGGCGCGTGCAGCGCAAGCGCTTCCGCTTCCCGCTGCGGCCGGTCTGGGCCGAGACGCTGCTCGGCGCCGTCACCTGCGCCGTCATCATGGGCGCGGTCTGGCTGGCCAACTCCTATCCATGGCCGATCGGCATCGTGAACCGCTACGCGGCCGCCAACAACATCACCGTACCCGAGGGCGGCCTGTTCATCGCCCACGGCATCGCGATACCGGTGCTGATGGCGGTCGCCGTCGGCCTGGTCATGACCTTCATCACCAACCGCACCCGTTTCGGCCGTTATGTCTTTGCCATAGGCGGCAATCCGGAAGCGGCCAATCTCGCCGGCATCAACACGCGCTGGATCACCATGAAGGTGTTCATGATCATGGGCGTGCTGGCCACGATCGCAGCCGCCATTTCGTCGGCCCGGCAGAACTCCTCCACCAATGTGCTTGGCACATTGGACGAGCTGCTCGTCATTGCCGCGGCCGTCATCGGCGGCACGTCGCTTGCCGGCGGCTCGGGAACGATCATCGGCGCCATGCTCGGCGCATTGCTGATGCAGTCGCTGCAGTCGGGCATGGTGCTGCTCGGCGTCGACTCGCCGCTGCAGAGCATCGTCGTCGGCGCCGTGCTGGTCATCGCGGTGTGGCTCGATACCGTCTATCGCAAGCGGGTTTAGGGATACGATCATGGCTGACAAAACCGCTCCCGCAACTGCCCCCGCAACCGCCCCCATGGGCACGCCGCTGGTCGACATGCGCAACATCTCGATCGCCTTCGGCGGCATCCGTGCCGTCGACGACGCGTCGATCGACCTTTTCCCGGGCGAGGTCGTAGCGCTGCTCGGCCACAACGGCGCCGGCAAGTCGACGCTGATCAAGATCCTGTCCGGTGCCTACAAGCGCGATGCCGGCCAGATCTTCGTCAATGGCGAGGAGGCAGCGATCTCCAACCCGCGCGACGCCAAGAAATACGGCATCGAGACGATCTACCAGACGCTGGCGCTGGCCGACAATGTCGATGCCGCCGCCAATCTGTTCCTCGGCCGCGAGCTGATGACCGCCTGGGGCACGCTCGACGACGTCGCCATGGAGGCCGAGGCGCGCAAGGTGATGGGGCGGCTCAATCCCCGCTTCCAGCGCTTCAAGGAGCCGGTGATCAAACTGTCAGGCGGACAGCGGCAGTCGGTGGCGATCGCACGCGCCATCCTGTTCAACGCCCGCATCCTGATCATGGACGAGCCGACGGCGGCACTCGGCCCCCAGGAAACGGCACAGGTCGGCGAACTGGTCAGGCAGCTCAAGTCCGACGGCATCGGCATTTTCCTGATCAGCCACGACATCCACGACGTGTTCGAGCTCGCCGACCGGGTTTGCGTGATGAAGAACGGCCAGGTGGTCGGCACGGCACGCACCACGGACGTCACCCAGGACGAAGTGCTGGGCATGATCATCCTGGGCAAATGTCCTCCAGGTGCCATACCGGGGCCGGGGGCGCTGAGGATCGCCGCCTGAGGCCGGCCGCAGGCCGGCCGGGCCGCTCGGGCACGCCCCGTTGCCGTTCACGTGATATGCCAGTGATCACGATGGCTTGGCCTGACCATTGTGTTGGCCCGGCGACTTGCCCATAAAGGTCCTGTTTTGCTCATGGACCGCATCATCCGTTGAAGAAGCTTTTTCCAATCGTCGCGTTCATAGCCGTTGCATTGATCAGCATGACCATGGCGGGGTTCGCTTATTTCGCGACGCAGGAGGCCGCCCGCATTAAGTTCGAAGGGGCGGCCGATGACGCCCTCAACCGGATCGAGAGCCGCATCGACCTGCATCTGTCGCTGTTGCGCTCGACACAGGCCCTGTTCGATGCGCGCAACGGCGATATTTCCCAGAGCGAGTTCAAGGCCTTCTTCAAGGCGCTGGATATCGACAGCAATTTTGCCGGCCTGCGCGGCATCGGCTTCCTGCGGCTGGTCAAGACGGGCGACGAAGCCGCAGTGGAGCGCGACATCCTCCACGATTTCGGCGCCAGCCATCCGGTCTATCCGGATACGACGCAGCCCTGGCGCACGCCGATAGCCCTTTTCGAGCCGCTGGATCCGTCCAACCAGGCCAGCATCGGCTATGACATGTTCAGCGAGCCGGTGCGGCGCGTGGCGATCGAAAAGGCGATGGCCGACGACCAGCAGCATGCAAGCGGGCTGGTGCAGCTCGGCCAGGGCACGGGCGTCGCGCAGACCTTCACCGGGTTCCTGGTCTTCGTGCGGCTCAATGTAGAAACGGCGCCGGAGGTCATCAACGCATCGCGATCCTCGACCGCCGGCTTTCTCTATGCCGCCTTCCGGGCCCGGGACCTGTTCCAGATCGCGCTGAGCCGTGCGCCGCTGCTGCCGGTCAACACAGAGATTTACGACGGAGCGGTGAACGGCGACAATCTGTTGTTCCGCTCGGAGACGCCACCGGTTTCATCCCTGGGAGACCGGCTGCTGGTCACCCGCAAGATGACCGTGGCGGGGCGCCCTTGGACCGTTTTGTTCAGGCCGACCAGCGCCTTCTCGCAACCCTCGTCGCGCGCCATCCCCGTCATGCTGGGAATGTTCGGCCTGCTCCTGGCCGGTGCCATCGCTCTGGTGGCGCGCTACCAGGAGCGGGCCTATGACGCGGTATCGGCCTTGCATGAGACAATGGAAAAGAGCCTGCTCGAAAAGGACCTGATGCTGCAGGAGATGAAGCATCGCATCAAGAACTCGATCACCAGGGTGCTGGCGATCGCGCGGCAGACGGCGTCGCGGGCCACCGACGTCAATGAGTTCTCCGCTTCCTTCTCGGCCAGGCTGCAGGCGATGGCCGCCTCGCAGGATATGCTGACGCGCTCGCGCTGGCAGAAAGCCGACCTTGCCGATCTGCTGCGAATCGAGCTCGGCCAGGTGTTCGGCAAGGAACTGCCGGAGGGTCTCCTGTCAGGCCCGGAGGTGCTGCTCGACGAAACCACGACGCAGGCGCTTGGCCTGACCTTTCACGAACTCGCCACCAATGCGCTGAAATATGGTGAAGCCGGCAATTCCGCCAATTCCTCCAAGGGAGATTGGGCGCTGAAAGTGAACTGGTCGCTGGAAGGGCGTGGGCGCGAGCGGATGCTGGCGCTGAACTGGCGGGAAGTCGGGAAAAACAGGATCGAGGCGCCGGCCGTAACCGGATTCGGCACCAAACTGATCGACCTCAACGTCACGCGCGAATTGCGCGGCACGATCAAGCGCGATTTCCAGGCTGACGGCCTGAAGGTGGAAATCAGAATTCCGTTGGTCGGCTAAAATCCTGCCGGTCGCCAGCGTCGAACGCTAAGAAAATCCGGAGGCCGGACACGGCCCCCGGATCTGTATTCCATCAGAGCGGTTCAGCGTTTCATGGAATCGCCGAACAGCGCCTGGAAATGCTTCGATCGCTGAATTAGTTGCAGCGGGCCGTGTAGATCCGGCCGCGATGATCGCGATACTGGCAGTAGCCGTTGCGCAGGTTGCGAACCAGCAGGCCGGACCCGGCACCGACGGCCGCGCCGATCAGCGCGCCCTTGCCGCCGCCGACCAATCCGCCTACGCCCGCGCCGATCAAGCCGCCGCCGACGACGTCCTGCTCAGTCGTGGTGCAGCCGCTGACGGCAACCACCGCAACCATGGCAATAAGTATTTTCCGCATAGAGTCACTCCTCACTTGTGTCCACACTTTAGTAAGCTCCAACCGCCATTTAGCACGAAACGATGGCCTTTGCTGCTGCAAATTTATTGTTGGCTAAGGTGGTCTTTTTCTGGGCGGATCGTGTTCGATGCCATGACGAGGTTGGAAATCACCAACGAAGCGTCAAGACTACCGTCTGGCCGCACCTTCCAGGCAATTTGATCGTAGTCGTCCTCCAGCGCGGGGTCGACCGCGAGGCATTTGGCGACAATATGCTGCGCCTGTCCCTGTACGTCGCCCATCGCGAAGGGGCGCTCAGCGGTGCATTCGTCGGCTGTTGCAAAAACACTGACTGGGACCTGCAATTCCCGACATTCGGCCATCGAGTTCGAGCAACCAATCACCAGTAACAACGCGGCTATGTGTTCCATGACAGATGTTCCTCTGGCCGCAATAACGGCCAACATCGTCAAAAAGTTCCTGTCCTTCCAAGGGAGTTACGCGAATACTTGGATGACAACAGGGCAGGACCTGAGTCAGGTCGACTGCCAGACAACGACCAGCAACATTGTCACGGTCAAGGCAAGAAGGAGCCCCTTCGCCAACCCTTATCTGCTCGAGGGGGTGTTTCTACGGAGGATTCGGCTTCCAGAAATTCGCCCATCGAAATACGTGCGGCTTGTTCCAGTCTGTTCATGTCGGCGACTGTCAAGACATCCTCCGGTATCGCGCTGCAAGCCTGCAAACAATGTCCGACGGCGGGGCAGGTTCCGGCGGTATCCGGGAAAACAGCATCCGCCCTTATGGTGAATAGCCGGTTAAGAATCGCTGCTTGCCGAGGCTCTCACTGCGTCTCGAAATTGCTGTGCGGAACGACAAGGCGATATTCGAGGTGGCCGCCGCCGATATTGAGGTCCGCGGTTCCGTTCAGGGATGCTGGCACCACCCGCTCCAAGGCGACGCTGCCGAATCGCTTTTGACCGCCGCGATCGTTGTCGGTCCCTATCTTTTCGGCCCATGTCAAAGACAGGGCTACCTCCCCAGTGGCGGCGGCGTCGAGGTTGGCGATGACCTCGACGAAACCGTCAGGCCGGGACAGGGCGCCATAGCTGACGGAGTTGACGGCGAGTTCGTGCATCGCCAGGCCGATATGCAGCGCGGCGTTGGGATTGAGGTAGGGATTGGCGCCACGGAAGCGCAGGCTGTGCGATGGGTTCGCTCCGTAGCGGCCGACCTGGCTCGCCACCAGCTCATGAAGGGCTGCCCCTCGCCAGTTGGAGGATGTCACCAGATCCTGGGAGGACGCCAGCGACTGCAGCCGGCCGCGGAAGCGCGTCAGGAAGTCGCCGACGCCGTCGGAATAACGACCGGTCTGGGTCGCGATGCTCTGGATGATCGCCAGCAGGTTTTTCGAGCGGTGGCTGACTTCACGCAGCAGCGTCGTCAATGTCTGTTCGCGCCGCTTCTGCTCGGTCGTCTCGACCATGGTGGTGACGACGCCTTGTACATCGCCATCGTCGCCTCGGTCGGCATCGACCCAAATCTGAAACCAGCGGACGCCATTCTCGACCGGAACACTGATTTCAAGGCGCTGAGGATCGCCGGTCGCGACCACATCGTGCTTGGCGGCGCCGATGCGATCGGCCTGCGCCGTCTGCAGGATGCCGTTCCCGTCGGCATCGTCGGAAGCCCAGGGCGCGCGCATGTTGCGGGCCCATACGGTCTTCATCTCGCGATCCTGGTAAAGGACGGAAATGCCGGCATTGTGCAGCGCGTGGAGAAGAGCCCGACCAAGCTGCATGCCACTTTCGGCCGGATGCATGGCGATGACTTCATCGCTCCGTGCGCCTTCCGTTCTATCTGAAGTCCTGGAGCGCATCGATCAATCTGTCCACCCAACTCTGAACGGCTCACTGTCGAATGGGTTCCCCCCTAAAAGCGGTCCGCCGGACGGTGTCCATTGAAGGACCCCGCCCGGCGGTGGCTGGAAACCGTTTGAGGGGTGCGGCTTCCAGTGTTCGCCTATGAGCCCCAGGCTCATGCCCTCTTGAACAGGCCGGCCAGAAGCGAAATGACCAGGAAGGCGAGGAAGATAAAGAACAATATCTGGGCGATACCGGCGGAGGTGCCAGCGATGCCGCCGAAACCAAGCGCGCCGGCAATAATCGCCACGACGAGAAATACGAGCGCCCAGTACAGCATGGTTCATCTCCTTCGAATGATGCGATAAAAACGTGGATGGATGCGGTTTGTTCCACCATTCGCCGAAAAAGACGGGGCTTGCAAATCGTTCCGGGCAGCGCCGGCTGGAAATTCGCCGGTAGCCGATCCGGCTTGTCAAAAAAGGCCGACGGATGGGTCGCATCCGGCGGCCTTTCTTTGATCTTGTCCGGCTTCCGGAGGCCGCGATCTATGCGGCAGCCTTGGCCTGCCGATCGAAGAACAGCGCCTGGCTGATCAGCGCCTTCACCATGTCGGGATTGAACGGCTTGGTCACGAGGAAGGCGGGTTCGGGGCGCTCTCCGGTCAGGAGACGCTCGGGAAAGGCGGTGATGAATATCACCGGCACCGATGTCGAGGAGAGGATTTCGTTCACGGCCTCGATGCCTGAGCTGCCGTCGGCGAGCTGAATATCGGCCAGCACCATCTTCGGTCGGGTCTTGCCGAACATCGTCACCGCTTCGGCATGGGTACGCGCCGTTCCAACCACCCGATGACCGAGGCTCTCGACCATCTCCTCTATGTCCATGGCAATCAGCGGTTCATCCTCGATGATCAGCACGTCGGTCGCCACCTGGCGTGAAATCTCGTTGCTTGCCTGAGCAAGCAACTCGGAGAATTGCTGGTCGCCGACATCGAGGATTTCGGCCGCCTCGTCCTCGCTGAAACCTTCGACGGCAACCAGCAGGAAGGCTTGGCGCGGAAGCGGCGCGATGGCATTGAGATTGGCGGCCGCGCGCTGTTCCCACGCCGATTGTGCCTGCTCCTGCGGGACGCGGATGGCAACCGATGTGAAGAGCTTGGCGAAAACCTTGTACAAGGCGATCCGGTCACTCGATGCCTCGGGGAAGATCTCGATGTCGGCGATGATGGCTTCGAGCATCGCGGCGACCAGCGCGTCGCCGCTCTCTTGCGATCCCGAGACGGCACGCGAAAAGCGGCGCAGGAACGGCAGGTGCGGTGCGATGGTGGCGGATAAACTCATGGTAAGACGTCTCCCTCAGATGACGCGAGTGCGCGGATTGCAGGTCAAGCTTGTTGCAAGCCCCGCTAATACAACGCGGGTTTTCCGAAAAAGTTCCGGCCTATATGGAACGAATAGACGGGAACGGCGTTTGATGTCGGGATGGGCAACCCAGACGAGGGTGTCGCTTGCCTTGTGTTGTGTTGTTATGGGCGGCGTGGGCGCTGGGACTATAAGGGCGAAATGAAGGATATGACGAAAGATATTTTGGCTGGCGCCGCGGGCAGGCGCCGGAACGGTGCCGGCGACCCGCTGGGGCCGAACTCCGAAATCGGACGCAAACTCAAACAATATTACGACGAGCTGGTCTCCGACAATGTGCCGGATCGCTTCGCCCAGTTGCTCAGCCAACTGGAACAAGCCGAACCCGCACAGAAGAAGGACTAGATCATGGCCGCGGTCTCCCAAGGCTTCAAGACCGATCTGCTTGGGGCAATCCCGAGCTTGCGGGCCTTTGCCGTGTCGCTGACGCAGAATGCCGACAAGGCCGATGACCTCGTTCAGGAAACGCTGGTCAAGGCCTGGGACAAGCATGAGAGCTTCCAGCCTGGCACCAATCTCAAGGCATGGCTTTTCACGATCCTGCGCAACGAATTCTATTCGCAGATGCGCAAGCGCGGCCGCGAGGTGCAGGACAGCGACGGCATCATGACGGCCCGGCTTGCGGTGCATCCGGCACAGCACGGCCAGCTCGACCTCAAGGATTTTCGCGGCGCCCTCGAGCAATTACCGGAGGACCAGCGCGAAGCCATCATCCTGATCGGCGCATCGGGATTCTCCTACGAGGAGGCCGCCGAAATCTGCGGTTGCGCGGTCGGAACGATCAAGAGCCGCGTCAGCAGGGCTCGTACACGCCTTCAGGAAATCCTGAAAATCTCCGGCGAGGACGAGTATGGTCCCGATGCGATCTCCGCCCAGGTCACGGGCACGGCGGCACATTGAAATACGGGCTGCATCACGGCAATTCGAGTGCCGTCGCGTCAGTCTTAGCCGGGGGAGCCGCGACCGTAGGCTAGCGCCACCGCTTCAACGAGGTCTTCGCCTGAATAGGGCTTGGTGACCAGCCTCACCCCGGGAAAGGATGCCTTGATCTCGTCCGCATCGGAGTAGCCGGACGCAAACACGAACGGGACGCCGGTCTCCCGCAGGCCCGCGGCGAATTCGAGCGTCGAAGCGCCGCCCAGCATCAGATCGACAATGGCCGCGTCGAAATGCGTCGCGACCTTACGGCCGTCGATCTCGGCCAGGTCCCGGGCAACCACCACCTCGCCCGCACCGTGGTCACGGCAGAGTTGCTCGACATCCATGGCTATGAGGAATTCATCCTCCAAGACAAGAATGCGCAATCCGTCAAGTAATTGGGGCACAGGCAATCGCTCCTTGAAACGCCGGGATTCATGATCGCAATTTGGTGTCTTGTCATTTAAAAAAGACATGCGCCGGCGACGAAACAGCGATCTTGGGCAAGCGCGTGAAACTGGCCTGCCGACCGGCAGACTTTCGCAACGGGGGATCGAAATGCCAAGCCAGATCGGGCGCTCTTCTTCAAGCCGGCAATATCCTTGCGAGCAGTGCCCATTACGGCCCTTGCCGGTGTTCCGGGAGTTCGAGAAACCGGAGCTGGCCTTCATCAGTAAATTCAAGAAGGGCGAGCTCACGGTCGACAAGGGTGCCACTGTTCTCGTGGAAGGAAGCCACAGCGCCCATCTCTACACCGTGCTGTCCGGCTGGGCATTTCGCTACAAGCTGTTGCAGGACGGCCGCCGACAGATCCTCAATTATCTCATGCCTGGCGATCTCATCGGCCTGCAAGGCAGCGTCATGGGGGAGATGCAGCATTCCGTCGAGGCCCTGTCGCCGATGCTGCTTTGCGTGTTCGAACGCGATAACCTGCATGAACTCTACCGCAACCATCCCGGTCTCGCCTACGACATCACCTGGATCGCGTCGCGCGAAGAGCGCATGCTGGACGAGAACCTGCTCAGTCTCGGCCGCCGCAGCGCGATCGAGCGTGCCGCCTATCTTATCGCCTTCATCGCCAGCCGCGCCAAGGTCGTCGGACTGAACGGCAAGCAAACCATCCAGATTCCGATCACGCAGCAGCACATCGCCGATACGCTTGGCCTGTCGCTCGTTCACACCAACAAGACGATCCGCAAGCTGATGGACCGCCAGCTGATCGTCTGGCGCGACGGCGGTTGCGGGGTCGTCGACAATGAAGGGCTGAAGCAGCTCGCCGGCTGGGAGGGGCTGGGCGAGGGCCGCCGGCCATTGATCTGACACCGCACTTCTTGCCCGGGCGGCGGATCGGGTGCGCATGACCGGGTTTTCGGCTAGTTTGTCCGGGCATCGGAACTTTGGGACGCACGGCGCGTTTGAAATCGAGCAATCACAAGGAGTTAAGCAATGGCAACCGCCGCAAGCAAGACCGCCAACGAAGCGCGGACGAATCCGGATCTCGAAGCCGACATCAGGCAGTTGAAAGCCGATATCGACAAGCTCACCAAACAGCTGGCCAAGACCGGCGAACACGGCTACGGCACGGCGCGCCGGGCGGCGGCCGAAGGCGTCGAACAGCTGCGCGCCCAAGGTGAGGCCGCCTTGGACAGCCTGCGCGGCAACGCCAGGGATATTGAGGCGCAGATGGTGGCAAGCGTACGCGAAAAGCCGGTGACGTCTCTTGCAATCGCCGCTGGCGTCGGCTTCCTGTTCGCACTGCTGGCGCGTCGCTAGTTCCGCCGAGATGGGACTGCTGGCTTCCCTGCTCTCGGCTTTCGCCTCGGGTGAAACAATGGCCGCCGTGCGGCGCGCGCGCACGGCGGCCGTCGTCTACGCGTTTGCAGCGTTGGCGGCATTCTGCGGCCTCGGCTTCCTGGTCGGGGCAGCTTATATCTGGACGTCGGTGCGGTATGGATCGCTAGCTGCCGCGATTGGTTTCGGTGTCGGCTTCCTGGTAATCGCGGGCCTTGTTCTTCTGATCCACCGGCTGATGGCGGGCGCCCGGGTCCGCCGCGAGGCAAGGCGGCGCAAGGCCGACATGAAGGCGATCGGCATTACGGCCGCGCTCGCCGTGCTGCCGACATTGCTGAAGGGAAAAGGCGGACTAGGGGTTATTCTTGGTCCGGCCGTGGCACTGGCGGCCTATGCCATCTACCGCGAGAACGTGAAGCCGGACACCGATCATCCGGATGATGCCGGCGAGGGGTAGTATGTCGGGCATCTGGACTGCCTCGTCTCACTCCGACAGATCCTCCAGCGGCATCGATATTTCGGCGAAGACCCCGTCCGGCCGGAATTCATGGGTCACTTCGCTCGAAATGACCTTGGCCAGACTGCGCCGGATGAGGATCGAGCCAAAGCCGTGCCGCTCGGGAGGCGCAACTTCAGGACCGCCGCTTTCGCGCCAGGTGAAAACGAGGCGCGGTCGCCTTTCCTGCCTTGCGCCTTCCAGCCGAGATCAACCTTGCCCGATGCAACAGACAGCGATCCATATTGCAGCGCGTTGCTGGCCAGTTCGTGCAGGATCAGCCCGAGCCCGACGGCCTGATCAGGCGACAGCAACAGATCGGCGCCGGAGATCGTCAAGCGTGGCTGGTCGGCGGTGTCGAAGGGCTTGATCTCGATCTGGACGAGTTCACGGATGCCGATGCCGCGCCATTCGCGGTCGGACAGCAGACCATGGGCAATACCCAGGGCCTGAAGCCGCGCGCGGAAGGCCTCGAGGAATTCGCTCGGCTGGCGGGCATGGCGCACGGTCTGCGTCGCCAGCGCCTGGACCGTTGCCAGCGTGTTCTTGACACGGTGGTTGAGTTCTCTGAGCAGCAGCCGTTGCCGTTCGTCGCCAAGCTTGCGTTCCGAGATGTCGTAGTTGACGCCGAAAATCAGCGTCGGCTTGCCGTCGCCATCGCGCTCGATGACACTGCCGCGCGTGGCCACCCATCGCGGTGGATGAAAGCCTTTCACCCGGTATTCGCCGAAATAGTCGTCGCTGCCGGTCAAGGCGTCGCGAAAGCGGGTTTCGGTTTGATAGACGTCGCGCGGGTCGATGGCGGTCAGGATGTCGCGCGCCCGCAAACGCGTCGAGCGCGGCAGGTTGAACAGTTCGGACAGCCTGACGTCGCACTCGATCATGTCCGTGCGGATGTCCCATGCCCAGCTGGCGAGCGACGCCGCGTCGAGGGCGATGGCGCGCCGCTTTTCCTCGCGCGCCAGTGCGGCCTCGGCGATCGCGCCGCTGCGGGTTGCATCCTTCAGGGTGAACAGGCTGCCGGCGAGACCGGCGAGCATCGTCAACTGGTCCAGTGTGGCGGTGGATGGAAAGACATGGGGTTTGCGATCCATCACGCACAGCGTGCCGATCCTGGCGCCGGCCACGAGCATCGGCGCGCCTG
The DNA here is from genome assembly GCF_004794715.1 of Mesorhizobium sp. M8A.F.Ca.ET.207.01.1.1. Classification (NCBI taxonomy): domain Bacteria; kingdom Pseudomonadati; phylum Pseudomonadota; class Alphaproteobacteria; order Hyphomicrobiales; family Phyllobacteriaceae; genus Mesorhizobium; species Mesorhizobium sp. M8A.F.Ca.ET.207.01.1.1. Next base: position 67,626 of record NZ_SRUS01000009.1, on the reverse strand, counting down.
CGTAGAAGCGCACATGATGCTCGCCTGTGACCAGCGGGTTGTTCTTGAAGCGGGGATCCGCCGTCGCATCGGTCACCACCATGGGGCCGTCACCGGCGGCGATGGCGTGGGCGCAGAAGGAAATTCTGGTCGCCGTTTCCGTTTCGTCGAGGCCAAAGCCATGACTTGAACCATTGCCGCTCGAGATCGACAAGCGTGACCAGCGCTATCGGTGCCTGCATTACGGCCGCGGCGAGGTTGCTGATGCGGTTGAAATCCACGTCGATCGTCGAATCGATCACCTCCAGCCCACGCAGCACGGCGAGCCGGTCTTCGTCCTTCACCGCGCGCGCGACCTCGGCTGGCAGACCCAGCGCTGCTTCCGCCTTGCTGCTCACCCAAGTCCCCAATGCCCAGTCCCGACTTCCGCCGTCCTGTTGGTCTCTTCGCCGGCACTGGTCCGGCTTGCCTGGAACCATCCTAGCGAGGAACCGTTACCCGACCATGTTTTGCCGGCCGCGTCAGCCGGCGCAAATCGAGACAAGGGCCGATCATGACCAAGATCATTCCCGAAAACAAAGCGCGTCAGGGACGGTGGGGCTGGCATGTCTTGTATATCCTGATCGCCGCGCTGCTCCTGAGCTTCGCGGCCTGGGGTGCCGCTGAAATCTATGGCCGGGCGGCCAAGACACCGGCGACCGAGCAAGGAAGCGCGCCGGGCGGCTAGTTTTTTGGCTTTCGTCGTTCGAGACCGCATCAGGCAGCCTTTGCCTCGGCGATGCTGGACGGCACCAGGACGTTGAGCGCTCCGGGATGGATTTCGATCGTCGTCTCACGATCGAGCCTGACCAGTTCGCCATCCATCACGGCCCGGAACTTTCTGCCGCCGGAATGGATTTTCAGCACCGTACGGTCGGCTTGGTGAATTTCGACATGCTCGTTGTCGCGCCACTTGCCGCGCGCAATGTCGAACAAGAACTTGAGCAGTTCGGCGCGTTGCTGCGCCACCGTCACATAGATACCGAGCACGCCGCCGGCAGGGTTGTCGGCATAAGGCAGATGGCCTTCGCCGAACAGATTGTTGGTGACGCCGATGCCTGATATGCGCGCCGTCACCTCGGCGTCGCCGATGCCGAGCGTGACGTTCATCGCCGGCGGGTTCTTGATCGTTGCCCAGGCCGCCTTGGCCGAAGCCCTGATCTTGCCCAGGCGCGAACCGAATTCCATCCCCTGGCGCAACTGCACCATCTTGGCGTGCATGCCGATCGAGAACTGGTGGACGAAGGGCTGGCCATTGGCCGTGGCCATGTCGACCGCGATGATTTCGCCGTCGGCGAAGGATTTCAGCGCGGCATCGAGCGACTGCGGAATGCCGAGGCCGCGCGCAAAAAGGTTCATCGTGCCGGCCGGCAGTATGGCGAGCGCCTTTTTCTTGCCCATCAGCCTCGCAGCCGCGGCCGAGATGGTGCCGTCACCGCCGCCGGCGAGCACGACATCGACGGCGCGGCGCGACACGGCGTTGTCGAGGGTTTCCACGACATCCCTGCCGGCAACGATATCGATGCTGAGAGCGTGGCCCGCCGATTCCAGCGTCTGACGCATCCGGTCGGAGAAAGCCGAGATATCGGTGGTGCGCAAGGTGCCGCCGTCTCGGTTCAGCACCGCTGCAAATTTCATGCTCCGCTCCGCCGATCAATCACAACCTGACCAGGACGCGCCCAGCCGGAGGCTGAACGCGGCGGACTTGGAAAGGTTCCGGTTGCGCCGCAATCCAGGCCGGATTCGAAGCTGGGTAGCGCGCATTCGCTTCGTGGGAACAACAGCATGGTCACGACGTTGTGAACCTGTAGAGATGCCGCGTCCGATCTCCCCAGCGACGGTTCAACCGGGCGCGGCGTGCACGAAATCAGCACGAGGAGAGACTATCATGATCCGCACCCTTTTAGCCACGACCGCCCTTGCGACAATGGTCGCGACCGGTGCCTTCGCCCAAAGCACTGCAACCCCGGCCCCCGCGAAGCAGCCTGCGACGCAGGAGCCGGCCGCGCCGGTGGTGCACGCTGAGGGCAGCATCGTCACCAATATCATCGGCGAAACCGTCTACAACGGCACTGGCGACAATGCCGAGAATATCGGCAAGGTCACTGATGTCGTCTTCGACAAGGACGGCATGGTGAAATCCGTCGTCATCGGTGTCGGCGGCTTCCTTGGCGTCGGAACCAAGAACGTCGCCTTTGACTATGACAAGCTGCAGTGGGCCGAGAAGAACGGTGACCGCTGGCTGGTCGCGCAGACGACCAAGGACGAGCTGACGGCGCATCCGGAATTCGACAGCAAGGCTTATGCGCTGGCCCCGGCCGCATCGACGACTGCCCAGGCGCCGGCCACGTCGACAGACACCGCACAGAAGCCCGCGGAGGCGAATGCGGAACCGGTGAAACAGGCTGATGGCAATCTGGCCACAAACATCATTGGCGAAAATGTCTACAACGGCACAGGCGACGACGCCCAGAAGATCGGCGACGTGAACGACATCGTGCTGACCAAGGAGGGCAAGGCGCAGTCGCTGATTATTGGCGTGGGCGGCTTCCTCGGCATGGGCGAGAAGAACGTCGCCTATGATTTCGCCAAGGCGCAGTGGGCACAGAAGAATGGCGACCGCTGGCTGGTTGCGCAGACCACCAAGGAAGAACTGCAGGCGCAGCCGGACTTCAACCGCAAGGCTTATGATCCGGTGCCGGCCACGACGGCATCGAACGAGCCGGCGGCAACCGCCCCCGCCACCGCGACGGCTCCTGCTGCCGCTCCGGCGGACAAGACGGCGGCGGCGCCGGCTGACGCCACCGCTCCCGACCAGACAAAGACCGCGGCCATCGACAAGTCGAAGCTGACGGAGATGCCGATTGGCGAGATCAGGGCTGACGATCTGAAGGGCACGACCGTCTATGGCGCCAACGACGCCAAGGTCGGCGAGATCGGCGATGTCGTGCTGGCGCCCGACAAGAAAACCGATGCTGTGATCGTCGACGTCGGCGGCTTCCTCGGCATCGGTTCGAAGGAGGTCGCGGTTGGCATGGATAATTTGAAGTTCATGACCGACAAGGACGGCAAGAAGTACCTCTATACGACCTTCACCAAGGAGCAGCTCGAGAAGCAAGCGGCTTACGACAAGGGCTCCTACGCGCAGAAGCGCGACGAGCAGCGTCTGATCGTTCGATAGGCAAGGAAACGGGCGGTAGGGGAGATCCCTTACCGCCCTGCCTGCGACCTTGCGTATCCAGTCACCCCGTTTTCCGTCAGTTCCGAGAGTGCAAGCGACTGGTCGAGATGTTCGGCCCGCCAGGCAAGCAGCCTTTCGGCGAATTCCAGGCGGGTGGAGCGATGTGCCGGACTGCTGGCGAGGTTCTTAATTCGCCAGGGTCGTTCTCCATGTCGAAGAGCAAAGGCGGCAAGCCCCCGCCAAAATGCACGTATTTGAATTTCTGCGTGCGGATGACAGCGAGGTTGCACTGGCGCGAGGTAAGGCCGAAGTGCCGTTCGGCTTCACCGTCCGCGACCGAGCGAAAGTCGAACTCCCAGTGCGCGGCGTCGCGCCAAACGGCGGGCGTTCCACCGCTCAGGAAGGGTTTCAGCGAGCACCCGTCAAGATGCGGTTCGGGAGCCACGCCGAGCAGGTCGATGAGCGTAGGCAAAATGTCCACAGCTTCGGTGAAGCGATCGACAGTGCTGCCAGCGGCCTTGCGATGGCGGGGATCGCGGATGATCAGCGGGATGTGATAGCTGCCGTCGAAATAACCGCCTTTGCCCAGCATGAAATGGTCGCCCATCATTTCGGCGTGGTCGGAGGTGAGCACGATGATGGTGTTGTCCCAGGCGCCTTCGGTCTTCAGCGCTTGCCAGAGGCGGCCGAGCTGTGCGTCGACTTCGGAGATCATGCCGTAATAGATGGCTCGGATGCGGCGGAAATCATCCTCGCTCCAGTCGTGTACCTTGCCCGTGGCACCGGGGCGGAACCTTGCGCGGTTTTGCCGGCCAAGATCATAGGCGATGTAGGGGTGGCCCTGAGATTCGGCTCGCCAACTTTCCGCACGGTGAAAAGCCGGGCCGTCCGCCGGATCGTATCGGGTGTTGTACGGTTCCGGCACAATGAAGGGCGGATGCGGGCTGATAAAGGAAAGATGGGCAAACCATGGCGCGGCCTCCTCTTGCTCGCCCAGCCAGCGCATGAATTCGCCGGCAAGGAAAGCCGTTGGCGTCTGGTCCTTGGAGTAGACGGGTGGCGCTTCAGTCACCGCACCATCCGCCTCGCCCACGGGACGATGGATGTCGGGACTTCCAGCGCTGGCATCGATGCCCTGCTGCTTCAGCCATGACAGCCACTGTTTCTGATGTTCGGGGAGCAATTGGCGCACCGTGAAGCCGGGCAGCACGCCTTCATAGCTGTGCAATCGTGGATCACCCGCTGCCAGCTGGCGCGGGTCGAGCGACACGTCGGTATAGCCGAACAAGGTCGGATCGTAACCGACGCTGCGCGCGGCAAGCGCGATGTTGCCGTGGCGGGCATCGAGCGGCGTGCCGTTGCGGCAGACACGGTTGTTCATCTGATAGAGGCCTGTGTAGAGGCAGGCGCGCGCGGGCGAGCACGGAGCCGCGCCGCCGTAGTGGCGCTTGAACAGCACACCTTCGGCGGCCAGCGCATCGGCATTCGGCGTCTTCACCTGGAGATGGCCGGCAGTCGACAGGCAGTCACCGCGCCACTGGTCGCAGGTAATGAGGAGGACATTTGGCCGCCTGCCTTTTCCAGTCACTTGCGCTACCCCTTCCCAGCACGTTCGAATGCGCACATGGAAGCGATTCCATCAGCCGCGCAAGGCCAGGGCCGTTGGCAGAATGGTGAACGAGTTTCTTGTCACTGTTCACTTTTACAGCACAGTCCATTCTGTGTTTGCGGCCTTTGCCCCAACAGATCGTGTCCTCATATTGGCGTGGACAGCGGCGAGGGCCGCACACACACCAAGGGAAGGAGCAGAGACCATGCTCGACCAGATCAAGGGCCTGCATCACGTCACCTCGATGGCCAGGGATGCACGGCAGAACAATGATTTCTTCACCCACAAGCTCGGCTTGCGCCGGGTCAAGAAGACGGTCAATTTCGACGCGCCTGATGTCTACCATCTCTACTATGCCGACGAGGTCGGAACGCCGGGTTCGGTGATGACCTATTTTCCGTTTCCCAACATCGGCAAAGGCCGCCATGGCGTCGGCGAAGTCGGCACCACGGTCTACTCCGTGCCGGACGGCACGCTCGCCTATTGGGAAAAACGCTTCACCGACGAAGGTGTAGCCAATGTCGCCCGTGAGGAAAGTTTTGGCCAGAAGCGGCTCAGATTTGACGGTCCGGACAGCGACGGCTTTGCCCTCGTCGAGGACAAGGCCGACACCAGGGCGCCCTGGGTGAAGGGCGGTGTTGCCGCTGACGAGGCGATCCGCGGCTTTCATTCGGTTTCGCTGAGGCTGAAGGATGGAGGCGCCACCGAGGAGCTTTTGAAGTTCATGGGCTACGAGGAAGTCGACAAGTCAGGCAATGTCAGGCGGCTCGCCGTCAAGAACGGCAACGGCGCCGATGTCGTCGACATCGAATCGCTGCCGACGGCCCCCTTCGCCGATCTCGGCGCCGGCTCCGTCCATCATGTCGCCTTCGCCGTAGAGAACCGCGCCAAGCAGCTTGAAGTGCGCAAAGCGCTGATGGATACAGGCTATGGCGTGACGCCGGTGATCGACCGCGACTATTTCTGGGCGATCTATTTCCGCACGCCCGGTGGCGTGCTGTTCGAAGTCGCCACCAACGAGCCGGGCTTTGACCGTGATGAGGACACCGCCCATCTCGGCGAGGCGCTGAAGCTGCCCACCCAGCATCAGCACCTGCGGCCCTATCTCGAACAGCATCTGCAGAAGCTGGAGGGCTGAGCGATGAGCAAGGACGCTTTCATCCACAAGATGCTGCCCGGTTCGCCGGGTGGTCCGCTGCTCTTCGTCTTCCATGGCACGGGCGGCGACGAGAGCCAGCTTGTCTCGCTGGGGCGCGATCTGGCGCCCCAGGCCACCATCATCTCGCCGCGCGGCGATGTTTCAGAACAAGGTGCCGCGCGTTTCTTCCGCCGCACCGGCGAAGGCGTCTACGACATGGACGACCTTGCGCGGGCGACGGGCAAGATGGTGGGCTTCGTCAAGGCCCATGTCGAGGCGACGACGCCATCGGCCGTGCTCGGCCTCGGCTATTCCAACGGCGCCAACATCCTGGCCTCGCTGGTGTTCGAAGCCCCTGATCTTTTCGACGCCGCGGTGCTGATGCATCCGCTGATCCCGTTCGAGCCGGAGGTGAAAGGCAGCCTTGCCGGCCGTCAGATCCTGGTGACCGCCGGCAGGCGCGATCCGATCTGCCCGCCGAACCTGACGGCGCGGCTCGAAGCCTATTTGCGTGCCGATGGCGCCGATGTCACAGTGGAGTGGCACGAAGGCGGGCACGAGGTGCGGCCAAACGAAATCGAGGCGGCGCGGCGGCTTTTTGCCGGTGCCCAAGGAGTGTAAAGAGATGCCCGATCAGCTGCCAGAGATCGAACTTGAAGATCGCGGTTCCAAGGGTCGCTACGTCCTGCGCGGCGCCGGCGGCGCCGAAGCCGAAATGACCTTCACCAAGATCGGCGAGCACCAGCTCATCATCGATCACACCGAAGTGCCGGACGCCTTTCGCGGCCAGGGCGCCGGGCTTCGGCTCGTCACCCGCGCCGTCGAGGATGCGCGGGCGGCGGGCAAGAAGATCATCCCGCTCTGCCCGTTCGCCAACGCCCAGTTCCGCCGCCATCCGGAATGGGCCGACGTGCTGAAGCAATAGGTCGGACAGGCTTTGTCATTTGCGCGGGTAGCACATCTTGCCTAAGTGGGTATGATATATCGCTCCCGCGCCGATGAACGAACCGAATGACCCCCCTATGACCGAATCCGACCTCGTCCCCGTCTTCGACGGCCATAACGACACGCTGCTGAGGCTCTATCAGTCCAAGGACAGGGACGTCGAAAAGCTGTTCGTCGAAGGGAAATCGGGCGGCCATATCGACCTGCCGCGCGCCAAGGCCGGCGGATTCGCCGGTGGCATGTTCGCCATCTTCCCGCCGCCGGTCGAGAAAGCGCGGCGCAGCGCCGTGCCTTCGGCGCCGAGCGACAGCGAGCCGTTGCCGCCCGAGGTTCCGCGCGCCGATGCGCTCAACTCGACGATCGCGATGGCGTCGATCCTGTTCCGGCTGGAGCGTGCCGGCGCATTGGCGGTATGCCGCAGTGCCGGCGATGTGCGCCACGCCATGGCGCAAGGCACGGTTGCCGCAGTGTTCCACATCGAGGGCGTCGAGGCGATCGATCCTGAACTCACCATGCTCGACGTGCTGCATGCCGCGGGCCTGCGTTCGCTCGGCATCGTCTGGAGCCGGCCGAACGCGTTCGGCCACGGCGTGCCGTTCCGCTTTCCGTCCTCGCCCGACACCGGACCCGGCCTGACCGATGCCGGCAAGGCGCTGGTCAAGGCGTGCAACGAACTGAAGATCATGATCGACCTCTCGCATCTCAACGAGAAGGGCTTTCGCGATGTCGCTGAAATCAGCAATGCGCCGCTGGTCGCCACCCATTCCAACGTGCACGCGATCTGCGGCCATTCGCGCAATCTGACCGACTGGCAACTCGGCGCGATCCGCGAGTCCGGCGGCATGGTCGGCCTCAACTTCGCCACCGGCTTCCTGCGCGAGGACGGCCGCATGAATGCCGACACCAGCCTCGACATCATGGTGCGCCATATCGATTCCCTGCTGCAGGCTCTGGGCGAGGACGGCGTCGGTCTCGGCTCGGATTTCGACGGCGCCATGATCCCGGCCGTCATCGGCGACGTCGCCGGTCTGCCTAAACTCGTCGATGCGCTGGCGGCGCGCGGTTTCGGCCGCGCGCTGATCGAAAAGATCGCCTACCGCAACTGGCTAAGCATGCTCGAGCGCACGATCGGCTGAGCCGGCGCTACTTGTCGTAGCCCATGCGCTTCAGCCAATCCTTGCCGACGCCACGGTCGCGAATGATCGGCAACGGGTTTTCCGAATCGAGCCTGGCGCAGATCCGGTAGACCTCCAGGGTCTCCGCACTCATCTCGTCGCGCTTGTAGAAGAACATGGCGGCGGCGTAGCGCGTTCGGCCCGACCATTTCTCACCGAGCGGCGTGTTGACCAGTTCCCACTGTTCGGCGGCTTCGCCTTCTTCCTCGGCCATGCTCAGAAATCCGCCGGCGGGTTTGCGGTGCGGCGGTCGAGCTTGATGAAGGGGCGCGCCACCACCTTGGCCCGTTTCATCAGCTTCTGGTACTGCAGCTCGCGCATGGCGTAGATCTCGACCCAGAGGTCTTCCACGACAGTATCACCATAGGGCCGCGCCAGCGAGGCGATGGCGATGTTGCGCTTCGCCATCGGCGACCACATGGCGGCGCTAACCAAGCCGACTTCCTGGCTCTTCTTGTAGTAGACGATGGCGTGTTCGGCCGGGATGTTGCCCTCGATCTCCAGCCCGACCAGGACATGGCGCAGTCTGCGTCTTGTCCTCGCTTCGAGGATGGCGCGGCGGCCGTTGAAATGGGCCTTTTCCAGATCGATCATGAAGCCGAGCCCGATCTCGTCGGGCATGCGCAGGCGGTCGGCGCGGATGGCGTGTTCGGCGGTGGTGAAATCGGCATTGGCGACAATCAGCCCTGCTTCGAGCCGCGCGCGGTTGAGCGCGGTATAGCCGATGGCCCTGATGCCGCGCAGTTCGCCTGCCGTCATCAGCCGGTCCCAGAGACTCAGCGCCTTGTCGGCCGGCACGAACACTTCGTAGCCGAGATCGCCGGTGAAGCCGGTGCGTGAAATGATGACCGTGCCGCCGTCGTGCGGGAACTCGGCGAGGTCGAATATTTTCAGCTTCTCGACACCGGTGAAGCCCGCATCGCGCAACACGGCGAAAGATGTGGGGCCTTGCAAGGCGAGCCCGGCGACGGCCTCGGTTTCTTCCTCGACGGTGACGTCGAAACCAAGGGCGCTGTCCAGCAGCCAGGGCAGATGCCGCTCCTGCGAACACAGCCGGAAGCGGGTTGGCGAAAGTCGGAACAGCGTGCCGTCATCGAGGACAAAACCTTCATCGTCACACCACGCGGTGTAATGAACGCGGCCGGGCCTGAGTTTGGTGACATCGCGCAAGGTGACGCGGTCGAGGAAGGCTTCGGCATCCGGGCCTTCGATGCGGTATTTGGTCATCGGCGAGATGTCGAAGACTGCCGCCTGGCTGCGGATGGCGAAATATTCGAGCTCCTCGTCCCAGAGCGAATGCGGCGCGCGGTAGCCGGCCCAATTGTACCAGTCCTGGGTCTTGGCCAGCGCATCGAGGCGCGGCTGGAACGGCGTGCCGAGACGCAGCGTGCGGAAGTGGGTTTGCGCGAGGGTGCGGGCAGAAACAGCCGCATTGGCTGTCGTTGCAACGGGCTTCTTCCTGGTTGCCTGAGCCATAACCTACCCTTTCATCGCGATGATGCGCCGCGCGGCATTCAACCCGGGCGCACCGGAAACACCACCACCGGGATGCGAACCAGCACCGGCCAGGAACAGCTCGTCGAGCGGCGTGTCATAGCCCGACCAGCCAGAGACAGGACGCGAGATCAGCATCTGATCTGCCTGCAGTTCACCATGATGCCAGTGACCACCGGGCATACGGTAGCGCTTCTCGATGTCGGCAGGCGTCAGAAGCTCGGCATGGCGCACCGTCTTGCCGATGCCAGGCGCGTAGGCTTCCAACCGAGCCAGGATTGCCTCGAGGAATTTCGGCTTGCCGGCGTTCCAACCCTCTTTCAACTGATAGGGCGCGTATTGCACCACGGCTGACAGCACGCAGGCGCCGTCTGGCGCCAGCGACGGGTCCGCAAGGCTGGGCAAGGTTATCTCCATCGCCGGCTCGGGCGAGAACTCGCCGTACTTCGACGGATTGAAGGCACGCTCGACATGGTCGGGGGAGGGGGCGATGACGAGCCGCCCCTTGTGGTCGGCGGCATCGGCGCCAGTGAATTGGGGTGGCCGGTCGAGCGCCAGATGGAGCTTGGCGGCATCACCCTTCATGCGGATATTTTTCACCTTGCGCATGAAGCCGGTATCGATCCCGCGTGGTCCGACAAGATCGAGGAAGGTGGTCACCGGGTTGATGGCGGAGACGATCGTCCTGGCGCGAAGCTCCTCGCCATTGTCGAGGACGACGCCGACGGCGCGGTCTTTCTCGACAATGATCCTTGCGACGGGCACCGATGTGCGGATCGTGACGCCGGCCTTTTCGGCGGCAGTGCGGATGGCCACGACCACCGCGCCCACGCCACCCCGTGGCAGCAGTTGCGCTCCGGCCGCACCGCCGATCTCTCCGGCCAGACGATAATAGAGCCCGAGCAGCGAGGTCGGCGAGCGCGGGCCAAGATGACTGCCGAGGGTGGCATCGAAGGCGAGCAGCCCCTTCAGCCTGTCGTCGGCGAGCTGCTCGTCAAGCAGGTCGGCAACGTTCATCAGAAGCACGCGCAGGAAGTCGCGCATGTCTTCCTTGCCGAGTTTCTTCAACGCTAGCGCGGTCTGGCCGAGCGAAGCTGTCTCCAGCAGCGACATGCCACCGAGATCAGGCGGCCGGCGCGACAGGAACGGCTTCAATATGCCGGCATAGCGCAACAGCTGCGCGCGCAAATCCTTCCAGGCGGACTGTTCCGACGAACTGGCGCCGGTCAGCACCTCGCCATATGCGCCATGCAGGACAAGTGGCGGTGCATCTTTCGACAATGCGACTGACGGGATGAAGTCGGCGCGGGCGATTTGCAGCCCGTGCTTTTCCAGCTCCAGCGTCTTCATCACATCGGGGTGCAGCCGGTTCAGCACATGCGCGATCGACGAGACGCGAAAACCGGGCGCGAATTCCTCGGTGCGCGCCGCGCCGCCGGGTTCGGCTGCGGCTTCCAGCACCAGCACCTTGCGGCCGGCCTTCGCCAGCGTGGCGGCAGCGACAAGCCCGTTATGGCCGCCGCCGATAACGATGCCATCAAATAACGTCATGGGCCGGGCTCATATGCGAGGTGGATTTTGCGAGATCGCGCAGGATTTCGGCCGCAGCATTGCGGCCGGGCGCGCCCATGACGCCGCCACCGGGATGGGTCGAGGAGCCGCACATATAGAGCCCACCGAGCGGCGACCGATACTGCGCATAGCCCGGCACCGGGCGGTTGAACAGAAGCTGGTCGAAGGTGAGTTCGCCCTGAAAAATGTTGCCTTCGGTGAGACCGACCTCGGCCTCGATTTCGCGCGGCGTGCGCACTTCCATGTGGACGATGCGGTCGCGAAACCCCGGCGAGTATTCAGCGATCTGCGCGATCACGCTTTCAGCAAAACCGTCGCGGTCGGCATCGGTCCACTCGCGGCCGTTCACCTTGGGCGGCGCGTACTGCACGAAGCAGCTCATGAAGTGTTTTCCCGGCGGGGCCATGGTCGGGTCGAGCGTCGTCGGGATCACCATGTCGAGGAAGGGATCGGCGGACCAACGGCCGGCCTTCCAGTCGTCATAGGCGCGCTCCATGCGCTCAATCGAATCGGTGAAATGCATGTCGCCGCGATAGACTGGCGAGTCCTTCGGCAGCGCCGGGAATTCCGGCAGCGAATCGAGCGCGATGTTGACCTTGCCTGAGGAGCCGCGGATCTTGAAGTTCTTGACCCGGCGCAGGAAGATGTCGGGCAGTTCCTTCTCCTCGACCAGCTTCAGGAAGGTGCGCTTCACGTCGGCATTGGAGACGACCAGCTTGCCGTAAATCTCCTCGCCGCCGGCAAGAACGACGCCCTTGGCCTTACCTCTGTTCACCAGCACATGGTCGACCTCGGCGCTGGTGCGGATCGTGCCGCCGGAGGCCTTGAAGGAGGCTGCCAGCGCCTTGGTGACTGCGCCCATGCCGCCGCGCGCATAGCCCCAGGCGCCGACCGATCCGTCGACCTCGCCCATATAGTGGTGCAGCAGCACGTAAGCGGTGCCGGGCGACATCGGTCCGAGAGCCGTGCCGATGATGCCGGACAAAGCGAAGTTCGCCTTGATGACGTCGGTCTCGAAATATTCGTCGAGGAATTCCGAGATCGACATGGTCCAGAAGCGCAGCGTCAGCGCCATTTCCTCGGCGGAGAGACCGGCGAATTTCTTGCCGAGATAGAGCAGTTCGCCGAGGTCACGCGGTCGCAAACTGGTCGGGTCCGGCGCGGTGCGCATCAGCAACGGCTGGATGAAGCGGCACTGGCGCGTCACGTCGCGAGAGTAGCGGTCATAGGCCTCGGCATCCCTTTTGGAGAAGCGGGCGAATTCGCGCCGGTGCGCGTCGTGGTCGCGGTAATTGGCGAGGTAGTCGCCGTTGCGCGTGAACACCGCACCGCCCTCATAGGAAATGACCTGCAGGCCAAAGCGCGGCAGGTCGAGGTCACGCATGATTTCGGGGCGGAATAGCGAGCAGACATAGGAGCAGTTGGAGTAGAGGAAGCCTGGCGTCAGCTCCCGGCTGGTGGCAGCACCGCCGACCCAGTCGGTCTTCTCCACCACCAACACGTCGAGACCGGCGCGCTGGAGGTAGCAGGCATTGACCAGACCGTTATGTCCGCCGCCGATGACGATCGCATCCCAAGCTTTCATTGTGGCCCAGTCCTCCCTGTTTTGCGTCATTCCCAAGGGGAAGCGCTATGCGCTTCTCCCGCGGAAAACCGCTCACATTTTTCCTGGAATTGCTAAGGCGACCCGCTCTTCATTTTTGCGTGATCTGTTCCCGAATGCGCGGAATTTGGCATGACATCAGCCATTCTGTCCAGCCATTCTGAATGAATGTTCAACAAATGATATTGCGTTTTCCCGCATCTGCGCTACGCTTCGCCGGCGTTCGAACCGAGCATTCCGTCGATTGGGGGACCGAGGGCTGATGATCGAAACGGCAGACGCCGAACCGGAATATGACGACACCGCCATCCGCTTCCTCGAGGCGCTGTGGGGCGATGGCTACCTGTCGCCAGGCGGGCCGGACGAGGTCGACCGGGTGGTCGAGGGGCTTTCGCTCAAGGGCAGGACGATCCTCGATATCGGCTGTGGCTGCGGTGGCATCACGTTGCATCTGGTCGAGCGTCACGGCGCGGCCCACGCCACCGGCTTCGATGTCGAACGGCCGGTGATCGCGGCGGCCAGACAGCGCGCCGCCGCGCGTGGCCTTGGCGAGCGCGCCGGCTTCGTTCAGGCGCCTCCGGGATTGCTGCCTTTCGCCGACAGCTCCTTCGATGTCGTCTTTTCCAAGGATGCGCTGTTGCATGTGCCCGACAAGGACGGGCTCTTCGCCGAGATTTTCCGCGTGCTCAAGCCGGGCGGGGTCTTTGCCGCCTCCAACTGGATGATCTCGCATGACGGCGAACCATCGCCCGACATGAAGGCGTATGTCGCAGCCGAGGGGCTGTCCTTCGCGATGGCTTCGCCAGCGCGCTATGCGAAGGCGATGCGTGGCGCCGGTTTTGCGGATGTCACCGTCAGAGACCGTAATCCCTGGTACCGCGAGGTGGCGCGAGGGGAGCTCGAAAGGCTGAAGGGACCACTCTATCCGGCCGTTGCCGCAGTGGTGGGCGCGGCCTATGTCGACAAGAACATACGAACCTGGGAAGCCATGCAGAAGGTGCTTGACAGTGGAGAGCACCGTCCCACTCATCTTCGCGGGTCGAAGCCGGATGCAAAGTGATAGCCGGCGATGCTGGAGACCATCAGACGCATGAAAACGGCAGACGCCAGGGACGCGCTCCTTGAACCGGCGCGGAAAGCCGAATCCGAGAAACGCGGGCGCAAGGCCTCGAAGGAGGTCAGGCAGCTTCAGCTCATCGAGGCGACGATCGATTCGCTGGCCAAGCGCGGCTATTCGGAGACGACAATGGCCGACGTCGCCGATGGCGCCGGCTTGTCGCGCGGCATCGTCAATTTCCATTTCGAGAGCAAGGAAAAGCTGCTCGTCGCGACGCTGCAGTATATGTATGACGAGTATTCGGCGCATTGGCGCAATGCGCTGCAGAAAGCAGGCGACGATCCTGCCGACCAACTGCAGGCCCTGGTCGCTGCCGACTTCGACCGCTCGATCTGCAACAAGCGCAAGCTCGCCGCATGGTGCGCCTTTTGGGGCGAGGCCAAGTCACGGCCGACCTACCAGGCGCTGAGCAGCGCCCGCGACGTCGTCTATCAGGACATCTTCATCGAGCTCTGTGCGACGCTCAAGCAGAGCGGCGGCTACGCCTATGAGCCGCAGGTCATGGCATTGGCGCTTAGCGCCATGCTGGAAGGGCTTTGGCTGCGGCTGATGATGGGGACCGAGAACACGACCCGCGAGACCTCCTTGCAGGCGGCGAACGAATTCCTGTCGGCGGCTTTCCCGAAACACTACCCGCGGAACGCCGCCGCCCCGACCAAATCATCAGAAAAGACGAAATCATAAGAAAACCACAGAGGATGGAACAGCAATGAAGACACTGACAAGACGCCTGACACTGACGCTCGCACTGGCCGGAACCCTGGCGGCCTCCGCCGCCGCCTTGGCGATCGCCGCCGACAAGGATCTGATCGTGTTCGACTGGTCCGGCTACGAGGATCCGGGCTTCCACCCGAAATATGTCGAGAAGAACGGCGATTCGCCGACCTTCGCCTTCTTCGGCGATGAGGACGAGGCGTTCGAGAAGGTCCGTTCCGGCTTCAAGGCCGACCTTGGCCATCCCTGCTCGCAGAGCGTGGTGAAATGGCGCGAGGCTGGCCTGCTGCAGCCGCTCGACACCTCGAAGATCACGGGCTGGAAGGACCTCAATCCCGGTATCATGGCGATGAAGAATCTCGCCACCACCGATGACGGAAAAGCCTGGTTCATGCCCTGGGACTGGGGCAACACGCAGCTCACCTACAATTCCTCCAAGATCGACGACAAGGACGTGCAGTCGCTGAAGGCGTTCGCCGATCCGAAGTTCAAGGGCCGGGTGTCGATCGGCGACAATGTCGACGACGCCTATGCGCTGGCGAGCCTCGCCATCGGCCTGAAGGACTGGACCAAGATGACGGACGCCCAGTTCAAGCAGGCATCCGATTTCCTGCGCCAGGTGCACAAGAATGTCCGCTCCTACTGGACCGACACCACCGACATCGTGCAGTTGTTGAGCGGGGGCGAGGTCGACCTCGCCTGGGCCTGGAACGATGCGACCGTGCAGTCGGTCGCAGCCGGCATGCCGATCAAGTCGAAGAAGGACACGGCGGAGGGCATCTCGACCTGGGTCTGCGGCTATGTGTTGTTCAAGGATGCGCCCGGCAACATCGACAAGGCCTACGATTATCTCAACGCAGTCAACGATCCGGAGATCGCCAAGGTGCTGGTCAAGGACTGGGGCTACGGCCAGGCCAACGCCAAGGGCATGGCTGGTGTCGACCAGGCCGTCCTGAAGGAAAAAGGCTATGACGACGTGCAGAAATTCGTCGACAAGACGCTGTTCCAGCAGCCGCTGCCGTCCGATCTCAAGCTCAAGATGATCGCCGAGTTCGAGAAGATCAAAGCGGGCTATTGAGGCCTGCTTTCGAGTGGCCGTTCCTACCCGCTCGGATATGGAACTAGGGTGATTGCTCGGGTTGCCATCATCCATTCGAGCGCTGGCGCCGCCCCTCACCTGCCTGCCGGCATCCTCTCCCCGTATAGTGACGGGGAGAGGGGCGCTGTCGTCGCCGGTTTCGCCAATCGCCGACGTTGCAGGAAGAGTGCCGGCACTGCGGGCAGCCTTCTTCTCCCCGTCGCTATACGGGGAGAAGTGCCCGGCAGGGCGATGAGGGGCAGCGCTGACTTCAATGATTGCCGGTCCCGGCCGCAAGTTGGTCCGAAGTGGTTGCTCCATCGAATTCGCGGCCTCGCCAAAGCTTGGGAATTCTCCTAACCTCGCTCTCGGCATCTTTCGCGATGGGGGAGTTTTCGCACCATGAATTCCGCGCTTCGCCGTCTTGTTGTCGCCGCCGCCTGCATGGTTGGCGCCGGCGCGGTTTACGCGCTCGCCGAAGGCGGCGGTAACCTCGTCGTATTCGACTGGTCGGGCTATGAGGATCCGCTGCTGCATCCGGCGTACACGACCAAATACGGCGCCGAGCCGACCTTTGCTTTCTTCGGCGACGAGGACGAGGCCTTCGAGAAGATGCGGGCAGGCTTCAAGGCCGATGTCGCGCATCCCTGCTCGCAAAGCGTGGTGAAGTGGCGCGAGGCCGGCCTGCTGCAGCCGCTCGACACGTCCCGGATCGCTGGCTGGAAGGATCTCAATCCAGGTATCATGGCGATGAAGGATCTCGCCGTCACCGCCGACGGCAAGGCTTGGTTCATGCCATTCGACTGGGGCAACACCTCGCTGCTCTACCGCACCGACAAGGTGACGGCCCAACAGGCACAGTCGCTCAAGATTTTCGCCGATCCGCGGTTCAAGGGCCGCGTCACCATCGGCGACAATGTCGATGACGCCTATGCGCTGGCGAGCCTAGTCATCGGTCTCAAGGACTGGACCAAGATGACCGACGACCAGTTCAAGCAGGCGTCCGCTTTCCTGCGTGACGTGCACAAGAACATCCGTTTCTACTGGACCGACGACACCGACCTCAACCAGGCCTTTATCGGCAACGAGGTCGACCTCGTCTGGGGCTGGAACGAGACCTTCGTGACGCTGAAGGGACAGGGGCTGCCGATCGCCATGAACCGCGAGACCAACGAAGGGATTTCGACCTGGGTGTGCGGCTACGTGCTGATGAAGGATGCGCCAGGCAAGCTCGACGAGGCCTATGATTTCCTCAGCGCCGTCAATGCGCCCGGCGTGTCGGACTATATGGTCAAGACCTTCGGCTACGGCCACGGCAATGGCGCCGGGATGGCTGCGATCGACCACAAGGTGCTGGCCGACCGCGGCTTCGACAATCTCGACAAGTTCCTCGACAAGACCTTGTTCCAGCAACCCGTCGCGCCGGAACTGAAGCAGCGCATGGTCGCCGAGTTCGAGAAGATCAAGGCCGGCTATTGAGCGACAAGACCGAAAGGACCGGCGTCGTCATCGTGGGGGCCGGCTTCACCGGTCTCTCGGCCGCGATCGAATTGAAGCGCGCCGGCGTCGATTTCGTGCTGGTGGAAGCCCGCGATCGTGTCGGCGGCCGCGTCGAGGCGGTGCGAAACGGACTTGGCGAGCGCATCGACAGCGGCGGCCAGTTCCTGTGCGAGGACATGCCTCAGCTGATGGAACTGGCCCGGGCTCAGGACAAGACCTTCGTCGAGACCTACGTCGAGGGCGATTTCATCACCCATCCGGCGATGTCGGCCCCGAGAGCCGAGCGCACCTATCATGCCTCGATGGCGATCCGCGAACGCATGAACAGGATCGAGCCCAACGATCCCGCGATCGAGGGCCTGACCGTTGCCGACTGGCTCGAAGGCCAGAACGACACGGCTGACGCCAAGGCGGCCTTCCGGTCGATGATCGAAGGCCTGTGGTGCCTGGCCCTGGAGAAGGTGCCGCTCTGGTACCTGATCGACAATGACCGGCGCATCACCAATGAGGTGCCGGAGCTGCAATATTCCCTGCGCGAGACCATGCAGTCGGTGGCCGACGATCTGGCTAGGGATTTCGACGGCCGGGTGAGGCTCGGTGAACCGGTCACCCGCATCGAATATGGTCCGCCAGGGGTTCGTGTTGTCTCGAGCAATGGCGTGATCGAAGCGCGCGCCGTTCTGGTGGCCGTGCCGCCGGCGACAGCCGCGAAGCTCGATTTCACGCCCGTCCTGCCAGCAGCCTTGGACAGGGCGCTCGGCGCCTGGGAAAGCGGCGCCGTGATCAAGATCCTGGTGCGCTATCCCAGGCCATTCTGGCGCGAGCGGGATTTGAGCGGGATGGTGATGTGGCGGGATCTGCCGGGGCTGTTTGCCTGCGACGCCAGCAAGGATCCCGATCATGCGGCGCTTGTCGTCTTCGCCGGCGGGCCTCTGGCGCTGCGCTGGCACGAACTCGGCGAGGCGGACCTGCGGGCGCAGGTGACGATGAGGCTTGTGGAGGCGCTCGGTCCGGAGGCTGCGGATAGTCTCGATTTCAGCCGCCGCGACTGGACGCACGATGGCTGGAGCGGCGGTGCCTATAGCGACCTGATCATCGACGTGACGGCGAGGGATGCCGAACGCACCATTCTTGCCGGTGCGCCGCCGCTGCATTTCGCTTCGTCGGAATTGTCGCCGTCATTCCCGGGCTATGTCGAAGGCGCGATCGTGGCCGGGCGCATTGCGGCGCGCAGGATCATCGCAGATGTTCAGTCGGCCATCGCGACCAGGGCTTCGGGATCATAGGCGAGGCGGATCGGGGTGCCGACCGGGATATCGTCGGCGCCGAAATCGTTGGTCTCGGTCACCGACAACGGCTTTTCCAGGCCCGGGATTTCGACGATCAGATGGGTGATCTCGCCGAAATAGTGGCGCTCGACCACCTTGCCGGCGACCTCGAATTTGGCTGTCGCGTTGTCCCATAGCACGCGCAGCCGCTCCGGTCGGATGCCGAGCGTCGCGGCGCCGCCATTGCGCACGAAAGCCTTGGGCTTGTCGGTCTTGATGCGGCCGAATCCGAGCGTGTCGACGATCAGCGAGGCGCCATTCTCCTCGACGATCTCGGCCTTGACGAAATTCATGCCGCCAAGAAAGTCGGCGACCTGGCGGTTGACCGGACGCTGGTAGATTTCCTTTGGCGACGCGACCTGCGCGATCTTGCCGCCGAACATCACGGCGATGCGGTCGGACATGGCGAGCGCCTCGTACTGGTCGTGGGTGACCAGCACGAAAGTGATGCCGACCGCCTGCTGCAGCCGGCGCAACTCGACTTGCATCTGCTCGCGTAGCTTCTTGTCAAGCGCCGACAGCGGCTCGTCGAGCAGCAGAACTTTTGGCCGCATTACCAGGGCGCGGGCAAGCGCGACGCGCTGGCGCTGGCCGCCGGAAAGCTCGGTGGCAAGCCGCTTGCCGAGGCCGGTGAGCGAGACCTGCCCCAGTGCTTCCTCAACTCGGCGCTTCTCTTCGCCGCCCTGCAGCTTCAACCGCTTCAGCCCGTAGGCGACGTTCTGCTCGACATTGAGGTGCGGGAAGATCGCGTAGCTCTGGAACACCATGTTGGTCGGCCGGCGGTTGGCCGGGATGCCTTCCATGGGCTGGCCGCCGACCGCGATCGATCCGCTGGTCGGATTGTCGAAGCCGGCGATCATGCGCAAAAGCGTGGTCTTGCCGCAACCGGAGGGTCCAAGCAACGAGAAGAACTCGCCTTCCCTAATGGTCAGGGAGGCGTCGTCCAGCGCCTTGAACGCTCCGTAGCTGCGGGTGACGTTGCGGATCTCGATCATCGGCCTTTCGGATTGGATCCTGTCCCCGTGAGGGAGCTCGATCCGCGGCTGCTCAGGCATAGAGGCCTCCCTCGTTCTGGGTGCGTCTGGCCGCGCGGCGACGCAGGATTTCGGCGATCGTCATCAACAGGAAGGAGGCGACCAAAAGCAGCGTGCCCAGCGCCAGCACGCCGGGCAGTTTCGACGCGAAGCGCAACTGGCCCCAGATGTAGATCGGCAGCGTCGCCTCGGTGCCTGTCAGGAAGAAGGCGATGATGAACTCGTCCAGCGAGATGGTGAAGCAGACCAGCAGGCTGGAAATGATCGCCGGCGCCACCATGGGCAACGTCACGCGCCGGAAGGTGCCGAAGGCGCTTTCGCCGAGATCGGCGGAGGCTTCCTCGAGGCTGCGGTCGAAACCTTCGAAGCCGGAGGTCAGCACCGTCATCGAATAGGGAATGCAGACCAGGACGTGGCCAAGCACGACGGTGAACAGTGACAAGCTCAAACCAAGCTGCAGCATCACCAGCAGCATGGAGATGGCAACGATGACTTCGGGCAGCACAAGCGGCGCCATGATCAGCCCGTTGATGGCGCGGCGGCCGGGATAGCGGTAGCGGGTGATCGAGCGGGCGGCGAGGATGCCGAGTACGGTGGAGAGGATGGCCGCCGAGACGCCGACGATCAGGCTGTTCCAGGCGGCGTCGAGCAGCGCCGGCGTGCGCGGCAGGTCTTCGTACCATTGCAGGGTGAAGCCGGTCAGCGGGAATTTCGGCGTCGCCGCCGTGTTGATCGAGAAGATCGGCAGGAAGATGACGGGCAGATAGAGGAAGACGATGTAGAGGAACGCATAGGCCGACAGCCAGCCGCCCGGCAGGAAGCGCCGCGCTCTCATCGCGCCATCCTCTGCAAGGTGCGGATGATCAGCACCGTGGCGCCCGCCATCAGGGAGACGATCAGCATGGTGGTGACGGAAAGTGCGGCGCCGAGCGGCCAGTTGGCGGCCTTGCCGAACTGCGCCTGGATAGCGTTGGCGATCATGACGCCGTCCTTGCCGCCGACGAGCTTTGGCGTGACATAGTCGCCGACCGTCGGGATCATGACGATCAGCGCCGCGGAAATGATGCCTGGCGCCGACAGCGGCAAGGTCACGCGCAGGAACGAGCGCAAGGGGCCATCGCCAAGATCGGTAGCCGCTTCGACCAGCGTGCGGTCGACCTTCTCCAGGGACACGAAGATCGGCAGAATGGCGAAGGCCGCCCAGGCATGGGTGAGGGTGATGATGACGGCGCTCGAATTGTAGAGCAGGGCTGTCGATGGTTCGTCGATGATGCCGAGGCCCATCAGGCCGGAATTCAAGACCCCGTTATAGCCCAGGATGACCTTCCACGACATCACGCGCAAGAGATAGCTGGTCCAGAACGGTATGGTGATGAGGAACAGCCAGAGGCTCTTGTGACGGCCGCCATGGAAGGAAATGAAGTAGGCGATCGGGTAGGCGAGGACGACGGTGAACAGGCTGACCGTCAGTGAGATGTAGAGCGAGCGCCACAACAGATCGCGGTAGATCGGCTCGGTCAGAGCGACGCGGTAGTTCTCCAGCGTGAAGGTGCGGTCGATGGTCAGGTAGTGCTGCGTCCAGAAGGAATGGGCGATGACCACCATGATCGGCAGGACCAACAGGATCAGCGCGTAGAGGAAGGTCGGGCTGATCAGGGCAAAGCCCTGTACGGGCTCGGATCGCAGAAGGGCATTTCGTCTGGCCCGCGTCATGCGCAACGGGGGCGACCCTTCCGCAGCCACAGTCATTACAGGGCACCGGGGGGCAGGGCTCCGGGTGCGATCTCGGTTGCTGGCCTGGACTGTCCCGCCATACGGCATCCCATTGGGCTGGCGCCGGCTATTGTTCCCCTTGCCGGCTTTCTTTCATCATGCGCGCATCCGCGGATTGAAATCAAGCGCTAATTCTGCAATGTTGATTGAACGGACATTCAAAATCGGGTGAGCAGGGCGAAGATTTCGGCCATGGCGGACCGGATTGATGCCCGGGAAATTCGAGGGATGATGTGGAGGCGATGATGGCGGCTCTGAGAGATCTGAAGGCACGCGAAACGGCTGGCCCTGGCAACGACGATGCGGCCGAACTGGCCAGGCGTCATCTCATCCAGCCCTGGCCTTATGCCGGTTCCGTCGGTTCGGAGGCGCGCGCGCTGATCGGTGAGGGCGATGGCATCTACATCACCGACAGCACCGGCAAGCGGCTGATCGATGGGCCTGCCGGCATGTGGTGCGTCAATGTCGGCCATCGTCGAGAGGAACTCGCCAGGGTGATGTACGATCAGGCGATGGCGCTGTCCTACAACACGCCTTGGTACACGATGAACGCGCCATCGGCGGAGCTTGCCAAACGCATCGCCGGCCATGCCCCAGGCGAACTCAGCCATGTCTTCTACACCACGGGCGGTTCGTCCGCGGTCGAGACGGCGCTGCGCTTCATGCAGTTCTACAACAATGTGCGTGGCCGGCCGGAAAAGAAGCTCATCCTGAGCCGAGGCGGCGCCTATCATGGCTCGACCTATCTGTCGGCCTCGCTCAATGGCCGTCCGCGCGATCGCGACTGGATGGACGGCGCCGACGAATTGGTGGTCAAGCTGTCCTCGCCCGATCCGTTCAGGCGCCCGCAAGGGATGAGCCTTGCCGCCTTCACCGATTTCCTCGTCGACCAGTTCCGCGACACGGTGGCGCGCGTCGGCGCCGACAGAATAGGCGCCTTCATCGGCGAACCGGTGCAGGCTTCCGGCGGCGTCGTCGTGCCGCCCGATGGCTATCTCAAGCGTATCCGCGAGATCTGCCGTGGCAACGACATCCTCTACGTCTCCGACGAGGTGGTGACGGGCTTCGGCCGGCTTGGCCATGTCTTTGCCTCGGGCGATGTGTTCGGCATCGATCCGGACATGATCACCTTCGCCAAGGGCGTCACCTCAGGCTATTTCCCGCTCGGCGGCGTCATCATCTCGGAGCGGCTGCTGGAAAACCTGCGCCGGTCCAACCATCCCGATGCGCTGTTCGGCCATGGCCTGACCTACACCAGCCATCCCGTCGGCTGCGCGGTGGCCTTGAAGAATCTCGACCTGCTGGAGGAAAGCGTGCTTGCCCACACGCAGGCGGTCGCGCCCTATTTCCAGGCGCGGTTGAAGACGTTGGAAGAGCTGCCGCTGGTCGGCGAGGTGCGCGGCGTGGGGCTGATGGGCTGCGTGGAATGCGTCGCCGACCGCGAAAGCAAGGATCCACTGCAACTCGACAAGGATGTCGGCAAGCGCATCGACGCCCACTGCCACGAACTTGGCCTGCTGGTGCGGCCACTGATCAACATGTGCGTGATGTCGCCGCCACTGATCATCACGCGCGAGCAGATCGACGACATGGTTGGCATCTTGCGCGAAGGCATTTCACGCACGATGGATGATCTCAGGAAAGAAGGCGTGTGGCGGGGATGATTGGCAGCTTCTACACTCGCGACCGCAGCGCGTCGTTCAGATTCCACATGTCCTTTTCCTCTGGCGCGGTCTCCAGGCCCAGCACCGGAATCTGCTTGCGCAGGTGGTCGTGGTGCGTGCGTACGCCATATTCGAGGTCGGAGAGGTAAAACCCCTCGAAGGCCTCGGACAGCATGGATTCGTTCGACCAGACCGAGAGCTGCACATCTTCCGACATGGTGTCACGATCGATACGGAAGGAGAGGTAGCGGGCAGCGGCCTGCTCGCGACTTTCATCGCGGTAGCGATAGATGGCGCCACGCAGCAGGGTCTCACCCGTCGACAGCGGGAACTCCTGGTAGAACTGCACCGATTCCGGCATCACCGACAGGACGGCGTTGGGGAAGATGCCGTAATAGACCCAGGCCTTCCTGAGATGGTCCGGCAGATGCGTCGGCTCCGGCGCGATCTTGACGTAGTTCCTGACGCTCCAGCGGCGGCCGGCATGCGGGTTGTAGGTGGCGAAGGAGCGCGAGACGCCGTTGATGAAGGGCTCGTCGAAATAGGTGGCGCCATAGAGATCCTGCAGGGCCGGATGCGCCATGGCGACGTGATAGCCTTCATTGTCGACGTCGCGCACCGACTTCCAGTTGACCGGTGTCTTCTGGGTCCAGATGCCCCAGGAGGGCACCATGTCGGCGGCCTTGTAGTGTGCGAATTCGGGTTCGATCGGCTTCAACAGCTCGGCGACCGAGGGCTGTGGCCCGCCATTGCGGAAGCGGATGAAGATGAAGCCCATCCAGACTTCGAGATCGAGCGGCATCAGGCCGAACTCGGTCTTGTCGAGATCGGGGAAGGAGCGCGGCCGGGCGGCGCCGCGCAACGTACCGTCGAGGTTGTAGACCCAGCCATGGAACGGGCAGACCAGCGCGTTCTTGCAATTGCCCTGGCTGTCGGCCACGACGCGGCTGCCGCGGTGGCGGCACATGTTGTTGAAGCCGCGCACGACGCCGTCCTTGCCGCGTACGATCAGAGCGCGCTCGCCAATGACATCCATGGTGAGATAATCACCGGCATTCGGTATGTCGCAGACATGTCCGGCGATCTGCCAATGATTGCGGAAAACATACTCCTTCTCCAGTTCTAGAAGGGCGGCGGAATGGTAACTCCAGCCCGGTAATCCCCGCCGGTCCCAATCGTTCGGGATTGCCACGTCACGGAGGTGCGGGTTCATGAACCGTCTCTTCTTTTTATTGAATATGCATTCAATATAATCATATTTTGCATTGAAATGCAATGGCTTGTGGAAATACGCAGATTCCGTATCGGAAATGTAAGCCCAGGTTCCAACGGCATCCGGCTCCGCCGCGGGCCCCGAAAACCCCGGAAAATCCGGGTGTTAGCCGGACTTCCACAACCTCCGCCCTGTCGCCGGTTCACGCTGCAAATCGCGCCCCTCGACAAGGTATTGCGCTGGCAAGAAAGCCCCGGCGGCGCACGGAGGGCAACCCGCCACTCAGGTCAAAATAGCCAATGACCGATTTTGACCGTTTCTGCCCGCATGGATGTTTCAATCCGGTTACATTGCCGCGCTCTCGTCACCTTTGCGCCGTTACAGAGCGCGATTAAATTCGTTTTATCGCAAAAAGAAAATCAACGAAGGGGAAGATGATGCATGCGAAAGTCCAGATCACCAGCGGCAACCGCTTTCAGGCTCCAGAGCGCGCTGACCGCCGCCCGAAGCTGGCCCTTCGCCAGCGTGCCAGCGACCACCCGATGGCAATGTTCATGGCGCTGGCTGCTTGCGCCTTCGCCGGCATGGCGTTCACGCCGACGGTCGGTCCGGCCTTCGCTTCGTTGAATCCGCCTGCCAACGTCATCGAAGGTGCGCCGACCACAACCACGACCGCCCGCCTGCCGATGCCAGCGATCGATTTCGCCTGCAAGGGGCAAGCCTGGGGCGCCGAGAGCGTGGATTGCCTGCGCGCCATCGCCCAGCAGTCCGGAACGCACAAGGTCCGCGCGATCCGCATGATCGCCAACGCCGTGCCGGTGACCAGCACGCCGAACATCTTCTGATTTTTGTCTCCGGGTTTCTGCCTGGGCATGATTCCGAAAACAGGTTCCCGTTTGGGGATCATACCCTGACCTCCCCGAGCGCACCTCCAGCGCTCTCCTCGGCTCCCGCCGCACGTCGGCCGGGGGCCTCTTTTTATGCTTTCAACGCGGCCTGCTCGGCAATGGTCGAAAGCACGCTGCGTACATCCAGCGTGCTGAACGGTTTTTCGAGGATCTGGGGCCGCTGCTGCGCCGGCAACGCCTCGATTTCCGCCTTCGCGCCGATGAGGTCGCCGGTGACCAGCACGAAGCGCCGCGCCAGGTCGGGGCGCTCGGCGAGCAGTTCGCGGTAGATCGAAATGCCTGATGTGCCGGGCATGCGCAGATCCGAAAAGACGATGTCAGGCGGCATGTGGCCGCTCAAGGTGGCGGCGCTCGATTCCCAGACCGGCGCGATCCGCGACTTGATGCCCATCAATTCGAGAATGTCGGACAAGGACCCGGCGACGTCAGGCTCGTCATCGATGATCAGGGCATGGCGCAGGCCGCTCGATCGCGGCTGGCTTTCGCCAGCTGCGATCATGCCTGCCGAGATAGCGGGCAACTGGACGACGAAACGCGCGCCTCTCGGCTGCACTTCCTCGAACCAGACATTGCCATTGTGCCGCTCGATGATGGATTTCGAAATCGACAGGCCGATGCCGGTGCCGACACCGACCGGCTTGGTGGTGAAATAGGATTCGAAGATGCGGGAGCGGATGGCTTCGGGAATGCCGGGGCCGTTGTCCTCGACCGAGAAGCCGGGATTGCCCCGGTCGCCACGGAAGCTCCGCACCTTGATCAGCCGATCGCCGGCGACGCCAGCCAGGGCGTGCTGGCTGTTGATGAGGAAATTGGCCGCCACCTGCGTCACGTGGTCGGCGTCGGCCATGGCCAGCAAGGGACCCGGTGCGAAATCGGTATCGATGATGATGCCGCTCGAGCGCGCGCCATAGGCGGTCACTTCGAGAGCGGCGCGGATCACCTGGTTGAGATCGGTCTCGGCCTGCGCCGCCGGATGGAGGCGGACCATCGACAGGAAGCTCTTGACGATGCGCCCGCAGCGCTCGGCGGCGGCGCGCACTTTTTCGGCGCGCACCTTGGTCTGCGGATCGCTTGCGAATTCATGCAGCAGCGTCGATTGCGCGACCACCACGGCCAGCGGGTTGTTGAGTTCGTGTGAGACGCCCGCGAGCAGCGAGCCCATCGCCGCCATCTTCTCGTTCTGGTGCAGCTTCTCGCGCTGCCGGTTGATCTCCTCCTCGGCGCGCAGCCTCTCGCGCAGGTCGCGGATGGAGCCGAAGATCAGCCGGCGGTCGGCGACCCGCATCTCGGTCGCCGTCAGCTCGATCGGAAAGACCTCGCCGGCGGCATTCTGCGTCACCGTCTCGAGCCGCTGGCCGACCATGGGCGCGCCGCGGCCGGACATGTAGTCGGCGCCCGAGGAATAGCCCTTGCGGTAATATTCCGGAACGACGGTATCGAGCAGGTCCTTGCCGAGGATTTCGCTGCGCTGGAAGCCGAACATCTTTTCCGCGGCCGGATTGAATTCGATGATCGATCCGGCCTCGTCGATGACGATGATGGCGTCGAGCGAGGCCTGCAGCATGGTGCGGCGGATCACCTCGCTGGCATGGGCGTCGGAAGGGGAGTGTTCGATGGCGTCGCCGATGGCGAGCGCGATGATGTGCAGCGTCGCCTCTTCCTCATCGGTCCATTCACGCTCCTCGACGCAATCATTGACCGCGAGCGTGCCCCAGAGATGGCCGTGCGCGAAGACCGACACCGACAGGAACGACTTGATGTTCTGCTTTTCGAAATCGGCCCTCAGGAACCCCGAGAGATCACGCGTATGCCCGGCGAATATCTTGCCTTGCCGCTCATCCTCGGCCAGCCGCTCCAGCAGCGGATCCGAATTGACGATCGACTGCATGATGACGGTCGGTGAGGCCAGTTCGCCGCCAAAATCGGGGTCGATCCAATAGGCGGCGACCGACTGAGCGAAACCCTGGCCGGGCAGTTCGCGCAAGCGGAACAGGATGCCGCGCTGGCATTCCATGGCGTGGCACAGCGTTTCCAATACGCCGTCCATTTCGCGCTGCCAGTCGCCTGCCTCGCGCAGCCGGCGCACGACACGCACGGCCGCCATCGCCGCGCCTTGCCTGAAACCCTGCATATCCGTGCTTGCCGTGTCGCCCGTCATTGTCAGCCGCTATTCCAGAGTCACGCCATCGATCGGCTGGCAACGGCCGTGGAGCGGAACCCCCGTGGGTCTGACGCTCAGTTGCCGTCGCCGGTCGGCAGCGAGAAGATATAGCCTTCGCCGCGTACCGTGCGCAGGAATTTCGGATTGGCCGGGTCCGTCTCGATCTTCTTGCGCAGACGCATGATGCGGATGTCGACGGCGCGCGATGATTCCGGATCCTCGGTGAAGCCGATCGCCTCGGAGATCGCAGCCCGGGTCAAGAGCCGGTTGGCGCGGGTCAGGAAAACCTCCAGCACGTCGAATTCGCTCTTGGCCATGTCGATCACAGTGCCGTTGGCGCCGGTGACCAGCCTGCCGTCGAGATCGGCCTGGAAGGGGCCGAAGGCGACGGAGCGGCGGTCGGTCCTGGCTTTCCTGTCCTGCGGCTCTATCGGCTGCGGGACACGGCGCAGCACGCTGCGCACCCTGGCCAGCACCTCGCGCAGTTCATACGGCTTGACGATATAGTCGTCGGCGCCGAGTTCCAGCCCGACGATGCGGTCGAGCGCGGTGCCGGCGGCGGTCGCATAGATGATGCCGATCGGCATTTTCGAGCGCAGCCAGCGGCCGAGCGACAGGCCATCCTCGCCAGGCATGGCGATGTCGAGGATGGCCAGATGGAAGGGCTGCGTCTCGATCAGGCTGCGCGCGGCGGCCGCGGTTTCCGCGGTCGCCACATCATAGCCCGCGGCGCCGAGATATTCGGCGACCGCGTCCCTCAGGTCGGGCTCGTCCTCGACGATGACAATTCTTGCCCGCACGATGCTCTCGCTCCCACTTTCAGTGGAAAGTAGATTGGGTATAAACATGATGTCCAGCACTCATATCCGGTTGCCAGGGAACGGTTGGAAAACATGGCCGCACGAGCCGTCATCGCGCTTGTTTCCGTCGCCGAGGTCGTGGCGACCGAGCTTGCCGACCATCTTGAGCGGCGCGGCCATGACGTGCGTCAGGCGCGGCAGCCCTGGGAGGCGGAATCGCTGCTGGAGGGCAGAGGCATCGATGTCGTCGTCGTCGGGGACAGCCTCAGCCAGGCGGAAGGGCGGGATCTGCTCAGGCGTTATGGCGGCCAAGGCGGGGGCGGCGAACATGGACCGGATTTCATCCTGATATGCCGGCCGGCCGATCTCCTCGACAAGGTGCTGGCGCTCGAGCTTGGCGCCGCCGACGTCGTCGAAAGTCCGCTCAATGTCAGGGAACTCGCCGCGCGTGTCGGCGGCCTGCTTTCGCGGCGTGGCAGGGGCACCCAGGAACTGATCGTGCTGGAGAACGCGACCGTCGATCTGAGATCGGCGATCGTCATGCATCGCTCCGGTACGCAGGAGCAGCTCTCGCCCGGCCAGGTGGCGCTGCTCAGGCTGTTCCTGGCGAGCCCGCGCAAGGTGCTGACGCGTGACGACATTATGGCGGCGGCGCCGGCCGAGAATGCCGACGCCTTCGATCGCTCGATCGACTCGCGCATCGTGCGACTGCGCCGCAAGCTCGATACCGAGACCATCACCACCATACGCGGCGCCGGCTACAGGTTCGATCCGCCGCGGCAGTTCGCCGACTGACGGCTGCCTTTTCCCGCTTGTTCCCCGGATCAGCATCGGCCCTTCCATTTCCGCGCCGATGCGCGCGAGGTTCAGCGCACCACCAGCAATGACGGACCCGAGGCCATGTCGCCGCCGGCGACGAACTCGCTTGCGTGAGCGCGTTCCTTGAGGAGCACGCTGGCGAGTGCGGCAAAGCCGAGCAGACCCTGCGCATAGAGCAGCGCGGAAAGCACGGAAGCTGCGAATTTCGTTTTCATCGTCGGAATTCCCCAAAAAATGCCGGTGTCGCGGGTCGCTTCAGGAAACTCCCGAAGTGCCCGCGCCGCCCACGGAGCCCCCCGTCGCGGCGCGGGCCTTCGGTCCTCTCGGCAGCAAGTTGCCGGAGGGGCCGCGCAAAACCAGCAGCCGAAGGCCAACCCGCCAGAGGGCCTTCAACCGGGCGATGCGCAGGCTGGAAACAATCCAGACCGTGGCGCAAAACAGAGCGACGTGCAGGGTCGAAATCTCGCTCGAACTCATCGCTGCCAGCTTCGCCGCCGGGCGGCGGGCAATGCTGCCGACGCCGCCGATGGCCGCCGCCGCGATGCTGATCCTGAAGAGCCAGGACCGCGTGTTCGTTTTCGTTCCCATGGTCGTTGCCGTCTGCTTTCGTTGGGTCAACTTTTGCCTCCCGTCCGTATCCGGATCATGCCGCCAAAAGCCGCGCTTTGTTGCAGTTTGGTTTCGAAATTCGCCTCCATCCTTTCATATAGCGGCAAGTCGAACTTTCGTTTCGGTATGAATACCTATGTACGTCATCCCTGACCACGTGTTTCGGATGGGATAGTTGCCGACGATACCGATTGCTCTGTTAACCAGGGGAAACAAATTCGAAACACAAACGCGTATTTCGCGAAATATCACCGAAACATGCGGGAGGGATAAGCCACCCATCGAATTGGAGCCGGCCTGATCGGCAGAGAGAGGGGACGTCATGCACACCGCCATTTCCGCAAAGCTCATCAACATCACCGCCGCCGCGTTCATGGGCAGCGTGCTTCTGTTCGGCGCAAACGCCGCCCATGCCGCCAACACCGTCGTGGCACGCGTTTCGCTGTCGCAGCAGGTCATGGAAGTCTCGGTCGACGGCCGGCCGACCTTCGCCTGGAAGGTTTCCACCGGCGACAGGGCGCATGTGACGCCGACCGGCTCGTTCAAGCCGACGCGCATGCACGAGATGTGGTATTCGAAAAAGTACGACAACGCGCCGATGCCGCATTCGGTCTTTTTCAGCGGTGGCTACGCGGTTCATGCCACCTATGCCATCAAGCGCCTCGGCCAGCCGGCCTCGCATGGCTGCGTGCGGCTGCATCCGGACAATGCCGCCGATTTCTACCAGCTTGTCGAGACCTTCGGGCCGGCCAACACCAGCATCGTCATCGTCAAGTAGCAGGCAGGTTGCCGCGCTCGGCCATATGCCGGAGCTGCTGGAGCGACCGCCAAAAAAAGAGGCCGGAAAAATTCCGGCCTCTTTTTTGTTTCTTGCGTCCTGTGCGTCAGCTCGGCAGCGCCGGCATCAGCTTCGGATCCGGCTTTTCCGCCAGATGCGGCAGGTCCTTGCTGGCGATGAAGGTGTAGAACATGGGCACGACGAACAGCGTGAACATGGTGCCGACCAGGATGCCGGTGAAGATGACGAGGCCCATCGAATAGCGGGCCGCGGCACCGGCACCGCTGGAAACGATCAGCGGCACCACGCCCAGCGCCATCGCGGCCGTCGTCATGAGGATCGGCCGCAGGCGCACCTTGGCCGAGGCGATGATGGCGTCACGCCGCCGCATGCCATGCAGTTCTCGCTGCTGGTTGGCGAATTCGACCAGCAGAATGCCGTGCTTGGTGATCAGGCCGATCAGCGTGATCAGTCCGACCTGGGTGTAGATGTTGAGCGTGCCGAGGCCCAAATTGAGCGGCACGATCGCGCCGAAGATCGACAATGGCACCGCCATCATGATGATCAGCGGATCGCGGAAGCTTTCAAACTGCGCCGCCAGCACCAGATAGATGACAATGACGGCCGCGCCGAAAGCGATCAGGATCGTGTTGCCCTGTTCCTTCTCCTGCCGGGACTGGCCGGAATAGTCGATGAAGAAGGTGTCGGGCAGGCTCTCCTTCGCAATGTCCTCGAGGACTTTCAAACCGTCGCCGGTTGTGACACCGGGCAGCGGCAGCGCCGAGATCGTCGACGAATTCAACTGGTTGAACTGCTCGATGGCCGCCGGCGAGGCATTGTTCGAAATCGTGACCACGGCCGACAGCGGCACCATCTCGCCCGTCACGCTGCGTACGAAGTATTGGCCGAGCTTTTCGGGATTGTCGCGGAATTCCTGCGGCACCTGCGGAATGATGTCGTAGCTGTTGGAGTCGCGGTCGAACTGCGCCACTTCAGCGCCGCCGACCAGCAGCGTCAGCGTGCGGCCGATATCGGCGATCGGCAGGTTGAGGGCGGCGGCGCGGTCGCGGTCGATGGTCACCGTCACCTGCGGCGCATCATAGGCCATCGAATTCTGGACGACGATGAAGCGGCCCGAGGCCTGCGCCTTGTTCTTGATCTTCTCGGCTTCCTCGAACACCTGAGCGGAATCGCCGGTCGAGCGCACCACCATGGAGATCGGCAAGCCGCCGCCGGAGCCTGGTAGCGTCGGCGGCGCGAAGACAAAGGCCTGGACACCCGCCACCTTGGCGATACGAGCCGTAATGTCGGCCTGCAGTTCCTTCGAATTGCGCTTCCGCTCCGCCCAATCCTTGAAGGCAAAACCGACGAAGGCGCTGTTGGTCGTGCCGCCGAACGCGACGGCGGAGAACTGCGCCCGTGTTTCGGGGATATCCTTCACCAGGCCCAGGATCTGGTTGACGTAGGTCTCGGTGTAATCGGAGGTCGCATAGCGCGGCCCCGTCACCAGCGAGAGCAGGAAGCCCTGATCTTCTTCCGGCGCCAGTTCCGTCGAGGTCTTGGTGAACATGAAGCCGGTCACGCCGACAAGCGCCAGCACAATGAGCAGCGTCAGCGGGCGATAGTTCAAAGACCCCGTGACGGCGCGCTCATAGACGTGCTCGACACGCGAGAAGGTGCCGTCGACGATGCGCTGGAAGCGGCCGGCATTGCCGGGCTTCAGGAGGCGCGCCGACATCATCGGCGTAATGGTGATGGCAATGACGCCAGACAGCACCACGGATCCGGCAAGCGTCACCGCGAATTCGCGGAACAGGGCGCCGGTCAGGCCGCCGGTGAAGGCCAGCGGCGCGAACACGGCGGCCAGCGTCATGGTCATGGCGACGATGGCCGACGCGATCTCGCGCATGCCGCTGAAGGCCGCTTGCATGGGCGGCATGTGGTCTTCTTCCATGTGGCGGTGGATGTTTTCCACCACCACGATGGCGTCGTCGACGACAAGGCCGATCGCCAGCACCATGGCCAGCAGCGACAGAAGATTGATCGAATAGCCCACCGCGAACAAAAGGAAGCAGACGCCGATCAGCGACAGCGGGATGGTGATGATCGGCATCATCACCGAGCGGAACGAACCGAGGAACAGCAGGATGACGATGACGACGATGGCAACCGCCTCGCCGATGGTCTTGAACACCTCGTCGATCGAGGCGCTGATCTGACCGGTCGCGTCGTAGACGACCTCGATCGTCATGCCTTTGGGCAGCGTCTCCTGAATCTGCGGGACGAGCTTGGTGAGCGCGGCCGCGGTGGTCAGCGGATTGGCCGCCGGGGTTGGGAAGATGGCGAGGAAGGTGCCGGGCTTGCCGTTGAAGGAGACCCTTGTGTCGGTGTTGGCGGCGGCGAGTTCGACGCGAGCCACATCGCGCAGGCGCACTACGTTGCCGTCGGTCGAACGTAGCGGTAGAGCCGCGAACGCCTCGGGCGTCTGCAGCGTCGAGCGCACCGTGATAGAAGAGACGACATATTCGTTCTGGGTGTTGCCGGGCGCCGACAGGAAGTTGGAGTTGTTGATCGCCGTCAGCACCTCGGCAGCCGTCACGCCGCGGGCGGCGAGCCTGACCGGGTCGATCCAGACGCGCATCGAGTATTCCTGGGCGCCGAAGATCTGCACGTCGGCGACGCCTTCGACCGTCGACATGCGGGGCCTGATGACGCGCTCGATATACTCGGTCAGCTGCTCCTTGGTCATGTTCGGATTCTGCATCGAGATGTACATCATCGCGAACTGCTGACCCGTACCCTTGACGATGACCGGGTCCTTGGAGGCGTCCGGCAAGGTGCCGCGCACGCCCTGGACCTTGGACAGCACTTCGGTCAGCGCCACGTCGGGATTGGAACCGAGCTTCATCTGCACCGTCACGGTGCTGGAGGACGGACGGCTGGACGAGGTGACGTAGTCGATGTTCTCGGTCGAGGCGACGGCGCGCGCGATCGGGGCGGAAATGAAGCCCTGGATCAGGTCGGCGCTGGCCCCCGGATAGGCCGTCGTGATGGTGATCGCCGTTTCGTCGACCTTTGGATACTGCCGGATCGACAGGTTGAAGATGCCCTGGAACCCGAGCAGCAGGATCATGCAGGCAAGGACCGTCGAAAGGACGGGCCGGCGGATGAAGAGATCGGAAAAGCTCATTGCTGGTCGGCCTGCTTGTTCGCCGATTTGGTCGGATCGATCGTGTTGTCGACGTTGACGGACATGCCGTTGAAGAGCCGGTTCTGACCCGCGGTGACGACCTCGTCGCCGGCCTTCAGACCCTCGACGATCTCGACCATGCCCTGATTGCGGCGGCCGGGCTTGACGAAGACCTGTGACAGGACCAGCGCCGGCTTGTCGGCTTCCGCCGCCGGCTTGGCCGGATCGGCCGGCTTGGCGGCGTCGGAAGCGGCCTTGTCCGCTGGCTTGGCATCCGCCGGCTTGTCGGTGGCCGCCGCGGCTGGCTTTTCCTCCGGCTTGGCCGGCTGTGCCGGGGCCGCCCCGGCGGGTTTGGCCGGCTGCACCACGAAGATGTAGTCGCCATAGAGGCTGGTGGTCAGCGCCGTCTGCGGCAGTGACAGCACGTCCTGCTCCTCGGGCAGCTCGACACGCACCTGCACGAACTGGCCAGGGGTCAATCTGCCTTCGGGATTGGCGACTTCCGCCCGGATGTTCACCAGCCGGCTGGACGGGTCGATCTTGGGGTCGATGCCACGGATTTTGCCGGCGAAAGGCATGTCGCCGCCGCCCTGGCCAAGCCGAACGGTCTGGCCGATCTGGAGCAACGGCAGCTGCTGTTCGGGAACCGAGAAGTCGACCCGCATCGTGTCCAGATCCTGCAAGGTTACCACGGACGTGCCGGTCGCTAGGTACTGGCCGAGATCGATCTTGGGGATGCCCACCGTGCCGCTGAACGGCGCCCTCAGCTGCTTCTGGTCAAGCACCGCCTGCAGCTTGTTCACCTGCGCGGCGGTGGCCGATGCCGTCGCCCGCGCTGTGTCGAGCGTAGCTTCCGCATTAACGCCGCGCTTCTGCAGTTCGACGGCGCGCGTCAGTGCCGTCTCGACGAGCGCCACTTGCGCCTTCGTCGCTTCGAGATCGGCCCGCTCGACGGCATCATCGAGCTGCAGCAGGACCGCGCCATCCGCAACCTTCTGGTTGGCATGGAAGAGGATCTCCTTGACGATGCCGGCGGTTTCGACGGTCAGGTCGACGCCACGCACCGCGCTGACAGTACCTATGGCCTCGACGCCCGGCGTCCAGTTCGACGGCTTGGCGATGGTCGTCGACACGGTCGCCGCCGGCGGCTTCATGGTGGCGAAATACTGCTTGATGCCGTTGTCGCGCAGGAAGTTGAAGCCGACGATGCCGCCGACCACGATGACGAGCACGGCAAGGACCACAATAATGAGAAAGATACGGAGTATGCGCTTGAACAAGGAAGTCCCCTCAGTCGAAATCCGGCGCGAAGCGCGGACATCAGGACACATATCGACCGCAGGTCCCGATTTCAAATAATGGCGGCCTTACTGTACCGTCTGGACGGTCTTGTCAATTGGGCCTAAGCTTGCTTAGGGAGGCGCCATGAGAGCCCAACGACCGAATTCGCGCGAGAAGATTCTCGCCGCGGCGGCTGATGTTGCCCGGGAATCCGGGCCTGGTAGCCTGTCGCTTGATGCCGTCGCCAGCCGCGCCGGCGTGTCGAAGGGCGGACTGCTCTACAATTTTCCCACCAAGGCCAAATTGATGCAGGGCCTTGTCGAAGGTTATCTACGCGATTTCGAGCAAGCGCTGGAATCGGCGAACAGCAACGACAACGACAAAAATCCCCTCGCCGTCTATATCAAGCTGTCAGCGGAGGATTGCGAGGAAAAGCAGCCGTCCGCATCCTGGATCTTTTCGGCGATCGCCGAGGATCCCGATTTCATGACGCCGATAAAGACATTCAAGCGGCAGCTTTTCGAGCGCCTGAAAGGCGAGACGCCGGACCTCAAATCGCTGCTGGTCTGCTATCTCGCCATCGAAGGACTGCGCAGCATGAACCTGTTCGATTCCGACGTGCTGTCGAAGGACGAACGCGAGCTTTTGGTATCCTCACTTCTCGATATCGCCAAATAGGCTGCCTGGCCGGCGAAGGACGCCGCCGCAGCCGTCGTTCAGTCGACGGCGCGTTCGATATCCCGGCGCAGGACGATCGCGGTTGTCAGGTCCTCGACGCCGCCGAGAGTGGCAACGAGGTCGCGCAGTGTGTTGAGGCGGTCGATCGACGGTACTTCGACCTCGACGATGAGATCGAGCTGGCCGCTGACTGATGATACCCGCCGGACCTCCGGATAGCGCGCCAGCTGGTCGAGAATGCCGATCGACGGCGTGCGGGTGAGCGTTACCAGCAGAAAGGCGCGGATCAACCCTGGGTCCAGTTGGCCGATATCGGCCCGATACCCTCTGATAACGCCGCTCTTTTCCAGCGAGGCAACCCGTTCGCTCGTCGCGCTGCGCGACAGGCCGATGCGCCCCGCAAGCGTTTTCAGCGGGATGCGCGCCTCCTTCGACAGGATGCCGAGAATGTCCCTGTCCTTGGCGTCCAGTTCCTTCATTGCGCGCGCTCCATACGGTTCCGTCAATGTGCCGGGCAATGCGGTCATTGTGCCGGTATAACCGACGCTTTGCCGGATGCCCGATTTTCTGGCCCATGCCAAGCTTGACAAATCAGATCCGGATTGCCCGATGACCAACGTCTCATACCCAGCGCCTCAAATCTCGCAGACCGAGGCCGTCGATATCGCAACGCGGCACTTCGGCATTGCCGGCAGCGTCACACCGCTCGACAGCGAACGCGACCGGAATTTCAAGCTGACCGCTCCAGACCAATCGCTCTGGATCCTGAAGATCGTCAACGCCAGCGAGCCGCTCGTCGAAAGTGAATTCCAGACCGCGTTGTTCGATCATCTGGAGCGCCATAGTCCGGACCTCGCCGTGCCGCGTCTCAGGAAGACGGGGCGGGGCGCTTCGCTGGCCCATACAAAAGTGCCGGGCGGCGAAGATCATGCCGTGCGCCTGGTGTCATGGCTTCCCGGACGGCCGCTGGCCGAGAGCACGCCCAGTCCGGCGCTGCTGGAAAGCCTGGGCGGCGCGCTTGGCCGGCTCGATCGTGCCCTGCAAGGCTTCATCCATCCCGGCGCATTGCGCTCTTTCGACTGGGACATTCGCCAGGCAGGTGCCGCGCGGCAACGCCTTCACCACATTGACGACGAACAGGACCGCGCCTTGCTAGAGCGGTTCCTCGATCATTTCGATGCCGAGGTGGCGCCCCGGCTGTCGGCATTGCGAACGCAAGTCATTCACAATGATGCCAATGACTGGAACGTGCTCGTCGATCTCGAAAGGCCCGAGCGTGTCGCCGGGCTGATCGATTTCGGCGATGCGCTGCACAGCGTGCTCATCGCCGAGGTTGCCGTCGCCTGCGCCTATGCCATCCTCGATGCAGAGGATCCGATCGGCGCCGCCGCCCGTCTCGCCGCCGGCTTCCATGCCGAGTATCCATTGCGTGAGGAAGAACTCGACCTGCTCTTCGATCTCATTGCGATGCGTCTCGTCACCTCGGTGACGCTGTCGGCGGCACGCAAGGACCGCACAGCCGACAATCCCTACCTGTCGATCTCGGAAGCACCGGCCTGGCGGCTGTTGCGTCGTCTGGGCAGGATGAACCGGCGCTTCGCGACGGCGATCCTGCGCCATGCCTGCGGCTTCGAAGCCGCCTCCGGAGCGCGCGCCGTGACAGGCTGGATCGCGGCCAACCGCACGCAACTTCTGCCGATCCTCGACCGTCACCCGGCGACGCTTGCCAAGGCGCTCGTGCCCTATGGCGATCCGCAAAATCCGATGACGGTGACGTCGGCGACACAGCAGCCCGACAAGGCGACCGAATGGTGGGATGCCTATTGTGCCGAACATGGCGTCGCGCTCGGCATCGGTCCCTGGGGCGAGGCTCGCACCGTCTATACCAGCGACATTTTCGAGTCGCGTTTCGTCGAAGGCGCGCGCCGCGCTAACCATCTCGGCCTCGATCTTTTCATGCCGGCGGGCACACGGCTCTACACGCCGCTCGCCGCGACCGTCAGGAGCGTCGAGATCGAGGAGGATCCGCTCGGCTATGGCTGTCTCGTGGCGCTGGAGCATGTGCCGCCGGGCTGCCCGCCTTTCGTCACGCTGTGGGGGCACATGGCGCATGAGGCTGGGCGGCGGCTGAAGGCCGGCGACCGGCTTGAAGCCGGCGCGCTTGTCGGCGAGATGGGTACGCCGGCGGAAAATGGCGGCTGGGCGCCGCATCTGCATTTCCAGATATCGACGAATACGAGCCTTGCCGCGCGCGACATCCTTGGGGTCGGCGAGGAGCGCTATCTCGACGTGTGGAAGGAATTGTTTCCCGATGCCGCGGACCTTGCCGGAATTCCGCCCGAAACCTTCCGCCAGAGCGGCCGGTCGCGTCCAGAGATCGTCGCCGCACGCAAGGCGTCACTGCTGCCCAATCTCTCCATCTCCTATTCCGAGCCGATCAAGTTCGTGCGCGGCGAAGGCGCCTGGCTGATCGACGATCGCGGCCGCGCCTATCTCGACTGCTTCAACAATGTCTGCCACCTTGGCCATGCGCATCCCGATGTGGTCGAGGCGATCGCGAGGCAGGCGGCCAAGCTCAACACCAACACCCGTTATCTGCACGATGCGATCGTCACCTATGCCGAGCGGCTGACGGCGACGCTGCCCGCCGGCCTGTCGGTGGCGTCCTTCGCCTGCTCGGGCAGCGAGGCCAACAGCCTGATGCTGCGCATGGCGCGGACCCATACCGGGCGCAGCGAGGCGATCGTGCTCGACTGGGCCTATCACGGCACGACGCAGGAACTGATCGACCTCAGCCCTTACAAATACAAGCGCAAAGGCGGCAAGGGGCGCCCGGCGCATGTGTTCGAAACGGTCATTCCGGACAGTTACCATGCTCCGGCGGAGTGGCCTGAGGGCGAGCATGCAAAGCGGTTTGCCGAGAGCGTCACCGAGCAGATCGCCGATATGGCGAGACAAGGCCGCGCGCCCGGCCTGTTCCTGGCGGAATCGATCCCCAGCGTCGCCGGCCAGGTGTTCCTGCCCGAGGGATATCTCAGGGAAGTCTACGCGATGGTGCGTGCCGCCGGCGGCATCTGCGTCGCCGACGAGGTGCAGGTAGGCTTTGGCCGTGTCGGCAGCCATTGGTGGGCTTTCGAAACCCAGGGGGTGACGCCCGACATCGTCACCATGGGCAAGCCGATCGGCAACGGCCACCCGATGGCGGCCGTGGTGACGACCACGGAGATATCAGCCTCGTTCAACAACGGCATGGAGTATTTCAACACCTTCGGCGGCAATCCGGTGTCCTGCGCGGCCGGGCTCGCGGTGCTCGACGTCATCGAGCGCGACGGGCTGAGGCGCAATGCGCTGGAGATCGGCGACTATCTCATGGCGCGCTTCAAGGCGCTGCAGGCCCGCTACGAGATCATCGGCGACGTGCGCGGCCAGGGGCTGTTCCTCGGTATCGAACTGGTCGAGGACCGCAAGAGCAAGAAACCTGCGACCGCCCTTGCCCGCCGCATCAACGACGGGGTTCGGGCACGCGGCGTGCTGATCGGCACCGAAGGGCCGCATGACAATGTGCTGAAGATGCGCCCACCGATGATCTTCAGCAGGGCCAATGCAGATCATCTGGTCGGCGTTCTCGATGAGACGTTGGCCGCGGTTCTGGCGGAACTGGCTTAGGACGACACCGCGCAAGGAGGCGCGCGGGCGGAATTCAGGATCAACGATTTCAGGAACGTCCGGCGCGTCACGTGCCGGCGGGAGGAGAGGCTTTGCCTCATCAAGGGAGGAAACCATGAAACATGCAATCGTCAGCGCGCTCTTGCTCGCATCGGCCACTTTGCCGGCCAAGGCGGACACATTCGACATCGTCAAGCAAAGGGGATCGATCATCTGCGGCGTCAGCCAGGGCGTCGCGGGCTTTTCGGCGCCCGACGACCAGGGCAAATGGAGCGGCTTCGATATCGATTTCTGCCGCGCGGTCTCGGCCGCCGTCTTCGGCGACCCCGACAAGGTGAGTTACGTGCCGCTGTCGACCAAGGAGCGCTTCACGGCGCTGCAGGCCGGCACCGTCGACATTCTGTCGCGGCAGTCGACCTGGTCCTTGTCGCGCGACACCGGCATGGGCATCCATTTCGTCGGCGCCGCCTATTATGACGGCCAGGGCTTCATGGTGCGCAAGGACCTCGGCGTGGACAGCGCGCTGAAGCTCTCAGGCGCCACGATCTGCGCCGAACAAGGCACGACGACCGAGCAGAACGTCGCCGACTACTTCACCGCGCACCAGATGAAATACGAGGCGGTCGTCATCGATTCCGCCGACAGCATCATCAAGGCGTTCGATAGCGGCCGCTGCGATGTCTACACCACGGACGCCTCGGCGCTCTATGCGCAGCGCCTGAAGCTGACCGATCCCGCCGCGTTCACGGTGCTGCCGGACATCATCTCGAAGGAGCCGCTCGGCCCAGCCGTGCGCAAGGGCGACGACAAGTGGTTCGACATCGTGCGCTGGACGCTGTTTACGCTGATCGAGGCGGAAGAGGACGGCATCACGCAGGCCAATGCGGAAGCCTCGCTGAAGTCGCAGAATCCGACGATCCGCCGGTTCCTCGGCGTCGAGGGCGACAATGGCAAACAGCTCGGGCTCGACCCCGCATTCGCCTACAATATCGTCGCCAAGGTCGGCAATTACGGCGAGATGTTCGAACGCAATCTCGGCCAGTCCAGCCAGCTGAAAATCGCGCGCGGCATCAATGCGCTGTGGAACGCCGGCGGCCTGATGTACGCGCCGCCGGCGCGCTGACACCTGCCGGCGAACCGGGTGCCCCAGGTCCGCGCCCGGCGATGCTCGCCGATGTGAAAGGGGGGTGATGCGCGACCTCGACGCATTGCCGCCTCCACCGCTCTTGGCCATGATGGTCGGATAAAAACGTTTTTATTCTTCTTGAAAACGTTTTTATCCGATGATACGGATGCCGACCTGAGGAATGGGTCGCCGTTGATGGCAGAGAACAGAGAACCCGAACGCCGAGAGTTTTCGCCAACGATCAAGACGTTGGCCGCCCACACCGGCTATTCGATCGCCACCATTTCCAAGGCGCTGCGGGGATCGCCGGTCGTCGCGCGGCCGACAAGGGATGCCATCGTCGCCGCCGCGCGGGAACTGGGCTATCAGGCGAATGCGCGGGGCATGGCGCTGAGGACAGGCAAGACCTATCGGGCCGCGGTGCTGATGCCGATAACGTCCGCCGTCGGCTATGAATGGGACGGTGTCGAATACACGCAGATCCTGAGCGGCATAAGCCAGGCGCTGGAAGACAGCGACTATCAGCTGTCCGTGCACGGCTTCCGGAGCTTTGGCGATGCCTTCGACATCGCCCGCCGCATCGTCGACCAGAGCGCGGCCGACGGCCTGATCTTTTCCGGCGTGCTGGCCGATGATCCCCGTATCGACATGCTGGTCGAAAGCGGCTTTCCATTCGTGTCACTTGGCCGTTGCCGCAAGCCCCTCGTCTACGCCCATGTCGATGTCGACAATGAATGGGCGGCGTTCACCGCCACGGCGCGGCTGATCGCGGGCGGACATGAGCGTATCGCCCTGATCAACGCGGATCGGCGTCTTTCCTATGCCCTGGACAGGATCGACGGATTTTCGCGGGCCTTTCACGAGGCGGGTCTTGCCGCGTCGATCGACCTCGTGGCCGACGGCGACCTGTCCACACGCTTCGGCCGCGACAGCGCGCTCAGGCTTCTTGGCCTGCCCAATCCGCCCACCGCCCTGGTCTGCATCAATGAATCCACCACGCTCGGCGTCCTGTCGGCGCTGGGCAGCCTTGAACGGCGCGTCGGGGTGGATGTCGACGTCATCGCCTATGACGACATCAACGTCAGCGCCTATTTCACTCCGCCGATCACGACGTTCTACCAGCCGATCGAGCTTCTCGGCCGCAA
Organism: Mesorhizobium sp. M8A.F.Ca.ET.207.01.1.1; assembly: GCF_004794715.1. Taxonomy (NCBI): domain Bacteria; kingdom Pseudomonadati; phylum Pseudomonadota; class Alphaproteobacteria; order Hyphomicrobiales; family Phyllobacteriaceae; genus Mesorhizobium; species Mesorhizobium sp. M8A.F.Ca.ET.207.01.1.1. The sequence continues at coordinate 26,309 of NZ_SRUS01000009.1, read as the reverse complement.
GCTCGGCGAGTTTCTGCTGCGGCGCATGGCGGGCGAGGACCCGGCGGAACTCGCCCTGGTGTCGAGACCCGAACTCATCGGCCGGCAGCCGGACAATCTAGGCGGGCGAAACCGCAGTTAACCATCAAAATGGGAGGAAGAGCATGAAGAAAATCCTGATCGGGCTTGCGCTTGCGCTGCTGACAGCCGGCGCTACCAGCGCCGCCGACCTGGGCGGCAAGGTTCTGAAGGTCGGTTCCGACACCACCTCGCCGCCGATGGAAAGCGTCGACACGGCGACCGGCCAGATCGTCGGCTTCGACGTCGACGTCCTGAAGGCGGTCTGCGGCAAGATCAACTGCAAGGCCGAATTCGTCACCACCGGCTGGGACGGCATCTTCGCCGCCCTCGACCAGGGCAGTTTCGACCTGGTCGCCTCCGGTGTCTCCATCACCGACGAACGCAAGAAGGCGATGGATTTCTCCGACCCTTACATCGTCAACAGCCAGGCCGTGCTCATGCGGGTGGAAGACGAGGGTCTATCCCTCGATGACTTCAAGGCGAAAGGCAAGAAGCTCTCGGCGCAGGCCAACACCACCGACGCGCAGGTCGCTGAAAGCATTGTCGGCAAGGACAATGTGGTCGCTTACGACAGTTTCGCGGCCTCGGTCATCGCGCTGAAGAACAAGGACGTCGACGGCGTTGTCATCAACGGCGCCAATGCCGCCGCCTATGAAAAGGAATTCGCCGGCGAGCTGGTCGTGCCGATCAGAAATCTCCAGTCCGATCCTCTCGGGCTGGTCTTCCGCAAGGGCGACGAGAACATCGCCGCGTTCAATGAAGGGCTGAAGGCGATCAAGGCCGACGGCAGCCTCGACGCGCTGATCGCCAAATACTGGGGCGCAAAATAGCCGCTTGAAGGACTTCGGCTCCGGCGCCTGGCGCCGGAGCCATGGGAACGGGAGGACGGGACCGGATGCAGCTTCTCATGCGCCTGCGGCCCAGCAATCTGATCATCGTCGCGGCGTTGCCGTTCATCGTCTATCTCTTTGCTTCGTCGGTTAACTACCAGCGCTCGCTTCGCGCCATCATCGGCGTGGAGAATGGCTCGTCGGCCTTCGTGCCGGGCTTCCTGGCGCTTGCCGTCGCGTTTATCGCCGGCCTTGCCGTGGTTGTGTTCTCGCGCGCCTCGTCCAGATCGCCGCGCCTCGCGGTCGTTGCCGCCGGGATCAGCCTTGCCACCACCGTGGTGCTCGCGACAACCGGCCTGGTCCATCCCTTCGCGGCATCGGTCGTGGCGAACGCGGTCGATCCGTTCACCTCCGACCTGGTGGTTCAGGGCGTCACCCCACGGCGATTGACGGATGCCGCCGACCTCATGGTGCGCGGTCAGGCCGCTATGCTGTTGCGCGCCTATCTGGGCGTGACGATCGTGGCGCTCGGTATGTTCTTCATCGGCGCCGGTCGTGAGACCGGCAACCCGATGCAGCGTTTTGCGCGCTTGGCGCTTGCGGCGGTGAATGGGGTGGGCTTGGTCTTTATCCTGCTTTTCGCGCATATCGCATTCGCCGCGGGTGTCGCCACGACGATCCGCGCCGCCATCGCGGCCTACATACTGGCGGCAATGATGGGGCTGCTCTGGGTCGGGCTCCTCAAGCTCAAATACAGCTGGCGGGCCGACCTGACCTGCATCGCGGCAACCATCCTCATGGTTTGCGCCGCAACGTGGCTCCTGCTTCAGCCGCGCGACAGCTACGTGCTCGTCGGTTCTCTCGCCGGGAAGGTCGCGGTCACGTCCGGCACGCCGTCCGGCATACTCGGTGCGGTCCGCTATGGGCAATTTCCGGGCGGCCCCGACAACAACGAGGTGCCGCTGCGCACCTTTCGGGGCGCGCGGGAGGCGATCGACGCGATCGGCAAGATCCCGGATGTCAGTGCCGCGCTCGTTCCGGCCGCGATCGCGGCGGACGGACTGCAGGTGCTGTGGCGAACGGAGGCGTTGAACGACCGCGACAAGGCGTTCGGCATCACGATCGCGGTGCTGGCGATCGTGCTCGGCCTGCTGACTTTCGGCGGCCATATCCACCGCAGGCATCCACTGTCCATCGGGTCGGAATTCATCGTCGACACGATCCGCGGCATCCCGATGCTGGTCATCGTGCTCTATGTCGGCTTGCCGCTCGCCGGAGCGCTCAAGGACGCGACGCAGGGCGTGGTCGATCCGCCGAACCTGGTGCGCGGCATCGCCGCCATGGCGCTCGCCTATTCCGCCTATCTCGCCGAGATCTTCCGCTCCGGCATCAATGCAATCCCGGCGGGCCAGATCGAGGCGGCGCACAGTCTCGGCCTCAACGGCTGGCGCACCGCCCGGCTGGTCGTGCTGCCGCAGGCTTTCCGCATCATCATCCCGCCGCTCGGCAATGAGCTGATCGCCATCCTCAAGGACACGTCGCTCTTGTCGATCCTGTCGATCCGCGACATCACGCAGCGCATGCGGGAATTCCAGTCGGCAAGTTTCCTGCCGTTCGCGCCCTACAACTCAGCCGCCATCTTCTACATTTTCCTGACGCTGGCCGCGGCAAGCCTCGTCAGCACCATCGAGAGAAAATATGACATCAAGCATCGATAACGCTCGCCGGGCCCTCGAAGCCCGCGCCTCCGGGCTGGTCTTTCCCCGGGGCTTCGTGTTCGGCGCCGCGACCGCGGCCTATCAGATCGAAGGCGCGCCCCACGCTGACGGCAAGGGCGAAAGCATCTGGGACCGGTTCTGCCGCATTCCGGGTGCGATCGTGGACGGCTCGAGCGGCGATGTCGCCTGCGACCACTATCATCGCTGGAAGGAGGATATCGCCGTGCTCGAGGCGCTCGGCCTTGGCGCCTACCGCTTTTCCTTGGCATGGACGCGGCTTCTTCCCAAAGGTCGTGGCGAGGTCAATACCAAAGGCATCGCCTTCTATGACCGGCTGATCGATGATCTGCTCGAAGCCGGTATCGAGCCCTATGCAACGCTCTACCATTGGGACCTGCCGCAGGCACTGCAGGATCGTGGCGGCTGGTACAACCGGGAAACAGCCGCCGCCTTCGCCGATTATGCCGGGCTTGCCGCCCGCAGCTTCGGCGATCGTGTCAGGAAATGGACGACGCTCAACGAACCGTGGACGTTCTGCTGGTCGGGACACGCGACCGGAGAGGACGCGCCGGGATTCCGGGACGGCGTGAAGGGCGGCGTGGCTGCCAGTCATCATGCCTTGCTGGCGCATGGCCTGGCCGTTCCGGTCATCCGGGCCGAGGTGGCGGATGCTCAGGTTGGCATCGTCTTCGATCTCAACGTCGCGGAGGCCGCCAGCGACCAGCCGCGTGATGTCGCCGCGACACGGCGCTTCGACGGCGCCCAGAACCGCTGGTTTCTCGACGCCGTCTTCAAGGGTGCGTATCCGGAGGACATGCTGGCGCTCTATGGCGATCTGTTGCCGCCGATCCACTCCCAAGACAATGAGATCATCGCCGCGCCACTCGACTATCTCGGCATCAACATCTACCGCCGCTCGGTGATCGCGGCGGGTGACGAACTGGCGCCGCTGAGCTGCCGGCGGGTACAGCCGGAAGGCATTTATTCGGCGGTCGACTACGAGATCTGGCCGCGCTGCATGTACGACATCCTGCGCTACGTGAACGACCGCTATGCGCCGCCGGCGATCTACATTTCCGAGAATGGGGTCGCCACGACGCCGGAAACCGTCGGCAAGGACGGGCATGTCTGGGATGATCTGCGCGCAACCTATTATGTCGACCATCTCGAGCAGGTGGCCAAGGCGGCGGCCGAGGGCGTGCCGGTGCGCGGCTATTTCGCCTGGACGCTGACCGACAATTTCGAATGGGCCTATGGCTATACGACGCCCTTCGGCATCACCCATGTCGATTTCGCGACGCAGCAGCGCCACATCAAATATTCCGGCGACGTCTATGCCATGATCGCCCGGCAGGAGACCGCGCCCGTCGCGAAGAGCGCCTGACTTGGCTGGAGACGGGCAAGGCGACCGCACGGTTCTCATAACGGGCGCCGGGCGCGGGCTGGGCCACGAACTGGCACGGCAATACGCCCAGCGTGGCTGGTGCGTGATCGCGTGTGGGCGCATGCGTCCGGCCCAAGGTTTCGAAGATGGAATCGAGTTCCAGCCACTCGATGTCGCGGATACGGCTTCCATCTCCGACCTTGCCTCGCGCCTCGCCGGCAGGCCACTGGATGTGCTTGTCAACAATGCCGCCATCCGCAGCGGAAACCCTGGCCTGCACAGCTTCGCCCCGGATGAATTCCTGAAGGTCATGCGGACCAACGCGCTCGGCCCGCTGCTGCTGGCGCGGGCGCTGCGACCGAACCTGGTCGTGGGACGCATGGGGGTCATCGCCAATATCGGCAGCCGTGCCGGGTCGATGGCCGAGGGACTGATTGATGATTACGATGACGACTATGCCTACCGTTGCTCGAAGGCAGCGCTCAACATGGCAAGCGCTCAACTGGCGCAGGATTTACGCGTCGACGGGATAACGGTGTTGTCACTGCATCCGGGCTGGGTGAAGACTGACATGGGGGGCGATCAGGCGGTCTTGGCTGTCGAGGACAGCGCGCGGGGCCTGCGCATGGTGATCGACAGCGCCACGATTGAGAATAGCGGCTCCTTCCAGACCCTCGATGGCACGCATATCGGGTGGTAGCCAGATGGTGCTGCCTGTCTACGCCCGATGCCCTCGATATCTCAGTGGGACGTCGTCCGTTCGAGACCCGTCGCCGGCAGGGCTTTGCCCGTCGAGGGGTCGAACAAGCGAAGCGCGGCCTCGTCGAAGGTGAGGCTGCGCTTTTCGCCCTTGGCGACCTGGGCTCGCGGCGGGAGGCAAGCGGTCAGCCGCTGCGTGCCGATCCTGGCCGTCGTGACCAGTTCGGGGCCGGTCAGTTCGACGACCTCGATCTCCACCGGCAATGACAGGTCGGTGGCGGCTCCGGTCGCCACACGAAGCGCTTCCGGCCTGATGCCGACGACCATTTGTGCGCCTTCACGAGCCGCGTTCGCATAGCGTGCCGGCAAGGAGATCCGTACATCGGATTCGGCAATGGCCAGCTTGCCGCCGGTGACGGTGGCCTGCAGCATATTCATCGACGGCGCGCCGACGAAGCCGGCGACATAGAGTGTTGCCGGCTCGTTGTAGATCTCTTCCGGCGTGCCGAGCTGCTCGATCCTGCCGTCACGCATGACGGCGATGCGGCTGGCCAGCGTCATCGCCTCGATCTGGTCGTGGGTAACGTAGACGACGGTCGTCTGCAGCATCTGGTGCAGACGCTTCAATTCGGTGCGCATCTCCAGGCGCAGCTTGGCATCGAGATTGGACAACGGCTCGTCGAAGAGGAAGACCTGCGGCTTGCGCACCAGCGCCCGGCCGATGGCGACGCGCTGGCGCTGACCACCGGAAAGCTGGCTCGGCTTGCGGTCGAGCAACGCCTCGATCTGCAGCAGTCTCGCCGCTTCGTTCACGGCCCTGTCGCGCTCGTCAGCGGCGACGCCGCGCATCTCCAGCCCGAAGCCGATGTTGCGGCGCACGGTCAGGTTCGGATAGAGCGCGTAGGACTGGAAGACCATGGCGATATCGCGGTTCTTGGGATGGACGCCGAGGATCGAGCGGTCGCCGATCCGCACATCGCCGCTGGTCGCCTCGGCAAGGCCGGCGATGATGTTGAGAAGCGTCGACTTTCCACAGCCGGACGAGCCGAGCAGCACCAGGAATTCACCGCTCTGCAGTGCGATGTCGATGCCTTTCAGCGTTTCGACACTGCCGTAGCTTTTGCGGATGCCGCGGATTTCAAGCGCGCTCATGCATGGATTCCCTAGACTGCATCGGCCCGCCATAGTTGCGGGGCAAGGTGGAAATGGCGCGCGAGGCGACATAGGTCGCGGCGCGGAGGCACGCGGACAGCGGCTGTTCCTGCGCCAAAGCGGCCAGGAAGGCGGCATTGAAGACGTCGCCGGCGCCGATCGTGTCGACGACACGGACATCGGGCGCGGCGGCTTCGACAAGGGTGTTGTCCGGGCCGATTGCGATGGCGCCCCGCGGCCCACGCTTGACGACGAAGGTCGCGCCTTGCCTCATGCTGGATCGGATTTCCCGCGCCGCGTCCTCAGGACTCGGCAATCCCGCCAGGGTCACCGTCTCGACTTCGTTGAACAGCGCCAGCGCGCAGCGCGACAACCACGCCCTTGTCGCGGCGCAATTGACCTCGGTCCAGCCATCGATCGGCCAGCCTGTGTCGAGCGCCACGGATATGCCGTGGCGGTCGGCCCAGTCGAAAAATGCGTTGTAGTCGCGCGTGAGGTCCTCGGTCAGGAAGGAGCCGGAGAGCAGTGCGTAGCCGCCGGAGAGCGCGCTGCCGTCGAGAACGGACAAGACATCCCCGAGGCTGAAGCGGGGCAGGTGGCCGCGCGTGGTCAAGAAAGTCCGTTCGCCATCGGGATGGGTCATGCCGACCGACAAGGTCGTGCCTTCGGGACGGACCGGCCATTTCTCGGCACGGGCGCCGAACGCCTCGCGAAGCCAATGGCCGAACTGGTCGTCACCGACATTGGCGGCAATGGCGAAATCGACGCCCAGCGCTTGCCAGGCGAGCCCGGTGTTGCCGGCCTGGCCGCCGACGCGCAATTCGTCATGATCGACAACGGTCTCGGTTCCCGCCTTCGGCCATGGCGCGACCGGGCCGACAATCAGGTCGACATTGACGTTGCCGATCACCGCAAGCGGACGCATCACTCGCTCCTGGTGATCTTGGTGGTGCGCACGGGCGTGCCGGCATTGTCGACGCGGCTGTCGGCGAAGGCGATCATGAGGCGCTGCGCCACCGGCAGCATGGTGAAGACAGCGGCCATCCCTGAAGCGGGTCTGAACGAGAGCGTGACGGCACCGGCGACAGGCGCTTGCCCGGACGCGTCGAAAATGACCAGCGGCGCGCCGGCCTCGATCACTGAAAGGGCCATGGCGGTCACCAGCTCCGACGTGGGGTCGTTGCCGCGAAACAGTATGACGCCGATTTTGGGGCCGAGCATCTCCATCGGCCCGTGCCGCAACTGGCCGCCTTCGAGCGAAAAGCAGGGCAGCCGCGACAGTTCGGTCAGGCCAAGCGCCAGGGCTTCGGCCACGCCTTGCAGGCGGCGGCCGGAGGTGACGATCGTATCCACCTTGCCAAGTGCTGCGAGCGCGGGGGCGACGTCGCAATCCTGCGGAGCCTCGAGCATGGCAAGGGCAGGGGCCGGATCCTCACCCAGAGCAGCCAGGATGGCCAGATGCAGGGCCAGGGTCACGGTCAGGCTGCGTGTGGCGGCGAAAGCCAGCTCGGTGCCGCCGTCGCCGACCAGGCAAGGCGCAGTGCGGGCGAGAAATGAACCGCCTTCGAGCGTCAGGCCGAAAATGTCCGAGCTGCCGCCGGCCCGCGAAAACCATCTGACGACCTCGGCGCTTTCGCCGGATTGCGAGGTCACGATTACGGTGCGGCCCGTGAGCGGCAGTGGCTGGCCAAGCTGTTCGGACAGCGGCAGCGCCAGCGCATCGATGCCGAGCCCGCGATAGAGCGGCTCGACGGCTCGGCCGACAGCATGCGAGCCGCCCATGCCAAGCAGGAGCAGACGACCGGTGCGCTTGATGGAAGCGGCGGCCTTCTTCGCCTCGGCCGTGTTCTGCCGGAACGAAGCGATCGCATCCGCATGCTGCCGCGCCATTTCGCGGTCGATTGCGACCAGTCCGGCCGGCCGTTCTTTATCTGCAGTCATCATCATCCTTTCACACCGCCGCTGGTCAGGCCCGAGATCAGCGCCCGCTGCATGACAAGGCCGATCAATACGGGCGGCAAGGCGGCCAGCACGCCGGCGGTGGCGATCAGCCCGTAGTCGGAAACACGGCCGCCGGCCAAATCGGCGATGGCGACGGTCAAGGTCTTGGCGCGCTGGTCGGAGGTGAACAGCAGCGCGTAGAAGAATTCGTCCCATGCCAGCAGCACGGCGAACAGCGCCGATGTCGCCATAACCGGTGCCGCCAGCGGCAATGTGATGATGCGCAATGTCTGGAACAGGCCGGCGCCGTCGATCATCGCCGCCGCCTCGATCTCGCGCGGGATGGAATCGAAGCCGGATTTCATCAGCCAGGTGGTGAAGGGCGCCAGGATGGTGAGATAAACCAGCGCCAGGCCGAAGACATTGTTGAGCAGGCCGAGATGCGACAGGCCCATATAGAGCGGCACGGCCAGCGCCACCGGCGGTAGCATGTAGGTGGCGATGACCATCGACAGCGACCAGCCGATCGCTGGTGTGCGCGACACCGCCCAGCCGGCGGGGATGGCCAAGGCGAGTGCCGCCAGCGTCGCCATGCCTGCGATCTCGAGACTGTTGCGCAGCGATGAGGTGAAGGCAGCGCCGGCACTGTTTTCGGCCGTCGACAGCAATTGCCGGTAGCGGGAGAAGTCGGCTGCCTGCGGCCACCAGCGCATCGGCTTGGCGGCAAGATCGGCGGCCGGCGAGATGCTCATGATGAACAGCCAGGCGATGGGCGCCAGGATGATCGCGGCGAGCAGCAGCGCGCAGGCATAAATGAAGACGGTGAAGGCAGGGCTCCTGCGTTCCATCAGGCGGCACTCCCGGCGGTCTTTCGCACCAGCGCCGCATAGGCAACCGCCAGCACCGTGACGAGCAAGGTGACGATCAGCGCCAGCGACGCGCCCGAGCCGGCGCGCTGGAAGGAGAAGGCTTCCTGGTAGACGAGGATCGAGAGCGTTCGCGTGGTGTTTGCAGGCCCGCCGCGGGTCATCACCCAGATGATGTCGAAAACCTTGAAGGCCTCGATGGTGCGCAGCACCAGCGCCACCATCAGCGGCCCGGCGAGATAGGGCAGGATGACGAAGCGGAAGCGGTTGAAAGGTCCCGCGCCATCGACGAGCGAGGCGGCGGTGATGTCGCGCGGCACGGCTTGGAGAGCGGCGAGCGCGATCAGCGCCACCAGCGGAAAATTCTTCCAGCAATCGGCGACGATCAGGGCCGCCAGCGCCGTTCCCGGCTCGCCGAGCCAGGATCGGTAGGCGTCGATGAGATGCAGTTGCGTCAGCGCGGCATTGAGCGCGCCATATTCGGGATTGTAGATCAGCCGCCACAGCGTGGCGTTGACCACGGTCGGCAATGCCCAGGGCAGGATCATCAGGGCGCGCAGGACGGCGCGGCCGCGAAATTCTTGGTTGAGCAGGAGGGCGGCGAGGACGCCGATCACCATTTCGGCGGCAACAGAGATGACCGCGAACAATGTCGTGGTCACCAGCGTGCGCGAGAAATTCGAGCTCGACAGCATGTTGTAATAATTGTCGAAGCCGACGAAATCGCCGCCCGTGCCCACCAGCTTGGCGTCGGTGAAGGAAAGGCCGACCGTGTCGACCAGCGGCCAGCCGATGACGGCGACCATGACCACGAGCAAAGGCAGCATCAAGAGCCATGCGCGGGTCGTCATCCAGGTGCTCGACATCAGAGCAGCCTCTCTTCTTTCATCTGTGATCTGGACATAGCACGGGCGGCACTCGCGCATGACCCCGGAAATCGGAGGCCGATTTCCGGAAAGGATCATGCGCAAGATAGGAAGTGCTACAGCGTCTTTTACGCGTCATAAGGGACGCGGCGCTGTAGTGCCGCCCGTATCGAACGACTAGCTTGCCTCAGAGGCCGCTGTTCTGTGCTGCGGTCTTCAGGGCATCTTCCGGCGAAGACGTGCCGAGCAGCGATTCCTGGATGGCCTGCTGCAGCGCGGTCGACAGTTCCTGGTATTTCGGCGTGGTCGGACGCGGATACATGGCTGCCAGACCGAGCTTGGCGGCGGCGATCAGCTCCTCCTGGCCCTTGGTGACGGCCGGGTCGTCATAGGACGAGGCCCAGATCGGCAAAGAGAGCTTGGCGTATTGGTTCTGCGTGGCTTGCGAGGTCATGAAGGTGATGTACTTCCAGGCCTCGTCCGGGTGCTTGGAGACCGCGGTGACGCCGAGGCCCATCGAGCCGTTGACGGCCGACACTTCGCTGGTGCCGGCAACGCCCGGCGCCGGCACGACGCCGACCTTGCCGGCCACCTTCGAGTCCTTCGGGTCGTTGGCCATGTTGTACATGTAGGTCCAGTTCAGCGCGAAGGCGGCGTCGCCGTTTTCGAAGACCTTGCGAACGTCCTCTTCCAGGAATTCCTTGGAATTGGGATTGGTGAGACCCGACTTGTAGCTGTCGACCATGTATTTCAGCGCCAGCAGGCCGCCGCCATTCTGGAAGTCAGGCTTGCCGTCCTTGAGGAAGTCGCCGCCATAGGCGCTGACCAGCGTGGTGTAGTCGCAGATCGCGGCCTCGGCCTGCGACCAGCTCCACGCGATCGGCGTCTTCAGCAGGCCCTTGTCCTGGATCATCTTGGCCTGTGCGCCGAGTTCTTCCCAGGTCTTCGGCGGGGTCTTGATGCCGGCCTTTGCAAGGATGTCCTTGTTGTAGAACAGGTATTTGGTGTCGAGGATCCAGGGCATGCCATAGAACTTGCCGTCATACTGGACGGTGGTCCAGGCGCCCGGCAGCACGCCCTTCTTCATGTCGTCGGTGATCTTCGAAGACACATCGACCAGCACCTTGTTGGTGGCGTATTCGGCCGGCCAGATGACGTCGAACAGGACGACGTCATAACCGCCGCCCGACCCTTGAGCGAGCACGGTCTTGTCGTGCAGGCCCTCATAGGGGACGAATTCGAGATTGACCTTGACGTCCGGATTGGCCTTGGTGAAGGCATCCGTCATGGCGCGCACGTCGGCCTCGCTGTAGGCGGCCTGCGCCATGAACAGCGCGTTGAGCGTCGTTTCGGCGAAAGCGTGGGGGACGAACAGTCCTCCGGCAAAGACGGCGCCGACCAGTGTCTTGGTGATTGTCTTAAGCATTTTCTTCTCCCATTCCGGCGTTGACGGGTCGGCGGTGCCTGCGTTTGGCATCGTCTTCCCGGATCCATGTCGCGCGACCTGATCATCACCGGCTGCCCGTGGCGACAGGCTGGGAGCCTGACCATTTTGTTTTGCGGCGCCCGGCTTACATTAAGTCAACTCGCTTGACTTAATTAGTCGATCAATATTCTAATGGAGTCAAGAGGGGAAACGCCGATGGACGACATCAGCCCGATCCGCGCCAAGAGCGGCACCAACCAGGAGGGCACCAGCGCGCATAATCGCCGCGTCATGATCGAGGCGCTGCGTCTCAATGGCGCGCTGTCGCGGGCCGATCTGGCGCGGGCGACGCAGCTCACCAAGCAGGCGGTCTCCAACATCATCGAGGACCTGGAAAGCGATGGACTGGTCGTGGCGCTCGATGCGGTGCGCAAGGGCAGGGGCCAGCCGTCGACCCCCTACAGGCTGGTGCCCGAAGGCGCCTTCGCCATCGGCCTGCAGATCGACCGTTACCTGACGCGGGCGGTCGCGGTCGACCTGATGGGCAGTGTGCTGGCGCGCGCCGAGGCGAACCTGCCCTTTGATGAGCCGTCAAAGGGCGTCGAGGTGATCCTGGGCCTGATCGATGGCGTCCGGCGCGAGCTGGCCGGCATCTCCTCGCAGTCGGAGAAACGCCTCGTCGGTCTCGGCGTCGCCATGCCCGGCCCGTTCGGCCTGAAGAATTCGGATGACAAATGGATGATGCCGGCCTGGCAGAAGTTTCCGCTGCTGGACACGCTGGCCAAGGGCACGGGCCTGAATGTCGGCCTGCAGAACGACGCCGCGGCCTGCGCGACGGCGGAGCGCATCGTGGGTGCCGCGCATGGCGTCGACCACGCGGTGTGCCTTTATGTCGGCTACGGGATCGGCGCCGGACTGATCCTCAACGGCGAGCTGTACAGCGGCGGCCATGGCAACGCCGGCGAAATCGGCATGGCCCTGCTGTCGCCGGCCGGTCCGGGCTCGACACCGCTCGAACATCGCGCGTCGCTGGCCTCGCTTTACCAGCATCTCGTTCTCGATCCCGCCGACGAGGACCTCTACGGAAAGATCGGCGCGCTGGCCGCGTCGGGTGACGTGAAGATCATGCGCTGGATCGACGGGGCGGCGCACGACCTGCGCTGGAGCGTGCATCTGATCGAAACCATCTTCGATCCGCAGACAGTGATCCTGACCAGCGGCGCGCCGGAAGCGCTGGCGCGCCGGCTTGTCGAGGCGATGCATCCGCTGCTGCCGTCGATCGCCGACCGGCCAAGCCGGACCTTGCCGCGGCTGCAGCTCGGCACCACCGACCCCTGGTCGATCGCGCTGGGCGCGGCGGCGGCGCCGATCAGCCGCGCCTTCGATCCGCTGTTCTCGGCGATCCTGAAGACACGCTCCGGGCCCGCTTGAAAGGGACCGTGCGTCGAAGGCAGAGCCTCGCCCCGCGTCACACAGGGTTCATCGTCCGGACATAGCGTCTTTTCCAGTTCTTTGCTGCAATGCAATAGGAGTGGGACATGGTGGACATAGTTTCTAGTGAGGCGGGCATTCCGAGACCAGATCATCCGCTGGATAGTTCTGGCGGCGCGAAGTGGTTCCTGCCGGCCTTCGGGGTGCTGGTGCTGGTCGGCGTGGTCTATGTTGGCTACGCGCTGAGCCAGGACCTGGCGGTGGCCAAGACGGTGCCGTGGATCCTGCTCGGCATCGCCTTGCTGATCGCGCTCGGCTTCGAATTCGTCAACGGTTTCCATGACACCGCCAATGCGGTTGCGACCGTCATCTACACGCGCTCGCTGCCGGCGGAATTCGCCGTCATCTGGTCCGGCGCCTTCAATTTTCTCGGCGTTCTCACCTCCAGCGGCGCGGTTGCCTTCGGCATCCTGTCGCTGCTGCCGGTCGAGCTGATCCTGCAGGTCGGCTCCTCCTCCGGCTTCGCCATGGTGTTCGCATTGCTGGTGGCCGCGATCCTGTGGAACCTCGGCACCTGGTTCCTCGGCCTGCCGGCGTCCAGCTCGCACACGATGGTCGGCTCGATCATCGGCGTCGGCCTCGCCAACCAGTTCATGGCACCCGCCGGCAGCGCCACCAGCGGCGTCGACTGGTCGCAGGCAACCAATGTTGGCGTGACCTTGCTGGTATCGCCGATCATCGGCTTCTTCGCCGCCGCCATCCTGCTCTATGCGATGAAGCTTCTCGTCCGCAATCCGGCGCTCTACGAGGCGCCGAAGGGCAATGCCCCGCCGCCCTGGTGGATCCGGGCGCTGCTGATCTTCACCTGCACCGGCGTCAGCTTCGCGCATGGCTCCAATGACGGCCAGAAGGGCATGGGCCTGATCATGCTGATCCTGATCGGCGTCGTGCCGACGGCCTATGCGCTGAACCGTACGCCTGACATCAACTATCTCGAAGCCTACAAGTCGGCTTCGGTTAACGTGGAGACCGCGCTGGGCAAATATGTGAAGCCCGGTGTCACCGTCGCCGATGCGAAGGACGCCAAGGCAGCGGTGCAGGATGCCGTGCGCACCCGGACCTGGAGCGACAAGACGACGGTTGCGTTGCAGACCTTCATCCACAGCACAACGGCCGAGCTGCAGCCTTACGCTTCGGTCGACAATGTGCCGACCGATCTGGTCAGCAACGCCCGCAACGACATCTATCTGATCGGCGAGGCGCTGAAACTGATCGACAAGAAGCAGTTGCTGCCGATGGAGGCCGCCGATCTCAAGGCGGTCACCGACTATCACAAGGCCGTCGACAACGCGACGAAGTTCATCCCGATCTGGGTGAAAGTCGCGGTCGCCTTGGCGCTCGGCCTGGGCACGATGGTCGGCTGGAAACGCATCGTCGTCACGGTCGGCGAGAAGATCGGCAAGAGCCACCTGACCTACGGCCAGGGCGCTGCCGCGGAACTCGTCGCCATGGTCACCATCGGCATGGCCGACCGTCTGGGTCTGCCGGTGTCGACGACCCATGTTCTGTCATCCGGCGTCGCCGGCACGATGGCGGCGAACGGCTCGGGCCTGCAGTGGTCGACGGTGCGCAATCTGCTGCTCGCCTGGGTGCTGACCCTGCCGTGCTCGATCGCGCTCGCCTTCGCGCTGTTCATCGTCTTCCGTCAGGTGTTCTGAGCGCCAGACCCTCAAAAGAACGGCGCCACCTGCGGCGCCGTTTCTCTTTGTCGGCCCATCCTGCGAAGACCACTGAGGAGTCAGAGCGTGCGCCTTCCCAAGCGAACGCGCCGCTTCGAACGGTTCAGCTTTCGATGGAATCGTTGGCCGGCTCCAGCCTCACTCCTGCCGCCGCGCAACTTCCGCCCGGCTACGGCGGCGCAGCTGGCGCAGCGACAACACATGCAGCAGGATTGAACTCGGCACCACGAAAGCAGGGGTTAGCACACCCGGATAATCGCCAGCGCCGATGCTCAGCACATCCGGAACGATCAACTGCCACGGGCCGGGCGAGGTGATTATGCCCATGGTGATCGCGACAGCGAAATCGGCAAGGCCAAGGACGTTCCAGAGAGTTGCCGCCCTGCCGCCTCCGGCTGTGCCGTTCGCCACCGCGATCGCCGCCGGCAACGCGAGCAGTCCTGTCAGCATGTCTCCGATGCCTGCTGGCACTGCGAACACGCCGGGCAGCGCACCATGCAGCCACGCCGCGAGAGCCCAACTGCCGAATACGCGGTAGAGCTGAACCGCGACGAGCCAGCTCGCTGGCATCGCATCGAGCACCTGCCCGATCCGCCCAGAGAACAGCAACAGCGGCGCGCCGATGACCACCGGCAGGAAGATGGCCGATGGCAACGCCGGTAAACCCGTGGCGTCCTGGTGGAAGACGCCATTGATCGCGGCGCTCCAGGCGACGGCGAACCACAGCGTGTCCGCGATCATGATCGCCAACCAGGTCGCGCGACGTTGACCGGGCGTCAGGCTCGTATGTTCGAGGCCGAGCCACAATCCCAGAGCGACGAGCCCGTGAGCCGCGAGCTGGTGGAACGTGGTCGGAACGCCGCTGTCCGGGATCGCCGGCCAACGATAGATCAAGAGTAGCCACAGCGCCGTGAGCGGCACAAACCACAGCAGGCCGCGCCAGGCGTCACGCGATGGAACGACAGCAGGGGAAACGGCTTCGGCGGCCATCGGCGGTACTCCATTGAGCCCAGCGCATTCTGCTGGCGCCCAGATGTAAGCCCGCTCTCCGCGAGCGGCTATCCGCGATAATGTTGATGGCCTATGAAGCAGAGCTTCACAGTTTACGGGCTTCCAGCCGAGCGACCGCTATGCATTTTCCCGAGATTGCTCAGCTTGTGGCGGGTGCAAGTATCAAGTCGGATCTTCGCGATGCAGGTCGTGGATGGTGACGCCATCGGCATTGGTCGGCAGCATCAGCCATTTCTTGTGACGCAGCGTGCGCTCGGTGTCCTCGAGGCCCATCTCCCAATGCTCGCGCATCGAGGTGCCTGAAAACTCGTAGTCCTTGGCGTGACCCTCGTAGCCCTTGTGCTGATAGATCAGGTGGACGATGTTGACGACGCCGGCGTTGGAATAGTCGGCGATCAGCTCCTTCTCGCCTTCCTTGAGCTGCTCCGGCGGCACGCGCTTCAGCGCATCGAGCAGCTTCATCTTCAGCGCATGGATGCGCTCGAAATTGTCGGTGTTCTGCCGCGTGCGGCTCGAATACATGATGTCCTTGTGGCGCGACAGCACGTCGGCCATGCCGCGCGGCAGCACGCCGCGAGCGCTGAACAGATCGACCTGGAACACCAGCGAGGAACGGTCCTCTTCCTGGTCGAGCAGATATTGCAGCGGCGTGTTGGAGACGATGCCGCCATCCCAGTAATATTCGCCCTCGATGCGGATCGAGGGGAAGGCCGGTGGCAGCGCGCCGCTGGCCATGATGTGCTCCGGCGCGATCCGCACCTTCTCGGTGTCGAAATAGACGAAGTTACCGGTCCTGACATTGACCGCGCCGACACTCAGCCGCTTCTTGCCGTCGTTCAGCACATCGAAATCGATCAGGCTCTCCAGCGTGTCCTTCAACTCGGCGGTGTCGTAGAAGCTGGTGGCGCCTTCCGCTCCCGACAGCTGGAACCAGGGATTGGGATTGCGCGGCTTGAAGAAACCGGGCTGGCCCATTGTCATCGTCATCAACGACGAGGTTTGGTTGCGGATGTCGCGGTAGATGTCGCCTTCGGGCGTGTAGGACCAGATCTTGCGGCCGGAAATCGTCTGCCAGAACTGTTCCAGCCGCTGCAACCGGCGGCTCGGTTCATTGCCGGCGATGATCGCGGCGTTGATGGCGCCGATCGAGACGCCGGATAGCCAGCTCGGTTCGCAGCCGGCATCGGCCAGCGCCTGATAGACCCCTGCCTGATAGGCGCCGAGCGCACCGCCGCCTTGGAAGACCAGCGCGATACGGTCATACTGCGCCGTGATTTCCTCGATGGTGGCGGCTGCTGCCTTGTTGCGGGTACGCTCAAGCACGGACTTTCTCCAGCTGGGTTGCGCTGGCAGCGGATCGGCTGTGGTCAGCGAGGTAATCATGTACGACTTCGCCCAGGCCGAGCGTGAGGTCCGCCTTGAAGTGAACCGCCGACACGATGTCGAGCACGGGCAGCTTCGCCACGTCGGCCATGACATGGGGCCGCAGATCGAGCGCGGCCGGCGCGGTCCAGGCTTCCTTCAGCGTGATGTCGGTGAGGTAGTAGCGGACCAGTTCGCAGATGCGCGGCGTGCCGTCGACATGCGGGATGATCTTGATCAGGAAATTGGGGGCGGCGAGCGAAGCGAGCACGGAATCGTGGTCGGCTTCCCGATGCTTGTAGCCCATCGTGCCGGTGGCGCACAGAACGCTGCCATAGTGCAGCGTGCCGACGATCACCTCGCCTTCATGGACGATCTTGGGGTTGGCGAGCTTTTTCGGAAACCCCCACAGCTCACGGCCGCCGGCGATCGGCGCGTCGTCGTCGAGATACATGGAATGGACATAGCCGCCGTGCTGGCCCTTATGGCGTACGGGAATGACCTGACCGGTCTCGGTGTAGTCGCCGAAGCCGGTCGAGTCCGGCATGCGGATGAATTCGTATTTGACCAGCGGCTCATCGATCTCCAATGGCGCCGGCACGACGGCCTCGAGCGCCTCGCGTGTCGTGCGGTAGGTGATGATGATGTATTCGCGGTCGAAGAAACGATAAGGGCCGGGCGGGAAGGAGGGATTGGTGAGCGGCATCGCATAGGCGCGCTTCACGACATCGGCGATTTCCATCCAGGTGCCCCCAACGTTCGAAAATGACCCCGCGCGAATGCGCTGGGAAATATGTTGCATGGCAGCATGACAATGCCGTGTCATCGCCAAGACGCCCTTTCACGAAGCCGGCAAAGGCGGTCGCGGGGCTGTAATCGAGCCGACACATGGCCGTGGCATTGTCTTGTTGCGCCGCACAAACTATCTGCCTCAACACCACTCCCTCCCACCTCTTGCGAGATCTCCCCATGGGTTCCCTGTCTTCGAAGAATGCGCTTGTCACCGGCTCGACCAGCGGCATCGGCCTCGCGATCGCCCGCGCCTTTGCCGCCGAGGGTGCCAACGTCACCATCAATGGCCTTGGCGACGCCGCTGCCATCGAGCAGGAGCGAGTCGGCATCGAGAAGGATTTCGGCGTCAGGTGCCGCTATTCCGACGCCAACATGATGGATGGCGCCGCGGTCACCGACATGATCCACGACGCGGAAGAGGCGTTCGGCAGCCTCGACATCCTGGTCAACAATGCCGGCATCCAGCATGTGGCGCCGATCGAGGAGTTCCCCGACGACAAGTGGGAAGCCATCATCCGCATCAACCTGCTTGCCGCCTTCTACGCCATCAAGGCGGTGGTGCCGGGTATGAAAAGCCGCAAATGGGGCCGCATCATCAACACGGCCTCGGCGCACGCACTGGTCGCTTCGCCGTTCAAGTCGGCCTATGTTTCGGCCAAGCATGGCATATCGGGCCTGACCAAGACGGTGGCCCTGGAAGTCGCCCAGAACGGCATCACCGTGAACGCGATCGCGCCCGGCTATGTCTGGACGCCGCTGGTCGAGAAGCAGATCCCCGACACGATGAAGGCGCGCGGCATGACCGAGGAGCAGGTCAAGCACGACGTGCTGCTGGCCGCGCAACCGACCAAGGAATTCGTCACCGTGGAAGAGCTTGCGGCACTGGCATTGTTCCTGTGTTCGGATGCGGCCAAGCAGATCACCGGCACGACCTTGCCGATGGACGGTGGCTGGACGGCGCAGTAGAGCTGGTCGAAACATACCGGCTTCAGGCCGACGCCAGGCGGCGGCAGGAAGGCAGTGCGCGGGCCCATGAAAATCATCCAGCTCTCCGATCCGCATCTGATGGCGCCGGGTGGCCGTCTTCATGGCTCCGATCCGCTCGCCCGGCTGGAGGCTTGCCTGGCCGATATCGGCAGGAACCATGCCGATGCCGATCTGGTGGTGGTATCAGGCGACCTGACCAATGATGGCGAGCGCGCCGCCTATGCGGCATTGAGGCAGACGCTGGCGGGGTTCGTGCCGCCTTGCCGGTTGATGCTCGGCAACCACGACGACAGGGCGCTTTTTCTCGAGATGTTCCCGGAAGCGCCGGCCGGGCGCGGGTTCGTCCAGAGCGTCTTCGATGGCAGCGATGGCCGCCTGATCCTGCTCGACACGCTGGACGCCGGACATGTCGAGGGCAGGCTGTGCGCGGCCCGTCTCGACTGGCTCGACGAGAAGCTGCAGGAAGCGCGCGACCGGCCGGTTTTCCTCTTCATGCACCATCCGCCGTTCCGGATCCACATGCCGGTGCTTGACGAGGTCAGGCTCGGCGACGCCGATGCCTTGCATGACATTCTCCGGCGCCACGGCAATGTCGGCCACATCTTCGCCGGCCATGTCCATCGGCTGATCGCCGGCAGTTGGCGCGGCATACCAGTCAGCACACTGCGCAGCACCAACCACCAGAGCGCACTGGATTTTTCGGACAGCTGGCGGCTGGGCCATGAGCCGCCAGCCTATGCCGTCATCTTCATCGACGCGGATGGGGTGGTGGTGCATTTCCACGATTTTGGGGCCGGCCAGCCCGAGCCGGTCAAGGGTCCTTGACGAGGCGGCTTTCGCCGCCGCCGAGGTGGGTCTCCCACACATGGTCCGAGATCAGCCGCCGGTACTCCCGGGTCATGACCAGTTTTCTGTGCGAGGCGCCGCCGATGTGAAAAAAAGCGCCGCCCAGCATGCGATGGTCCGCCTCTACCCCACCAAAGTCGAGATCGGCTGCCGTCTTCTGCGCATCCGAAACATCGTTCTCAGCAAGCCCGCGATACAGCAGCGTCCAGTTTCCGCCGCCGGTGTCCATTCCGCTGACAAAACGCGGTGTGAAGTCCAGGTCCAGTCCTTGCACGGCGCTGAAGCGGAAGAAGCAGAACCCAGCCCACATGAACCAGGCTTCAGGGTCCGCTTGCGCTGGGCGCTTTGAGCCGTAGACGACTTTTCCCTCCATCATTGCGGGAATGTCCACGCGGGCGATCGGAAAGCAGTCGTGATCCAGAAATCCGAAAAGCTCCGGCCGCAATGACCGAACGACGTTGTGGAAGATCCAGTTCATGGAAATCCCGTGCGACCGGTTGGGATGGCCTTCCCGATTCCGAGGCAAACCGAAATAAGTGACTTTTCGCTCCCGGCAGATGTCCGCAATACGCACCCTGGCTGATCGATCGGATGAATTGTCAACGACGACCAGCGTCATTCCCGAGGAATACAAATGCCAGGCGCGAGTGAGCGCATCGATGACCCAGGGCGTATTGAAGGCAATGACAAAGCAGAAGCGCTGGGAGCCGGTTTGCCGCAACTCCTCGGCGAATTTCAGGCCTTCGGGAATGCCGCGCGCGCGAAAATCACGCTCAATCAATGCGTTGCGAAAAGCCTTGACCTTTCTGACGGGCCAGTTGTGGTTCAGCAGATCAACAAGGCCCTTGGCCGGCTTCCAACTCATGCAAACTTCGCCATTGCTCCAAAATCGGATGCCTGCTCATAAGACGAAGCCCATCTTCCCACAACCCTGGTCTTGAACCGCGAGAATTCGCGACCACCGGCTGGTCCGTACACGCATGCTGTATTTCAACCTGATCTGGTCGCGGGCGCTATCAATCGCGACATCGTAGCGCTAAAACGCCATCCGGGTTCTGCACGGGGTTGATATGTTTGTTGCGATCTTTCGCGCATTGCGCGCCATTCCCTTCATTGCTGCAAGTATTGCGCCGTAAAGCAGATAGCCCAGGACCTGGTGGCGCATTGCCGAGTATGACAGGGCCATCGGCGTCAGGAATCGCTTGGCGGTTCCCTCCACCACCCCGCGGCGCGCCGCGATGCGCCTGGCGAGCGCCTCATGCGACTGCGTGTAGGCCTCTGGATCGCCCGTCGTGCCGGACGAGAAGATCAGGAAGGCCGGACTAGCGTCATCCATCGCGGCGGCGTTGGCGTCGAATCCTGGCGCCGAGGCCGATTTCCAGCCGGCGTCGAAAAGCGCGTTCGGATATGCCTCGTCGCCCGGCATGGCGCGGCTTTCGAAAACCATTTTCAGGCCGAAGTCGCGGGCCTGCCTGGCACGCTGGCTCCTGGGGGTTCGAAAATCGACAACGACGGGGGTGGCGCCGATTTTCCAGCAGGCAAGGATGGACAGCACCACGTCGATGTTGTCGACCATGGCAAGGCCGACGCGGTCGCCCGGCCCGATGCCCGATGCGCCGAAATTGGCGGCAAGATGCCCTCTCTGCGCCAGCGCCTGGGCATAGGTGAGCGGTCGCTGACCATCGCGACCTTGTCGCCATGGGCGGCGAAGGCCTCCAGTATCTGCCGGCCAAAACTCATTGGCGATGCGGGTTCTTGCGTACGGCCCCGACCCGGGCGGAGAGGAACGTGATGATCTCCGCGTCGATCGCATCCATGTTGGCCTTGCGGAATTTGTTGTGCGTGCCCGGCATGACGACCGTCTTCACGCTGGCCTTGTCGGAGGCCCAGCCCTTGTAATCCTTCACGGTCGTGGCGCCCCATTCCGAACTGGCGAGAATGAGGATGTCGCAGGGATAGGACGAGGGCACAAAGCCGGCAGCGGTCTGCAGCAGCGCGCTCTTGTAGGCTTTCTTGCGCAGATGCCGCCCCAGACGTGTCTGTCCGAGGCGACCGTTTCAGCGTGTCGCGCAACAGGCGCCAGTAGATCACCTTGCGGGCGATATCGCGCCGCCTTCTCTCGGTGAGGCGATCGTCGGGCATTGGTTTCAGCCAGGCCGAACCTGGCGATGGCGGATCGATGAGCACGATCGCCGGCCGTTTGCCCGTCGCCTCGTGGCCCAGCCGGCCGACCTCGATCGCCAGCAAGCCACCCACGCATATGCCACCGATGATCTCGGGATGCCTGCCGGTCACCGAGGTCAGGGCTTCAAAATAGTTGGTGCCAATTTCGGCCATGGTGGAATAGGGCGTCTCGCCGGGTTCCGTGCCCATGCCGCGCACGGCCATGATCGCGTATCTGTCTTTCAGACGCCTGCTGAAGCGATTGGCGAACAAGGCCGAGCCGGTGATGCCGTGGATCATCGCGATCGGCTCCTGGCCGACGCTGCCGGACACCGGCACGATCAGTTCGCGGGCCGGATGCTCCGGTACCAGCGACGCGATCAAGCGGCCGAATTCACGCGGTGTCTGGGCTTCGAGCAGGACCGAGGTCTGCAATTTGACGCCGAACCGCTTCTGCACGGCAAGCACCAAAGTCTCCGCCATCAGCGAATCGCCGCCGAGATCGAAGAAATTGTCGTCGAAGCCGACTGCCGGTACGCCCAACTCCGTGGCGAAGATGCCGGCAATCGCATGGGCCGGGCCATCGCCTGGCACTGCCACAGGTCCAACCCGTTGTTGCACGTTCATCGGAAGCCCCTAACCGATGCATGTTCACTGCCAACGCTTTTACGCAGGCTCCTAACAAGTATCCTGTGCGCCATGGGACGGGACGCACGCGCGCCGCCATTGCGTGCAGTCTCGTCACGGCAATGTGGAATTACGCGGTTTGCCGGCTCTCCACCGGCTTTTTCTGCTGTGCTGCACGCATTGTGAAAGTGCTGCAAAAACACGCAGATTTTGGACATTAGTCTTGACAGAAATACAGATGTTCAATACCCGTCAGGCAATTGAACAAGCCTGCATTATGGGAGGATGAGCGGTATGGCTTCCAATGTTTCGTTGACGGGCCTTGCTCGCGATCTCGAGGAACGCGGCAAATCGGGCAAGCCGATCCGCATCGGCCTGATCGGGTCGGGCGAGATGGGAACCGACATCGTCACCCGTGTCGCCCACATGTCGGGCATCGAGATCGGGGCGATCTCCGAGCTGAACCTGCCTGCCGCCAGCAAGGCGGTGGACATAGCCTTCCAGGAAACCGGCCATGCGCGCGAAGTGTCGAACGCTTCGGCGATGACGGCTGCCATGGAAGCCGGCAAGGTGGCGGTCACCAATGACGCCAGCCTGGTCATCAACAATGATCTTATCGACGTCGTCATCGATGCCACCGGCGTTCCCGCCGTCGGCGCCGAGATCGGTTTGCGCGCCATGGAGCATGGCAAGCATCTGGTGATGATGAATGTCGAGGCCGACGTCACCATCGGCGCCTATCTGAAGAGCGAAGCCGACCGGCTCGGCGTCACCTATTCGCTGGGCGCCGGCGACGAGCCGTCCTCCTGCATGGAGCTGATCGAATTCGTCTCGGCGATGGGCCATCCGATCGTCGCCGCCGGCAAGGGCAAGAACAATCCGCTCAACATCGACGCCACGCCGCCCGCCTATGAGGAAGAGGCCAGGCGCCGGCACATGAACGTGCGCATGCTGGTCGAGTTCGTCGACGGCTCGAAGACCATGGTCGAGATGGCGGCGATCGCCAATGCCACCGGACTGGTGCCGGACAAGGCTGGCATGCATGGCCCTGCGGCGACGCTTGGCGAGTTGAACAAGGTCCTGGTGCCGCAGAAGGATGGCGGCGTCCTGTCCAGGGTCGGCGTCGTCGACTATTCGATCGGCAAGGGCGTCGCGCCGGGCGTCTTCGTCGTCGCCGACATGTCCCACCCGCGCATCTCGGAGCGCATGGAAGATCTGAAGATGGGCAAGGGCCCGTACTTCACCTTCCACCGCCCCTATCACCTGACTTCGCTCGAAGTGCCTCTGACCTGCGCCCGCGTCGTGCTCTACGGCAAGGCCGACATGGTGCCGCTGGCCAAGCCGGTGGCCGAAGTGGCCGCGGTTGCCAAGAAGGACATGCGGCCGGGCGAGAAGCTCGACGCGATCGGCGAATATTGCTATCGCGCCTGGATCATGACGGCGCCGGAAGCGCATGCCGTCAGGGCCATTCCCTGCGGCCTGCTGCAGGGCGGTTCGGTGACGGCGCCGATCAAGAAGGGTGAGTTGATCACCTACGCCAATGCCACCCCGGCTCCGGGCTCCAAGATCGCCGAACTGCGCGCCCGCCAGGACAAGCTCGTCTACGGAACCGTGGAGGCGTGATCATGGCCGGAGCCAGCAAAGCCGTCGCGGACAGCCGCGCCAACCTGCCTTTCGTCTATCGCCAGTACAGCGCCGAGCAGTTGAAGCAGGTGCTCTACAAGATGTACCTCATCCGCCGCTTTGAAGAGGGCGCGGAGGAAAGCTACACGCGCGGCCTCATCCACGGCACCATGCATCTATCGATCGGCCAGGAGGCCAGCGCCATGGGCATCTGCATGCCGCTGGGCGAGGATGACCAGATCACCTCGACGCATCGAGGCCATGGCCATTGCATCGCCAAGGGCGCGGAAGTGAAGCGCATGTTCGCCGAGTTCTTCGGCAAGACCACGGGCTACTGCAAGGGCCGCGGCGGTTCGATGCACATCGCCGATGTCGCCAAGGGCAATCTCGGCGCCAACGGCATTGTCGGCGGCGGCATTCCGATCGCGGTTGGCGCCGCGCTGTCCTCCAAGATGATGAAGACCGGCAAGGTGGTCGTCTCCTTCTTCGGCGACGGCGCCAACAATGAGGGCGCCTTCCACGAGGCGCTCAATATGGCGGCGGTCTGGAAGCTGCCTGTCATTTTCGTCTGCGAGAACAATGGCTACGGCATGTCGACATCGACGGCCCGGTCGACCGCGGTCAAGAACATCGCCGACCGTGCCGCCGCCTATTCGATGCCTGGCGTCATCGTCAACGGCAACATCTTCTCCGAGGTCGCCGAGGCTTCGTACAAGGCGGTCGAGCGGGCACGCGCGGGCGAGGGGCCGACGCTGATCGAGTCCAAGACATACCGCCATCGCGGTCACTCCAAGAGCGACCGCAACCGCTACCGCACCAAGGAAGAGATCGAGGACTGGATGTCGAACCGCGACCCGATCACGCTGTTCGAGAACGAGTTGCGGGAATTCGGTTTCATCGACGACAAGGGCATCGAAGCCATCCGCGACGCGGTGGCGCAAGAGATCGCCGACGGCATCGAGTTCGCCAAGGCGAGCCCCTCGCCCGACGTCAGCGAGACCGGAAATTACGTGTATACGGAGCAGGCGTGATGGACGCGATGGTGCGTGAACTGAGCTACGCCCAGGCGATCCAGGAAGCTATGGCGATCGCCATGGACATGGACGAGCGCGTCTTCCTGATGGGCGAGGATATCGGCGTCTATGGCGGCGCCTTCCAGGTCACTGGCGACCTGGTCGATCGTTACGGCGCGGACCGGGTGCTGGACACGCCAATCTCGGAACTGGGTGGTGCTGGCGTCGCAGTCGGCGCTGCCGTCACCGGCATGCGGCCGATCTTCGAATTCCAGTTTTCGGATTTCGCCACGCTCGCCATGGAGCAGATCGTCAACCAGGCCGCCAAGATGCGCTTCATGCTGGGCGGCGAGGTTTCAGTGCCTGTCGTCATGCGCTTCCCTGCCGGCTCCGGCACGGGGGCCGCCGCGCAGCACAGCCAGAGCCTGGAAGCCTGGCTCGGCCATGTGCCGGGACTGAAGGTCATCCAGCCGGCGACACCCTATGATGCCAAGGGCATGCTTCTGGCTGCTGTCGCCGATCCCGATCCGGTCATGATCTTCGAGCACAAGCTGCTCTACAAGATGAAGGGGCTGGTGCCGGAAGGCTATTACACCGTGCCGATCGGCAAGGCCGACATCCGCCGCGAGGGCCGCGACCTCACCATCGTCGCCACCTCGATCATGGTGCAGAAGGCGCTTGACGCCGCCGCCACGCTGGAGGCCGAAGGCATCGACGTCGAAGTCGTCGACCTCCGGACCATCCGGCCGATGGACAAGCAGACCGTCATCGACAGCGTCAAGAAGACGTCGCGGCTGATGTGCGTCTACGAAGCCGTCAAGACGCTGGGCATCGGCGCCGAGGTCAGCGCCATGATCGCCGAGAGCGAGGCGTTCGATTATCTCGATGCGCCGATCGTGCGACTGGGCGGCGCGGAAACGCCGATCCCCTACAATCCGGAGCTGGAAAAGGCCACGGTGCCGCAGGTTCCCGACATCATCATCGCCGCGCGCGACCTCGTGAAAGGGGTTCGCTGAGACATGCCGACCGAAGTCATTCTTCCCAAGGTCGACATGGACATGGCGACCGGACAGATTTCGCGCTGGTTCGCCGAGGAAGGCGCTCAGGTCAAGAAGGGCGACGTGCTGTTCGAGATCGAGACCGACAAGGCCGCGATGGAGATCGATGCGCCTGCCAGTGGCGTGCTTCGCGACGTGACCGGCAAGGAAGGCGTCGATATTCCGGTCGGCGCGCCGGTCGCCTGGATCTATGCCGACGGCGAGGCTTATGGGACCAAGCAGGACGCGGCGCCAGTCTCCCCCCTCGCGACGAAGCACGATGTCCTTTCAACTGCCGGGAGCGAGGCGCCCCCCTCCGCCCTGCCGGGCATCTCCCCCACAAGGGGGGAGATCGGCCAATCGCCGTCGGGCGCACGCGCGACACCGTTGGCTCGCCGCTTGGCGCGCGAGGCGGGTCTCATCCTTTCAGCCATATCAGGCACCGGCCCGCATGGCCGTGTGGTCAAGGCGGACATCGATGCGGCGATTGCCAAGGGCGGCGCCAGGGAGGCTCCGGCGGTCGCTCCCGAAGCTCCTGCCGCATCTGCGCCGGCAGTAAAGGCAATGTCGGACGATCAGGTGCTGAAGCTGTTCGAGCAAGGCTCTTATGAACTCGTCCCGCACGACAATATGCGCAAGACCATCGCGCGGCGCCTGGTCGAGGCCAAGACCACCATCCCGCATTTCTACCTGACGCTCGACTGCGAGCTCGACGCGCTGCTTTCGCTGCGCACGC
>NZ_SRUS01000099.1:0-434 GCF_004794715.1 Mesorhizobium sp. M8A.F.Ca.ET.207.01.1.1 | reverse complement strand
CGCTGGCCGGTTTGCGCCAAGGCAGGCCGGCCGGGTACTAATCCCGCGGTTCACGGCCCTTGAGGATCGCCTCGGTGAAGGTGATTTCGGTGAACAGCTTGCGCGCCGTGTGGTCATTGATGTCGCCACGGCGCAGCATAGCCTGCAGTTCGGCGCGCTCGGCCTCGATGTACTCACGGACCCGAACGTCCGCTCCGTTCCGGCCTACGCCGGCCGAAGCCCTCACAAGCGTCTTCGCCCTATGAAGGCTACGGCCGGCGTAGGCTGGTGCTCACGTACCTTAAGCACGCTCCGGTCCGGTTCTCGGAGCCCACCTTGTTTGGTCGCTTCGCGCCCGTCTTCGAGCCCGGCTCGGCCTGACCTGAATCTCGATACATCTCGGCCGAGCGCGCGTCGCCAGTGACAGGCTGAACAAAGGCTTAATGCTGCATTGC
>NZ_SRUS01000098.1:0-434 GCF_004794715.1 Mesorhizobium sp. M8A.F.Ca.ET.207.01.1.1 | reverse complement strand
TCTGCACTTCTCGCTGGCCGATCGCGGCCAATCCGTTTCCCTGGACCGGTCGATCGACGATGCCGCGCCGACCTGCCTCGGCGTGGCCCGCTTGGGCAGCCTGCAGACCGCCGGTTCGAGCTTCACCGTCTGGATGCAGGTACGTGGCAGTTCCTGGGTCGAGGCCAAGGAAGGGCGCTTCCGCCTGCGCCAGGGCGAGTGGATCGCGTTCGAGAAGGAATCGCGGCCGCTGGTGCAGGCCGGCCGCAACGGGCTGTGCGTCGGCCTGAACCTGAACGTCGAAGCGCTTCGCGTGTTGACCGAAATGGCCGACTGCGGCCTGTATGCCGGGCGCGGCCGCATGAACCGCAGTGATGCCCGCGTCGCGCTGCGCCTGTGGCGCGACGCGCTGGCCAGCGGCCAGCCGGCACAGGCCCTGCGTCCGCTGCTGCTGC
>NZ_SRUS01000097.1:0-436 GCF_004794715.1 Mesorhizobium sp. M8A.F.Ca.ET.207.01.1.1 | reverse complement strand
GGTGGTTCCGCCTGATGGCCTTCCTTGGCCCGGGCTACATGATCTCGGTCGGTTACATGGACTCGGGCAACTGGGCCACCGACCTCGCCGGCGGTTCCCGCTTCGACTACCTGCTGCTGTCGGTCATCCTGATCTCCAACCT
This sequence comes from Mesorhizobium sp. M8A.F.Ca.ET.207.01.1.1, assembly GCF_004794715.1. Classification (NCBI taxonomy): domain Bacteria; kingdom Pseudomonadati; phylum Pseudomonadota; class Alphaproteobacteria; order Hyphomicrobiales; family Phyllobacteriaceae; genus Mesorhizobium; species Mesorhizobium sp. M8A.F.Ca.ET.207.01.1.1. The sequence continues at coordinate 294 of NZ_SRUS01000097.1, read as the reverse complement.
GATGGCGGTGATCCTGCAGGCGCTGTCGGCGCGGCTCGGCATCGCCACCGGCATGGACCTGGCGCAGGCCTGCCGCGCCCGTTACCCCAAGCCGGTGAACCTGGCGCTGTGGGCGCTGTGCGAGGCGGCGATCATCGCCTGCGACCTGGCCGAGGTGATCGGCACCGCGATCGCGTTGAAGCTGCTGTTCGATCTGCCACTGCTGTGGGGCGCGGTGATCACTGCGCTCGATACGCTGCTGGTGCTGCTGCTGATGAACCGCGGCTTCCGTGCGCTGGAAGCGTTCGTGATCGC
>NZ_SRUS01000096.1:0-436 GCF_004794715.1 Mesorhizobium sp. M8A.F.Ca.ET.207.01.1.1 | reverse complement strand
GGTCATGGTTGCTGCCTCGTTTGTCAGGAGAGGGCGAGCAATAGGGGCAAGGCAGGGTTCTGCGCTTGGGAAAAGTTGCTAATCTTCCACGCAATGACGACCACCGCGAGAAACCTTGCATCGGGTCGAGACTGGCAGGTGTCCGACGTGATCTGCACCGCCGGCGTCGGCGACAGACCGTTCGAGGAGCAGCACCGCAGCTTCTGCGTCGCAGCCGTGACCAGCGGCACCTTCCGCTATCGCACGCGCCAGGGCACGGCGATGCTGGCTCCTGGCGCCATCCTGCTCGGCAATCCCGGCGCCTGTTATGAGTGCGGGCACGTGCACTGCGCCGGCGACCGCTGCCTCTCCTTCCATTTCGCTCCGGCCTATATGGAACGGATCGCCGCCGGCGTGCCGGGCGCGAGCAAGCTCGATTTCGCAACGCCGCGCCTGC
>NZ_SRUS01000095.1:0-437 GCF_004794715.1 Mesorhizobium sp. M8A.F.Ca.ET.207.01.1.1 | reverse complement strand
TGCTCGAGTACGGCGTCTCCGCCTCGGCGGTGGCGGTCAGCTGGACCGGTTATTTCCTCAGCCTGCTCAGCCAGTTCGACATCCATCTACCCGCAGCCCTGGTCAGTGCCCCGCTCGACGCGCAGCTGCGCCCGACCGGCGCGATCGCCAACCTGCCCGCCGCCGCGCTCGTGCTGCTGCTGACCTGGCTGTGCTACGTCGGCATCAGCAAGTCCTCGGCGATGAACATGGCGATGGTCGTGCTCAAGACCGGCCTGATCGTGCTGGTCATCGTGGTCGGCTGGAAGTACGTGGACACCAGTAACTGGACTCCGTTCATCCCCGCCAATGAAGGCCCGGGCAAGTACGGCATGGAAGGCGTGCTGCGTGGCGCGGCGATGGTGTTCTTCGCCTATATCGGTTTCGAGGCGGTATCGGTGGCGGCGCAGGAATCGAAG
>NZ_SRUS01000094.1:0-441 GCF_004794715.1 Mesorhizobium sp. M8A.F.Ca.ET.207.01.1.1 | reverse complement strand
GGCCACCGCCGCCTTGAGGAAGGTGATGGCCTACTACGCCAGCCTCGGCGTCACGATAGCCCGCGTCATGACCGACAACGGCTCCTGCTACAGATCAAAGGCCTTCGCCAAGGCCTGCCGCGATCTCGGCCTCAAGCACGTCAGGACAAGACCCTATACACCCAAGACCAATGGCAAGGCCGAGCGCTTCATCCAGACAGCACTGCGCGAATGGGCTTATGCCATCGCTTATCCGACTTCAGATCACCGCGCCGCAGAGTTGCCGGTCTGGCTGCACAGATACAATTGGCACCGTCCCCACGGGAGCCTAAAGTCCAAAACACCTATCAGTCGCCTCGCTCTAACCGAGGACAACCTGTTGAGGCTCCACACCTAGCTAGCCGGGTTTTTGAGTGGGTGGGCGGGCGTTCCGACGTACGTCCCTGGCGCAACAATGTGGTC
>NZ_SRUS01000093.1:0-442 GCF_004794715.1 Mesorhizobium sp. M8A.F.Ca.ET.207.01.1.1 | reverse complement strand
CAGATCGCCTATTTCGACCAGTACCGCGCGGTGCTGCGCGAAGACTGGAGCGCGATCGAGAACGTGGCCGAAGGCCGCGATTTCCTCGAGTTCAACGGCAAGCGCAAGCACGTGCATGCCTACCTGCAGGACTTCATGTTCACCCCCGAGCGCGCGCGTGCGCCGATCACCCGCCTGTCCGGTGGCGAGCGCAACCGCCTGCTGCTGGCCAAGCTGTTCGCGCAGCCGTCCAACCTGCTGGTGATGGACGAACCGACCAACGACCTGGACGTGGAAACCCTGGAGCTGCTGGAAGAGCTGCTGGGCGAGTACACCGGTACGCTGCTGCTGGTCAGCCACGACCGTGACTTCATCGACAACGTGGTGACCTCCACGCTGGTGATGGAAGGCGACGGCGTGATCGGCGAGTACGTCGGTGGCTACAGCGACTGGCAGCGCTATG
>NZ_SRUS01000092.1:0-445 GCF_004794715.1 Mesorhizobium sp. M8A.F.Ca.ET.207.01.1.1 | reverse complement strand
CCACCCAACCGGCGGTCGAACGCATGGACCAGGCCTGTTGCGCGCATCGCGGCTGGCAGCTGAAGGCCTGGACCGACATCGGCCGCAGCTCCGGGGGCGGTGGCACCTCGCCACTGGGCAACAACGACCGCCACTACGGCGTGGAAGTGGAGACACCGCTCCTTGATGACCGCTGGCGGTTGTTCGCCCTGGCCGACCGGCGCTCGACCGACTTCCAGGACCAGCGCATCGATCCGCTGTGGCTGGGTGCGGGCGTGCGTTACCGCTTCGGGCGGCTGGATGCGGAAGCGGCGGTGCTGCGCGCCAACGACCACATCGGCGACACCGGCCTGCGCGTCGGCGTCGGCTGGCAGTTCAACGATTCCTGGCACGCCGGCCTGGTGGTCGCACGCAATGACCCGGAGGCCTCGATGCAGGCGCGCGCGGCCGGCATCACCGCCGACAG
>NZ_SRUS01000091.1:0-446 GCF_004794715.1 Mesorhizobium sp. M8A.F.Ca.ET.207.01.1.1 | reverse complement strand
GTGCTCGACGGTCTTGAGCATGGCCAGTGGTTCAAACTGCGCATGGCTGAAGATGCTCTGAACGAGCAGCTCGAGAAGGCTCAGGCCTACATCGTTGATCGTCGCCGTATGCTGGACGACAAGTTCGAAGACAAGAAGCGCAAACTGCAGCAGGGCGATGACCTGGCTCCAGGCGTGCTGAAGATCGTCAAGGTTTACCTGGCAATCCGTCGTCGCATCCAGCCGGGCGACAAGATGGCAGGCCGCCACGGCAACAAGGGTGTGGTCTCCAACGTGGTGCCGGTCGAGGACATGCCGTACATGGCCTCGGGCGAAACCGTGGACATCGTGCTGAACCCGCTGGGCGTGCCGTCGCGCATGAACATCGGCCAGATCCTGGAAGTGCACCTGGGCTGGGCGGCCAAGGGCCTGGGTCGCAAGATCCAGGCGATGCTGGAAGCCCAGGC
>NZ_SRUS01000090.1:0-446 GCF_004794715.1 Mesorhizobium sp. M8A.F.Ca.ET.207.01.1.1 | reverse complement strand
GCAGCTTCGGCGGTGCGCACGTTGGCGCGTACCGACACGTTCATGCCGATGTAGCCGGCTGCGCCGGACAGCACTGCGCCCACCGCAAAACCAATCGCGGTGTACCAGCTGAGGAAGATGCCGACCAGCACGAACAGCACCACGCCGGCGATGCCGATGGTCAGGTACTGGCGGTTGAGGTAGGCGCGCGCGCCCTCCTGGATCGCGGTGGCGATCGCGACCATGCGCTCATTGCCGGTGGGTTGGCGCAGGATCCAGCGCGCCGAGACGATTCCGAACAGGATCGCGAGAATGGCGCAGCCCAGCGCCAATGACAGCCCGTGACGTTCCAGCATTAGACCCCTCCGCAGAATGGATGTAGGCATCCAGTGGCGATGAACGGCACCACGAGGGGGACGACGGGCTGCAGCCTGGAACCAACCCGTACCGACCTTGGCGGTCGTCCG
>NZ_SRUS01000008.1:0-326887 GCF_004794715.1 Mesorhizobium sp. M8A.F.Ca.ET.207.01.1.1 | reverse complement strand
GCTCTCCCGCGGCTGTAACCTCAGGTGGTACGGGCGACTTCGCCAAGCCAAGGTCCGGGCGGCCGCCCGGACCTTGGCTCAATCGCTTCAATCCCACGAAATCTCTCTCGTGTAGATACAAGGTGGCGCCGCGAAGCGGCGACGGAGTGGGGGAAGCCGGTCACGCAACGCGCAGCCGCCGAAAAGCAGGCACGACCCCGCGAGCACGAAAACTCCGGCAAGCCGGCAATCAGGCGGAAGCATTGCTTTGGCTTGAGCTGAAGGCGCGCAAGCTTGGCGGCCATCGCTTTACCCGTCAGTTTTCCATCGGCCCCTTCTTTGCAGACTTCGCCTGCCGCGAAAAATGGCTTGTCGTTGAGGTCGACGGCCACCGACACGCCGACAGCCCCTATGACCGTCGCCGCGACGATTTCATGCGCCCCCAAGGCTATTCGATCCTGCGTGTCTGGAACCATGATGTCCTGAAACAACGTACTTCCGTCTGTGAAACCATCCTTGCCGCGCTTGATGGAAGGCTCGCCGAAAACACGGCTGCATCCGACCTCCGCCTTGTTTTCACGCCCCACTCATTCGATTCAATCTCTTCAAAAACGGACCTATCTTCATGAAATCTCATGTAAAAGCGGTTGTCATCGGCGGTGGTGTCGTCGGCTGCTCGGTGCTCTATCACCTGGCCAAGGCCGGCTGGACCGACATCATGCTGATCGAGCGGTCCGAGCTGACCTCGGGCTCGTCCTGGCACGCGGCGGGCGGCTTTCATACGCTGAACGGCGATCCGAACGTCGCCAAGCTCCAGGCCTACACCGTCCAGCTCTACAAGGAGATCGAGGAGATTTCGGGCCAATCCTGCTCGCTGCACCTGACCGGCGGCGTGATGATGGCTGATACGCCCGAGCGCATGGATTTCCTGCGGCTGGCCCACGCCAAGGGCCGCTATCTCGGCATGGACACCGAGCTGATCACGCCGTCCGAGGCCAAGGCGATGTTCCCGCTGATGGACGAGACCAATTTCGTCGGCGCGATGTGGGATCCGGTCGAAGGCCATCTCGACCCCTCCGGCACCACCATCGCCTACTCCAAGGCGGCCAAGAAACTCGGCGCCGAGATCGTGCTGCGCAACCGCGTCGTCGACCTGACGCAGCAGCCGGACGGCACCTGGAACGTCGTCACCGAACAGGGCACGGTTCACGCTGAGCATGTCGTCAACTGCGGTGGCCTGTGGGCGCGCGAGATCGGCCGCATGGTCGGCGTCGAGCTGCCGGTGCTGGCCATGGAGCACATGTATCTCCTGACCGAGCCGATGCCGGAGGTCGAGGAATTCAACAAGTCGACCGGCCGCGAAATGATCGGAGTGCTTGACTTCAAGGGCGAGATCTACACCCGCCAGGAACGCAACGGCATCCTGCTCGGCACTTACGAGAAGGCCTGCAAGCCGTGGTCGCCGGTCAACACACCGTGGGATTTCGGCCATGAACTGCTGCCGCCCGATCTCGACCGCATCGCGCCGTCGCTCGAAATCGGCTTCAAGCATTTCCCCGGTATCGAAAAGGCCGGCATCAAGCAGATCATCAACGGCCCCTTCACCTTCGCGCTCGACGGAAACCCGCTGGTCGGCCCGGTGCAGGGCCTGACCAATTTCTGGTGCGCCTGCGCCGTTATGGCCGGCTTCAGCCAGGGCGGCGGCGTCGGCCTCGCTCTCTCCAATTGGATGGTCCATGGCGATCCGGGCTTCGACGTCTGGGGCATGGATGTCGCCCGCTTCGGCGAGTGGGCCGGCCTGCGCTACACCAATGCCAAGGTTCGCGAAAACTATTCGCGCCGCTTCTCGATCCGCTTCCCCAACGAGGAACTGCCGGCCGCCCGCCCGGCCCAGACGACGCCGCTTTACGACACCATGCTCACCAACAACGCCGTCATGGGCGACTCGTGGGGCCTCGAAACCCCGCTCTGGTTCGCGCCTAAGGGCAAGGAGCCGAAGGACATCGTCTCCTTCCACCGCTCCAACGATTTTGGGCCGATCGGCGAGGAAGTGCGCGCCACCCGTGAAACGGTCGGCGTCACCGAAATCGCCAACTTCGCCAAATACGAAGTGTCGGGGCCGGGTGCGGAAGAGTTCCTCAACCGGCTGATGACCAACCGCATGCCGAAGACCGGCCGCATCGTGCTGACGCCGATGATCAACGAATTCGGCAAGCTGATCGGCGACTTCACCATCGCCAAGGCCGGTGAAGACCGCTTCATGATCTGGGGGTCGTCGGCCGCGCAGAAGTACCACATGCGCTGGTTCGAAAAGCATCTGCCGAAGGATGGTTCGGTGCGCATCCATCGCTTCGACCAGACGCTGGTCGGCCTGTCGATTGCCGGGCCGAAGTCGCGTGACCTCCTGCAGAAGCTGGTCGATGTCGACATTTCGACCAAGGCGTTCCGCTTCATGGATTTCCGCGAAATGGCGGTCGGCGGCGCACCGTGCCTGGTCAACCGCATCACCTACACCGGCGACCTCGGCTATGAAATCTGGATGGCGCCGGCCTACGAGCGCCTGGTCTATAAGGCGATCAAGGAAGCGGGCGAGGAATTCGGCCTGGTCGATTTCGGCATGCGCGCCTTGCTGTCCATGCGCCTGGAAAAGAACTTCCCGACCTGGTTCCGCGAGCTGCGGCCGATCTACGGCCCGTTCGAAGGTTCGATGGACCGTTTCATCAAGCTGGAGAAGAACGACTTCATCGGCCGCGACGCCGCCGCCAAGGAACAGGCGGAAGGTCCAAAACTGCGCCGCGTCTCCTTCATCGTCGACGCGGCCGATGCCGACGTGATGGGCGACGAGCCGATCTGGGCCAAGGTCAGCAAGGATTACGGCACCGTCGAAAAGCCGCATGGCTACGGCGCGCCGCGCTTCGACACTTCAGGCAAGGAAATACGCGGTTCAAAGGCCGCCGAAGGCGCGTCCGCCGTGCGCGGCATCGTCGACGGCGACTGGCGCGTGGTCGGCTGGGTGACGTCGGGCGGCTATGCGCATTACGTGCAGAAATCGATGGCGCAAGGCTATGTGCCGGCGGCACTCGCCGAGGATGAAAGCGCCGGCCTGTTCGAGATCGAAATCCTCGGTCACCGGCGTCCGGCCCGCATCAATGTCGAGGCGCCCTTCGACCCGAGTGGCGAGAAGATGCGGAGCTGAGGTTTCGCCATGGACAGCGCGGCGCCAAAGGGAAGCTTCGGCCGCCACCGCAAGATCATGCCTTTTGTATCAGGCTCGATCGAGGCGCTGCGCGACGCCTCACGACAGAAGGCCGCTGGGCTCAACCAGCATGTGCTGGGTTATGGCGCGGTGGCTGAAGCGGAATGGGCCGCGGCAGACATTGCCGCTCCCGACCTGCCCGCCATGCGGCAATATCGGCTCGACCGCATTCGCGCCGAGCTGAAGCGCCGCGGCTATGCCGGCGCCCTGCTCTACGACCCGGTCAATATCCGCTATGCGACCGACAGCACCAACATGCAGCTCTGGGTGGCGCACAATCCGACGCGGCATTGCTTCGTCGCCACCGACGGGCCGGTGGTTCTGTTCGACTACTTTTCCTGCGAGCATCTTTCCGACCACTCCGGTGTCGTCGATGAAGTCCGCCCCGCCATTTCATGGATGTATCTCTATGGCGGCGAACTGACCGAGCAGAAAGTCCGCCGCTGGGCCGCCGCCATCGCCGATCTGGTCAGGGAGCACGGCGGCGGCAACAACCGCATCGCCGTCGACCACATCAATCCGGAAGGCGTCGAAGAGCTCCACCGCCTTGGTATCTCCCTCGGCAATGGCGAAGCCGTGATGGAAAATGCCCGGCTGATCAAATCACCGGACGAAATCCTTGCCATGCGCCGCGCCATTGTCGCCTGCGAGGCGGCAATGGGCGAGATGGAACAGGCGTTGAAGCCCGGCATCTCCGAGAACGAATTGTGGGCCGAACTGCATCGCGGCAACATCGCGCGCGGCGGCGAATGGATCGAAACGCGGCTGCTGACATCGGGACCGCGCACCAATCCGTGGTTCCAGGAATGCTCGTCGCGGATCATTGTATCAGGCGATCTTGTCGCCTTCGACACCGACCTGATCGGCCCCTACGGCTTCTGCGCCGATCTCTCACGCACCTGGCTCTGCGGCGATATAAAGCCGACCAACAAACAGCGCGACCTGTTCCGCATCGCCGCCGATCAGATCGAACACAACACGGCACTGATGCAGCCCGGCATCTCCTTCCGCGACCTTGTCGAACGCTCAGCAGTGCCGCCAGGAGACTGCTTCCCGACCCGCTACGGCGTTCTCTACCACGGCGTCGGACTTGCCGACGAATACCCGACCTTGCCGCATGCCAGCGACTGGACATCCGATACGCCCGACGGTGTGCTGGAACCAAGCATGGTGCTGTGCGTGGAGAGCTATATCGGCCGGCTCGGCGGCGGCGAAGGCGTCAAGATCGAGGAGCAGATCCTGATCACCGAGACCGGCAACGAAAAACTTTCAACCTACCCGTTGGATCAGCGGCTGCTCGGCTAGGCCGCCAAGCGCCTCGCGCATCGCGCGCACGGTCTTTTCCGGCGTCGTTTTCGCGGTGATGAACGGCAGACCTTTGCGCCGTGCTGTCCAGCCGACGATCACGACCTTGCGCGCCGCCGGCTCGAAGCGTTGTGCCAGCGCCCAGCTTTCGCAATCGAGCGCGGCGACATCCGCCATGCCTTCGGCGACCGCCACGATCGAGTCGCGATGGCCGCCGCTTTCGCCACGCGATGAAAAGATGTCCAGGTTTTCGCCGACCGCTTCCAGGTCGCGCGTCAGCGCGATGATGCCCGACATGGAATCGAGGCTGTTGAAGGTGAAGCGCTTGCCTCGGATGAGATCGAGCGGCAGCAAGGCCTTGCCGTCGGCGGGTGACCGAACCTCCGGCCCCTCGCCCGAGCGCATCACCAGCGCGCTCGAATAGAGCTCGCCCTGTCCGCCCTCATAGGCGTCATAGCTTGGCTGGCCGACCACCTGCACATGCCGGGACAAACCGAGTTCCATCGGCCCCCAACAGGTCTGCGCGAACAGCAGCGCCGGATGCAGCCAGAGCTTGTGGAAATCGAGCTCGTCCGGCGGCAGGGTCGCCGGATCCGGAGCGATCAGCCCCCCCTGGGCGTCGTGGATACCGCCTGGCACGGCGGGCAGGTCAGCGTTGCGCCGCACGATGGATTGCGGCGCATCGATACCCCTAGGCCGGAAAGCATCGCGCAACGACGCCCATTGCGCGTCGACCTCGTCGCGCACTTCGGGCCAGTCGTACATCGGCAACGCCGCAATCAATTCGCTCATGCCGATATCAAACCACATGCCTCGAAAAAAGTTCGCAAAAACGCGGCGCCCAATCAGAATTGGCCGACACGGCATCCACCCTATCGGCGGATCCTATTCCTTGGGTGGCTCGGCCGGGACCGGCACCGTGCCAAGTCCATTGATGTTGCGCGCCCTGACGCGCGGCTTGAACGCCCTGCCTGGCTCGGGCGCACGCCGCAGCACCGGATGCACGATCGGCTCCTTGGCCTTGAAGGCATAGGATTTGAGCAGCGCGAAATAGTTCGGGTAGGCATAGCCATTGTTCATCCGCAGCCATTCCTCGCGCCGGTCACGAAACAGCTTCGGCAGCCGGTACCAGGCGATCGTCGGGCTCTTGTGATGGACGAAGTGCAGATTATTGTTGAGGAACAGGAACGACAGCGGCGAGCGCTCGACGATCACCGTGCGGCCTTCCGGATGCTCCGACCACTGATGCTCGGCATAGGTGCGGATCGAGATCAGCGACTGGCCGAGCCACACCGGCACCAGCACATACAGCCAAACCGGCATGCCGAACCCGAACTGCACGACCGGCAGCACCACGGCAAGGCCGATCGCATGCAGCAGCCAGGCCTTGCGGATCGCCTTGTCGCCGGCAATCACATGCTTGGCATCGTCGATGAAGAAGCCGATGCAGGACAGCCACGGGCCGAGCACCAGACGACCAGCCATGGTGTTGTTGACCTTCAGCACGAATTTCATCAGCGGCGGCATTTCTTCGTGCATCCAGAGCGCCTGGTAATAGCTCTCGGGATCGTCCAGCGGATCGGTCAGGCGCTCGTCCGCATGGTGGCGCAGGTGAATGGTCTTGAAGCGGCGGAACGGCCACGCAAGACCGATCGGCAGGAAGACGAAGGCCTCATTGACCAAAGCGTTGCGGGTCGGGTGACCATGAAGCACCTCATGCATGATCGAGGACTGCAGAGCCAATGTAACGGCCATGACGATAAGGGCCAGGATGGGATAGGATGGCCAGAGGAAGAGGCCGGCGGCGAACCATGTGCCGTAGCAGAAGAAAGTGAGGACCACGGTCGGCCATTCGATGGCCGGTTTGCTGCTTCGACGGATGCTCTTGCCTGGTATGCTTGCCATGCTATCGACCACTGTCCCTCAGTCGCCGGAACCCCAAATGGTTCCTGACAGCATTGTGTCAGGAGAAGTGATTCCACTCAACGCGACAAAGTGCACAAAATGTTGCGATTGCGCATTTTTGACTGCATATGTTGTACATTGTAAACAATCTTAGGGATTCATTTACGCCTGGGAGCCCTGCTGCAGGGGCTTCGGCGCAAATTTTTCCTCCGGAAGACGGGAGCAAGGCCATGGACAAGCGCGATCTGTCGACGATCTTTCGGGAGCGTCTGAAGCTCCTCCTGACACGCTCGGATCTCAATCAGTCGGCGTTCGCGTCAGCGGTCGGCATCGATCGGTCGGCGCTGTCGCAGCTGATGTCGGGCGCGTCGACACGCCTGCCGCGAGCCGAAACGCTGCTCAACATAGCCGCCGAATTCAAGGTGTCGCTGGACTGGTTGCTGGGCTTGAGCCAGGACGAAGGCGTGACCGGCGAAATCCGCGAGAGCCTTGAGATCGAGGAAGCGCCCGATGGCTTCGACCGCACGCTGCTCGCCAAATGGTTCGCCGAAGCCGCTGGCACCAAGATCCGTTATGTGCCGGCCGGCATTCCCGATCTCCTGCGCACCCGCGCGCTCGTCGACTACGAGGCCAACATCACCAACAGGAGCCGCCTGGCGCAGGCCAGCGAGACGCAATACCGCATCGAATACAACCGGCGTCCGGAAACCGACATGGAAGTCTGCATGCCGCGCCACACGCTGGAGATCTTCGCCCGCGGCCTCGGGGTGTGGGACCGTTTCCCGGCAGCCGACCGCCAGCAGCAACTTGCCCATATGGCGACGCTGCTCGACGACCTCTATCCGACCTTCCGCCTGTTCCTCTATGACGGCCGCATGCGCTATTCCATCCCGCTCACCATCTTCGGTCCTTATCGCGCCGCCATCTATGTGGGAGACATGTATGTGGTGCTGAACGCCACGCAGCCGGTCCAGGCGCTGACACAGCATTTCGACAATCTGATCCGTGCCGCCGACATCAACCCGCACGAAGCGGCCGCCTTCGCCCGCAACCTGGCCGGCATGTCGTTCGCATCAGGCTCAGCCTGAGCGCGTTCTGCATCGCAATTTCATTGACTAGACATAAAGACTTCTTTATATCCTTATTCGAATTTCAAGACATGAAAGCCAATCCGATGACGACGAGCAATCCGATCGAAGCCCTGCTGGCTGAAAAGGGCGTGCTGCTGGCCGATGGCGCCACGGGCACCAATCTGTTCGCCATGGGTCTGGAGGCCGGCGAGGCGCCGGAACTGCTGAACGAAACGGCGCCCGACACCATCACCAGCCTGCACCAGAATTTCGTCGACGCAGGCGCCGACATCATCCTGACCAACTCCTTCGGCGGTACCCGCCACCGGCTGAAGCTGCATCATGCGCAGGACCGCGTCCATGCGCTGAACAAACGCGCCGCCGAGATCGCCCGCGCTGTCGCCGACAAGGCCGGCCGCAAGGTGATCGTTGCTGGTTCGGTCGGCCCGACCGGCGAATTGCTGGTGCCGCTTGGCGCCATGACCTATGACGAGGCGGTCGACGCCTTTGCCGAACAGATCGAGGGTCTCAAGGAAGGTGGCGCCGAAGTCGCCTGGATCGAGACCATGTCGGCGCCCGACGAGATCCGCGCCGCCGCCGAGGCCGCCATCCGCGTCGGCCTTCCCTACACCTATACTGGCTCGTTCGACACCGCCGGCCGCACCATGATGGGCCTGCTGCCGAAAGATATCCACGGCGTCGCCGACGGCCTGTCGCAGGCGCCGCTCGGCGTTGGCGCCAATTGCGGCGTCGGCGCCTCCGACATCCTGGCTTCGCTGCTCGATATGACGCAGGCGAAGCCGGAGGCGACCGTCATCGTCAAGGGCAATTGCGGCATCCCCGAATTCCGTGGCACCGAAATCCACTATTCCGGCACGCCCGAATTGATGGCCGACTATGTCCGGCTGGCCGTGGATGGTGGAGCCAAAATCATCGGCGGCTGCTGCGGCACCTCGTTTCAGCATCTTGCCGCGATGCGCAAGGCGCTCGACGCCCACACCAGGGCGGATCGTCCGACGGTCGAAAAGATCGTCGAGCGCATCGGTCCGATGCGCAACAAGGTGGCGACGGCAAACACCGCCGAGACCAGCGAAGCCCGCCGCGAGCGGCGCCGCGGCCGGGCCTGACGCGATTTCTTTTGCGGCTATTCGCTGTTGTCGGCGTAACTCGACTGCGCCGACCTGAAATCGACGACATTGTCGCCGCGCATTGTCGCCAGCACACCCGACGCGCCCGGATCGGTAATCTGCTCCAGCATGGCGCGGAAGCGGTCATTGGTCAGCGCCGACATGGCGGTGTGACGCGCCTGCGCGACATCATCGCTGATGCGTCTGGATTCGGCTGACGGGGCTGATGAAACCGCCGAAGCATCCCGTGCCGGCGGAGTCGAGTTGGCGATGGTTCTGATCTGCAATTCCGGCTCCCTCAAGCCTTAGACATGACCGGTGTAGCGAGAGGAAATTGCTATCCGGTACCGGAAATGCAGCGCAATTTAACGATCCGGCGCGCTGCCCTAGGATCTGTTGAGATTCAGGTCAGGCCGAGCCGAAAACAGTGACTTTCGAGAACCGGAGCGGAGCGTACTTAAGTACGTGAGCACCGGAAGCGCAGGAAGCCACTGTTTGCAGGCCGCCATCACCTGAATATCAACAGATCCGAAAAAAAGGCCGGCAAGGGAAAGTATCCCTCGCCGGCCTGCCTCACCCGCCCGTGGGCCGGCTATCAGAACGATCCCATCATCTGAAAGAAACCGGCCTTCATCGCCACTACCGGTTACCGCCCAGCGCCGAGGCAAGGCGCACAAGCGAAAGGAACTCGGACCTGTACCCAAACGGGTCGGCTCCTCGGGCGGCAGTGGCAATCTCCATGATCTTGTCGTAACCGAACTTCGCGGTCGCATCCTCGTCGCGCAGCTTCTGGCCGAAGGCCGCCACCGCGACGGAAAAGCGCTGGTCGGTGCTCGCCTGGTCGAAGGACGCCACCTCGTTGGCCGCGGTCACCGGCGTGGTGATCAGCTTCGAGACGTCCTCGTTCGGCAGCTTGTAGCGGATCTTGACGAAGGCATATTCGTCCGCATTGGCAACGCCGCCATTGTTGACCGTGGCCTGACCATAGCGCAGCGGATCGATCTGCTCGCCGCCACTGCCTTTGGGCGTGATCTCATAGATCGCGGTGACCGAATGGCCCGACCCGATATCGCCGGCGTCGACGCGGTCATTGTTGAAATCCTCGCGGTTGAGCGCCCGCGTCTCGTAGCCGATCAGGCGATATTCGGAGACCTTGTCCGGATTGAACTCGACCTGGATCTTCACGTCCTTGGCGATGGTGAACAGCGTCGAGGACGCGTCCTCGACCAGCACCTTCTCGGCCTCGGCCAGCGTGTCGATATAGGCGGCGGTGCCGTTGCCGTTCTGAGCAATGTTCTGCATCATCTCATCGTTCAGATTGCCGCGGCCGAAGCCGAACACCGACAGGAACACGCCGGTCTTGCGCTCGCTCTCGATCAGGCGCTTCAGGTCGTCGTCATCGGTCTGGCCGACATTGAAGTCGCCGTCCGTGGCAAGCATCACCCGGTTGACGCCGTCCTTGATGAAGGACTGCTGGGCAAGCTTGTAGGCTTCCTTGATGCCGGCCTCACCTGCCGTCGAGCCGCCGGGCTGCAGCTTGTCGATGGCATTGAGAATCTTGTCCTTCTCGGCAATCTTTGTCGGCATCAGCACGGTGCCGGCGTCACCCGCATAGGTGACGATCGAGATCGTGTCGTCGGCCTTCAGCTTGCTGACCAGCAGGCGGAATGCCGATTTGAGCAGCGGCAGCTTGTCCGGCTCGTCCATCGAGCCCGAGACATCGATCAGGAAGACCAGATTGGCCTTCGGCTGCTCGGTCGGCTTGATGTCGAACCCTTTGATGGCGACATGCATCAGCTTGGTGTGCTCGTTCCACGGCGTCGGCATGACGCTGACGGTCGAGTTGAACGGCGTCGATGCCGAGTCCGGCCCCTTCCAGTCATAGGGGAAGTAATTGATCATCTCCTCGACCCGGACCGTGTCGGCCTGCGGAACCGACCCTTCCTTCAGCGAACGGCGCACGAAGGAATAGGAGGCGGTGTCGACATCGATCGAGAAGGTCGAGACCGGGTCTTGCAGGGCCGCATGCACCGGATTGGTCTTGAAGTCCTCGATGCGGTTGCGGTTTTCCTCTTGCGGCGCGATCTGATCCGCCGGTGCGGTCGGCTGCGGCGCCATCAGCTTGGATTCGGCAGCCGGCATGCGGGCAACCCGCGACGGCGCGCTTGTCGTGCCGTCGACCGCGAACTCGCCTGTCGGGGCCGGCGCTGGCTTGTAAGCCCGCAAAGTGGCCGACTCGGGTTCGTTGACCGTTGCCGGGGCCTCATTCGGCGTCACGTCACGCGTGCGTCCGTCCTGCTGCGCCACGCCGCCTGCGGCAGTCGTCTGCGGCTGCGGCGGCGAGGTTGGTGGCGCAAGCGCGTCGCTGGCATCGCGGCTTTCCACATCCGCGTCGGCCTTCTTGTCTTTCGCCAGTTCCGTCGGGGCCTGCTTCGGCTCGGCGGTGGCCGGCTTCAGCGTTGCCGGCTTGTCGGCCAGCGTCTCGGTGATCTTCTCGTCGCCGCCGAACGGCGACGGCTGTTCCCTCAGCATATGGAAGGTGGCGTATCCGGCGATCGGCAGGGCGACGAGCCCGGCAAGGGCCGGCGTGGCAATGAGTTTCTTTTGCATGATCTTGCTCCAGAGCTTTTGTGCTCGCTCTGTGAGACGAAGGCCGCCGACCGATCCTTGGGTGACGGCGGAAATATTTTCCTGATCGTAGGCGCGCAGGGCGGCCTCGAAGGCACGCGCCTTCGCGCTCTCGCCGGGTGCGGGTATTGCTGCGTCGCGCAGCTTTCTGAGTTCGTTGTCGTCGACCATGGTCACACTTCCCCGGCTGAACGCATCAACGTCTTCAGCCGTTTCTTCGCTTCATGGATGTGCCAGGAAACCGTCGTCTCCGAGATCGCCATCGCCTCGGCGGCAGCCGCATGGCTCAAGCCTTCGCCATAAACAAGCATCACGGCATCGCGCTGCTTGTCCGGCAATTGCCGCACCGCCGCCCACAGCGCCTCGGCAGAGTCTTCGCTCTCCGCCGGGACCTCGCCCGAAATCAGCGCATGGACGCCATAGGCCTCGGTCTTGACCGTCTCGCGCGCGGTCTTGCGCATCATGTCGCGCGCGGCGTTCATCGTCATGGCATAGAGCCATGTCGTGAACGCGCCGCCGCCGCGATAGTCGCGAATCGCCTTGCCGAGCCGGACGCAGACTTCCTGGGCGATGTCTTCCGCATCGGCCTTCCTGCCGCACCAGCGATAGGCGGCGCGATAGACGAAGTCGTAGTGACGCTCCAGCAATTTGCCGAAGGCCCCCCTGTCTCCGCCCTTCGCCCACCCGATCAGTTCGGCGTCGGAGGCTTCGCTCTCATCCAGCATCATCGCCATCATTTGCCTGTTGGACGAAGGCTAATGGCTAATCCTTGGGGTGATGGAAAGATTTTTTTCGAACAGGGCCTTTTGCAGCTAGGGGCAGGTTGAGATTCAGGTCAGGCCGGCCTCACCTGAATATCAACACGCCTGGCCCGCCGCCCAGCCCGACGACCATGCCCACTGGAAATTATAGCCGCCGAGCCAGCCGGTGACGTCGACGACCTCGCCGATGAAGAACAGACCAGGTATCGATTTCGCCCGCATGGTCTTCTGGTCGAGCCCGTTGGTGTCCACCCCGCCGAGCGTCACTTCCGCCGTACGGTAGCCCTCCGACCCGGCTGGCTTGATGCGCCAGTCGTTGACCGCGGCCTCGATGGTTTTGATCTGGGCCTCGGAAAGATCGGCAAGATTGCCGTCGAGTCCGGTTCGCTCGGCTATCGCCTGGGCAAGCCGTTTCGGCAAGTGATTTGCCAGCACCGTCTGCACCGCTTGCCGGCCATTGCCGCGCTTGGCGACGCGGACGAGCTCAGCCACATCCGTGCCCGGCAGCATGGCGATGCGGATTTCATCACCCTCGCGCCAGTAGGAGGAGATTTGCAGGATGGATGGCCCGCTTACGCCGCGATGCGTGAACAGCATCGCCTCGGAAAACCGCGCCCTGCCGCAGGCAATCTCGGCGTCGACGGCGTTCCCGGCCAGGGGCGAAAGCCGATCGAGCGTTTTTGCATCGAAGGTCAGCGGCACCAGGGCAGGCCGTGTTTCTACGACGGCAAGGCCAAACCGATCGGCAAGCTCGTAGCCGAAGCCCGTCGCGCCCATCTTGGGGATCGACTTGCCGCCACAGGCCACGACCAGGGACCGGCAAGAGACCGAGCCGGCGGAGAGCCTGAGTTCAAACCCTTCCTCGGTCTTGTCGATAGTTTCAACTGAAGTCGACAATACCAGCTCGGCGCCCCTGCCCTGCATTTCCGAGACCAGCATGTCGATGATCTGGCGCGCCGAGCCGTCACAAAAAAGCTGCCCCAGTGTCTTCTCGTGATAGGCAATGCCGTAGCGTTCGACGAGCGCAATGAAGTCGCGCTGCGTATAGCGGCTGAGCGCCGAGATGCAGAAATGCGGATTCCTCGAGATGAAATTCTTCGGGCTCGCATGGATGTTGGTGAAATTGCACCGACCGCCGCCGGAGATGCGGATCTTTTCGCCAGGTGCCGCCGCATGATCGAGGATGAGCACCGAACGGCCGCGCTTGGCGGCCTCCACGGCGCACATCAATCCGGCGGCGCCGGCGCCAATGATCACGACATCATAGGATTGCATCAGGCTGATCGATCCCGCATGACCCGCGCCGCTTTAGCGGGCGAGCCGGTCATCCGCCTGATACCTCCAATGTGGCGCGCGGCCAACAGGGTGGCGAAGGCTCAGACCAGCGTTTCGGCGAACAAATCCGTCAATCGCTTCCAATGCCGCTCGGCACCGGCTGCATTGAAGACACTATGGTCGGGCACACACCAGCCATGCGCCATGCCGACATAATTCTCGATCGTGTGGTCGACTTCAGCATTCCGCAGCGCCTCTTCCAGCCTCGTCGACTGTTCCGGCGGAAAGCTCCGGTCGACGCCCGCCATGCCGACATAGATGCGCGCCTTGATGGAAGCCGCCTTGCGGTGCGGACTGTCGGCGGCATCGCTGGCGAGGTTGCCGCCATGGAAACTGGCGGCGGCCCGGATCCTGTCGGGATAGGTCGCGGCGGCGTTGAGCGCCCGCGCGCCGCCCATGCAATAGCCGACGACACCAACAGGTCCGGCGATCCTCTCGGCGGCCAGAGCATCGAGGAAGGCGCTGCCGTCGCGGATGGTCATGCCCTGCGTCGTGCCGCCGCTCAGCATCAACAGCAGGGCCTTGGTCTTTGCCTCGGCAAAGGCGGTTTTGGGATCGAACGGGCCATACGGCGCATAGCGGTAGAAGAGATCGGGCACCAGCACGGCATAGCCATGCCCCGCGAGGCGCTCGGCCATCTGGTCGAGCACCGGACGCGGACCGAAAATATCCATGTAGATGATGATGCCGGCCCTGGCGGGCGCGGCTGGACGAAACAGCCGTGCCTTCGCCGTGCCGTCCAGGGTCTTGATCTCGATGTCCTGCTTCGTCATTGCGCGCTCCGCCGGTTGCCAGGCGATAGATATCCGCGCCGCCCGCCAGGGCAAGCCGCAACCTGCCGATCTCGGTCAAGTTTCCGTGCGTTCGGAGGAACCCTACAGCCCGGCGAACGCCGCCATGTGGAAAGCCTGGACATGGGCCGGATAGCGATGCTCAGCGCCGTAGGGACAGGCGTTGCGGTCGAGGCAGCCTTCGGCGCGGCAAGGCGCACCATCCGTGCCGCGCACATGCGCCAGGCACGCCTGGTGCGCGAAGCCGTCCACCGAATAGGCGCCGACTGGACAGGATTTCAGGCAGGGTTTTTCGATGCATGCGTCGCAAAGGTGAATCGCTGCGTCAGCTTCGGGGGTCGCGATCTCCCGATCGAACAGCAATGCGCCGCGATAGGCGTGCCAGAGCCCATATTTCGGATGCATCAGGATCCCCAGCGGCGACGGTTTCAGCCCCTCGGCCCGCATCGCCCATCGCTGGAACGGCAGATACGGGCGGTCCGAAGGCGACACAGCGCGCGCGCCGAAATCGTCGGCAACGGCGCCGATGACCGCGCGCGACCATGTGTCGAGCGGATTGATGGCGGACGGTGGCTGCTTCTCACGCCACCGCAGGAAGTGCGGCCACGGCGCCGCGCCCGCCTGCCCGACCAGCAGCACCGACCTGGCTGGGACGCCTGATGAGCCTAGGGGAACGTCTTCGCCATCGACGAAATTGAAGCCGCCGCGGACAATTAGTCCATATCGGACCAGGGCCCCGCTGAGATGATCATAGCTACGGATCATCGGGCTTCAGCTTCGCTTTTAGCTCGCGAACTGCGTCGCTCTCGTTTTGGATCGTGCGGGTGAGAACAGCCGTAGACCTTGCGAATCCAAGCTTGCCCTCGGTCGTCAACGATCATCACAGCGCACGTGTATCCGGTTTCGTCCGCCGAGCACTGCCTGGTTTTCGGGAGATCGAACTCAATTTCAATTTGGCTAGAACAAACCCGAAGACCCTTTGCGGCAGTTTGAGTTTCGATCATTGACCGGTATTTGGCGGCTATCGAAGCGAATTCCGACAGCGTACCTGATAACTGGCCTGATAAGTCAATCGGGATTTTGGCCGTAGAGTGCTCTCGTGCGTGCGCGTGAAGTTTGCCGATGGCCCAATAACCATCGGCGTCGTTGTTGCGGCTGATGAATGACGCGGCGACATCAGCCGCGATCCCCCTCAATGCCTTTCGACCCATCTCGATCTCCGACCGCCCGCCCGGAGAATAGCGGCGGCGTCGGCAAGAATCATCCCTTCCGGTCCGGATCGGAGAACGCGCTCCGCCAGACTTCCTTGTGGATGATGTTGGCGACTTTAGCCCCGCCTGACTCGGGCTCCTTTCAGGTGAAGGCGTCGGGCATCGACCCTTTCTTCTTGGCGATGAAGTCCTTCAGGGCTTCGTCGATGCCTTCATCAAGGTGCGGCGCCTCGTAAGCCTCCAGCCAGCGGCGGGCGAGATCGTTGGCACGCTGCGGGGCGGTCTTCTGGCCTTCGGCCAGCCACTGCTCATAGGAGTTGTTGTCGGCGATCGACGAGCGGTAGAAGGCGGTCTGGAAATTGGCCTGGGTATGGTCGCAGCCGAGATAGTGGCTGCCCGGGCCGACCTGGCGGATGGCATCCATCGCCTGGCCGTTTTCCGACAGGTCGACGCCTTCGCAGAATTTCTGCTGCATGCCGAGCTGGTCGATATCCATCATGAATTTTTCGTAGCAGGACGCCAGCCCGCCCTCGAGCCAGCCGGCCGAATGCAGCACGAAATTGGTGCCGGCGAGAATCGTCGAGTTCAGCGTGTTGGCGCTCTCATAGGCTGCCTGTGCATCCGGAACCTTGGACGCGCAGAGCGAGCCGCCGGTACGGAACGGCAGTCCGAGGCGGCGGGCGAGTTGCGCTGCTCCATAGGAGACCAGCGACGGTTCCGGCGTGCCGAAAGTCGGCGCGCCCGACTGCATCGATATCGACGAGGCGAAGGTGCCGAACAGCACCGGGGCGCCCGGACGGATCAGCTGCGTGAACGATGCGCCGGCCAGCACTTCGGCCAGCACCTGCGTCAGCGTACCGGCCACCGTCACCGGGCTCATCGCGCCGGCGAGGATGAACGGCGTGACGATGCAGGCCTGGTTGTGCCGCGAATAGACTTTCAGGGCGCCAAGCATGGTCTCGTCGAACACCATCGGCGAGTTGGCGTTGATCAGGCTGGTCAGCACCGTGTTGTTCTCGACGAAGTCGTCGCCGAACACCAGCTTGGCCATCGCCACCGTGTCCTCGGCGCGCTCCGGCGCGGTCACCGAACCCATGAACGGCTTGTCGGAATATTTGATGTGCGCGTAGACCATGTCGAGATGGCGCTTGTTGACCGGCACGTCGACCGGCTCGCACACCGTGCCGCCCGAATGGTGGATCGATGGCGCCATATAGGCGAGCTTGACGAAATTCTGGAAATCCTCGATCGTCGCATAGCGCCTGACGCCGTCCAGATCACGCACGAAGGGTGGGCCATAGACCGGCGCGAACACGGTCGCATTGCCGCCGATCTGCACCGAGCGCTCCGAATTGCGGGCATGCTGGGTGTAGATGGACGGCGCGGTCTTCAAGAGCGAACGGCAGAGCCCTTTGGGAAAATGCACGCGCTCGCCCTTGACGTCGGCGCCGGCCTCTTTCCACAATTGCAGCGCTTCCGCGTCATCGCGAAAAATGATGCCGATCTCTTCCAGCACCGTGTCGGTGTTCTTCTCGATCAGCGCCAGACCTTCCTCGTTCAGCACCTCGTAGACGTTGATCTTGCGCTTGATGTAGGTGAGCTGGGTGCCGGGACCGCCGCCGGAACGCGCGGCCCGGCGGGCCGCCGCTCCACCGCTGGCGCCGCGCCCACGCCGCGCGTTGGACGCTTCCTGGTCGACTGCCGCGTGTTCGCTCATGATCGCTCTTCCCTGAATATGGCCTGCCTGACTATGGCCGGTCCGTAACCGTTGCGGCCGCATGGCGCGGCTTTGCCCGGATCGTAGCCATGCACCCTATTCGAAACGGCCCGTCCGCGCCAACGCCTGTCGCAAAATCGACAAGAAATCCGATAGATTTTCCAGTCGCTTTCCTTTTGCGGGAAGTCGCAAATCAGCTATGGATACCCGCCCGTTGCGGGTTAGGTATGAACGCCATTATTTTGTGCCTTGCGACACAGTCGCGATGCCGTGAGGAGCTGGGATTAAAATGTCCGACGACGAGATCATCCTTTCTGAACTTTCCGACGACGAGTTGGTGCAGCAGATGCACGACGATCTCTATGACGGTCTGAAGGAAGAGATCGAGGAAGGCACGCGCATCCTGCTCGAGCGCGGCTGGGCTCCTTACAAGGTGCTGACCGAGGCGCTGGTCGAAGGCATGCGTATCGTCGGCGAGGATTTTCGCGACGGCATCCTGTTCGTTCCCGAAGTGCTGCTGTCGGCCAATGCCATGAAGGCCGGCATGTTCATCCTGCGTCCGCTGCTCGCCGCCACCGGCGCGCCCAAGCAGGGCAAGATGGTGATCGGCACCGTCAAGGGCGACATCCACGACATCGGCAAGAACCTCGTCGGCATGATGATGGAAGGCGCCGGCTTCGACGTCATCGACCTCGGCATCAACAATGCGGTCGAGAAGTATCTCGATGCGATCGAGCAGCACCAGCCCGACATCATCGGCATGTCGGCGCTGCTCACCACCACCATGCCCTACATGAAGGTCGTCATCGACACGATGAAGGAAAAGGGCATCCGCGACGACTATGTCGTGCTGGTTGGCGGCGCGCCGCTCAACGAGGAATTCGGCAAGGCCGTCGGCGCCGACGCCTATTGCCGCGACGCGGCGGTGGCGGTCGAGACCGCCAAGGATTTCATGAAGCGCAAGCACAACGTGCGCGCTTCGGCCTGATCCAAGGCATCGGGACGACGAAAAGGAAGCCGCGCCTTGCAGCGCGGCTTTTTTGTTCCCAGATGAGGGACGTGGCTGCCGATCAATTGGCGACGGTGTCTTTGACCGCCCTCGCCGTCGATTTGACATCCTTGCCGACACCCCGAATGGTGTTGGCGCAGGCCGTGAGTGCAAGCGCGCAGGCAAGGATGGCGATCGGCGCAGTGCGTAGCAGTTTCATGGACGGTGTCTCCCTCGACAGATAGATTAGCCCCGCAGCGAAAGCCGGTTCTACTTGGTCAAGACGAAAAAAACCAAACCGAATCAGACAGACAGGCTGCTCGTCATCGCCTGCGGGATGATTGCGCGTGAGGTATTGGCCGTCAAGCAACAGCTCGGGCTGAGCCACCTGGAATTGACCTGTTTGCCGGCGGAATTTCATTTCTATCCAGACCGCATCGCGCCGGCCATGGACAAGGCCATCGAGAAGGCCAAGGCGGACGGTTACGAACATATCTTCGTCGGTTATGCCGATTGCGGTACGGGCGGCCTGCTTGACCGTGTGCTGGAAAAGCATGGCGTCGAGCGCATGGCCGGCCCGCATTGCTTCGCCTTCTACCAAGGCATGGACGCCTATGCGAAGGTCGCCGACGACGACATGATGTCCTTCTACATGACCGACTTCCTGTGCCGTCAGTTCGATGCCTTCTTCATGAAGCCGCTCGGCCTGGATAAGCACCCGGAGCTGATCAAGGACTATTTCGGCAACTACGAGAGACTGATTTATCTGGCGCAGACCGATGATCCTGAGCTCGACAAGGTCGCGGAAAAAGCCGCCGCCCTCCTCGGCCTCGTCTACGAGCGCCGCTCGACCGGTTACGGCGATCTCACGCCGGAGCTGGCGCGGATCGCATCGAACGCCTGACGGCTTCAGGCAGCTTCTTCCGCCGCCAGCGCCGTCAGCACGTCGGCAAAGCGCGTCCTGCAGACAAAGCCCAGCCTGTCCCTAGCCCGCGAAGCGTCATAGACCCGGTCGATCGAGGAAAACATCGTCCAGCCCTTGTGCGCATAAAGGGCGGGAAATTCGGGATAATAACGCGCCACGACCGATGGAGCGTCGGCGATCAAGTCCGCGCAATCACCGGGCTGGAACGGCGTTGGCGCACAGGCGATGAAGATGTCGAAGCCGAGCTCCGGCGCCTTCTCCAAGGCCGCGACATGCGCCCGCGCCGCGTCGTCCACCGTCAGCCGCCGAAAGAGCAGTTCGTTTGCCTTGGTGTTGGCGTCCGACTGTTCGATCGCATGCGCCATGTCGTCGGCTTCGGGAAAGAAGCGCGCCGTGCGGAGCACAACCACCGGCAGGCCATGCTGAAGATGGTAGAGGCGGCAAAGATGTTCGGCCGAGAGCTTGGTCACGCCATAGATGTTGCGCGGCTCGGGCGACATCGCTTCCGTCAGCCACGCCGCCCTGCGCGCACCGCCCTTGAAGCCGTCGCGTATCGCCTGCGAGATCATCAGCGAGGTTGTGGACGTAAAGACGAAGCGTTGCACATTGGCCGCCACCGCCGCATCGAGCAGGTTTAGCGTGCCTTGCACGTTGGTCGCGATGAAATCGCTGTTGGCATGGCTTTCTATGTTGGGCTTGTGCAGCGCGCCGCTGTGAATGATGGCCTCGATCCGGTTTTCCCCAACGGCGCGCATGACGAGGTCACGGTCGGCAATCGAACCGACGATCCGCGTTTCGGCCGACGGAACGGGATCGAGGCCGGTGACGTCATGTCCAAGCCCACGCAGGAGCGGCGCCAACGCGCTTCCCAGCCAACCCGATGACCCCGTAAGCAAGATTCGCATTCGTCACACCATGAATTTCGACGGTGACGCTGTTAAGCACGGATGACAGGCGCCAGCGACCCGGTAAGTTATGCACCAGGCGGCAGCGGCGCCGTTCCAGACAAAACAGGGAATCCTTCGATGAACCTCCGCCCCTTGCTTGCCGTTGTCGGCCTGCTCTGCTGCACCTTGCCCACCCTTGCCGACGGTCAAGTGCAGAAACTGATCACCGCCGCCGACAAGGCGCGGCTCGACAAATATGGCGACACCCGCAAGGCGGCACTCGCCGAGGCAAAGGCGGGCAACCCCGCAGAGGTCAAGCAACTCGACGCGCTGCTGGCCAAGCCGCTCGTCGCCTTCTCCGACAAGGATCTCACCGGCAACTGGCGGTGCCGCACGATCAAGGTCGGCGGACTGAGCCCACTCGTGATCTATGGCTGGTTCAAATGCAGGGTCACCGATGATGGCTCCGGCTGGCGGCTGGAAAAGATCAGCGGTTCGCAGCGCACCCGGGGCCGCTTCTTCGACGATGGCGACAAGCGCTCGATCTATCTTGGCTCCGGCTCCGTCAACGACGACCGGGCAAAGCCCTATGGCAGCGGTCCGCAAACCGACCAGGTCGGTTACGCCTTCCGCAACAGCGCCAAGGAATGGCGCATCGAATTCCCCGCGCCCTACTACGAATCGAAGCTCGACATCATGGAGTTCAAACGCTGACCGGTCTTCATGCCCTGGTAAGGCTTCCGGCACACCAAGGATTAACCCGCCTGCCCTAAGGTCCGGCCACGTCAGCCGGTCCTTGGAGCATGGCAAGATCAATGGCAGCGTCGGAATCCAATCCGCGACCGATTGTAGTCGTCACCGGCGGCGGCGCGCATGTCTGGGCCATGATCAACGATCTCGCCGACCGCGTCGGTCCTGTCACCGTCGTCCTCGAAATCCCTGAATCTAAAAAACAATTGCTGCGCGGCCGCGCCCGACGCCAGGGCTGGATCTCCGCCATGGGCCAGCTCGGCACCATGGTGCTGAGCAGGCTTGGCAAACGGCTCAACGTCAAACACGCCGCCCGGTTGATTTCCGAGGAGAAGCTTGAAACGGAGCCTCGGCAAGGCCAGGTCATCGTCCATGTGGAATCCGCCAACGGGCCGGAATGCCTGCAGGCGATCGAGACGATCAAGCCCGGCGTCGTGCTGTTGAACGGGTGCAGGCTGATTTCCAGGGAGATGCTGGCCAAAATGCCTTGCCCGGTACTCAACTATCATGCCGGCATCACGCCGAAATACCGCGGCATGAATGGCGGCTATTGGGCATTGACGTCAGGCGATCCGCAGAATTTCGGCACGACCGTCCATCTGGTCGATGCGGGCGTCGACACCGGCGGCGTGTTGAAGCAGGTGCGCGGCAAGCCCAAACAAGGCGACACCATCTCTAGCTATGCGCTGCGCCAGGCGGCGTTTTCGCGCGACATCTGCGTCGAGGCGGTCAGCGATGCGCTGGCCGGAAAACTCGCAACGTTCGATCCAGGGCTGCCATCGAAACAGTGGTACCACCCAACGATCTGGTTCTACGTCTGGACAGGGCTGAGAACCGGCATCTGGTGACGCATCCAGCCTCGGCAAGAGCGCAAACTCGGCCGCCATATTGCTGCATTGACCCCGTCGCGACATGGGTCGCAAACGAATAAACCCACCTTTCATTTTACGACATCCAAATGCGTCGCTTTTGAATGCGCGCGCGTCGTCCCATAACAAGCAGCCTTACGACGCTTGCGGCAATGCTCGGAATATCGAGGAGCGAGAATTCATGGCCGATCTTATCGTCGTCTACTGGCGCGACATCCCTGCCCAGGTCATCGTCAGGAAAGGCCGGCAGAACGCCAAGCGCGAATTGCCATTGCGCTTCACCGAGGCGATCGACATGTGCGCCATGCGCACCGGCGCCGGTGGCACCGACGACTATCTCGCCGAATGGCGCAAGGCCGAACCGGTTGCGGTCGGTGACGATCTCGAAGCCGAGGTCGAAAAGGCTTTCCACGAGCTCGACGCGAAATACGACCGCGAGCGGCTGGTCGCTCTGGTCAAGGCGGGCGGGAAAGAAAATGTCTGACGAGAACCCGACGGTTACCCAAGCCACGTTGGTCAAGAAGGCTGCGGCGAAATCCGACTACAAGCCGGCCGACGTCTCACCGCAGCGCCGCGTGCAGCGCTCGTTCGCGGTGAGATTATGGTCTGTCCGGCACTCCCGCCTGCTTGAATGGTTTTATGCCCGCTTCGCCGACATGTTCCTGCTGCTGCATCCCTTGTGGAAGGGCATCGGCTATGGCCGCGTCGAGGCCCCGGTGAAATTCATCGAGAGGCGCGTAAAAGGCTTTATGTTCGACTGCCGCATGTGCGGCCAGTGCATCCTGTCCTCCACCGGTATGTCGTGTCCGATGAACTGCCCCAAGCAGTTGCGCAACGGCCCTTGCGGCGGCGTGCGCGCCAACGGCAATTGCGAGGTCGAGCCCAATATGCCCTGCGTCTGGGTCAAGGCTTGGGAAGGTTCGCAGAACATGGTCAACGCCGACAGGATCCTCACCGTGCAGAAGCCGGTCGACCAGTCGCTGCGCGAAACCTCGGCCTGGCTGCGCGTCACCGCGCAGGCGGCGGCAACCCGCGAAGCCGCTGCCGCGCCAAAGACCGGAGCCGCCGCATGACCGGCCGTCAGCGTGACGAGAACCCGGCCGGCATTCACCTGCCGCTCGATCCCCTGCCCGGCCACACCTCGCGCGGCCGGCTGGAGCGCGTACTGCGGCGCGGCGAATTCGCGGTGACCACCGAGCTCAACCCACCCGACAGCGCCGATCCCGAGGATGTCTACAACAGGGCGAAGATCTTCGACGGCTGGGTCGACGCCATCAACGCTGTCGATGCGTCCGGCGCCAACTGCCACATGTCGTCGGTTGGTATTTGCGCGCTGCTGACCCGCATGGGCTACGCACCGATCATGCAGATCGCCTGCCGCGACAAGAACCGCATCGCCATCCAGGGCGACGTGCTGGGCGGCGCTGCCATGGGCGTCGCCAACATGCTGTGCCTGACCGGCGACGGCGTCCAGGCCGGCGACCAGCCGGGCGCCAAGCCGGTGTTCGATCTCGATTCCATGTCGCTGCTGGAGACCTGCCGCATCATGCGTGACAACGGCAAGTTTCTGTCCGGCCGCAAGCTGACGACGCCGCCGCAGCTGTTCCTGGGCGCTGCCGTCAACCCGTTCGCGCCGCCCTTCGACTTTCGCCCGATCCATCTCGGCAAGAAGATCGCCGCCGGTGCGCAGTTCGTGCAGACGCAGTATTGCTTCGATGTGCCGATGTTCAAGACCTTCATGCAGAAAGCGCGCGATCTCGGCCACACCGAGAAAGTGTTCATCCTGTGCGGCGTCGGCCCCTTGGCCTCGGCCAAGACGGCAAAATGGATCCGCTCCAACGTGCCGGGCATCCATATTCCGGATGCCGTCATCAAGCGGCTGGAAGGCGCCCAGGACCAGAAGAAGGAAGGCAAGCAGCTCTGCACCGACATCATCAACGAGGTGAAGGAAATTCCCGGTGTCTCGGGCATCCATGTGATGGCCTATCGCCAGGAGGAATATGTCGCCGAGATCGTCGATGAATCGGGCGTGCTGAAGGGCCGCCAGCCATGGAAGCGTGAAATCCGCCGCGACGACCAGATGGTCGCCGACCGGCTGGACCGCATCCTGCACGAAGATATTACAGAAACCCAGGTGGACATGGTGAAGACCGCGCATTGACCCGCGCGGAACGCACCATTCGCTTGATCGACAAGAGATAACGATATAAAGAACTCTTTATATCACGACGGAGAGATTTCATGACCCGGACCATCGTCGCCTCGGCGACACGAGAAATCATCATCGGCTTCGACCAGCCCTTCTGCGTGATTGGCGAACGCATCAACCCGACCGGCCGCAAGAAGCTCGCCGCCGAGATGGTGGTTGGCAATTTCGAGACCGTCATCAAGGACGCGCTGGAGCAGGCCGCCTGCGGCGCCACCATGCTCGACGTCAATGCCGGCGTCACCTCGGTCAACCCGAACGAAACCGAACCTGGTCTTTTGGTGCAGACGCTGGAAATCGTCCAGGGCCTGGTCGATCTGCCGCTGTCGATCGACAGTTCCGTCACCGCCGCGATCGAGGCCGCGCTGAAGGTCGCCAAGGGCCGCCCGCTGGTCAACTCCGTCACCGGCGAGGAGGAGAAACTCGAGGCCATCCTGCCGCTGGTCAAGAAATACAACGTGCCCGTCGTCGCCATCTCCAATGACGAGACCGGCATTTCGATGGATCCGGACGTGCGCTTCGCCGTCGCCAAGAAGATCGTGCAGCGCTGCGCCGATTTCGGCATTCCGGCGCACGACGTCGTTGTCGACCCGCTGGTCATGCCGATCGGTGCGCTTGGCGATGCCGGCCGCCAGGTGTTCGCGCTCTTGCGCCGCCTGCGCGAGGAGCTCAAGGTCAACACCACCTGCGGCCTCTCCAACATCTCCTTCGGCCTGCCGCACCGCCATGGCATCAACGCCGCATTCATCCCGATGGTAATCGGCGCCGGCATGACCTCGGCGATCATGAACCCGGTTCGCCCACAGGAAATGGAAGCCGTGCGCGGCGCCAACGTGCTCAACGGCACCGACGAGAACTGTACCAACTGGATCCGCACCTACAAGGACTACAAGCCGGCCGAAGGCGGTCACCCGGTGGCGGCGCCGACAGCGGTCAATGCACCGGGCGAAGGCGGCGGCAATGGCGGCCGCCGGCGCGGTGGCCGTGAAGCCCGGATGGGCCGGGGATAAGCGCGCAATCGTGAATTCACCTGCAAACATTACCGATCCGCTCGTGCTGTTCATGCCGTCAGGCAAGCGCGGGCGGTTCCCTGTCGGCACGCCCGTGCTCGACGCCGCGCGTCAGCTCGGCGTCTATGTCGAAAGCGTGTGCGGCGGGCGCGCCACTTGCGGGCGCTGCCAGATCGAGGTGCAGGAAGGCAATTTCGCCAAGCACAAGATCACCTCCTCAAACGACCACATCTCGCCCAAAGGCCCCAAGGAAGAGCGCTACGAGCGCGTGCGCGGCCTGCCCGAACGGCGCCGCCTCTCCTGCTCGGCGCAGATCCTCGGCGATCTCGTCATCGACGTGCCGCAGGATACCGTCATCAACGCTCAGACCATCCGCAAGGATGCCGACACCAGGGTGATCGCCCGCGATACGGCGATCCGCATGTGTTATGTCGAGATCGAAGAGCCCGACATGCACAAGCCCCTGGGCGATCTCGACCGGCTCAAGATCGCGCTGATGAAGGACTGGGGCTTTAAAAACCTCGAATTCGACTTCTACCTGCTGCCGCAGGTGCAGGGCATATTGCGCAAGGGCAACTGGACCGCCACCGCCGCCATCCACAAGGATGCCGACAGCGACATAGCGCGCGTCATCGCGCTATGGCCGGGCCTCAAGAACGAGGCCTATGGCCTGGCCTGCGACATCGGCTCGACCACCATCGCCATGCATCTGGTGTCGCTGCTGTCGGGCCGCGTCGCCGCCTCTTCGGGTACGTCGAACCCGCAGATCCGCTTCGGCGAGGATCTGATGAGCCGGGTCTCCTATGTGATGATGAACCCGGATGGCCGCGAAGGCATGACGGTTGCTGTCCGCGAGGCGATCTCCAGCCTCGTCGATAAGGTCTGCGCCGAAGGCAACGTCCAGCGCAACGACATCCTGGATTCCGTCTTCGTCGGCAATCCGATCATGCATCACCTGTTCCTCGGCATCGATCCGACCGAGCTCGGCGGAGCCCCCTTCGCGCTCGCGGTCTCCGGCGCGGTCCGCATCAAGGCATCCGATATCGGCCTCAAGCTCAACCAGGGCGCGCGCCTCTATATGCTGCCTTGCATCGCCGGCCATGTCGGCGCCGATGCGGCGGCGGTGACGCTGTCGGAAGGCCCGCATCGCCAGGACGAGATGATGTTGATCGTCGATGTCGGCACCAATGCCGAGATCGTACTCGGCAATCGCGCGCGTGTCGTGGCTGCCTCCTCGCCCACCGGCCCGGCCTTCGAAGGCGCCGAAATCTCAGGCGGCCAGCGGGCAGCGCCCGGCGCCATCGAGCGCGTGCGCATCGATCCCGACACGCTGGAGCCGAAATACCGCGTCATCGGCTCGGAACTGTGGTCCGACGAACCCGGCTTCCTCGACAGCGTGCAGGCGACCGGCGTCACCGGCATCTGCGGCTCCGGCATCATCGAGATCGTCGCGGAAATGTATCTCGCCGGCATCATCTCGGAGGACGGTGTCGTCGACGGTTCGCTTGCCGCGCGCTCGCCGCGCGTCGTCGCCAACGGCCGCACCTTCTCCTACGTGCTGAAGGAAGGCGAACCCAAGATCACCATCACCCAGACCGACGTGCGCGCCATCCAGCTTGCCAAGGCTGCACTCTATGCCGGTACCAAGCTGTTGATGGAAAAGCAGAACACCGAGCATGTCGACCGCATCCATTTCGCCGGCGCCTTCGGCTCCTTCATCGATCCGAAATACGCCATGGTGCTCGGCCTGATCCCCGACTGCGACCTCGACAAGGT
Organism: Mesorhizobium sp. M8A.F.Ca.ET.207.01.1.1; assembly: GCF_004794715.1. Classification (NCBI taxonomy): domain Bacteria; kingdom Pseudomonadati; phylum Pseudomonadota; class Alphaproteobacteria; order Hyphomicrobiales; family Phyllobacteriaceae; genus Mesorhizobium; species Mesorhizobium sp. M8A.F.Ca.ET.207.01.1.1. The sequence goes on along the minus strand of NZ_SRUS01000008.1, from coordinate 300,391 downwards.
TTCGGCCGTCGGTAACGCCGCCGGTGCGGGCGCGCGGATGGCGCTGCTCAATCGCGGCTACCGCCGCGAGATCGAGGAGACGGTGAGCCAGATCGAGAAGATCGAGACAGCGCTGGAACCGAAATTCCAGGAGCATTTCGTCTACGCCATGGCGCTGCCCAACAAGGTCGATCCGTTCCCGAAACTGTCGGCGGCGGTGAAACTGCCGCCACGCAAGACGGTGAGCGAGGACGGCATCGCCGGCGACGCCGCGCCGCGCCGGCGCTCGCGCGAGGGCCACGCGGCACGGCGCAGCCGCGAATAGGCCCGCCGGCCCCTCCCTCGATTTCATTTGTATGCAAATGTTTCCGGATCGAACCGATCCGGAAACCGAAACGCTGCTTCCGCGAAATCCATCCGATACATGGCAGGCGCATTTACCCCGCATCGAACGGCGGCCGAGGATAGTCCTTGGCCACCGCCGTTCTTCAAGGGAGATGAAAATGTCGATGTTCGAAAATCTCGGCCGCTTCGGTGTGACCATCAGGCAAGCCCATGCCAGGAACAAGGCGATCCGCGCGCTGAACAGCTTGCCGGCGCATGTCCAGAAGGACATCGGCTGGCCGGCATCGCCGCCGAACGATCCGCAGGTGACGCTCGCCTCGCTGCTTCTGGGTACGACGCGCTGATGACGTTCGCCGACAAATGCAAATTGCTCGGCATCCGCCGGGGATCTCGCACATCCCCGGTGGCCACCAGCAACCGATTGCGCGCGGCGCTTTTGCCGCGGCGCCGACGACAGCGCGCGGATCACACCAGCGTGTGGGCACAGCGTAAATCTTGACATTTTCGGCCAAGGCACGATCTTCGCTTGGAGGGGGAAATCTCTTAGTCGGCTGCCGCCGAAGTTCGTGTCTCCGCATGCCAAGTTTGAAAAGCCACGTCGTATCCTTCGTGCTCAGGCACAGCCGCAAGCAGGCCTTTTCCAGCCCGGAAAACCTGCGGCGCTGGATCGCGGCCGCGCGCAAAACCGAGGATCACCATCCACCGGCCGCGCTGCAGCAGCGTTACGACATCCAGACGCGCAGCGTGGACGGTTTCCCGGTCTACGAAATCGCCCCCCGGGCCGGAGAGCACAAGCGAATTCTCTACCTGCACGGCGGCGCCTATGTCTTTGAGATCACGCCCTATCACTGGTATCTGATCGCCGACATGGCCGACCGGCTGGGCTACGGCATCACCGTGCCGATCTATCCCATCGCACCGGAACACGATTTCCACGCCATGTTCGGCATGGTCGGCAATGTCTATCGCCAGATGATCGAGGAGACGGAGGCGGAAGAGATCATCTTCATGGGCGATTCCGCGGGTGGCAACATGGCGGTGGTACTGACCATGATGGCGGCGGAAGAGGGCCTGCCCCTACCCTCGCGCCATGTGCTGATTTCACCCGGGCTCGACGTCTCGCTCGCAAACCCCGAAGTGTTCGAGGCGGAGCGAAACGACCCATGGTTGGGCATTGCCGGTGGGCGGGAGGCAATCCGGCTCTATAGTGCCGGCATGGATCCGGCAGACTGGCGCATCAGCCCGGTCTATGGCGATCTGTCGGTGTTGCCGAAGACATTGCTCCTGACGGGCTCCCGCGATCTTCTCACACCCGACAATCTGATCTTCGCACAAAAAGCCCGCGCCGCCGGTGTCGAGGTGGAGCTGGTCTACGAGGAAGGCATGTTCCACGTTTGGCCGCTGATTGACATGCCCGAAGCGCGGCGCGCGCGCCAACACATCGTTGCTTTCCTCAACGAGAGCCCTTCGCCGATCGTTCAAGGCACGGCGGCAAGGTTCAAGGCGCCCTCCGCGGAGGCTGCGGAGCGGCGCCTCCAGTCCGGGTATCCCGGATAATCAGAACTTGCCGGTTTCCCGGAACACTTCGAAGGTCGCGCGGATGTGGTCGGCGACGGCCTTGACCGGCGCGCTGGCGTCCGGCGCCACCACCATGGCAAGATTGTAAGTGCCGATATCGGGCATGCCGTCCTTCGGGCAGAGTTCGACCATGTCATTGCCGAGGAACGAACGCGGCAGCGGCGCGACCGCGAGGTCGGCCATGATGGCGGCGCGCTGGCCGGCCGTATGGGCGCTCATGTAAGCGACGCGGTAATTGCGGCCCTCGCGGCCCAATGCCTCGAGCGCACCGGCCCGCCAGGCGCAGCCTTCTTCCCAAAGCGAAACCGGCAAAGGTTCGCGCAGATGCGCGCAGCCACCCTTGGCGCCGGCCCACACGATCGGCTCGGTCAAAAGCACCTCGGCGCCGAGCGCGCTGGTCTTGTACGAGTTCGTCAACAGCGTGATGTCGAGCGCCCGGTCGTCCATGCGGCGGCGCAGATTGCTGCTCTGGTCGATGGTGACGTCGACGGCGATCGAGGGATGCGACTGCGCGAAACGTTTCAGCACATGCGGCAGCACGCGCTCGCCATAGTCATCGGGGGAGCCCAGCCGCACAACGCCGACAATATCGGGGATGATGAACTTCGACACCACCTCGCGGTTGATCGACAAAAGCCGGCGGGCATAGCCGAGCAGCATCTCGCCGTCCGTGGTCAGCGTTACCGAACGCGCATCGCGCGCGAACACCGAGCGGCCGAGAATATCCTCCAGCTTCTTGATCTGCATGGAGACGGCCGACGGCGTGCGGAACACCGCATTGGCCGCAGTGGTGAAACTGCCGGTCTCGGCAATCGCCACGAAAGTGCGCAAAACGTCGAGGTCGAGCAGCGGCAGCGGATGATTGAGTGGGGCGTTCATGGCGATCAGCCTTCAATTTTTCTGATACAAAGCATCATTCCATTTCGTTTGATTGAACATCAGATCAGGAGCATAGTCAACTCCATCGAAGCAGCATGCTGCCAAAAGCGGTCACCAAACGACCACGGCGCAGACCTGCATTCGGCATGAAATGAAGCTGAAACAGACCTGACGTAACACGTTGCCGGCGCCTCCCGCGCCGCTGCAAAGGAGATCGAAATGTCTATCCTGTCGTCCCTCGGCCGCATCGCGACCGAATTCAACGCGGCCCGCGCCCGCTACCAGACCGAACGCGCCATCCGTTCCCTGCCGATCGAGTTGCAGAAGGATATCGGCTGGCCGGAAGCTTCCGACGCCAAGACCGGCATTCGCAATGGCGTCGGATCCTGGGCTGGAGCAAAGTAGATCGTGTGTACCCCGTGCTGAAGGGCTGCCGCGCAAACCGCCCGGCAGGCCTTCTCTATTTTATTTGCATTCAAACGAATTCAGGAGCCATGCCGCCGCTGCATGGCGCATATGAGCAAGCCGCATAGCAGCTCGTTTTTGAAGCTAACCGTCTGTAAATATTCGTAAATATTGGGCATGACAGCTTCACTCTGCCCAAATTTGTCGCATTTGGTGTCGCTTTTCATATCAAGCGCTTCGCTTTTGCGATTTAGTTTCCGCTCACACAAGCCTATATCACCGTCAGCAAACGAGCTGCCCCACTCCATCAAGCGAAGGCGACCCGTCTGAGCAACCGATTGGAGATGATCATGAAGCTTTTTGCCCGCCTCTTCGCCCGCCGCGAAATGAACCTGACCACGGCGCTCGAGCGTCAGCGCCTCGCCAAGACCATGCCTGGCCAGACCGGCGCCATGGCTGCGGCGCGCCTCGGCTTCGTCGCCTGAATAAGACTAGTTCCAGGAAAATCGTGTAACGGTTTTCCGTTCGGGACTGCATAGAAACACAAAATACCTCCAGAGCCGCGCTCCCCTGCCACGGCTTCAGAGTTGACTGCCGCCGCTTCGGTCCGCCGAGGCGGCGTTTATTTTGTTGCGCTTCCATCGTCTTTTCACAACCTGACGGTGGCCTGGTTTGAGCAGCACCGCGCGGCGATTGCCCATTTGCGACCCATGTCGCAAATTTAATCTTGCCAAAGCCACCTAGCCGATTGACAGGAATGGTTTTTCCTGATGACGCTATGCTATTCGCGACATCCTGTTCGCGTCATGGCCAGATGAGGTTCCCCGTGAACGCCGTCAAGCATCCGATCAAGCGGTCGTTTGTGTTCTTCCTTGTTCCCGATTTCACCATGATCGCTTTTGCGACCGCGCTGGACCCGCTGCGCTCCGCCAATCGGATGCTCGGCTACGAGGCCTATCGCTGGCGCCTTGCCAGCATCGACGGCAAGCCGGTGCGCGCCTCCAACGGCGTCGAATGCGCCGTCAACACCTCGCTGGAAGAGGAACGCAAGAAGATGGCGGGGCCGGATCGTCCCAACATGGCCATCGTCTGCAGCGGCATCAATGTCGAACGCTACCAGAACAAGTCGGCCTTTGCCTGGCTGCGTGAGGAATACAATCGCGGCGTCGCGGTGGGTGGCCTGTGCACCGGTGCGCATATCCTCGCCTCCGCCGGGCTGTTGTCGAACAAGCGCTGCGCCATCCATTGGGAAAACCTGCCGGGCTTTTCCGAGGCCTTCCCGAAAGCCAATGTCTTTGCCGACCTGTTCGAGATCGACCAGAACATCTACACCTGCGCCGGCGGCACCGCCGCGCTCGACATGATGCTGAAGCTGATCGGCGACGATTTCGACGAGAACCTCGTCAACCGCGTCTGCGAGCAGGTGCTGACCGACCGCGTGCGCAGCCCGACCGACCGCCAGCGCCTGCCGCTGCGCGCCCGGCTTGGCGTGCAGAACTCGAAAGTGCTGACCATCATCGAACTGATGGAGGCCAATCTGTCCGAGCCGCTGTCGCTGATCGAGATCGCCGACCATGTCGACCTGTCGCGCCGCCAGATAGAGCGCCTGTTCCGAACCGAGATGGGACGCTCCCCTGCGCGCTACTATCTCGAAATCCGCCTCGACCGCGCAAGGCATCTCTTGATCCAGTCGTCGATGCCGGTGGTCGAGGTGGCGGTCGCCTGCGGCTTCGTCTCGGCCTCGCATTTCTCGAAATGCTACCGTGAGCTCTATGCCCGCTCGCCGCAGCAGGAGCGCGTCGACCGCAAGCAATTGCTGGCGGCCTGACCCAAACCATACGCGCGGAACGACCGAACCGTGAGCGATTAGTGCACGTCGGCGGTCCGCATCGCCTCGACGCGGATGTCCTCGGTCAGCCGTGCCTTCAACACCGAGAATTCCGGACTGGTCTTCAGCGTGTAGTGGCGCGGATGCGGCAGGTCGATGGCGACATCCGACTTGATGCGGCCGGGCCGCGCCGTCATCACGATCACGCGCGAGGCCATGAAGATCGCCTCCTCGATGTCGTGGGTGACGAACAGCACCGTCTTCTTGCGCCGTTCCCATATGCCGAGCAGCAATTCCTGCATCAGCCCGCGCGTCTGGTTGTCCAGAGCCCCGAACGGCTCGTCCAGCAACAGGATTTCCGGATCGTTGGCCAGCGCCCGGGCGATCGCCGTGCGCTGCTGCATGCCGCCGGAAAGCTGCTTCGGCCAATGGTTCTCGAACCCTTTCAGGCCGACGAGATCAACATAGGAGGCGACGATCCCGTCCCGCTCCTCTTCGGCCATGCCGCGTTCGCGCAAGCCAAAGGCGATATTTTCGGCGACCGTGAGCCAGGGAAACAGCGTGTAGGACTGGAAGACCATGCCGCGGTCCGGTCCCGGTCTCGTCACCGCCTTGCCGTCGAGCAGAACGCGGCCTTCGCTTGGCGCCTCCAGACCGGCGACGATCCTCAACAGCGTCGACTTTCCGCAACCCGACGGCCCCAGGATGGTGATGAAGTCATTGGCCGCGACCGCCAGGTCGACCGGCATCAGCGCCCTGACAGGTTCTCCGCCCCGCACGCCGGCAAAGGTGCGCGAAACACCCTCGATGAGAAGCTTGCTCACGTCAGGCTCCACGGAAAGAGCCAGCGGTTGAACGCCTTGAAAGCGAAGTCGGACAACAGCCCGATCAGGCCGATGACGATGATGCCGAAGATGATCTGCCCGGTCGCCAGCCGCGACTGGCTGTTGATGATCATATAGCCGATGCCCGACGACGAGCCGATCAGTTCGGCAACGATGACGTAGGTCCAGGCCCAGCCGAGCACCAGCCGCAGCGTCTCGGCGATTTCGGGCGCATTGGCCGGCATGATCACCCGCTTGACAATACTGTTGTTGGTCGAGCCCAGCGTATAGGCCGCCTCGACCAGGTCACGCCGCGTTGATCCGACCTTGACAGCAATGATCAGGATGATCTGGAACACCGAGCCGACGAAGATGACGAGCAGTTTTTCCAGTTCGCCAATGCCCGCCCACAGGATGAGCAGCGGAATGAAGGCCGATGCCGGCAGATAGCGGGCGAAGGAGACGAACGGCTCCAGAAAGGCTTCCACCGGCTTCCAGGCGCCCATGGCGATGCCGAGCGGCACGGCGACGACCGAGGCCAGCACAAAGCCGCCGAAGACCCGCCAGATGGTGATCAGTATGTCGAGCCAGAAACGATCCTCGACCAGCAGCCGCCAGCCATCCCGCAGCATCGACAGCGGATCGGCGAGGAAGATGCGGTTGACGTTGCCACCAAGCGTGATCCAGGCCCAGAAAACCACGAACAGCACGAAGAAGGAGATGCCGAGCACTGTTCGCAGGCCCGGCGAGACAGGATGCAAGGGGCGCATCTTCGTCCTTTGTCAGCAGGAAGGCGGCGGCGCTCTGCGCCACCGCACGGTATCCAGGGGTTGAGCCGTCAATTCGCCACGGCGCTGGTGTCGGCCAGCGTGGCGACGTCGGGCGCCTCCTTGATCAGCCCCATCTGCAGCAGCAGGTCGCCGGCGGTCTTGGAAAAGTCCTGGAATTCCTTGGTGAAGAACTGCTTGTTGTCGGCCTTGTCGGCCCATTTCAGGTACTTCGCCGAATCCTCGAATTCCTTGGCCGACTGTTTCACGTCGGCGCCCATGATCTCGTAGGATTTCTGCGGATCTTTCTTGATCAGGTCGAGCGCATCGAAATAGCTGTCGGCAAGCGCCTTGGCGGCGTCGGGATTGGCCTTGAGGAATTCGGGCGTGCAGCCGACCGTATCGAGAACCATCGGATAGTCGAGCGTGGTCGCCAGGATATGGCCCTGGTCGGCCTTGTCGCGCACGGCCGAGATGAAAGGCTCATAGGTAACAGCCGCGTCATTCTGGCCGGCGAGGAAGGCTTGTGCCGCCGCGTCAGGCTCGAGATTGACGACCGTCACGTCCTTGGTCGACATGCCGTTCTTGTTCAGCACCCAGGCCAGCATGAAATAGGGCGACGTTCCCGGCGCGGAGGACGCTACGTTCTTGCCCTTGAGATCGGCGACGGTCTTGATGTCGTTGCGCACCACGATGCCGTCGGCACCATAGGATTTGTCGAGCTGGAAAATCTGCTTGGTGGTCACCCCGCTGGCGTTCCAGACCAGCCAGGTCTCGACCGTGGTGGCGGCGCATTGCAGGTCGCCGCTGGCGATGGCAAGCGGCCGGCTGGCCTGCGGCACCTTCTTCAAGGTCACGTCGAGTCCATGTTTCTCGAACAGCCCTGCCTGCTTGGCGAGTGTCAGCGGCGCGAAGCCGGTCCAGCCGCTGATGCCGATGGTCAGTGACGTGGCGGCCATCACCGGTGCGGATAAGCCCGCGGCAAGCGTCAATGTCGCGGCAAATACGGTTATCCTGTTCATATCAGTTCCCCTTTGTTTTTCTGGGGGAAATTGTTCACAGAGGCCGATGGGCTTGTCAATCAACAGGAACGTGTTCGCGCGGAAAGCAGCCGACAACCCGGTTTGGGATTGCCCTACCGGCTGTCGGGCATCCAGTTGCGGTTGCGCCACATTTTCTCGCCGATCTGGCAGTCGGCGGCGGGCTTGTCCTGCGCCAGCACCACTGGCGGGTGATCCGCCTCCTCCGCCGCCCATTGCGGTGACGCCGGGCCGGCAAGCTCCAGCACCAGCTTGCGGCGGATGGCTTCGGGAAATTGCGTCCAGTCGTTGACCGGGATCATGAAGGCGCCGGCGCCGCCAATGACGCAATCACTGTAGTAGCGGTCGAGATCATTGACGTCATAGACGCCGGAAAAGCCGCCTCGGGTCATCAGCGGCAGGCCGTTGATGACGATGCCTTGCCTGACCACCCCGTCGCGGACGAGATTGACCGGCGCGCCCTGGTTGTTTGGCCCGTCGCCCGAAATGTCGATGACGCGCTTGGTTCCCTGGTAGCCGCTTTCGGCGAAAAGGTCGCTGCCGAACCCAAGCGCGCCGGAGATCGAGGTGCGCCGCGCGCTGTTGGGCGGCTGGGCCGACAATTGCGCCACCACCCGCTCCGCGTCGGCCCGGGTCGCGATCACCGTCCACGGCACGATGACGCGTTGCCAGCTGGTGCCGGCCCATTCGACATAGGTGACGGCGATCTTGCCATAGGCGCCATCGGCGATCGCCTGCAGCACATTGTCATGCGTCAGCGCCGCCGCGTAACCATGGCGCTGAATCTCCAGCTCCTCCGCCGACATCGACAGCGAAACGTCCACCGCCAGCACCAGCTCGACATCGACCGGCTCGTCCGCGCGGGACGTTGGCGCCAGCCAGAGCACCAACGCCAGTGCAGCAGAGGCGGAAAGCAGATGTCTTGCGCAGGGCAAACCAGACATTGCGCAAGGGTAAGCGAGAATCGTCCACCGAAAAAGAGAAAAGCCCGGCCGTGGCCGGGCTGATCCAATCTATGCGAGCCCTACCGCTGGGCGATCAGCTCCGCGGCTTCAGATTTTCCGGGTCGTAAAGCGGCCTGTAACCGACGCCGGCGACTTCGACCGGATAGGTCTCGCCGAAATACTCGACCATGAGCTTGCGGCCCTCCTGCGCATAGGCCCGGGGCAGATAGGCGAGCGCGATGTTCTTGCCGATCGTCGGGCCGTAGGCGACCGATGTGGTGAAGGAGCGACGGCCGAGTTCGTCGACCAGCGTTTCTCCGCTCTCCGGGTCAATTACCGGCATGATGCCGACGGGATAACGGGCAACACCCCTGGAATCCGTATTCTCGGTCATCACCAGCGTGCACAGCATGGCCGGCTGATGCGCGCGTTCGCGGTATTCGACATGCTTGGCCTTGCCGCAGAAATCGTTCTCCTTGACCTTCGGACGGGCGAGATCGGCCTCGAGCAGATTGTACTCGGTCAAGAGGTCGGCATTCTGCAACCGCAGGCTCTTTTCCATGCGGCGGGTGTTGGCATAGGTCTCGACACCGAACGGCATGACGCCGGTCGAGCGCAGCGCGTCCCAGACGGCGAGGCCATCCTCGTAGCGCATATGCAGTTCCCAGCCTTGCTCGCCGACATAGGATATGCGGAACGCGGTGACATCCTTGCCACCGATGCGGACCGGCTTGATGGCCGCGAATGGAAAATTCTCCGGTGAAAGCCCATCCGGGTTCTCGACCACCTTTTGCAAGGTGGTGCGGGCGTTCGGCCCCCAGATGCCGATGGTGACGTACTTCTCGGTCACATCGGTGATGGTGACATCGAACCCTTTGTCCTGAGCCGTGCGGCGCATGTACTGGAAGTCGCGCGGCCCGGCATCGGCGCCGTCGATCAGCCGGCAGCGGTCGGCCATGCGGATCACGGTGAAGTCGGCGCGCACCATGCCTTCCTCATCGAGGAAGTGGGTGTAGATGCCCTTGCCGATGTTGTTGTCGCCGCCGATCTTGGCCGCGCACAGCCATTCCAGCAGTGCGACATGGTCGGGTCCCTCGATGTCATACATCGAGAAATGCGAGAGGTTGACGATGCCGCAATCCTCGCTCATCGCCAAATGCTCTGCGTTCGAGACGCGCCAGAAGTGGCGGTTGTCCCACTCGTTCTCGCGCACGGGCACCCGGTTGCCATACTTCTCGAGCAGATGCTCGTTGGCGGCGTAACCATGCGCGCGCTCCCAGCCGCCGAGCTCCATGAAATAGCCGCCCAGTTCCTTCTCGCGCTCCCAGAACGGCGAGCGCCTGATGTTGCGGCCCTTGGAGAAGGGTTCGCGCGGATGCACCGCCGGATTGTAGACCTTCATCGCCGTCTCGGTGCAGCGATCCCAGATGAACTGCTCCTTGGTCTGATGCGGGTAGAAGCGTGCATAATCGATGGCGTGATGGTCGATCGCGGTGCGGCCGTCGGTCATCCAGTCGGCGATCAGCTTGCCCATGCCGGGGCCGTCCTTGACCCAGATGGCGACGGCGTACCAGAGACCCCTCACCTTCTGGCTCTCGCCCATCGACGGCCCGCCATCGGCGGTCACCTGCAGCAGGCCGTTGAAGGAATGGCCTTCGTTGTAGCCGAGTTCGCCCAGGATCGGCGTCAGTTCCATGGCGCGTTCCAGCGGCGCCAGGATCTGCTCCATATCGAGATCGCGCTGTGACGGCGACAGCCGTGCCTGGTCCTTCTCAAGCAGATCGCGCGGGTGGCAGAGGCGAGGATTGGTCTCCTCGTAATAGCCCCATTCGATCTGGCCGCCCTCGGCGGTCCTGGGGTCGCCGGTGTCGCGCATATAGGCCGAGTTGCCCTGGTCGCGCAGCAGTGGCCAGCCGATCTCCTTGCCGGTGCCGGCAAACTCGGTGTAGGGCCCGAAGAAGGTCAGCGGATGGTCGATCGGCATGACCGGCAGATCCTCGCCGACCATCTCGGCGATCAGCCGTCCCCAGATGCCGGCGCAGACGATGACATAGTCGGCCTCGATCGTGCCGCGGTCGGTCACCACGGCGCTGATGCGGCCGTCCTTGACGACAAGCGACTTCGCCGGCGTGTTGGCGAAGGATTTGAGCTTGCCGGACGCTTCCGCCTGGTCGACCAGCTTGCCGGCAACGGTCTGGGAGCGCGGGATGACCAGCCCGGCGTCCGGATCCCACAGGCCGCCCTGCACCAGATCCTCTTCGATCAGCGGGAATTTTTCCTTGATCTCGGCTGGTTCGATCAGCCGGGCGCGCGTGCCGAAGGCCTTGGCCGAAGCGATCTTGCGCTTGATCTCGTCCATGCGGCTGTCGTCGCCGACGCGGGCGACCTCGAGGCCGCCGACACGCGCGTAATGGCCCATCTTCTCGTAGAAATCGATGGAATAGAGCGTCGTCCAGCATGACAGGAAATCGTGGCTGGTGGTGTAGCAGAAGTCCGACGCATGCGCGGTCGAGCCGATATCGGTCGGGATGCCCGACTTGTCGATGCCGACAATGTCGTCCCAGCCGCGTTCGATCAGATGATGAGCGATCGATGCACCGACAATGCCGCCGAGGCCAATGATGACGACCTTCGCCTTTTTCGGAAATTCTGCCATTGCCCGCGACTCCAAGTGCTGTTGCGGGCGGCGTCGGCGCCCGTTTGATCGGCGCACAATATGCAGGCGGCGGGCACTGCGCTACCGCCTGTTTGCGACACGCCACGGATGCGGCGCGACCCGTCGTGGCTCAGGAAAAACAGCTACCGTCAGGCAAACGCCCAGACGTCCTCGGCCTGGAAGCCGACCTGGTAGCCGGCGGTCTTCAGCTTGACCACGACCTGGCCGATTTCCGGGGCGGGCAGCGCACCGACCTCGATCTTGATCATGCCGGGACGGTAGCGCTTGAGGTCGAGCTGTTCGAAGACGATCCAGTCGGCGCCTTCGCAATCGACGAGGAAGGCGTCGATATGGCTGACGCCGTTACGGTCGAGCAATGTCTGCAAGGTCTCCGACGGCACCTCGATGTCTTTCAGATGCGGCGCGAACTTGTTGAAGTTGGCATCGGCCTCGCCCCAGGCGTTCTTGCCCGACATCAAATTGGTGTCGGTCACCGACGAGCAACCGATGAACTCGATCGGCAGCGTGCCGGCCTCCAGGGCAGCGGCATCGAAAGTGTGGACGGTGATGGTGCCCTTGGTCTTGGTCACCGCCACAGGCTCGATGATGAAGCGCTCCGTATCTGGATAGTTGGCGCGTAGCCGCTTCTGATTGTACGGGATCGGCTCGACCAGCACGGCGCGGGCCCTTGGGATGCGGTGCAGCCAGGGCGTCACGTCATCGAACAGCGCGCCATCGCAGGCGCCGACATTGACCATCTGGAATGGCCGGCCGCCAACACCGAAATGCGCCCTCAGCGCCGCTTTGACCAGGAATTTGGTGCCGCGCAGTGACGGCCCGCGATCGAGCAGGCCGGCGGGAAGGCCAAGCGACAGGGCAATGCGCGCCAGGCTGGAAACCGAACTCATGATTTGTCTCCGGGAATGACGTGCAAGGCGGTGCGATGCTGGCCACGGGCGACCGCCGCCCACAGTTCCATGAAGAGCGGCGCCAGCAGCAGGAATGGCGGGATCAGATGCGGGAAATAAATGCGCGTATCGTGGATCGGAAAGACGGTGAATTTGGCTAGCGCGCCGAGCACCAGCGCCGCGAAAAGGATACCGGCGCGGCGATCGAGCTTGAAGCCGGCACGGCTCGCCGCATACCAGCCGGCCAGCGCCAGCACCGAAACGCCGATCCAACTGTTCAGGTTGACGGCGCGCAGCAGCGACGTGGCGAACGCCCTGAGATAGGCGATGACCGAGAAGGCCGGCTCGAACCCGTCCATATTGTAGTGCTGTTCGATGCTGGAGAACCAAAGATGCGGCCACCAGCCGGGATGATGGGCCCAGTGCGAAATGGCGAAATAGGCAATGAAGGACGCGGCAAAGCCGGCCAGCGCGCCCAATGCCTGCTGCCGGAAGACGACCAGCAGCACAGCGAAAAAAGCAAGGAAAACAATATTGTCCGGTCGCACCATGAAGGCGAGAAAGAGCAGGATCGCCGTCGCCGCCTCGCGGCCTCTGACGTAGGCGTAGAGCCCGCCGAGCAGCAGCGCCGAGGTGAGCAGATCCGGCGTCGAGGCGCGCGCCGCATCGCCGAAATCGGCCATGATCAGCACCGCGCCGACCACCGGCGCCAGGGCCAATGCGTTTTGCGAACGCAGCCAGAGCAGCGTGATCGCGCCGAACAGCAGTGCCGAAAACACCTGCACCAGACGCATCGCCTCGACCGGTGACATCACCCCGCTTAGCGTCGACAGGATTTCGGCATAGAGGAACTTGATCCGGTACATGCCGAGCAGCGAATGGAAGTCGGCGGCGTTCTGCGCCATGTGGCTGCGGAAGCCGCCGCCATCGTCGGTCAGCGCCTTGTAGTCGCCGGCCGAGACACCCGATTTGACGGTGTCGTAGGTATAGTCATGCAGCACTTGCGCATCGGGGTAGGTGCTCTCCTCCGATATGGCGAGATAGGGCAGCATGTCCCAGTTGGCGTCGGGCATCACCCAGGCCGTGAACGCCGTCAGAAGGATATAGAGCGCGAAAGCCGCGGCGCCGATCGGAGCCGCCAGCCGCGCATAAGTTCCCTCACCCCACGCCAGACCGGCCTCGACGAGCCGGTCGAGTGGATTCTTTGCAGAGGGCGACTTGGTCAGCATGACAGTGTTCAGCGAACCTCGTTAACGGACTTGGCTTTTGACGAAATCCTTCACGATCGCCACGATGCCGCGCGACAAAAGGCTGTCGAAGGCGTCGACGAAGCGGTCGACATGCTCGCGCTGGCAGATCAGCGGCGGCTCCAGCCGGATGACGTTGCGGTTGTATTCGGTGAAGGCGACGAGCACGTCATAGTCGCGCAACAACAGCGCGCCGACGAAGCCGGACAGCGAGCCCTTCAGCTTGTCGTCGAGCACGCTGACGATGGGGCGCAGTACCATAGGCAAGGTCTGCGAGAAGTCGTGGAACTCCAGGCCAATCATGAAACCCTTGCCGCGCACGTCCTTGATGATCTTGGGGTATTTTTCCCTGAGCGCCTGCAGGCGCTGCAGCAGGTAATCGCCGGTGACGGCGGCGTTGTCGATCAGCCCCTCGTCGTAGAGCACGTTGATGCCCTCGATCGCGGTGGCGCACGCCTCGCCCATGCCACCGAAGGTGGCCATGGCATGGATCATCGCCGTCTTCGGCGTGCCGTAGGCCTTCATGTAGATTTCGCGGCGCGCAATCATCGCACCGACCGCTGCCTTGCCGGCGCCAAGCGACTTGGCCAATGCCGTCACGTCAGGCACGACGCCGTAATGCTCGAAGGCATAGAAGCGGCCCGAGCGGCCATAGCCGCACTGGACTTCGTCGGCGACCCACAGCACGCCATACTGGTCGCACAGCGCCCGCAGCTTTTGCCAGTATTCAGTCGGCGCCTGAATGATGCCGCCGCCGCCCTGGATGGTTTCCAGCACGATGACGCCGACTTCCGGATCGGAGCGGAACAGGCGCTCCACGGCTTCGACGTCGGCGAAGGGAATGCGCACCGTGTTGTCGGCCATCTTGAAGTCGGCGCGATAGAGCTGGCCGTCGGTGATGCCCAGCACACCCTTGGTCTTGCCGTGGAAGGAATTCTCAGCATAGACGATCTTCGGCCGCTTCGGACCGGCGGCGCGCTCGGCGAGCTTCACCGCCGCTTCCATCGCTTCCGAGCCGGACGAGCCGAGGAACACCATATCGAGATCGCCAGGCGAGCATTTGGCGATGTTGTGCGCCAACGCGGCCGCATATTGCGACATGAAGGCGATGGCGATTTCCTGCCGCTTTTCCTCCTGGAATTTTTTGCGGACTTCCAGAATGCGCGGATGGTTGTGGCCGAAGGCCAACGAACCGAAGCCGCCGAAGAAATCGAGGATCTTGCGGCCGTTCTGGTCGATGTAGAACATGCCCTCGGCACGCTCGATCTTGATCTTGTGGAAGCCGAGCAACTTCATGAAATGCAGCTGGCCCGGGTTGAGATGCGCCTTGAACAGGTCGGTCATCCCTGCGACATCCATCGCCTTGGCCTGCTCGACGCTGATCAGGTCGGGCTTGGCGATGGTGGCGGGCGACAGCGTCGGCGCGCTGACCAGGGTGCGCGTATTCGTCTGCTCCGGCTTGGCCATGACGGTCATTTCAATCTCCTGTCAGCGCTCCGACCAGCGTCGTGCGCAATAAACTGTGTTGGCAGGCCGCTATTCGCCGGGCACATGTTTGGTGGCGACAGCGGGACCTGCCTTCTTGGCGCGGTATTCGCTGTAGGCGGCGATCAGCATGTCCTCGTCGCGGTATTGCGGCACCCAGCCGAGCTGGCGCTCGGCCTTGGATACGTCGAGCACGCATTCCTCGTCGGCGATCAGATATTGCTCGGGATTCATGATCGGCAGGTTGATGAGATCGAGCAGGTCGAGCGTGCGCTTGACCGCCCAGCCGGGCGTAGGCAGCAGGATCGACTTCGAGCCGGCATGCCGGATCAGGTCGCCGAGCAATTTTCTCACCGGCGGCGGGTTGAGCGAGCCGAGATTATAGGCCTCGTTGGGCACACCGGCCTTCCAGGCCGCGCGTGCGGCCTCGGCGCAGTCGAACACCGAGATGAATTGATAAGGGTTGCGGCCCGAACCGATCATCGGCACCGGAAAACTCCAGTCGATCAGCTTGAACAGCTTTTCCAGGATGCCGAGCCGGCCGGGTCCGATGATCAGGCGCGGACGAAACAGCGAGATCGACATGCCGCGCCTGCGCCATTCGGCGGCCAGTTCCTCGGTCTTCTGCTTCGACCAGCCATATTCGCCGAGCGGCGCGACCGGATGCTCCTCGGTCATCGGCTGGGTGACCGTGTGGCCGTAGATCATGTCGGTCGTGTAGTGGACAAGCTTCGGCGCGCCAGCCTTGTCCATGGCCTGCATGATGTGCTCGGTGCCGTGGACGTTGACCGGAAAGAAGAAGTCGTGCCGCTTGGCACGCACCTGGATAGGCGACAGCATCTTGGCCGACAAATTGTAGACCATGTCGTCGGCTTTCAGCCCGACCGCGGCAACCGAGCCCGTGTCGGTGACGTCGCACTTGATGAAGCGGACATTGCGGTAATGCGCAAGGTCGCTCTTGGCGATGTCGACGACGACGACTTCCTCACCATCAGCCACAAGCTTCGGCGCAAGGTGGCGGCCGACGAAGCCGTCACCGCCGAAAATCACATGTCTCATCGAACGATCTCGTTTGCTTGTATCTTGTCGGAGGTGATGGACGCGCTCTGCTCCTCATGCCCTCGCCCACTTTGCGCGATCAGCACCGTGCCGACGCAGATGCAGGCGATGCCGGCGATGCGCCAGCCGTTGAGATCCTCGCGGAACACGAAATAGGCGAAGATCGCGACGGCGACGTAAGCCAGGCTGAGAAACGGATAGGCAAAGGAGAGTTCGACTTTGGAAAGCACATAGAGGTGCGAAACCATCGAAATGACGAAGGTGCACAGGCCAAGGAAGACCCAGGGGCTGAAGACGATCTGCAACAGCTTGATCACCGGATTGGTGCCCTCGAACGAAATCGGTCCGAGCGAAATCATGCCTTGCTTCAGCATAAGCTGCGCGGCGGCATTGGTCATGACCGTAAAGAGAATGAAGACGATATATTTCATTTCAACCCGCCACCCCCGCAATATCAGGTAATACAAACCTGAAAAGATTTCGTGAACTCACGAGACTATTTTGAGCAAACCTTGCCGTTAAGCGCTCAGAAACCGTGATTCATTCCAATTTTATCTATTCGGCCGCCTCGGCGCCGCGGCGCCTGTGGTCGATGCTCCCGGCCGTGCGCGCCCAGAAATCGGACATGAAGGCGGGATCGCGCAACGCTTCCAGTCTCGGCCAGTCCGGGAACGAAGCGCTGAAGGTCGCAGCCGACATGCGTGCATCCTTGTATGGGTTGACCGCCCCCCCGGCCGCGATTGTCATGCGGTCGAGCTCGCCGAGCAGGGCAAGCGTCGCCGCTCCCCTGTTGGGGAAGTCCAGCGTCAGCGTGTAGCCCGGCCTCGGGAACGACAGCAGTGCCGGCGAGCGGACTCCGCCGAAGCGCTTCAGGACGGTGAGGAAGGACCCCTGCCTGGCCTGGCGGGCAGCCGTCAGCAATGCCGGCACGATCGCGCGCGCCGCCTCTTCCGGGACCACGCTTTGATGCTGGAACAGCCCCTTCGGGCCATAGAGCCTGTTCCAGTCGTGCAAACCGTCGAGCGGGAAGAAAAAGCCCTGGTATTCGACCTGGCGCGGCACGGTAGCCGGGCGTTTTTTCCACCTGTAGGCAGCGTTGAACGCGGTCAGGAACGGCCGGCTGAGCACGTTGAAAGGCGGCTGGAACGGCACCGAGAATTTCCCGTTTGCACGCGCGGCCGCGTGCGAGCCATGCTCGGCGTGGTTGCCGGTAAACAGCAAGCCCCGTCCGCTGTCGCGGCCACGGGCAAGTTGGTCGATCCAGGCGACGGCATATTCATTGGCCTGGTCCGCAGCCTCGGCAAGGTCGAAATATTCGCCGAGATCGCGAAACCGCGCCGTCTTTTCGATGATGTCGAGCGACGGAACCCGCATCAGCCGGATCGAGGCCGACAGAATCAGGCCCGTGAGGCCCATGCCCCCGATGGTCGCCCGAAACAGACGCGGATTTTCGGTCGCCGAGCAGCGATAGCTACGCCCGTCCGACCGCAGCAGGGTGAAGCTTTCCACATGGCAACCGAACGTGCCGCGCCGGTGATGGTTCTTGCCATGGACATCGTTGGCGATGGCGCCGCCGAGCGTGACGAATTGTGTGCCGGGGACCACCGCCGGAAAGAAACCGTGAGGCGCGGCATGTGCAATGACATCCGCGAGCAGCACACCGGCATCCGCTTCGAGCAGGCCGCTCTCGGCGTTGAAGCCGCGAATGCGGTTCAGGGACCGCATGTCGATGACCGTGCCCGCCTGGTTCTGGCAGGAATCGCCATAGGACCGGCCATTGCCATAGGCAAGCAACGATGCTTGCCTGGCCTGGCCGCCTTTCAGCAGTGCAATGGCGTCATCGGCATGCATCGCCCTTGCCGCCGGCGGCGTGGCAAGGCCAAAGCTCTGGAAGCGTTCGGCCATGCCTACCAGCCCCCGATGACCAGCAACACGGCGCCGATCGCCACCACGATCTGGCTACGCCAGTCGCGTATGATGAAGACGACCGGGTCATCGTGCATTTCGTCGCGGCGCGCCAGGATCCAGACACGCATGGTGAGGTAGAGTACGATCGGCGCCAGCGGCCAGATCAGCCAGGGATGCGGATAGAGTTCGCGCACCGCGACGCTGTCCATGTAGAGCGCCAGCACCAGCGCCGAGGAGAAGGCCGAAGCCATGCCGGCCTGGGCGACGATCTCCTGGTCTTCGGTGCGATAGCCGCGGCCGGCAATGCGTTCTCCTGGCGGAATGGCGGTGGTGCGCAATTCGACGAAGCGCTTCACCAGCGCCAGCGACAGGAAGAAGAAGATCGAGAAGGCGAGCAGCCAGAACGAGACGTCGACGCCTGTGGCGGCCGCGCCCGCCAGCACACGGATCGTATACAGCCCGGCGAGCGTCAGTACGTCGACCAGAAGCATCCGCTTGAACGACAGCGAATAGGCCGTGGAGACGACCATATAGCTGCCGAGCACTCCGAGGAATTCGATCGGCAGAAGGCAGCCGGTGCCGACGCCGATCGCCAGCAGCACCGCGATCGCGCCAAGGCCGAACGGGATCGAGAGCGCGCCGCTGGCGAACGGCCTGTTGCGCTTAGTGACGTGCTTGCGGTCGAGCGCAAGGTCGAAGAAGTCGTTGAGGATATAGATCGCCGAGGCAACGGCGCTGAACGAGACGAACGCCAGCAGGCATTCCCAGATCATGTTGGAGTTGAAATATTCGTGCGACAGCATCATCGGCACGGCGATCAGCGAATTCTTCAGCCATTGGTGGACGCGCAGCATCTTGATGATGGTCCGCAATGTCGGCTTCGGAGCCGGCATCGTTTCGGCGCCATGCGCCGCCTGCCAGCGCGCGGCATGGCGGTCCGGCGCCACCACGATCGCGCTGCGCGCCGCGTCGAAGACCTGGAGGTCATGGCGGCTGTTGCCGGCATAGTCGAAACCGGCATCGCCATAGGCTGCGAGGAGCGAGGCGCGCTTCTTGCCCGAAGTGAGATTGTCGAGGCCGTCGGTGGCCAGCACCCGGTCGAAGATGCCGAGATGGACGGCAATGGCATCGGCGAACTTGCGCGGCGTGCCGGTGGCCAGCACGAGCTTGCGGCCTTCGGCGTGCTCGGTGCGGAGCCGGTCGAGCAGCGGCGCCCGATAGGGCAGCATGGCGGGGTCGATGTCGACGCGCTGGGCGATCGCCTGCTTCAGCCGTGCCGGTCCCCCGGCCGCCCAGAAAGGCACCAGGAAAAGATAGAGCGGGTTCTTCTTGAGGAGGATGAACAGTCCTTCCCACAACAGGTCGGTCGCGATCAGCGTGCCGTCGAGATCGACCGCAAGCGGTATTGCGTTCCTGTCCGACCGCGCGTCCATGCCCGTCCTGCCCTGCCAGCATATGATCCGGAAACCGGAACCCGTTGAGCGCCGTATTTCGGCGTCTTGGACAGTGGTATAGCGGGGGATCGCCTAGCGAACGTTAAAACGTACGGTTGCAGACGGCTGCCGCGGCGGTATTTCAGGCGTCACTGTTAAGCAACAGCTACCGGAAACGATAAAAGGCCGGACAAATGCCCGGCCTTTCCAACCATGCCACGGAGATTACTTGATGCGGGCGACGCCGCCGGAAATCTCGATGGTTTCCGAACCGGTCAGGGCTTCGAGGTCACCGTTCGGCAAGGTGACGAAGCAGCCGTTCTGGCAGAACTCGACGGTTTCACCGCCGGCCAGGGCAAGCTCGGTCTTGCTGCCGCCCTCGGTCACGACCAGCGTGCGGGTCTCGGCGTCCTTGTTGACCGCGCTGGCGGCATGGGCCGAGCCGCTCACGGCGAGCAAAGCCACGGCAGCGACGAGAGACTTCCACATTTGCAGTATCGGTGTTCCCACCGCCTCTGTTGCATTTCACAAGGCATTTTCGCCTTAGCATGGGAGCTTATATGAGATGAAAGCTGAACCGCAACTGAATGCCGCATTCATGCCGCAATTGGCTTTGGCTTTTGCCTACCCCGTTAATCTGGCCGCCCGGCACGAAATGAGCCGAAAGGCAGCGACGGGCGCCGCCCGGCAGGCCGGATCCCGGGCCTAGTCCGGATCGGGCTTCTTGGACTTGCGCGGCTTCGGCAGCTTTTTCGACTCCTCCTCGGCTTGCGCCTTGGCCTCTTCCTGCTCCGCGAAATCGGCCTCGATCTTGTCGTCATCGGTTGGCCAAGCCTGGTGCTTCTTGGCCTCGACGACCGCGCGCGGCGTGGAAGGGATTTCGATGTGCTGGTCGTCGAACTTCTCCAGCACGGTGAAGCGGACGTCGTTCTGCACGATGTTGCCGTTCATCACATCGGCCAGGAACACACGAATCTCGAATTCGAGCGCGGCGGGTCCGAAATTGGAAAACAGCACGAAAGGCTCGGGATTCTTCAACACCAGCGGATGGCTGCGCGCGATATCCAGCAGCACGGCGTGGACCTGCTTGACGTCGCTGCCATAGGCGACGCCGACCTTGATGTCGATGCGGCCGAGCTTGTTGCGGTGCGTCCAGTTGCCGACGGCGTTGTTGATCAGGTTGGAATTGGGCAGGATCACCGACTGCCGCTGGAAGGTCTCGATCTCCGTGGCGCGCACGCTGATCTTCTTGACCGTGCCGCTGACGTCGCCGGCCACGATCCAGTCGCCGACCTTGAAAGGGCGCTCGGCCAAAAGGATCAGGCCGGAGACGAAATTAGACACCACATTCTGCAGGCCGAAACCGATACCGAGGGAGAGAGCACCGGCGACCAGCGCCAGGCTGGAGAGGTCGATACCGGCGGCCGAGATGCCGACCAGCGCCGCCAAGGCGACGCCGGCATAGCCGACCGCCAGCCGGATCGAGTTGCGCACCCCGGTGTCGACCTTGCCGCGCGCCATGACCGAGCCGTCGAGCCAGCCCTGGAACCAGCGCGTCAGGAAATAGCCTATGACGAAGACGACGATGCCCGACAGGATGCCGGTGACCGAAATCGTCACCGAACCGATATTGATGCCGGTTGCGAGCTTATATGCCCACGCCTCGATATCGCCGGGCTGGAAGCCCCACATCAAGAGGATCAGCGGCAGGAACACCAGCACGATCATCAGGTTGATGGCGATGCTGACGACAAGGCCGAGCTGGTCGAGTGCGGTGTCCTCGTAGCTGGAATTGGCCGACAGCCAGCGCCCGACCGACGTGTTGGCGAAAGCGCCCTCCTCGCCGATCGCCTGCGCCGACAGGAAGCCGATATAGGCTGTTATCAGCGCGGTGCCGGTGACCACGACCTGCAGCGATACGAACAGAGCAAGGCCGATATAACCGAGCAGCGCCGCGATGATGGTGAAAAGCCCGAGCCCGAGCGAGGTGTAGCGCAACCATGCCGGCCATGGGCGCCAGCTGCCATCACGCGCCTTGAACGGCCTCAGCATTGCCATCAGGATCAGGATGACGCCGACGATGATGGTGGCGACGAAACTGCGCGCGATGGTCAGCGACAGCGGCGACCCCATCTTGTCGTTCACGATCGACAGGAAGGTGTTGAAGCTGATGACCACGGCCATGGCGGTGGTCAAGCGCACCAGCCAGCGCGCCGGCCCGGTTTCGACGGGGATGAGGCGCCAGTTGGGCAAACGCGGCTCGAGTGCCGCGTTGGTCAGCCGGTTGACGCAGAACACCACGCCGATGACGGCGGCCAACGCATTGAGGAAGAGGCCAATGTCGCCGCGCAAGACGTTGTAATAGTTGAAAAAGAAGATAGTCGAGCCGAGAAAGGCGGCGACCGCCAGCGTCGGCAGCAAGGTCGACCAGAAGGCGACCGAAAGACGGCTGAGATAGGATGGGTCCTCATTGCTGGGATCGGCCTCGAACACCCGCCCGAACAGGCGTCGCCCGCCGACCAGCAGCACCAGCGCCAGGCCGAGCGCCACGAAGGTTGCCGCCAGGATGGCCTGGAACTTGAACTTGATGGCGAAGCTCAGCCAGGACGACACAGCCTTGTAGAAATTGCCGAACTCGTCGCGCGCATCGGAAAACACCTGCGGACTCAAGGCGTCCGAGAGTACGTAGCGCTTGGTCAAAAGATTGCGGAACAGCGCGCTGCGCATGTTGCCGATCTTGTCGATCAGCCCGCTGATGCGGATCGACAGGTTCTGTGCGCTGGCGACGACCGCGTTGATCTCGGCCTTCTCCGACGCCAGCGCCTGGCGTTCGCCGGTCACTATGTCGGGCTCCTGCGGCTGGCCTGCCGCCGGCGGCGGGCCCAGCACCTCGATGCGATTGTTGATGTCGGTGAGGCGCGAACGGAATGCCAGCGCACTGGTGAGTGCCGACCGCGACAGATCCTCCAGTTGCAGACGGATATCCACGAGCGAGGCATCGTCCTCACCGTCCTGCTGTAATTTCTTCTCGAGATCATCGGTTTTGGCTGTCAGGCCCTGGATGACCTTCTGCTGATCGGTAACCAATCCGGCGGCGCCCTGGCCGAGCGCTTGCGCCATCGCCTCAAACGAAGGCGGCGCCGAAACGACAAGCGCGAGGATCAGGATGAGGCGAAGCAATCGAAAAAGCATGATCTGTTGGCGACTCACGGAGCGCAAAGGCAATTCAAAAAAAGCCTGTCCTTGATAAAGACGGCCATATCATGGGGCAAGCCGTCGCATCGAGGCGTCGGCCAGTCGAAAGGCCATGGCGCAATATTGGCTTTGCCGATGCGGCCTGCTCTATAGTCTGCCGCATCGCCCGCAACGGACACCTTACACATGGCAGAGTACTCGGCCCTTTCGCTGCTCGCGAACGCGCTCAAGGGAAACAAGGACTGGAAGCCGGCCTGGCGCAAGCCGGATCCGAAGGCCTCCTACGACGTCATCATCATCGGCGGCGGCGGTCACGGCCTGGCGACCGCCTACTATCTGGCCAAGGAACACGGCATCACCAATGTCGCGGTACTGGAGAAAGGCTGGCTGGGATCCGGCAATGTCGGCCGCAACACCACGGCCGTGCGCTCGAACTATCTGCTGCCGGCCAATACCCGCTTCTACGAGCATTCGATGAAGCTTTGGGAGGGCCTGTCGCACGAGCTCAATTACAACGTCATGTTCTCGCAGCGCGGCTGCCTGAACCTGGCGCACACGCCGGCTCAGTTCGACGACTACGCGAGGCGCGGCAACGCCATGCGCCATCTCGGCGTCGACGCGGAATTGATGACGCCAGCCGAGATCAAGCGCCTGATCCCGGCGCTCGATATCTCCAATGATGCACGCTTTCCCGTGGTTGGCGGCCTGATGCAGCGGCGCGCCGGCACCGCCCGGCACGATGCGGTTGCCTGGGGCTATGCGCGCGGCGCCGACCGCCGCGGCGTCGACATCATCGAGAATTGCGAGGTCACCGGCTTTCTGCGCGACGGCGACCGCATCACCGGCGTCACCACCTCGCGCGGCGATATCAGGGCCAAGAAAGTGGCGGTCGCGGTGGCCGGCAGCACCGGCCGCGTCATGCAACTGGCCGGCGTCGAGACGATGCCGATCGAAAGCCATGTGCTGCAGGCCTTCGTCACCGAATCGCTGAAACCTTTCATCGACACCGTCGTGACCTTCGGCATGGGCCATTTCTACATGTCGCAGTCCGACAAGGGCGGCCTTGTCTATGGCGGCGACATCGACGGCTACAACAGCTACGCCCAGCGCGGCAATCTGCCCATCGTCGACGAGGTGATGAGCGAGATGCTGGCGCTTTTCCCAGGCCTTGCCCGCGTGCGCATGCTGCGCTCCTGGGGCGGCGTCTGCGACATGTCGATGGATGGCTCGCCGATCATCGCCATCGGCCCCCTGCCCGGCATGTATCTCAATTGCGGCTGGTGCTATGGCGGCTTCAAGGCGACTCCTGCTTCCGGCTGGTGCTTTGCCTGGACCATCGCCAAGGACCAGCCGCACGATTTCAACGCCCCTTTCACGCTCGACCGCTTTCATCGCGGCCTGGTGATCGACGACAAGGGTCAGGGCGCGAACCCGCGGCTTCATTAGGAACATTCCGTGCTGATCACTTGCCCCTACTGCGGCCCGCGCGACGTCATCGAGTTCACCTATCAGGGCGACGGAAACCGCGAGCGTCCCGACCCCGCCTCGCAGAATTTCGAGGCCTGGAACGCCTATGTCTACGACCGGCTGAATCCGGCCGGCGACCACAACGAGATCTGGCAGCATTCCGGCGGCTGCCGGGCGCATCTGAGGGTTGTGCGCAACACGCTGACGCATGAGATTTCCAGTGTCGCCTTCGTGCGCGGCGATCACAGCTCGGCCGCGCGCCGCAAGGCGGAGGACAAGCCATGAGCCCGCGCCGCACCGACACCGGCGGCCGCATAGACCGGCTGAAGACGATCCGCTTCACTTTCGACGGCGTTGCCTATACCGGGCATGGCGGCGACACGCTGGCGTCCGCGCTGCTGGCCAATGGCGTCACGCTGTTCGGACGTTCCTTCAAATACCATCGGCCGCGCGGCCTGCTGAGCGCGGGCGTCGAGGAGCCCAACGCGCTGGTAACGGTGCTGAAGGGCGAAGTGCGCGAACCCAACATCCCGGCGACCATGGTCGAGATCCATGACGGGCTGAGTGCCGTCAGCCAGAACCGTTTCCCCTCGCTCACCTGGGACATCCATGCCGTCAACCAGCTCGGCGGCAAGATC
The DNA here is from genome assembly GCF_004794715.1 of Mesorhizobium sp. M8A.F.Ca.ET.207.01.1.1. Classification (NCBI taxonomy): domain Bacteria; kingdom Pseudomonadati; phylum Pseudomonadota; class Alphaproteobacteria; order Hyphomicrobiales; family Phyllobacteriaceae; genus Mesorhizobium; species Mesorhizobium sp. M8A.F.Ca.ET.207.01.1.1. The sequence continues at coordinate 275,806 of NZ_SRUS01000008.1, read as the reverse complement.
CTGTCGGCCGGCTTCTACTACAAGACCTTCATGGGTCCGGTTATCGGCCCGCTGAAAGGCACGCGGTTCTGGATGTTCTGCGAGCATTTCATCCGCCGCGCCGCCGGCCTTGGCAGCGCCGGATCGGCAAAGGACCCGGCCCGCTATGAACGCATGAACGCTTTTTGCGACGTGCTTGTGGTCGGCTCCGGCCCGGCCGGGCTGATGGCCGCCAAGGCTGCCGCCGATCAAGGCGCACGCGTTGTCCTGGCCGATCTCGAGCCGCGTTTCGGCGGTTCGGGCAACTGGTCGGGCGAAACCATCGATGGCGCACCGGCGGCTGAATGGGTGCGGCGCACCGTCGCCCAGCTCGAGGCCCGCGACAATGTCCGGCTTCTGCCGCGCACCACGGTCTGGGGTTACTACGACAACAACACGCTTGCCGCGCTCGAGCGGGTCAGCGACCACAAGGCGCAGCCCGCCAAGGGTGAGCCGCGCCATCGCTACTGGGCGATCCGCGCCCGTTCCGTGGTGCTGGCCACCGGCGCCTTCGAAAGGCCACTGGTGTTTCCCGGCAATGACCGGCCCGGCGTGATGCTGGCGCACGCGGCGGAGCGCTACGCCAGCGAATTCGGCGTGCTGCCGGGGCAGCGGGTCGTGGTGTTCACCAACAATGACAGCGCCTACCGGTCGGCGCTGGCGCTGAAGCAGGCTGGTGCTGCGATCGTTGCCATCGTCGACGTGCGCCCGCAACCGTCCGCCGAGATGAGCTCCCTGGCCGGCGAAGCCGAGGCGGAATTGCTATCCGGTCATGCGGTGGTCGCCACGGAAGGTGGCAAGGCCTTGTCCGGCCTCAAGGTCCAGCGGTTCGACATGGTCGCCGGTGCGCTGAGCGGCGATGCGCGCAGCGTCCATGCCGATTGCCTGCTGATGTCGGGCGGCTGGTCGCCGACCATCCATCTGGCCAGCCAGGCCGGCGCCAAAGCGGAATGGAACGCCGCCCGGCAAGCCTTCCTGCCGCCCAAGCCGACACAAAACTGGATCGGCGCCGGTGCCTTCACCGGCAGCTTTTCGACGGTCGAGGCGATCGCCGAAGGACGCGCCGCAGGCCTTGCCGCGGCCGGAGGAACAGGCACGCCGGCGGCGCTGCCCACTGTCGAGGCAACTCCTGGAGACCAGGATCCCGCGCCTGTGTTCGAGATCAAGGGCAGCGGCAAGAGCTTTGTCGACTTGCAGCACGACGTCACGGCGGAGGATGTCCGCCTGGCGCATCGCGAAGGCTTCGTCTCAGTCGAGCACCTGAAGCGCTACACCACGCTCGGCATGGCCACCGACCAGGGCAAGAGCTCCAATGTTCCCGGCCTTGCCATCATGGCGGAAGCGCTCGGCAAGCCGATCCCGGAAGTCGGCACGACCCGCTTCCGGCCACCCTTCGCGCCGGTGTCGATCGGCTCGCTGGCAGCCGAACGTTTCGGTGACCTCAAGCCCGAGCGGCTTACGCCGATGCATGACTGGCACCTCGCCAATGGCGCGACCATGTATTCGGCCGGCCTCTGGTACCGGCCGATGATCTACGGGCTTTCAGGCGAGACTGTCGAACAGGCCTATGTGCGAGAAGCCAAGGCGACGCGCGAAAGTGCGGGCATGGTCGATGTCTCGACACTGGGCAAGATCGCCGTGCAAGGCCCCGACGCGGCCGCGTTCCTGGACCGCGTCTACACCAACATGTTCTCGACGCTCGCCGTCGGCAAGGCACGCTACGGGCTGATGCTGCGCGAGGACGGCTTTGCCTTCGACGACGGCACCACCTGGCGGCTGGGCGAACAGGATTTCCTGATGACCACCACCACGGCCAATGCCGGCAAGGTGATGCAGCATCTGGAATATTTCCTCGACGTGATCTGGCCGGAACTCAAGGTCCATGTCACCTCGGTGACCGACGAATGGGCGGGAGCCGCGATAGGCGGCCCCAAAGCGAGGCAGATTCTCGCGGCCTGTGTCACCGGCACGGCTGTCGACAATGCGACGCTGCCCTTCATGGGCATCGTGCACGGTGAGATATCAGGTGTGCCGGTAATGATTTGCCGGCTATCCTTCTCCGGCGAAATGGCCTTCGAAGTCTATTCCGGCGCCGGCCACGGCACCCATGTCTGGGAAGCCTTGGTCGAGGCCGGCAAGCCGTTCGGGCTGGTGACCTACGGGCTCGAGGCGCTGGGCACGATGCGCATCGAGAAGGGTCATGTCACCGGCGCCGAGATCGATGGCCGCACCACGGCGCGCGACCTGCATCTCGACTGGATGCTGTCGAAGAAGAAGCCGTTCATCGGCTCCGCGATGATGGACCGGGAAGGCCTCGTCGCGTCCGAGCGGCTGGAACTGGTCGGCCTGATCGCGCTCGACAACCGGCCGCTCAATGGCGGCGCGCATATTGTCGAGGAAGTCGACGAAGCCAATCCGCACGGCTCGATCGGGCACATCACCGCCTGCTGTTATTCGCCGGCGCTCGGCAAGCATATCGCGCTGGCGCTGGTCAAGGGCGGCAAGGCCAGGCACGGCACGCGTGCCCATGTCTCCGACCCCTTGCGCAACCGCTTCGGGCCCGTGGAGATCGTCTCCAACCACTTCTACGATCCGGAAGGGACCCGCATGCATGGCTGAGCGTCAATCGCCCCTCGAACCGGAATTCCATGTCGGCTCGCACGGCAATTTCGAACATGGCGTCGAGATCTTGCTCACCGAAACCAGGCCGGGCTCGATCGTGCAACTCGCGGCATGGCCTGGCGAAGAGAAGAAACTGATGGCAGCGATCCGCGCCGTCAGCGGGCTCGCTCTGCCGGACGGCGCCGGCGGCGGCTTGAGCGACGGCGCGAAGTCGGTGTTCGGTTTCGCACCGGGAAAATTCACCGTGACCGATGAGGCCGAAGGATTGGCCGCGGCCTTCGCCAAGGCGGTGACGCCGGCCATCGGCACGGTGACGGACCTGTCGCATGGCCGCACCGCCATCCGCATTGCCGGGCCGAAAGCCGAATGGGTGCTGTCGAAATTCTTTGCCATCGACTTCGTTCTGCCCGCCTTTCCGGTCGGCGCCGGCCGCTCGACAACGCATCACGATGTCTTCGCCCAGATCCAGCGCACCGGCACCGACCAGTTCGACATCTATGTCTTCCGCTCTTTCGCCCGCTCGTTCTGGAAGGCGCTCTGCCATGCCAGCGAGGAAGTCGGCTACGAGGTGCAGTAGGCAGTGCGGCCGGATGTGCCCATTGCCGCTGCTTCTGGCCTCAATACCGGCCAGTTCTGCCGCTAGAGAATCCTGCCGCGGGCGCCCATGATGCAAAACATGGCCGCCCACGGTCCAAGGGATATGAAAATCCCGTCTCAAAGTCGGCATATTTGGTTCGAACATCCCCATGACTGCTGAACTATCCGCCGGCGCCACCGATCGCGCCGATGTGCCGGCCAGAGCCTTGCTCCTGCTGCCGCTGACGGTCGCCTGCGGCGTGTTCATGACCAGCCTCGACCAGAATGTCGTGGTGACGGCGCTGCCGGGCATCAGCGAAAGCCTTGGCCGTCCGCCGAGCCAGCTCGGCCTGCTGATCACCGTCTACGTCGCCAGCCTGATCATCTCCATGCCGCTCGGCGGCTGGGCGGCCGATCGTTTCGGCCTGCGCAACGTCTATTGCTTCGCCTTGCTGGTGTTTGCCGCTTCATCGGCTCTGTGCGGGCTCTCGAACGACATCTGGATGCTGGTCGGCGCCCGCGCGCTGCAGGGTTTCGGTGGCGCACTGATGGGCACGCTCGGCCAGGTCGTCATCCTGTCGACCTTCCCGCGCAGCCGGACCTTGAAGATCAACATGTATATCTCGCTGGCCGGCCAGTCCGGGCCGCTGGTCGGTCCGCTCGTCGGCGGCGCGCTGACCACCTACATCTCCTGGCGCTGGATTTTCTTCATCAACGTGCCGTTCGCGCTCGCCGCCGCAATCCTTGCCGCCTCACTCTTCCCGACAATGACCAAGCCCGTGCGCACGCGGTTCGATTTTCCAGGCTTTGTGCTGGTCGGCAGCGGCATGGTGCTGCTGGTCTTCGGCATGGACTCCCTTGCGGCGAAAGACGCCGCCAGCGGCATGATCGCGGCCGAGCTTGCGCTGGCGCTCATCATCCTGACGGCCGCCTCCTTCTATTGCCTGCGTGTGCGCAATCCCCTGCTCGATCTCAAGCTCCTGCGCATCCGCACCTTCCGCATCTCCTTCCTTACCGGAGGCGGCCTCGACACGATCGGTCTCAGCTCCGTCGTCTTCCTGCTGCCGCTGATGTTCCAGCTCGGCTTCGGCATGAGCGCGGTGCAGGCGGGATCGCTGACCTTCGTTGCGGCGGTCGGCTCGGTGGGTATGCGTTTCTTCATGCCACGCCTTCTCAACCGTTTCGGTTTTCGCCGCGTGCTGGTCTTCAACACGCCCGTGGTTGCCGCCATGGTCGCGGGCTTCGCCTTGATCCAAGCCACGACCCCGGTCTGGATCACGCTCACCTACATCTTCGTCTTTGGCGTCTTCCGCTCGGTGCAATGGGCTTCGACCGGCAATCTAGCCTATTCCGACATCGCGCCCGAGCAGCTCGCCCGCTTCAGCGCGCTCTATTACATCCTGTGGCAGCTGGCGGTCGCCATCAGCGTCGGCCTCGCGGCCGCGATGCTGTCGTTTCTCGCCGGCGGCGGGCCGGCCGTCGCCAGCGATTTCCGGATCCTGTTCGTGATCGAGGGCATCATCACGCTCTGCGCGCTGCTTGCCTATCTCAAGCTGACGCCGCAGGACGGCGCCCATGTCAGCGGCCACGGCGCGCACATGAATACGGAATAGCGGCCCTGCCCCGGTTGGCGGCCGAGACCTATTCGCTGAACGTCACCCATTCCTCGAGCGGCTCACGATCGGTGCGGAAGGCGTTCTCGGGCTTGGAAGTGTCTTCATAGCCGAGCGCCATGCCGCAGACGACGATCTCCTCGTCGGGAATGCCGAGCACCGGCCGGATCTGCCGGTGATAGGGCGCGAAGGCCGCTTGCGGACAGGTATGCAGACCCCTGCCCCGCGCCGCGACCATGATGTTTTGCAGGAACATGCCGTAATCGATCCACGAACCCTGGTTGAGCCGGCGGTCGATGGTGAAGATCATGCCGACCGGCGCATCGAAGAAGACGAAGTTGCGGTCGTGCTGGGCGCGCATCTTGTCGACCTCCCGGCGGCCTATGCCGAGTGCGCCATAAAGGCCGAACCCGTTGGCACGGCGGCGGGTGAGATAAGGCTCGAAGAACTGGGTGGGATAATAGCGATATTCGTCCCAGTCGGCTTTTTCCGCGCGGATGCCGGAATTCATGATGGCATCCGTGATCCGCTGCTTGGTCCCGCCCTTGGTAACGTAGACTCGCCACGGCTGCATATTGGTGCCGGAGGGAGCGCGCGCCGCAACAGTCAGTATGTCACGGATCGTCTCGTCATCGATCATGTCGGGCAGAAATGCACGCACCGAACGGCGCGACATGATCGCGTCGTCGACGATCTCGGCATCAACCGTGATTCGAGCCTTCTTTTCCAGCATGGGCCGTCCCTTAGCCGTTGTGTCGATCGGACGTCCCCACTCGCCGCTCGCGGCGGAGCCTTTGCATGAACCGTCAAAATCCTGCAAGCAAATCTTGAGCATTGGTGAAAATCTACTTGATTTTTTCATGAGCTTGATTTCTCATGAAATTCGACTGAAAATTTTCATGAAGTGAGCGATTTGGTCTCCCCTACCGCACGAACATTACAGGGACCTGACGAGCGAGTCCTGGCCGGCGATATCAGGGCCTTGCGCCGGGTGCGCGGACTGACGCTGGCCGAGATCGCGCTGAAGCTCGGCCGCTCGGTCGGCTGGGTCAGCCAGGTCGAGCGCGGCCTGTCGACGCCATCGCTCAGTGATCTCCGGGCCTTTGCCGAACTGTTCGGCGTGCCGATCAGCCTGTTCTTCAGCCATGACGTACCCGTGGAGAGCGAGCGCGGCGTGGTGGTGCGCGCCGGCAAGCGCCGCACGCTTGGCACCAGCGAATCCGGTCTGGTGGAAGAGCTTCTGTCACCGGACCTCGGTGGTAGCTTCGAGATGGTGCGGTCGGTCTTCGCGCCGGGAGCGGAGTTGAAGAACGAGGCCCGCCGGCCGACCGAGGAGGCCGGATACATCGCGTCCGGGCAGTTCGACATCGAAATAGCCGGGGTCTGGCACCGGCTTGGCGAAGGCGACTCCTTTCGCTTCGAAGGCAAGTCTTACCGCTGGCGCAATCCGGGTAGCGAGCCGGCTGTTGTCATCTGGGTGGTTTCGCCGCCGGTCTATTGATTGATGAGTGGATGTCGCCGGAACCGTGCAGCGGTTTTGCGACGGCGACACGCATAAAAACAAAAAGAAAAGCGCGGCGCGCTTGAAGATTGGGAGAAGAACATGGCGGGTTTGCCGAGCACTGCGCGCGTGGTGATCATCGGAGGTGGCGTGGTCGGCACCTCCTCGCTCTATCATCTGGCCAAGGCCGGCTGGACCGACTGCGTGCTCCTGGAAAAGAACGAGCTGACCTCCGGCTCGACCTGGCATGCCGCCGGCAATGTGCCGACCTTCTCCTCCTCCTGGTCGCTGATGAACATGCAGCGCTATTCGACCGAGCTCTATCGTGGCCTCGCCGACGCGGTCGACTATCCCATGAACTACCATGTCACCGGTTCGCTCAGGCTCGCCCACACAAAGGAGCGCATGCAGGAGTTCCAGCGCGCCAAGGGCATGGGCCGCTATCAGGGCATGGACATCGACGTGGTCGGGCTCGACGAGATCAAGCGCCGCTATCCGTTCCTCGAAACGCATGAATTGAAGGGCGCGCTCTACGATCCCAGCGACGGCGACATCGACCCGGCGCAGTTGACGCAGGCGCTGGCCAAGGGCGCGCGTGACATGGGCGCGAAAATCATCCGCTTCTGCCCTGTCACCGGCGTGCGCCGTGAGAAGGACGAATGGGTGGTCGAGACGCCGCAGGGCGAGATCCGCTGCGAGATCGTCGTCAATGCTGCCGGCTACCGTGCCGCCGAAGTCGGCAGGATGTTCGGCCGCGAAGTGCCGATGATGGTGATGAGCCACCAGTACATATTGTTCGAGGAAATCCCCGAACTTGCCGCCTGGTCGAAGGAACAGGGCAAGAAGCTGCCGCTGCTGCGCGACGTGGACACCTCGTACTATCTGCGCCAGGAAAAATCCGGCATGAATCTCGGCCCCTATGAGCGCAACTGCCGCGCCCATTGGGCAACCCACAACGATCCGATGCCGGACGATTTTTCCTTCCAGCTCTTCCCCGACGACCTCGACCGGCTGGAGCATTATCTCGCCGACGCCGTCGCCCGCGTGCCGATCCTGGGCACCGCCGGCCTGTCCAAGGTCATCAACGGACCGATCCCCTATGCGCCCGACGGCAATCCGCTGATCGGGCCGATGCCGGGCGTTCCCAACGCCTTCGAGGCTTGCGTCTTCACCTTCGGCATCGCCCAGGGCGGCGGCGCCGGCAAGGTGTTGGCCGAATGGGTGACGCAGGGCCAGACCGAATGGGACATGTGGTCGTGCGATCCGCGCCGCTTCACCTCCTTTGCTTCCGCGCCGGACTATTGCGTGGCCAAGGGCATGGAAATCTACGGCAACGAATACGCCATCCAGTTCCCGCGTCACGCCTGGCCGGAAGGCCGCGACAGGAAACTGTCGCCGATCCACGATCGCATCAAGGCGCTGGGCGCCCGCTTCGATGCCTATAATGGCTGGGAACGCGCCACCTGGTACGCGCAGGACGGCGACGACATCTCCGAGGAAGCCACGCTGACCTTCCGCCGCGAGGGGCCCTGGCAGCAACGAGTCCGCGAAGAGTGTCTCGCGGTCCGCGACGCCGCCGGCATCCTCGACCTGCCCGGCTTCTCGCGCTTCAATCTCGAAGGCCCTGGCGCCGCCGAATGGCTGAGCCGGCAGGTAACCGGCCTAGTGCCGAAGCCCGGTCGCATCGGCCTGGTCTATTTCTCCGACGACAAGGGCCGCATCGTCACCGAAATGTCGGTGGTGCGCCATGGCGAGGAGTCCATGACGCTGATCACCGCGGCGGTGGCGCAGTGGCACGACTTCGAATGGCTGAAGTCGCACATGCCCGGGGATGCCGCGTTCAAGCTGATCGACCGGACAGAGGAATTCTCCACGCAGATCCTGGCCGGCCCCAATTCGCGAAAAATCCTTGCCGATGTCTGTGAGGCCGACCTGACCTTGCCATGGCTGACGCATCAGGAAACCAGGATCGCCGGCCGCTGGGCCAAGCTGGTTCGCGTCTCCTTCGCGGGCGAGCTCGGCTGGGAGATCCACACCAGGGTCGACGACACCGCCGCCATCTTCGATGCGATCTGTGCCGCCGGGCAGCACCACGGGCTGAAGCCGTTCGGCATGTACGCGCTGGATTCGCTGCGCCTGGAAAAGGGCTACCGCACTTGGAAGGGCGACCTGTCGACCGACTATTCGATCCTGCAGGGCGGGCTCGAGCGCTTCGTCAAATGGGAAAAGCCCGACTTCCGCGGCAAGGCGGCACTTCAGAACGAGAAACAGCAAGGCGTGAAGAAGCGCTTCGTCACGCTGGTGGTCGAAAATCCCGGCGATTGCGACGCGCCCTACATGTCGACGCTCTGGCACGACGGCCAGATCGTCGGTGAGACGACATCGGGTGGCTGGGGTCATCGTGTCGACAAATCGATCGCGCTCGGCATGCTGCGCGCCGACCTGAGCGAACCCGGCACCTCTGTCGAGGTCGAGATCTTCGGCGACCGTTTCAAGGCGGTCGTGCAGCAGGACGAGCCGTTGTGGGATCCCAAGAACGAAAGGCTGCGCGCATGAAGCCGGTTATCCTCACCGATGGCGGCATGGGCCAGGAGCTGGTGCGGCGCAGCAAGTCCGAGCCGACGCCGCTGTGGTCGGCCAGGGTGCTGATCGACGAGCCGGACCTCGTGCGCGGCCTGCATGCCGAATTCATCCGCGCCGGCGCCCGGGTCATCACCATCAACACCTATTCGGCGACGCCCGAACGCCTGGCGCGCGAGGGCGCGGAAGACCTGTTCAAGCCGTTGCAGAAGCGTGGCATCGACCTCGCCAGGCAAGCCCGCGACGAGGCCGGCGACGCTGCGATCGCCGGCTGCCTGTCACCGCTTTTCGGCAGTTACGCGCCGGCGCTGACGATCCCCTACCGGGACACGCTCGACATCTACCGCCGCATCGTCGCCGAACAGGCTGATGGCGTCGACCTGTTCCTGTGCGAAACCATGGCCTCTGCCGAAGAGGCGCGCGCGGCGGTCACCGCCGCATCGGAAAGCGGCAAGCCCGTCTGGGTGTCATGGACGCTGGCCGATCACGGCACGCCGCGCTTGCGCAGCGGCGAGACGATTGCGTCGGCAGCGGATGCGCTCGGCGATCTGCCGGTGGCGGCGCGGCTGCTCAACTGCTGTCGTCCGGAAGCCATCGCGGCGGCCTTGCCGGAACTGATCGAGCTCGGCGGCCCGGTCGGCGCCTATGCCAATGGCTTCACCTCCACCGAAGCGCTCAAGCATGGCGGCACGGTGGATGTGCTGCATGCCCGCCACGATCTCGGTCCGGATGCTTATGCCGAACAGGCTGTCGGCTGGGTGGAATCCGGGGCGGACATCGTCGGCGGTTGCTGCGAGGTCGGTCCCGCTCACATCGCCGCCTTGCGCGATCGGCTGCAACAGAACGGTTACGCGATCTCGGGAGTCTTACATGCCTAAACCATCATCGCGCATCACCGGCATCGTGCCATCGGGCAAGGATGGCTGGGAGGTTCATTTCGCCGCCTGGAACCGCAAGGAGGCCGGCGAGGACATCATCATGCTGTCGGTCGGCGATCATGATTTCGACACGCCTTCGGAAACGATCGAGGCTTGCGTGGCAGCGGTCCGTGGCAGCAACCATCACTACACGCCGCTGCCCGGTCTGCCGCGCCTGCGTAAGGCCATGGCGGCGGCCTCCAGCGCCTGCACCGGCGTCGAGACGATGGCGGAAGAGGTCATCGCCACGCCGGGCGGCCAGGCGGCACTTTACGCTGCCGTGCAAGCCGTGCTCGATCAGGGCGACCACGCCATCGTGGTGGCGCCCTACTATGCCACCTACCCCAACACGTTCAGTGCCGCCGGCGCCAGTTTCACCGTGGTCGAGACACCGGCCGAGGATGGCTTCCAACCCCGTACGGACAAGATCCGTGCGGCAATCAAGCCCAACACGCGCGCCATCCTGATCAACACGCCGAACAATCCGACCGGTGCGGTCTACTCGCGCGAGCGGCTGGAACAACTGGCAAAGCTCTGCCGCGAGCACGACCTCTGGCTGCTTTCCGACGAGGTTTACTGGACGCTGGGCGGCGGCGAGCATGTCTCGCCGCGCTCGCTGCCCGGCATGGCCGAGCGCACGCTGGTCATCAATTCGATGTCCAAGAGCCACGGCATGACCGGCTGGCGCATGGGCTGGCTGACGGGTCCGGAGGAGATGATCGCGCTGCTGACCAACCTCAACCTGGTGACGACCTACGGCCTGCCGGCCTTCATCTCGATCGCTTGCGCCGAGGCGCTGGAGCAGCACTATGGCGTCAAGGACATCGCCGAACGCTACGCCGCACGCCGCACGGTCCTGCTCGATGCGGTGCGCGGCATGAACGATGTCACCGTGCGCGGTTCCGAAGGCGGCATGTATGTCATGCTCGACATATCGGATGTCGAACCCGACGACGAGAAATTCGCCTTCGCCTTTCTCGACAAGGAGAAGGTCGGCGTCATGCCCGGCTCCAGCTTCGGCGAAGCCGCGGCCGGCCATATCAGGATAAGCCTGTGCCAGCCCGAACCGGTACTGCGTGAAGCAGCCGCCCGGCTGCGCCGTTTTGTTTCCAGCTACCGTCGCGAGGCCGCATGACCGTCAAGACCCTTCCCACCAAGGCGCGGGCCGTCATCATCGGTGGCGGCGTCTCCGGCTGCTCGGCCGCCTACCACCTGGCCAAGCTCGGCTGGACCGACATCGTGCTTTTGGAGCGCAAGCAGCTGACCTCGGGCACGACATGGCATGCCGCCGGCCTGATCGGACAGTTGCGCGGTTCGCAGAACATGACCCGGCTGGCGAAATATTCGGCCGACCTCTACGTCAAGCTGGAGGCCGAGACCGAGGTCGGCACCGGCATGCGCCAGGTCGGCTCGATCACCGTCGCGCTGACCGAGGAGCGCAAGCACGAGATCTACCGGCAGGCATCGCTCGCCCGCGCCTTCGATGTCGATGTGCGCGAGATTTCTCCCAATGAAGTCAAGCAGATGTATCCGCATCTCAACGTCTCTGACGTGGTCGGCGCCGTGCACCTGCCGCTCGACGGTCAATGCGACCCGGCCAACATCGCCATGGCGCTGGCCAAGGGCGCGCGCCAGCGCGGCGCCACCATTGTCGAGAATGTGAAGGTGACGAAGGTCCATACAAAAAATGGCCGCGTCACCGGCGTGTCCTGGGCGCAGGGCGAAGAGCAAGGCACCATCGAGGCCGACATCGTCGTCAACTGCGCCGGCATGTGGGCGCGCGAACTCGGTGCCCAGAACGGCGTTACCATCCCGCTGCATGCCTGCGAGCATTTCTATCTCGTCACCGAGCCCATCTCAGGCCTCGGCCGCCTACCGGTGCTGCGCGTGCCCGACGAATGCGCCTACTACAAGGAAGACGCCGGCAAGATGATGCTCGGCGCCTTCGAGCCGGTGGCCAAGCCATGGGGCATGGACGGCATCCGCGAGGACTTCTGCTTCGACCAGTTGCCCGAGGACATGGACCATTTCGAGCCTATCCTCGAAATGGGCGTCAACCGCATGCCGATGCTGGCCACCGCCGGCATCCACACATTCTTCAACGGCCCGGAAAGTTTCACCCCCGACGACCGCTACTATCTCGGCGAGGCGCCGGAACTGCGCGGTTATTGGATGGCGACCGGCTACAACTCGATCGGCATCGTCTCGTCCGGCGGCGCCGGCATGGCGCTGGCGCAGTGGATCAACGATGGCGAAGCGCCGTTCGACCTGTGGGAAGTCGACATCCGCCGCACCCAGCCGTTCCAGAAGAACCGCCGCTATCTCAAGGAGCGCGTCTCCGAAACGCTCGGCCTGCTCTATGCCGACCATTTTCCCTACCGGCAGATGGCGACATCGCGTGGCGTGCGCCGCTCGCCCTTGCATGAACATCTGAAGGCGCGTGGCGCCGTGTTCGGCGAGGTTGCCGGCTGGGAGCGCGCCAACTGGTTCGCGCGCAAAGGCCAGGAGCGCGAATATCGCTATTCCTGGAAGCGGCAGAACTGGTTCGACAATCAGCGTGAGGAGCATCTGGCGGTCCGCAACAAGGTCGGTCTGTTCGACATGACCTCGTTCGGCAAGATCCGAGTCGAGGGTCGCGACGCTCAGCGTTTCCTGCAAAGGCTCTGCGCCAACGACATGGATGTGGCGCCGGGCAAGATCGTCTACACGCAAATGCTCAACCAGCGCGGCGGCATCGAGAGCGACCTCACCGTGTCGCGGCTTTCGGATACGGTCTATTTCCTCGTCGTTCCAGGGGCCACGCTGCAACGCGACCTCGCCTGGCTGCGCCGGCATGTCGGTGAGGCGTTCGTCGTCATCACCGATGTCACCGCGGCCGAAAGCGTGCTCTGCCTGATGGGTCCGGATGCGCGAAAACTGATCCAGAAGGTCAGCCCCAACGACTTCTCCAACGAGAACAATCCGTTCGGCACCTTCCAGGAGATCGAGATTGGCATGGGGCTCGCCCGGGCGCACCGCGTCACCTATGTCGGCGAACTCGGCTGGGAGCTCTATGTCTCTACCGAACAGGCTGCCCATGTCTTCGAGGCGGTCGACGAGGCCGGCGCGGATGTCGGCCTGAAACTCTGCGGCCTGCACACGCTGGATTCCTGCCGCATCGAAAAGGCTTTCCGCCATTTCGGTCACGATATCACCGATGAGGACAATGTGCTGGAAGCAGGCCTTGGCTTCGCGGTGAAGACAGCCAAGGGCGATTTCATCGGCCGCGACGCCGTGCTGAAGAAGAAGGAGGCCGGGTTGAACCGCCGTCTGGTCCAGTTCCGGCTGAAGGACCCGCAGCCGCTGCTCTTCCATAACGAGGCGATCCTGCGCGACGGCAAGATCGTCGGTCCGGTCACCTCCGGCAATTACGGCCATCATCTCGGCGGCGCCATCGGCCTTGGCTATGTGCCATGCCAGGGCGAAAGCGAGGCGGATGTGCTCGCTTCATCTTATGAGATCGAGATCGCCGGCGAACGGTTTGCCGCCGAAGCATCGCTGAAGCCGATGTATGATCCGAGGTCGGAACGGGTGAGGATGTAGCGCGGCGCCTCTTCCTTCTCTCCTTGTGGGAGAAGGCAAGTGCTGCTCTCAAAAATGCTCCAGCTTCGCCCGCACCTTGACCAGAAACGCCGCTCTCGTCGCCGGCGTCGAGGCGTCCATCAAATAATGCGCCAGGAAAAACGTCTTGCAGCGTCTGGCGCACAGCGCCCGCATGCCGCGCAGCAAGGTCTTGCGTCCGGGCTGGCCGACGACGACGCTCCACCAGGTTGGCGCACCACAGGTGGTGATGACGCCGACCTTGGTGACATGCGTCATCAGCGACTTGATCCCGCCCTTGCCCGCCGGCAGCTTGAAGGCGATGTCGGTCGCCCACACCCGGTCGAGCCAGCCTTTCAGCATCGCCGGCAGCCCATACCACCAGGTCGGATAGACAAACAGGATCGCCTCGGCCCAATTGAGCAGTTCGAAATGCGGCTTCAGCGCCGGATCCTGCGGCGCATGGTCGTTGTAACTGCGCCGCTCCTCGCAGCTCATCACCGGATCGAATTTCTCGGCATAGAGGTCGAGCAGCCGCACGTCCCAGCCTCGACGCGTCAGCACGTCCACGGCGGTGTCGCGGATCGCGGCGCAAAAGCTCTCCGGCACCGGATGGCAATAGACGACAAGCGCACGCATCAGAATGCATCCATGCTGGCCGCGACCTTCGTCATGAAGGACTTGCGCGTTTCGTCGGTCGACAGGTTCATCGCATAATGGGCGAGATAGGAGACGGGAGCGCCGGGCTTGATCGTCGCGCGCAGCATGCGCTTCACGACCTTGCGCGGCGGATCGCCCATCACCATGGCGCGGAACCGGCTGCCGCCATAGGTGGTGACAGCCGCCAGTTTACGGATGTTGTGCAGCGTCGGCTGCACTTTGCCATCGACCAGCTTGAACGACACGCCGGGCAGGAAGACGCGGTCGAAAAATCCTTTCAGGATCGCCGGATAGCCGTAGTTCCAGACCGGAAATGACAGCACCAGGGCCTCGGCCGCCTGCAGCCTCTGAATGTAGCCGGCAACCGCATCCCCTGGTCCACGCGGGTCGTGATAGCCAAGCCGTTCGGCCCGCGTCAGGCGCGGGTCGAAATTCTCTGCGTAGAGGTCGCAGTTGTCGACTGTGTGACCCGCCGCCGTCAGCCGCTCGACGATCATCCGGTGCAGGCCGGCATTGAAGCTGGTCTCGACCGGATGGGCGTAGAGCACGAGGATGTTCATCAGCCTGCCTTTTGCAGCCCCTTGAACAGAAAAGTCCGGCCCGAACGGTAGTCGTAGTCCGGGTTTTCCCAGGCGATCATCTTGCCGGGGTTGAGCAGGCCTTCCGGATCGGTCTCGCGCTTGAAGGCCAACTGCACGGCGTCGGTCTGCTTCATGCCGCCCTCTTCCAGCGTGTAGCGGTGCGGGTTGAAGATCGGGCAGCCATTGTCCTCATGCAGGCGGATGATTTCGTCGAGCCTCGCCTCGGTGGTGAACTTGACCAGCGGCAGGCCGAAGCAGGTGATGTTGCCGTCCAGCCGGACGAATTCGAGATGCGAGAACACCTCGCCAGGGAACATTGCATCCATCTTCTCGACCAGCGCCAACTGGTCGGGAAAGGGATAGAGCGATTGCAGATAGGTAATCGACGGATCGACCCGCAGTGCCCTGAGCGTGGTGTGGTTCCAGGCCAGCTCGTAGGCCGGCGGCAGGCCCTTTTTCTCCTCCGGCGCGGCAAGGGCAGCGTTGAAGATCACGTCGCCCCCGGCGCGGCGCGTAAAGGCCAGGAAGGCGTCCAGCCCATGCCGAGCCACCATGACGACGCAGATGCTTTGCCCTTCCCTGAAAAATTTCTGGTGCCGCTTGAAGTAGAGTTGCGGCACGGGTGCCGCGATCGGCGTGATCAGCTTGGTCAGGATGCCGTCCTGGCAGGCGAGCGCGTTTCCATAACGGGCTGCTTCCATGAAGGCGTCGAAACCGACGATGACATCGATCCAGTCATAGGCTGCCGTCAGCGGCATCTCGACCTCGGATATGATGCCATTGGTGCCATAGGCGTGGGTCACCTTGTGCAGGTTCTCGCCTGTCAGTTCGAGCACCTTCGGCTCGGCCTCCATCGTCACCACGCTCAGCCGCAGCACGTTGCCGAAGTCGCGCAATCCGCCGAAATTGATCGAGCCGACACCGCCAGAACCACCGGCGATGAAGCCGCCGATGGAGGCGGTGTTGTAGGTCGAGGGCGACAGCCGCAGTTCCTGGCCGGAATGCGCCCGCGTCGCCTTGTCGATGTCGGCCAGCACCGCGCCGGGTCCGGTCACCACGCGGCCTGGGCCGATCAACTTGACCTCGTTCATCTCGGCGAGGTTGAGTACCACCCCGCCCGACAGCGGCATTGCCTGGCCGTAATTGCCGGTGCCGCTGCCGCGCGGCGTCACCGGCACGCCATGGCGGTGACAGGCGGCAAGCACGCGGATCAGTTCGGCCTCGGTCTTCGGCGTCACGATGAGGTCGCCGGTGACGTGGTCGAGCTGCCGTTTCAGCACCGGGCTGTACCAGTAGAAGTCGCGGCTTTTCTGCTGGACGATCGCCGGATTGTCGTCGAGCTTTATCCCGTCGAGATCGCGTTTGAGCGCCGAAACATCCATCATTCCACCATCAGCTCGTCGAGTTCGGCATAGTCGGGCAATTGCCGGTCGATCGCGCGTCCGGCGCGCACGACGATGCGATCCGATTCGGGCCGCGACAGCAATTCCGTCCAGCTTCGACCTTTGAACAGGACGAAATCCGCGTCGCCGCCGGCGGCAAGCACGCCGAAGCCATCGAGCCGCATCACCTTGGCCGGTGTCGCGGTCACCGCCTGCGGCCAGTCGGCGACCGGATGATCGAAATGCAGGATGCGCGTCGCCATGCGATAGACTTCCAGCATGTCGAGATCACCATAGGCGTAGAAGGGGTCGCGCGTGTTGTCGGAAGCGACGGCCACCGGAATGCCCCTCGCCTTCATCTCGTGCAGCAGAGTCACGCCACGCCAGCGCGGCGTGGTGCCGTCGCTCCGTCGATCCTGCAAATAAAGATTGCACATCGGCAGCGACACGACGGCGAGCCCGGCCTTCGCCACCTTGTCCAGCGTGTCCAGCACCTCGAGATCGGGCTGCCGCGCCAGCGAGCAGCAATGGCCGACGAGGATCTTGCCCTCGAATCCGTTCCACAGGGCTGCCTCGGCGATCTTCTTCAGCGAGATCGCGGCGACATCGTTGGTCTCGTCGGCGTGAAAATCGAGGTCGAGCCCGTGCTTGGTCGCCTGCGCGAAGACGTGGTCGAGCAGTTCCTCCAGGTCCGGCACCATATAGGTGACCACACCCAGCACGCCCCTGGCGGCGGCCACTCGTTTGGCCAGCCTGTCGAACCATTTTCTGTCGCGCACGCCCTCGATGCCAAGCAGGCAGGCGCCCTGCAATTCGATGCGGCCGCGCCAGGCCTCGCGGATCGTCTCGAACACCGGCCAGGAGATTTCCTCCTGCGGGGCGACGCTGTCGATATGGGTTCTGAGCGCCCTGGTGCCATGCGCGTAGGCCGAGCGCAGCGAAAAATCCATGCGCCGCGCCACGTCCTCGGCGCTCCAGCGCGCCGCGCGGTCGGCGCCGGTGGCGTTCAGCGCACCCATGAAACTGCCGTCGGGATTGGGCTTTCGCGACCAGATATGGCCCTTGTCGATATGCGTGTGGCAATCGACGAAACACGGCAGCACGATACGGCCGCCAAGATCGATGGCGCCGGCCGGCACTTTCGATGCGGCATGCGCCGCGATGCTGGAAATCTTGACATCGGCGACGGTGATGTCGGCCAGCGCAAAACCATCTCTGTCGAAGACCGAGGCAAAGCCCGGCGTCAGCGACGCGTGAAGCCGGACATTGGTTAAGTGGTAGGGACCTGAGGCTGGTATCAAGGCACTAGCGCTCCTGCTTCAACGCGCTCTCGTGCCAGCGCCGCAATATAAGATGCGAAATCAGCGACAGCACGAGGAAGATCAGAATGCCGGTGAGCGAAATCAAAAACAGCGCCGCGAACAGCCTTGGCGCATTCAGCCGGTAGCCGGCTTCGATGATGCGCGAGGCGAGCCCCGACGACTGGCCGGTGGCGCCGGCGACGAACTCGGCCACCACCGCGCCGATCAGCGACAGGCCGCCGGCAATCTTCAGCCCGCCGAGAAAATACGGCATCGCCGCCGGCAGTCTGAGATAGCGCAGCTGCTGCCAACGCGTCGCGCCATTGAGCTTGAACAGGTCGCGCAGATTGCGGTCGACGGAGTTGAGGCCGAGCGTGGTGTTGGACAGGATCGGAAAAAAGGCGACGATCCAGGCGCAGAGCAGAAGCTTGGTCGTCTGGTTGTCGACATAGATGTTGATCAGCGGAAAGATCGCCACGATCGGCGTCACCTGCAGCACGATGGCGAAGGGGAAGAACGACATCTCCACCCATTTCGACTGCGCGAACAAGACCGCCAGGCCGACGCCGCCGACAACCGCGAGGAGCA
Organism: Mesorhizobium sp. M8A.F.Ca.ET.207.01.1.1; assembly: GCF_004794715.1. Classification (NCBI taxonomy): domain Bacteria; kingdom Pseudomonadati; phylum Pseudomonadota; class Alphaproteobacteria; order Hyphomicrobiales; family Phyllobacteriaceae; genus Mesorhizobium; species Mesorhizobium sp. M8A.F.Ca.ET.207.01.1.1. Next base: position 257,888 of record NZ_SRUS01000008.1, on the reverse strand, counting down.
GGCTGAGGAAGGTGATGCGCAAGGTGACCAGCAGCGCGGAGAACAGCAGGCCGGCATCGTTGTAGAGCGTCCACAGCACCACGCCCGGCCGCGGCAGGATGTACTGCGGAATCTCGTTCCACACGCAGATGCGGTCCCACAGCCAGATCGCCAGGATCATGATCGCCAGCGGCAGCACCCAGCGGCCGATCCCCTCGAGCCGCTCCTGGCGCACGCGCCGCGCTTCCTCGGGGTCGAGTTTCAACGTGCCGTCAATGACCGTCATGATGCGAGCCCGCCGTTGAGTTGATGGCATTGACCAGAACGTCGGAGGCCTGCCGGCACAGGGCTGCATAATCCGGCGACGTGCGGAAAGCCTCGTCGCGCGGATAGGATGCCTCGATGGCGAGTTCGTCGAACACCCTGCCCGGCCGCGCCGCCATGACGACGACGCGGTTGGACAGAAACACGCTTTCGAACACACTGTGGGTGACGAAGACGACGGTGAAGCGCTCGTCCTGCCACAGTTCCAGCAGGTCGTTGTTGAGCTTGAAGCGAGTGATCTCGTCAAGCGCGGCGAACGGCTCGTCCATCAACAGCACGCGCGGCTTGGTCACCATGGCGCGTGCGATCGAGACACGCATCTTCATCCCGCCGGACAGCTCGCGCGGCACCGCGTCCTCGAACCCGGTGAGGTGAACCCGCGCCAGCATTTCCGTTATTGCCGGTGCGGCCTTGGCGCGAGAAATGCCTTTCAGCCTGAGCGGCAGCCAGACATTGTCGAAGACGCTGGCCCAGGGCAGCAGCGTCGGCTCCTGGAAGACGAAGCCGATATTGGCACGGTCGAGCGAGCCGCCGCCGCGCCAGTCGAGCACGCCTGACGTCGGCGTCGACAGGCCAGCAATCAGCCGCAGCGCCGTCGACTTGCCGCAACCGGACGGTCCGAGCAGGCTGAGGAAATCGCCTTCCCGGATCGTCAGATCGACATCGCTGAGTGCCGTCACGCCGTTGGAAAACACCTTGCCGACGCCACGCAGTGCCAGCAAGGTCGGAGCGACGTCCAAGGCCGGCGCTTGCGCCACCTTCTCCCTCATCATGCCGGGACCGGCCTATTTCTTCAGCTCGAGCCCGACTCCCTTGTTGACGAAGGCCAGCGTGTAGGCCTTCGTGATGTCGATGCCAGCGGGCGTGACCTTGGCCTTGACCATCTTGTCGTAAAAACTCTTGATCCGCGCATCGGTCATGGCGCCGATGCCGAGCTTCTCGGTGTCGCCGGAATCGGCAAGGCCGAACTTCTTCATCTGCTCGATCGAGAAGGCGATCTGCTCGTCGGTCATGTCAGGGTTGTCTTTCTTAATCATGTCGTTGGCGGCCTTGTTGTCGCCGTAGAGGTATTTGTACCAGCCCTTGGCCGAGCCATCGACGAAGCACTGGACCACCTCGGGCTTCTTGTCGATCGTGTCCTGCATCACCTCGATCGTGGTCGAATAGGTGTCCCAGCCATAGTCGGCGAGAAGGAACTGGTTCGGCACGAAGCCGCCTTCCTTCTTGACCGCGAACGGCTCCGAAGTGACGTAGCCCTGCTGGATCGACTTCTTGTTGGCGAGGAAAGGAGCGGTGTTGTAGGTGTAGGGCGCGCGCTTTGAAGCGTCGAAACCAAGCTCGATGACCATCCACTGGAAGAAGGTCTGCGCACCTTCATCGCCCAGAATGTACTGCTCGGCGTTCTTCAGGTCTTCCCATTTATCGAGCCCCTCGCCGGGGTGGGACATGATGACCTGTGGATCCTTCTGGAAATCCGCCGCCACAACGCGCATCGGAATGCCTTGCTGGACGGCATCGAAGGCCGATAGCAAATTGCCACCCATGTAGAAATCGATCTTGCCGGCGAGCAGCATCGGCCGGCCGCTGACTTGCGGGCCGCCCTGCATGATGGTGACATCGAGGCCGCAGGCGGCATAGGTGCCATCCGCCACGGCCTGGTAATAGCCGCCATGCTCCGGCTCGGCGAGCCAGTTGGTGCCGAAAGTGACTTTTTCATTCGCCGCCGCGCCTAGCGTGCTGGCCGCAAGCAGAGCCACGACCGCTACCGAAATCTTCTGTTTCACGTACATTAACACCGCCCTTTATTTGCACCGGCGCGTTGCGCGCCGTGCTTGACACCAAAGATTCAAGAAGCAAGACGCATGCCACCGGCGTCGCGCGCCGGGACCCGCCCGCCTGCACCACAGCCATCTGCGAAAGCCGGAAAGGTCGTGCTGCACCGAAGGGCATCGTGCCTATTTTTTGAACGCCTGTCCACAATCGCACGGGCGACATGCACCGCCATCTTGATGGCGCAATGCATCCGGCCTTAGGCTGACGGTGTCCAGGAGATTGCCATGTTCAAGTTTCTCACCCCGAAATCGATCAAGCCACCCTTTGCCCGTTACAGCCACGGCGTCGAGGTGCCGGCCGGCAAGCGGCTGGTGCTGTGCTCGGGCCAGGTCGCCATCACGGCGGACGACCAGATACCGGAAGACGCCGGCGCGCAGGCCGAACTCTGCTTCAAGAACATCGCGGCGATCCTGGGCGAAGCCGGGCTGGGGTTGCCTGATATCGTTCGCATCAACGCTTACGTCACCGACCGTGCGCATCTGCGGCCCTATATGGAGGTCCGTGACCGTATGTTCTCCAGCCCGGCGCCGGCCTCGACGCTGATGATCGTTTCCGGATTTGCCAGGCCCGAATTCAAGGTCGAGGTCGAGGCCATCGCGGCCGGGTGATCGACAGACAAGCTCTGCCGCGCTAGGTCTGCCCTGACCATTAAAGAGGTTATGACATGACCGTAGCAAAAAGACGCGTCTGGTGGGGCGACTACCGGACATCAGAATATGCCTCGATCGATCCCGAGGCGACGATAGCGGTGTTGCCGCTGGCGGCGATCGAGCAGCATGGGCCGCATCTTCCTGTGTCGACCGACACCTCGATCATGAACGGCATGCTCGACACGGTGATCGCACGCCTGCCCGAGGACCTCGACATCCGCATCCTGCCGGTCCAGGCGGTGGGCAAGTCGAATGAGCATCTGCACGCGCCGGGCACATTGACCCTGCCGGCAACGACGCTGATCGAGGCGTGGACCGAGCTTGGCCTGTCGATCGCGCGCGCCGGCGTGCGCAAGCTCATCGTCGTCAACTCGCATGGCGGCAATGAGGAGATCATGGGCATCGTCACGCGCGAACTGCGCGTGCGCGAAAAGATGCTGGCGGTGAAGACCAGCTGGCAGCGCTTTGGCCGCCCGGCCGGCATGTACACGGAGCTCGAGGACCGCCACGGCATCCATGGCGGCGATGTCGAGACCTCTTTGATGCTGCATTTCCGGCCGGATCTCGTTGACATGGGCAAGGCCGACAATTTCATTTCCAACGTTGCCAAGGCCGAGAAGGACTTCTCGCTGCTGCGCCACACCGGCACGCATGCCTTCGCCTGGATCGCTGGGGATCTCAACCCCAACGGCGTGGTCGGCGACGCCAGCATTGCAACGGCAGAGAAAGGCCGATTGACCGCGCAATATCAGGCCGACGGCTTCATCAACCTGCTGCGGGACATGCGCAAGGCAAAGCTCGCGGAGTGGCTGAAATAGCCGCCTAGATATCGATCTTGAGCGCGAACGGCGTGCCTTCGAAGGCGTCGGCCCCTCGCCCGATCGACTCGATCGCCTCAATCATGCGGCCCTTGCGCTCGAGCAGCTTGTCGGCCACCGCGATCAGTCGCGGATTGGGCGTCGCCGAAGGAGACAGCGCGCGCAACGTCTGCGCCAGTTCCAGCTCATTGCGCTTAGGCGCCAGCGCCGCGGTGATGATGTAGGCCGAAGCCGTCGAACGGCTGATGCCGGCATAGCAGTGAACCACCATCGGCCTTGCCCGGTCCCAGCGGCGCGCGAAATCGAGCAGGTTGCGCACATGCTCCTCGCCAGGCATGGTCATGCCGTCCTGCGCCACCGCAATGTCATGCATGACCAGATGCAGGTGGTTTTCCCTAGGGATCGAGGCCGGACGCACCACATCCGTCCCGGCCGCAAGCAGCGATAGCATGCGGTCGGCGCCGGTCCTGGCCACCGTTTCCTCGATCTTCGCCAGCGAGCAGACATGGATCATTGTTTCTGACCTTTCGACCGATCCTCGCGCCGCGACGCCCAATCGGCAAGCGCGGATTCGAGCCTGCGCCATTCCTCCTCGCTCCCCGGCAGGCCGGCGCGCAGGACATGCGGCCGGCCGGAGAAATGCCGGAGCAGAATGCCTCTTTCGCCAAGCGCGGAAAACAAGCCGCCGGCATCGGGGAGGCTGAGATAGCGGAACAATGTGGTGCCGCCAGCGACGCGAACGCCGAAACGGCCGAACAGCGCATCGAGGCGCGCCGACGCATCCACCAGCGACGCCCGCATCGCATCCTGCCACCCGAGATCGGCGAGCGCGCGGATGCCATATTCCAACGCCGGTCCGGCGACGGCCCACGGCCCGAACTGCGTGTCCAACCGTTCAGCCGTTGGCGCATCGGCAAGCGCGAACCCAAGCCGCAGTCCGGCCAGACCAAAGAACTTGCCGAAGGAACGCAGCACAACGATGCCGCCCTGGCCGACATCGCTGGCGAGACTATGTTCGCGCGGGCCCACATCCATGAACGCCTCGTCGACGACCAGCAGCCCGCCCTTGGCGCACAGCTTGGCGGCCAGCGCAAGCAGCCGGTCGCGCTCGATGATGCGCCCATCCGGATTGTTCGGATTGACGATGATGGCCAGGTCTGCGTCGGCCAGCGCGGCGAAATCGCCGACCTCGACCACCTCGTGCCCGGCAATCGCCGCCGCCCTTGCGTGTTCCGCATAGGTCGGCGCGAGCACCAATGCCTTGCCGGGCCGCACCAACGATGCCACGCGCGGCAGCAGGATCTGCGTACCAGGCGCCGCCACGACGTTTCCCGCGGAAGGCGCGCCGTAGGTCTTGGCTGCAATCTCTATGAGCTCGCGCCCACGCACGGCCTCCGGCAATCGCCACAGGGCGGTGGCGGGCAGGTCGAAAAGCGGGTAGGAGTGCGGATTGATACCGGTCGAGAGGTCGACGAACGGCAGCACGGCACTAGGGAAAAGCGCCCTTGCCCGGCCAAGACTTCCACCATGGTCCACCGCTCCTTCAAGAAGCTTCATGTCAGTCCTGATCGCTTTCCTGTCATTGGTTGTCGAATTCGCCCTCGGTTATCCCGACTGGCTGTTTCGCGCCATCGGCCATCCGGTGACGTGGTTCGGAAGGCTGATATCCTTTCTCGACTTGAGGCTCAACCGCGCCACTGATCCCGACGCGCTGCGTCGCCAACGTGGTGTCCAGGCGCTTCTCGTCATCGTGCTGGTGCCGGCGGCAGCAGGTCTTTGCGTGCAGCTTGTCCTGCTCTGGTTCGTCCCCTTGGGATTGATCATTGCCGTCCTTCTGGCGACATCGCTTCTGTCGCAGAAAAGCCTTTACGAACACGTCGAAGCCGTCGCCGACGCGCTCGACAGCGGAGGCCTCGACATGGGCCGAGCCGCCGTCTCGCGAATCGTTGGCCGCGATCCCGAAACGCTGGACCGCGCCGGCGTCTGCCGGGCGGCGATCGAGAGCCTGGCGGAGAATTTCTCCGACGGCATCGTCGCCCCCGCCTTCTGGACCGGTGTCGGCGGGCTGGCCGGCGGCGCCGCCTACAAGGCCGCCAACACCGCCGATTCGATGATCGGCCACCGCACCCCACGCCATGAGGCCTTCGGCTGGGCGGCGGCACGCTTCGACGATTGGATCAACCTGCCGGCATCACGGCTGACGGCGGTGCTGATTGTGCTGGCCGCTTTCCTGGTCAAGGGCACCGACCCCGGCAATGCCTGGCAGGCGGTACGGCGCGACGCGAAAAAACACCGCTCGCCCAATGCCGGCTGGCCGGAAGCGGCCATGGCCGGCGCACTTGGCCTCGCGCTCGCCGGGCCGCGCAGCTATGGCGGCGTCGTGGTCGACGACGTCTTCATGGGCGAAGGCGGACGACGCGATGTCGACAGCGGCGACATCCGGCGGGCGCTCCAACTTTATCGTGTCGCCGACTATTTGCTGATTGGCCTGTTTGGGCTGATCGCGGTGATCGCAATCCTGGTGTTCTAGAACTCGATGCCCTGCTGCGCTTTTACGCCGGCGGAAAAATGGTGTTTCGTCAGCCCCATCTCGGTGACCAGGTCCGCCGCCTCGACCAGCGCCGGCTTCGCGTTGCGACCGGTGACGACAACGTGCAGGCCCTCGCGGCGAGCCTTGAGCGCGGCAACCACCTTGTCGAGATCGAGATAATCGTAGCGCAGCGCGATGTTGAGTTCATCGAGCACGACAAGGCTGATCGAGGGGTCGCCAATCAATTCCACGGCCTTGGCCCAGGCGGCTTCGGCGGCCGCGATGTCGCGCTTCAGATCCTGCGTTTCCCAGGTGAACCCCTCGCCCATCGCATGCCAGACGACCCGGTCGCCGAAGGCGGCGAAAGCGTCCTTCTCGCCGGTGTGCCATTTGCCTTTGATGAACTGGACGACGCCGACGCGCTTGCCGTAGCCGAGCATCCGCAGTGCGAGACCGAAGGCGGCCGTGGTCTTGCCCTTGCCGGGGCCGGTGTTGACGATCAGCAACCCCTTCTCGATCGTCTTGCCCGCGACCTCGGCGTCCTGCACCGCCTTGCGCTTGGCCATCTTGGCGCGATGGCGTTCTTCATCCCGGTCTTTGGAGCCCTTGTCTTCGGTCATTTCATTTCACCTTGAGCGGTAGCCCCGCCACCATCAGGAGCACCGTATCGGCGACCGCGGCGACCCGCTGGTTGAGCCGACCGGCGTCGTCGCGAAAACGCCGCGCCAGCGCATTGTCGGGCACGATGCCTTGCCCGACCTCGTTCGACACCACGAACCACGGCCCGCGCGGCCGCGACAGAACGTCCGCCAGCCGTCGGCACGCGGCCTCGACGTCGTGATCCGCCAGCATGTGATTGGTCAGCCACAGCGTCAGGCAGTCGACAAGCACCGGCTGATCATCCGGCAACGCCTCCAGGGCTTCGGCAAGGTCGAGTGGCGCGTCGATGGTCGACCAGCCCTCGCCGCGCCGCGAGCGGTGCAGCGCGATGCGTTCATGCATCTCGTCGTCATAGGCTTGCGCCGTGGCGATATAGGCCCATGGCGAGGGCAACGCCGCCACCAGGGTTTCTGCGTGCGCGCTCTTGCCGGAGCGCGCACCACCGATGATGAAGGTCAGCTTGCCCAGATCAGGCAAAGCTGTCGCGCAGGCTGGTCGCCGTGCCGGTGAAGCGCCCGCGAACCACGCCAACGACCGCGCCGAGCACCAGCCAGAACACCAGATTTGTCACCGTCACCGCCACCACGAACTGATGGTGCAGGCCTTCCGGGATCGGTGTCTCGAAGCTGTCGGGCTGCGGCGCGCCGACAATGTGCGGCGCGACGATCAGCAAGACCGCGAGGATGGTCAACGGCAGCGATCTGCGAAACACGATCAGGCCAAGGCCGATTGCGGTTGCCGCCACCGTTGCCGACCACCAGATCTGGCGCGGCAGGAGATCGGCCGCCGGCATTGCAGGCAACTCCGGCTGCAGGCCGAGGCCAGGCGCCAGTGTGAACACTGCAAAGCCGGCCAGACCCCAGAAAACGCCCTGGCGCCAGTTGCCGACGCCGCCTGCGAATTCCGAAACCGCGACCAGGACCAATGCGAAGCCGATGCCGGTGACGATATTGGCGAGCACGCTGAAGGCGAAACGCTCTAAGCCGTCGGCCGGCGCCCAGCCTTCATCCTCCGCTACCGGAGCAGCTGCTTCCGCTGCCGGCGCGGCGGAACTCATGGCATTGCCTGCCGGAGCGGCCGTGCTCACGGCGCCGGTATCGGTTGTGGCGGGTGCCGCGCCATGGTCGTGGTGATGGCCGCCGCCGGCCTGTTCGTAGACTTCCGCTTTCAGGATCAGTGGAACGGTCGCATAGGCCTGCATGCAGGCGAGAACGACACCGGCCACGAGCCCCGCGATCGCCGCGACGAACACGACGTTGCGAAAAAGGTTCATGATGTCAGATCCCAGTTAGTGGCAGGGAAAGGCCATCGAGTGGCGATAGTCGTGGGCGGCGTTGTGGACCGCATCGATGTGTGAGAAGCCGACAAAACCAACGACGAAGATGCCGAGCAGCGCCGCGAGCGCGAGCTGCATGAAGCGCGACTGCGAGGAGACGGAGGCGCCGAGGGAGACGGTAGCAGTGGTCATTTCCAGTCCTTTCGCCCTCCACCCGAGGGCATAGAAGTCAGTCTTTTCGCCGCCGGCAGGTCTCCTGGCTCGCGGATAAGCGCCCTTCCCCACCTTCCCGAAGAAAAATCTTCAGTGGCATATGGAGAGGACTACCGCACACAGTTGCGGGGGCAGCCACGGCATTGGGCGAAACCTCGCCCGCACCGCATTCCCTCTTGGCTCCCAAAAAGGAACCGACGACGTTGGTGACTATAGGGAAATTCGCCGCGCGCGGCAAACCAAATTCCGACAGCCGCCAGCGCAGGAGCGTCGTATCGGCAAAGCCGCTCCCATCCCGTCCTGATTGACAAACTTCATGGCCGGGTGTCGGCTGGCAAGCCTCACAGGAAGCCAGCCATGCAGCCCAATGCCAGCGAGCGCGATCCTTATAACGGGCTGACCCGTACCGAGCCGACGCTGCCCTCATCGGCATATTGGGACCAGGAGAGCTATAAGCGTGATCTCGACGCCATCTGGTACAGAGACTGGCTGCTCGTCTGCCGCGAGGCCGATCTGGCGCAGCCGCTAGCCTTCCGCCGATTCCGCATCGGCACGCAGGACATCCTCGTGCTGCGCGACGACACAGGTGAGCTGCGCGCCTTCCACAACACCTGCCGCCATCGCGGCTCGCAGCTTTGCCAGGAGAGCGAGGGCCGCCTGAAAGCGCGGCTGATAACCTGCCCCTATCATGCCTGGTCCTACTCGCTGCGCGGCGACCTGGTGCGCGTGCCGTCGAAATCGCTGCCCGACAGCTTCGACAAGGCCGATCACCCGCTTTATCGCGTCGCGCTCTCGGTGTGGCGCGGCTTCGTCTTCGTCAATCTTGCTGAAGATGCCGCCGGCTCGGCGCAATCCTCCTTCGATCCCGCTTCCGGCAACCTCGGCAACTGGCCGCTCGAAACGCTGGTCTCAGGCCATATGCTGCGCAAGGTCATGAACTGCAACTGGAAGATCTTTTGGGAAAACTTCAACGAGTGCCTGCACTGTCCGGGCGTCCACAAGGATTTGTCGCGGCTGGTGCCGATCTATGGCCGCGGCCTGATGAGCCGGCATGACGATCCCGAATGGCTCCGCCACGCCGACAATGACGCGCCGGAATTTTCCGGCGGCTTGCGCGCAGGCGCCCAGACCTGGTCGCGCGACGGCCAGACGCACGGGCCGGTCTTCTCAGGGCTGAAGCCGGCGGAACGCAGCGCCGGCCAGACCTATGCCACCAGCCTGCCCTCGATGTTCATCGTCGGCCATGTCGACTATGTCAGGACCGTGCGCCTGGTGCCGCTCGGTCCCGAACAGACGGAGCTTGTCGCGGAGTGGCTGTTCGCGCCCGAGGCCCTCGCCGAGACCGATATCGACAACATCATCACCTTTGGCACACAGGTGCTGGAGGAGGACGCCGCCATCTGCGAGGTCAACCAGAAGGGCTTGCGCTCGATGCGCCACACAGCCGGCGTGCTGATGCCCGAGGAATATGATCTGCACCGCTTCCACAATTGGGTGCGCGAGCGCCATGCGGCGGTGACATGAGGGTATGTCGAGATTCAGGTCAGGCCGGCATCACCTGAATATCGACATACCTACAGGGACTTCGGCAGGTAGCGCCAGGTCATGAAGCCGCAAAACGCCGCCAGCAGGCTGAGGGTGACGAACACCGATCCCAGGCCGAAGAACGCCAGCACCACCGAATAGACCAGCGGCGGCGTCAGTTCGGAAAAATCGAGATAGGTGCGGTAGACCGCCGCCATCTGCGCCCGCTCATAGGAGCGTACCGAGCGCATGAAGGCGGTCGAACCCAGGGCGTCGAGCGCGATGGTGAAGAAGGCGCCGCACAACAGGAAGGCGCCGGTCAGCAACGGTGCTGTCGCTCCGATCGTGCCGGCGGCCAGCAGCGATGCCGACATGGCGAAATAGGCAAACGTCATGGTGCGCCGGCCGCCAAAGCGCTTTCCTGCCTTGCCCCAGAAGATAGCCATGAACAAAAGCGCGTTGCCGGCCGAGACCAGCAGGCCGCCGGCGATATCGCCCTGCCCGGTGATGACCATGAACAGCGGCCCATAGACGAAGAATGTCGTCCAGAAGCAGGAGCGGCCGAAGGCGATCAGCCAGGCGAGTCTGAGCCTCGGCTGCGCCACGAAGCGGCCGATATTGGCGAGCGGATTGGCCGGCCGCGTCTTACCCGGGCGGATCGACGGGTTGTCACCCAGCCGGTAGGTCCAGAACAGCGCCAGCAAGGCCAGGGCGAACACCGCCACCGCGCCATGCGCGGCATAGATGCCGAAATGCGCGTAAAGAAAGATGCCGAGCGTCGGCCCACAGGTCCAGGCAACCATCGACCACGCCATGCGCAGCGATTCGGCCTGCATGAAGTCGGTCTTGCGGATGTGGTCCATGATGTAGAGGTTGAGCGTGATCGACAGCGCGCTGGCGCCCATGACGCGGCACAGCATGCCGGCCAGTTGCCCGGCGAGCGTATGGGTAACGAAGAACAGCGAGCCTATGGCAAGCAGGCAGGCGCCGGCGGTGTACACCCACCGCCGCGCGAAGCGGCGGATCAGCATCGGCATGAACAGGGTCACCGACAGGCCGAGCAGCGACACGACGGTGTAGAGGATCGAGACGACCTGCTCGTTGTGCAGGATTTCGTAGGCCTGGATCGGGATGACGCTCGACACCATGGCGCGGGCGAAGGATTCGACCGCGTAGAGCGAGGCGAAGGTGCGCGCGTCCGCGGCCTTGAGGGCCGGAAGCCAGATCGGATGGCGCACATGGGTGGACATTGCTTCCCCAAACAGAATCGCGGCGCCAAATCTGGCGCGGACATTTCAGGCCCATTAAGAGGAAACCGACGCACACCCGGCAAAAAGCGAAGCCGGTCAAAGGCTTTCCCGCGCTGGCCCAAACCCGGCGGCTGGCGCGGGCTCCGCCGCGCGGTCCGGGCCAGGGCGACCGGTCTTCTTCTATCCGGTGCAACCGTGATAGTCGTCTTGGAGGGGCTGAATCAGATCACGAGACCATGAGCATCAACACGCCGACCGCACCCGTTCCGGAGCCATCGAAGCGAATCGTCGCCATCGACATCGTGCGCGGCATCGCGTTGATCGCGATGGCGAGCTACCACTTCACCTGGGACCTGGAATTCTTCGGTTACACCGACCCTGGCCTCACCGCCTTCGGTTGGTGGAAGATCTACGCCCGCTGCATCGCTTCGACCTTCCTGTTCCTGGTCGGCGTCAGCCTCTATCTCGCCCATGGCGGACAAATCCGCTGGAACGGTTTCTGGAAGCGGTTCGCCATGGTTGCAGGCGCGGCGGTCGCCATATCGGTCGTCACCCGCATCGCCACGCCCGACGGATTCATTTTCTTCGGCATCCTGCACGAGATCGCGCTGGCGAGCTTGCTTGGCCTCGCCTTCCTGCGCCTGCCGGCGCTGCTGACGCTTGTCGTCGCCGCGCTCGTCATCGCGGCGCCAGCCTACCTGCGCTTCGAGGCCCTCGATCATCCGTGGCTGTGGTGGATCGGCCTGTCGGCGATCAATCCGCGCTCCAACGACTATGTGCCGCTGTTTCCATGGTTCGGCGCCGTGCTTCTCGGCCTCGGGGCGGCGAAACTCGCTTCCGCTTCCGGTATACGGGCACGTCTGGCGAGCCGCGTGCCAGGCCGCTGGGCCAATCCTCTGGTCTTCATCGGCCGCCACAGCCTGGCCTTCTACCTGATCCACCAGCCGCTGCTGATCGGTTGCGTCTGGCTGTTCTCGCAAGTGATGCCCGCGCAGGTCGACCCCCCGCGGGTCAATTTCCTGAAAACCTGCCAGCGCTCGTGCGAGCAGATGCGCAACGCAACCTTCTGTTCGAGCTATTGCGGCTGTATGCTCGAGACTCTCGACGGTGAAGGCTCTCTTGATCGGCTCTACAACAACGACCAGACTGCGGACTTCAGGGCGCATCTGTCCGATCTTGCCGCAACGTGTACCGCCAAGACCGAGGACAAGATGACGGAGGGAGGGACGCAATGACGGAGCCGAAGCCTGGGCTGATACCGTGGCCGCCGGTGATCTACGTCGCCGCAATCGCCCTCAGCATCATCCTCGGCCTGCTCTATCCCCTGCCCTGGATCGGCGACCTGCTGGGCGACATCCTGTTCGCCGCCGGTTGGGTGGCTTTGTTCGCTGTCGCCGTCCTCTGGTTCACCGCGATCCGCACCATGATACGGGCCAGGACAACGCTCAATCCCAACGCCGTGCCCGATCATCTCGTCACGACCGGTCCCTTCGGCGTCACCCGCAATCCGATGTACCTGGCCAACACACTGATGCTGATCGGCGTTGCCTTCGTCTCGGGCATCGCCTGGTTCTTCCTGCTTGCCTTCGTCGCCGCCTTCGTCACCCAGAAGGTCGCGATCGAGCGCGAGGAAAAGATGTTGGCGGCGAAATTCGGCAAGAAATACCGCGACTACGCCAAACGCGTGCGGCGCTGGATCTGAGGTCCGGCGGGATCAGTCAGAAGCCTTGCCTGGAGCGCCTGCCGTGTCCGGAAGCAGTTTCCGGCCGACATAAAACAGCACCGGGAGCAGAAGCACGATGGCCAGGACAATGGCGGGCGCCGTCAAGGCGAAGCCGGTCGCCGAAATATATCCCTCGCGAAATGCCTGATGCAGCAGAGCCGCGGTGACCGGCAGGTTCAATGCGAGAGCGGTCGCGGTCCCCGGCATATAGCGGCGCGTGACCATTGTGACGAGGAGATGTGGAAAAGCCACGTTGAGCAGCATCGCAAGCGCATAGCCCGACAGGACGTAGGCGCCGAAACTCTCCCGTCCCTGCACGGTGGCGAGCAAAGCCGCAACGCCAGCAAGAACAACCAGCACGAACACCGCGAACCGGAATTCGTTGGCCGCGAGGGGACGGTGCCAGCGCCCCGCCTGCTCGGACCAGGCAGGCAGGAAAACCGCCTCCTCCAGATTGTGGACGGTGACAGCGGCGACAAACAGCCAAGCGAGAGTGATGAACATGACGTGATCGACCGCCGGTTCAAGCCTTCACAGTTCCTGGCGGCGAGGCATCGGAGCAACCGCACAGGTCAGGTATTGACGCCGAGCTCGACCAGCCGCTCGACGCAGGACTCTTCGGCCTGGTCGAGTTCGGCCAGCGTCTCCTCGAGGTCGCGGCGCTTCTGCCTGAGATCCTCGCGCTTTTCCTCGATGCGCTTGATCATCAGCTTGAGCTGCCCGACCTCGCCCGGCGGCTCCTTGTACATCTGGATGATCTCGCGGATCTCGTTGATCGAGAAGCCGAGCCGTTTTCCACGCATGATCTGCCGGATGAGATGGCGGTCGGAAGGGCGAAACAGACGGGTGCGGCCGCGCCGCACCGGCTGCACCAACCCCTCGTCTTCGTAGAAACGCAGCGTCCGCGTCGACACGTCGAATTCGCGGGTCAGTTCGGTAATCGAATAATATTCCCGCATTGTCACTCCATGCCGGAATTCCGGGCGATCGCCGTGCGGCGTCGCCCATCTGTCCCGAACCAAACCCTTGCCCGCCGGAATCGAACGCGGCACCCCGTACGAGCCTCGCACGGCATTTACGTAAAAGTCAATTGAGACGCTTACCGGACACCGAACCACCAGCTCGCGAGGCCGAGGAAGGCAAAGAATCCAACGACATCGGTGACCGTGGTGACGAAGACCGCCGAAGCGACCGCGGGATCGACCTTGAAGCGGTCGAGCAGCAGCGGGATCAGGATGCCGGCAAGGGCCGCCACGAACATGTTGATGATCATCGCCGCGGCGATGATGCCGCCCAGATTAGGATCGCGAAACCACGCCGCCGCGACGATGCCGATCAGGATGGCGAAGACGATGCCGTTGATGAAGCCGACGCCCATTTCGCGGCGGATGATGCGGCCGGCATTGTAGATGTCGAGATCCCTCGTCGCCAGCGCCCGCACGGTGACGGTCATGGTCTGCGACCCGGCATTGCCGCCCATGCCGGCCACGATCGGCATCAGCACGGCGAGCGCCACGATCCGCTCGATCGTGTGGTCGAACAGGCCGATCACCGATGCCGCCAGAAATGCGGTCAAGAGATTGACGAGCAGCCAGGGAACGCGCGAGCGCGAAGTCGCCAGAATGCTGTCGGAGAGTTCTTCGTCGCCGACGCCGCCCATGCGCAGCAGGTCTTCCTCCGCTTCCTGCTGAATGACGTCGACGACGTCGTCGATGGTCAGCACGCCGACCAGCCGCTCGTTCTCGTCGACCACGGCCGCCGACAAGAGATCGTATTGTTCGAATTCCCGCGCCGCCTCTTCCTGGTCCATGGTGGCCGGGATGGCGTGCCGCGTCTCATGCATGACTTCCTCGACCTTGACCGCGCGCTTGGTGCGCAGGATCTGGTCGAGATCGATGGCGCCCAACAGCTTGAAGGTCGGATCGATGACGAATATCTGGCTGAAGCGCTCGGGAAGGTTCTTGTCCTCGCGCATGTAGTCGATGGTCTGGCCGATCGTCCAGAAGGGTGGCACCGCGACGAACTCGGTCTGCATGCGCCGCCCGGCGGTCTCTTCCGGGTAGTCGAGCGAGCGGCGCAGCCTGATCCGCTCGGTGAAAGGCAGTTGCGACAGGATCTCGTCCTGGTCTTCCGGCTCGAGGTCTTCGAGGATGTAGACCGCATCGTCGGAATCGAGCTCCTGCACGGCCTGCGCGATCTGCGCATTGGGCAGATTGTCGACGATATCCATGCGGATCGCCTCGTCGACTTCGGTCAAAGCGGAGAAGTCGAAGTCGGCGCCCAGCAGATCGACCAAGGCAAGCCGTTGTTCGGGGTGCAGCGCCTCGATGAGGTCGCCAAGTTCCGACTGATGCAGGTCGTCGACTTCACGCTTGAGGGTCAGCGTGTCGCGGTCGGCGATCGCCGCACCAATCCGGGCGAGGAAGGACGAAAGGACGGCACCGTCCTCGCCATAGATGTCGGCGTGGTGCTCGTCGGCGGCCCTGGCGCCCGTCGTCCGTTCGTCCTGGCCTTCCACCAGCGCCTCCCGCCATCAGAATCCCGGAAAAGGGGCAAATCAGGTCTAGACCATGAGTCCGCAAAGTGGAAACCGGTTTTTCGGTCCGGCCTTCTAACGTACGGAAATCTCAGGCCAAACGCATGCTTGCCCGCTCACGTCGGGCTTCGCCGATGCCGTGTTGTCATGCGCGCACGGACTATCGATTTCATCAAAAGAAGGGCGCCCTTCGGCTTCCAGCGGCGCGACAGCTGATGTCGCTGGGGAAAGAGCACCCTCGCGCCATTGGGGCAGAATTGCCATGACGCAGGTCCTGGCATCGCCAGGACCCGCCAGGCCGCAACAAAAAAGCCGGAAGCCCTTGAAGATCAGGTCACGGACAGAGAACAAGGCAATCGAAGAGCGGCGCGTTCGCGTGGTCGTCGCCGAACGCAATCCGCTCGTCATATCGGCTCTGCGCGAAATGCTGGAATGCGACGGGCGGTTCGAGCTTTTGGCCTCGGTACAAAGCGGCAGTCATTTCCTGGAGCTTGCCATGGCGCAGGAGTTCGATGTCGCCGTGATCGGCTGGAAGCTCTCCGACATGGACGGCGCGGACGTCCTGGCCGAGGTCCAGGGCAGCAAGCTCAACGTTCGCATCGCCGTCTTTTCAAACGACCATGACATCGGCATCCTGAAACAGTGCGTGCGCCTGGGGGCGCAGGGCTACTGCTTCCAGTTCGACGATCCCGCCATCATCTTCGACACGATCCTGGCGGTCGCGCACGGCCGCATCTGCATTCCCTATATCGACATCAACAAGGTCAACGACACGCCTCTGTCTCGACTGACCGTGCGCGAGCGTGAACTGCTGGCGGTGCTGTCCGACGGCTGGACCAATTTGCAGATCGCGACCCGGACCGGCATCTCCGAGAATACGGTGAAATATCACCTCAAGAATCTCTACGACAAGCTGGATGTCCGCAACCGCGCCATGGCGGTAGCGCTCTATTCGAGCGAGAAGCGCCGAAGCCCCAAGTCACCTATCGGGTAGGCCAACCGGGTAGGAGCACCCCACCCGCGCGGGCCAACTACTTACCCGGCAAGGTGTTGTTAGCCGGCCGTATCGACGCGACACTTCCTCCACAATCCAAAACGATCGGAGGAGTTCGCGCATGGCTGGGTTCACTCATCTCTTCATCCCAGGGCCCACAAACATTCCCGAGCAGGTGCGGCAGGCGATGAACCTGCCGATGGAGGACATGCGCGCGGCCACCTTCCCCGATCTCACCCTGCCGCTGTTCGAGGATATCAAACGCGTCTTCAAGAACGAGACCGGCCGCGTCTTCATCTATCCGTCCTCCGGCACCGGTGCCTGGGAAGCGGCGATGACCAACGTGCTCAGCCCCGGCGACCGCGTTTTGATGTCGCGCTTCGGCCAGTTCTCGCATCTGTGGGTCGACATGGCCGAGCGGCTCGGCTTCGAGGTCGACGTGATCGACTGCGAATGGGGAACCGGCGTTCCGCTCGAGCTCTATGCGGAGCGGCTGAAGGCGGACAAGACGCACCGCATCAAGGCCATCTTCTGCACGCAGAACGAGACGGCGACCGGCGTCACCAGCGACGTCGCCGGCTGCCGCGCGGCGCTCGACGATGCGAACCACCCAGCGCTCCTCTTCGTCGACGGCGTCTCGTCGATCGGCTCCATCGACTTCCGCCAGGAGGAATGGGGCGTCGACTGCGCCGTCAGCGGTTCGCAGAAAGGCTTCATGCTGCCGGCCGGCCTCGGCTTCCTGTCGGTCAGCAAGAAGGCGCTCATCGCTTCGAGAACCGCCACCCACCGGCGCTGCTTCTTCTCCTTCGAGGACATGATCCGCGCCAACGATGCCGGCTATTTTCCCTACACGCCGGCAACGCAGCTGCTGCGCGGCCTGCGTGCCTCGCTCGACCTGATCGCCGATGAAGGGCTTGAGAATATCTTTGCGCGCCACCATCGCCTCGGCGAAGGCGTGCGCAAGGCGGTCGACGCCTGGGGCCTGAAGCTCTGCGCCAAGGCGCCGAAATGGCACTCGGACACGGTCAGCGCCATCCTCGTGCCCGAAGGCATCGACAGCGCCGACGTCGTCAAACAGGCCTACCAGAAGTACCAGACCTCGCTTGGCGGCGGTCTCAACAAGGTGATGGGCAAGGTCTTCCGCATCGGCCATCTCGGCTGGCTGAACGAGGTGATGGTGCTCGCCTCGCTGTCGGCCGCCGAACTGGCGCTGCTCGAGTGCGGCGTCAAGCTTGCGCCGGGCTCGGGTGTCGGCGCCGCGATCGCGCATTTCCGCCGCTCGCAGCAGCCCGTCATCGCCGAAGCCGCCTGATCCAGGAGCGCGACATGAGCCACACCATCAACCATCTGAAGAAACTCAGGCTGCAGCGCAGCGAGCTGGCGGTTCCCGGCTCCAGCCCGGAGATGATCGACAAGGCGGCCAACAGTGCCGCCGACTTCGTCTTTCTCGACATCGAGGACGCGGTCGCGCCGCCCGACAAGGAGCGCGCCCGCAAGAACATCATCCAGGCGCTGAACGACATCGACTGGCGCGCCAAGGGCAAGACCGTCTCGGTGCGCATCAACGGGCTCGACACCCATTACATGTATCGCGACGTGGTCGATGTCATGGAACAGGCCGGCGACCGGCTGGACACGATCCTGGTGCCGAAGGTCGGCGTGCCGGCCGATCTCTACATGGTCGAGGCCATGGTCAACCAGATCGAGATGGCCAAGGGATTCACGACCCGTGTCGGCTTGGAAGCGCTGATCGAGACCGCGCTCGGCATGGCCAATGTCGAGGCCATTGCCGCGACGCCCGGCCGGCTGGAAGCGATGCATTTCGGCGTTGCCGACTATGCTGCTTCAAACAAGGCGCGCACCGTCAACATTGGCGGTCTCAACCCCGACTATCCCGGCGACCAGTGGCATTTCGCCCTGTCGCGAATGACGGTTGCCTGCCGCGCCTATGGTCTGCGCGCCGTTGACGGGCCGTTCGGCGATTTCTCCGATCCGGAAGGCTACAAGGCGGCCGCCCGGCGCGCCGCCGCACTCGGCATCGAAGGCAAATGGGCGATCCATCCCTCGCAGATTGCTTTGGCCAACGACGTGTTCTCGCCGCCGGAGAAGGAAGTCACGCGCGCCCGCCGCATCCTGGAGGTGCTGAAGGAAGCCGAGGCGCAGGGCAAAGGCGCCGCCGCACTCGACGGCAAGATGATCGACGCCGCTTCGGAACGCATGGCGCGCAACGTGCTGGTGGTCAACGACGCCATCGAACGCGCCGGCCAGCTTAATTAGCCAACGAGGGCCGCTCGTCGCGGCACTTTGACGATTTGCGGAGGAGAAAAAATGGACATCCACGAATATCAGGCCAAGGAACTGCTCGCCCGGCATGGAGTGCACGTGCCGCGCGGCGGCCTGGCCTACAGCCCCGAGCAGGCCACCTACCGGGCGCGCGAAATCGGCGGCGGCAAATGGGTGCTGAAAGCGCAGGTTCATTCCGGCGCGCGCGGCAAGGCCGGCGGCATCAAGCTCTGCGCCAATGACGAGGAGATTTCCAGCGCCGCCGAAGCCATGCTCGGGCGCAAGCTGGTGACCCATCAGACCGGCCCGCGCGGCAAGCTGATCTCGCGCCTCTACCTTGAGGAAGCCGTCGACATCGCGCAGGAACTCTATCTCGGCTTCGTGCTCGACCGCAAGGAAGAGCGCGTCATGATCGTCGCCTCGGCCGCCGGCGGCATGGAGATCGAGGAGATCGCCGAAGGAGCGCCGGATTCCATCATCCGCGCCACCGTCGACCCGGGCGTCGGCATGCAGCGTTTCCAGGCGCGCGAGATCGCCTTCGGGCTCGGGCTGGAGGACAGCCTGATCGGCAAGGCGACCGAGACCATCTTCAGCTGCTACCAGGTGTTCCGCGACTACGACGCCTCGATGCTGGAGATCAATCCGCTGGTGGTGACCCGCGACGGCAGCCTGGTCGCGCTCGACGCCAAGATGTCGTTCGACGAGAACGCGCTGTTCCGGCGGCCGGAAATCTCCGAATTGCGCGACAAGAGCCAGGAAGATCCGCGCGAAACCTTCGCCAGCGACCGCGGCCTCTCCTATGTCGGCCTCGACGGCAATATCGGCTGCATCATCAACGGCGCCGGGCTCGCCATGGCTACGATGGACATGATCAAGATTGCCGGCGGCGAACCGGCCAACTTCCTCGACATCGGCGGCGGCGCTTCGCCCGAGCGGGTGGCGAAATCCTTCCGCGCCGTGCTCGGCGACAAGAATGTCGAAACCATCCTGGTCAACATCTTCGCCGGCATCAACCGCTGCGACTGGGTTGCCGAGGGCGTCATCAAGGCGATCCGCGAGGTCGGCGTCAGCGTGCCGCTGGTGGTGCGGCTGTCCGGCACCAGGGCCGAGGAAGGACGCAAGATCCTGGCCGATTCCGGCGAGGCGGTGATTGTCGCCGACACGCTCGCCGAAGCCGCCGAAAAAGCCGTCGCCGCATGGCGCGCGGCCACCAAGAAAAAAGCAGCCTGAGGGAGGACAGAAGAATGGCAATCCTGCTCAACCGCAGCACGCGCGTCATCGTGCAAGGTTTCACAGGCAAGATCGGCAGCTTCCATGCCGAGGACATGAAGCGCTACGGCACCAAGCTCGTCGGCGGCGTCACCCCCGGCAAGGGCGGCCAGACGCATCTTGGCCTGCCGATCTTCAACACCGTCAAGGGCGCGGTGCGCGAAACCCGTGCCGAGGCCAGCATCGTCTTCGTGCCGCCGCCCTTCGCCGCCGATTCGATCATGGAGGCCGCGGACGCGGGAATAAAACTCTGCGTCTGCATCACCGACGGCATCCCCTCGCAGGACATGATGCAGGTCAAGCGCTACATGCGCCGCTACCGCTTCGAGGACCGCATGCGGCTGGTCGGGCCGAATTGCGCCGGCATCATCACGCCGGGACAGGCGCTGATGGGCATCATGCCCGGCAGCATCTACCTTCCAGGCCGCGTCGGCATAGTCGGGCGGTCGGGCACGCTGGGTTACGAGGCCGCCTCGCAGATGAAGGCGCTCGGCATCGGCGTCTCGACCAGCGTCGGCATCGGCGGCGACCCGATCAACGGCTCCTCCTTCAAGGACGTTCTGAAGCTGTTTGAGCAGGACGACGAGACCGACGCCGTGGTGATGATCGGCGAGATCGGCGGACCGCAGGAAGCCGAAGCCGCGATCTGGGCGCGCGACAATATGAGGAAGCCGCTGATCGCCTACATTGCCGGGCTTTCCGCCCCGAAAGGCCGCCGCATGGGCCATGCCGGCGCCATCATCTCGGCTTTCGGCGAGTCAGCGCAGGAGAAGGTCGAGATCCTGAAAGAGGCTGGCGTCATCATCGTGCCGACGCCGTCGTCCTTCGGCGACGTCGTGGCCGAGACTTTGGAGCGAACGAAGAAGGCGGCTTGAAGCGTTTGGAACAGAGCAGACGCATCAAATTTCGGGAGGACGAGCGCAGCCTCTTGTTGCGCCTGCTGCTTCAGGTCGCAAGCGCGCGGGAGCCGGAGATCGCCGCCGTTCTGACCGGACGTCGGTCGCTTGTCTCGCTTGCCGCGGAGCAGCGCATCCCGGCGCTTCAGGCGAGCGGCGTCTGGTTCCAGCTGCTCGCCATTGCCGATGAGTTGCTCGCCATGCGGGCGCGCCGCGAACTCGAACAAGGCACCGGTGTCGACGACGTGCCCGGCTCCTTCGCTAGCGTGATCGCGCGGATGGCGGCGAACGGCCATTCGGCGGAGCAGGTCCAGGCCAGGCTCGACGAACTCTGCGTCGGCCCGACCATGACCGCGCACCCGACGGAGGCCAAACGCGTCACGGTGCTGGAGATCCACCGCCGTATCTATCGCAAGCTGACCGAACTCGACCAGCCGCGCTGGGCGCCGCGCGAACGCGACCTGCTGGTCGCCGATCTGGAAAGCGAGATCGAGCTTCTGTGGATGACGGGCGAGCTGCGGCTGGAGCGCCCGACGGTCGAACGCGAAATCGCCTGGGGCCTGCATTTCTTTCGTGAAGTCATCTTCGAGGCAACGCCGCAGCTCTATGGCAAGCTGGAAGGCGCCCTCGAGCGCCATTATCCGGCAGCGCCGATCAGAATCCCCTCCTTCATGCGCTATGCCTCGTGGATCGGCGGCGATCGCGACGGCAACCCGAATGTGACGGCCGCCGTCACCGCCCATGCCCTGGCCGAATACCGCGATACGGCCATAGGCTGGTATCTGGCGCAGATGCAGCGGCTGGTGACGGTGCTGAGCGCCAGCTCAAACGTCATCGACCTGCCGGCGAGCTTCAAGCCGGTGCTGCAAACGGCGCTTGATAAAAGCCGACAGGCCGATGGGATCACCACCCGCAACCCTGACGAACCGCTCCGCCAATTCGCTTCGGCCCTGCTTGCCCGGCTGGAGGCGACACGGGACGGCGGTGCGGCGGCGTACCCGTCGGCGGGCGCGTTTCGTGCCGATCTGGAGGGGCTGTCGAGCGTTCTCGAAGCAATCGGCGGGCGCGCGGTGGCCAGGCGTTTCGTCCAGCCTCTGCTCTGGCAGGTCGGCAGCTTCGGCTTCCGCACCGTCTCGCTCGACCTCAGGCAGAACTCCACGGTCGTCAACCGCGTGCTGGCCGAGCTGTTTGCGCTGACGAACCCCACCGATCCGGTCGCGGCTGGCACGCCGCAATGGTCGGCGCGCATTCGCAAAGCCATCAGCGAGGGCGAGCGGCTGGAGATAGACGCTGGGCGGCTCTCGGCTGAAGCAGGCGAACTGCTTTCGACATTCTCCGTCATCGCCAGGCACATCTCCAGCTCTGATCCCGACGCTGTCGGCTCTTTCGTTCTCTCGATGACCCGCTCCGCCGACGATCTGCTCGCGGTCTATCTGCTGGCGCAATATTGCGGACTTTCGACCGCGCCCGCCGGCGGCACAATCAGGCTGCGGATCGTGCCCTTGTTCGAGACCATCGCCGACCTGCAGGCCGCCCCTGGCATATTGAACGGATTGCTCGACGTCTCGCTGGTGAGGCGCACGGTGCGCGATTTCGGCGCGCGCCAGGAAATCATGCTCGGCTATTCCGATTCCAACAAGGACGGCGGCTTCCTCGCCTCCAATTGGGAACTGGCCAAAGCGCAGAAGCGGCTCGCTGCCGTCGGGCGCAAGCACAAGGTTGGGATCAGTTTCTTTCACGGCCGCGGCGGCTCCGTCAGCCGTGGCGGCGCGCCGACCGGCCGGGCGATCGCGGCGCAGCCGCAAGGCACCGTCGCCGGCACCATGCGGGTGACCGAGCAAGGCGAGGTTGTATCGTCGAAATTCGCCAATCGCGGCACCGGCCTCAACCAGCTCGAGATCCTCGCCGCCGCCGTTCTGGCCCACAGCGTCGGATCGCCGGGCGATGCCGAGACGAAGGAGACGCCGGAGTTCGACGAAGCGCTCGAGGCGCTCGCCGGTATGTCGCAGGCATCCTATGCCACGCTGATGGCCGAGCCCGGCTTCCTCGATTATTTCAACCAGGCGAGCCCGGTCGCGGAACTGGCGCTCCTGAAAATGGGCTCACGGCCGGATCGCCGTTTCGGCGCCAACGGCATCGCCGACCTGCGCGCCATTCCATGGGTGTTCGCCTGGAGCCAGAACCGTCATCTGTTGACCGGCTGGTATGGCATCGGCAGCGCGCTGAGCGCCTTCGTCGCGGTGCGCGGCGAGGTCGGGCGCGACCTTCTGGCCCGCATGTTCGAGCACTCGCGCTTTTTCCGCCTGGTCGTCGACGAAGCCGAGAAGACGCTCTACCAGGCCGACATGGAGATCGCGCGGCTCTACGCCGGCCTTGTGTCCGACAGCGATGCCGCCAAACGAATCTATGCCCGCATCGCCGGGGAGTACGAGTTGACGCGACGCCTGATCGGCGACCTCACAGGGGGTGATCTTTCCGAGCGCTTTCCGATGTTCAAGCGGCGTTTCGACAGCCTGCGGCGGCAGATGGACGACATCCACCGGCTGCAGGTCGATCTGCTGCGTGATGTCAGGGCAAGGACGACGGATCAAAAGCGGGCAACTGACGCCTTGCTGGTGTCGATTAATTGCATCTCGGCTGGGCTGGGATGGACGGGGTAGCTCGCCGGCTGGCCGAGTTACGTCAGTCACCTTGCTTCATCATTCTTGGCTGATTGCCGATCGCCCAGATCATCGGCCTGTCTGCCCGAAAGGCCGCCGCATGGGCCATGCCGGCGTCATCATCGTGCCGACGCCGTCCTCCTTCGGCGAGGAGGTGGCCGATACGCTGGCACGGATGAAGAAGGCTGCATAACCTCTGGGAACAGGCTGCCTAAGGGCAGTTCCCGGAGCACGGGGCGGCGCGATCTGAATGCGCGGCCCAGCGGTCCCTTCCAAACAGTCGAAAAGCTCACGCCACGATGGAAGCCCGCCCGCTTTCGACGGCGGGCGATCTGGCAGAAGCCGGTTCGGCCCAGCCCTTAGGTCGGGCAGCCGAAGCTAGGACAAGCTATCGCCGTCACGGCGGACAGCTTTTCGCGCCTTACGAACATCGGCTTCACATAAGTCTTCTTCATGGTATCTCCCCTTTGCCAAAACCCACGAAGCGATTCGTGCCGTGGTCTGGATCGCTTTGTCAAGCGAGCTGAGAGCAATAACAAAACAGCGACAGCCTTGTTTAGCAGCTCAGCTGAGGAAGCGGCCAGCCGCTGGTGAACTTTAGTTGGCCGACAAAAAATCCCTCTCGGCAGCGGTCAGGCCGGCCCAACGTCCTGACGAGCGGGACTATCAAACACTCCCGAGTCTGACGCTTTGCCGTTCCAGAGGCGCGCACGGAGCCAAGATCAAGCCAAGATTGCGCAACAAAACTTAAGATCACTTCATGCATGCAGCCATTTTCACCTGAAATAGTCCAGGCATCGGTGCTCCTACTGCCTCCCGATGGGCCGGGCATTTCCATGACAGCGCGCTCGCGCGTGTTCGAACCGTTCTTCAAGGAGGACATGTCACGCGGCGTTGCCTCGAAGCACGGCTTCGGGCTCGGCCTTTCCATCGTAGCGGATATCATCCAGGGGCACGGCGGCAAGATCGAGTTGCACGACAACCAGCCAAGCGGCCTCGTCGTGACCTTTGATCTGCCGAGTGGAACCGAGATCCGGCCCTTATAGCAGGCCGGCGCCATACTCAGGATCTGATGATCGCCAGATTGCAGGAGGTCATTTCAAGACGTCCGAAGGCTTGCCTCAGGAAATACTGGTGCGGTCGAGAAGACTCGAACTTCCACGGGTTGCCCCACAGCGACCTCAACGCTGCGCGTCTACCAATTCCGCCACGACCGCACGTGGTAGGAGCCGGAACCGACCGGCTCGCGGCGTGTAGCAAATCGTTTCCGGCGAAACAAGTGCGTGGCGAGCAATAATGTCAGGCAATTGGCATAACGTTCCACAGGATTGCAATGAGCGTCGCGAACTGGACGTTTGCGCCCAATATCGCCATATGGAGGCCAAGGCATGTCGCCCAAAATCGCAAGGCGGTTTTGGGACCACGACATGTATAAGCAAAGCGATACGTCATGACTGAACGCAGCCAGATCGCCACGTCATTCCTGCCCTTGCCCGGTTCGGCGCCGGTCGAATGGCTGGTCGAGCCCGGCCTTACCGCCTATCCCGACGCGCTTGCCTTCATGGAGGCGCGCGCCGAGGCGATCCGCAGCGGAGCTGCCGGCGAGATGGTCTGGCTGGTCGAACATCCACCACTCTACACCGCCGGCACCAGCGCCCGCACCGAGGACCTGATCGAGCCGGACCGCTTTCCGGTCTTCGCGGCCGGACGCGGCGGCGAATACACCTATCATGGGCCCGGCCAGCGGGTTGCCTATGTCATGCTCGACCTGAAGCGCCGGCGCGAGGACGTGCGCGCCTTCGTCGCCGCGCTCGAACAATGGATCATCGGCACACTCGCCACCTTCAACGTGCGCGGCGAGCGCCGCGAGGACCGTGTCGGTGTCTGGGTGGTGCGGCCGGAGCGCCCTGCTTTGCCTGACGGCTCGCCAGCCGAGGACAAGATCGCGGCGATCGGCATCCGGCTGCGTCGCTGGGTGAGTTTTCACGGCATCGCCATCAATGTCGAGCCGGAGCTTGGCCATTTCAGCGGCATCGTGCCTTGCGGTGTCTCGGACTACGGCGTCACCAGCCTCGTCGCCCTCGGCCTGCCCCTGACCATGGCCGATCTCGACCTGGCACTGAAATCCGCTTTCGAGGACGTGTTCGGTCCCGCGACGGCCTTGCCCGCCGAAGCTTCGCGCAAGGCCGGCTGACACTGTCGGCCTGGGAACTGCATAAGGTGTATTGAGATTCAGGTCAGGCCGTGTCGAAAACTGTGGGTTCCGAGCACCCTTAGATCAGTTGGGCGGAAGCCCATAGCACGCCGCAGCCATGGATGGCGAACACCGCCAGCAAGGCGCCTGCGATGACGAACCGGTCGAGGGTGCCGATCGGCTCCAGTTCGTGACGCGGCTTCACCCCGCTGCCGACGGTGAGCAGGCTGAGGATCGAAAACACCGCACCGGCCGCCAGCAGGAAGCCCGAGGAAAAACCAGCCCGCCAGCCAAGCGCCAGAAAGGCCGAAAGCAGCGAGAAGGACGCCAGCGCCAGGACCACCGGCCCTGGGCAGATCTGGCGCAGCACCTGGCCGCCGTCGAATTTCCACACCGGCACCAGATTGGCGATGTTGAACAGGGCAGCACAACCTGCGAGGGCGGCCAGCAGCGCGGCGGCAGCCTTGTGACCCTCGTTGCCGGCAAGCACGCTGGCGGCGATGACGATCGGCACCAGGAAGGCGGAGAACCCCGCCCCCATCAACGCCACGAAGGCCACTTCGAAACGGCTGTTGTAGGGTCGTCCGCCAATGGCGATGCCGCCAAGCAGCGGGATGAAGATCATCCGCGCCCTGCGATGGCCCGTCAACCGGAACGCCGCCATGTGGCCGAGTTCGTGCAATGCCACCACCGACGTTAGGATCGCGGCCAGCGCCAGCCCGCCGAGGTGAAGGCCGAAGAACGGCCACAGCATCAATGCCGACAGCACGGCAAAGCCGACCTGGCTCAGCGGATGCTCGAACCAGCCGCCCTTGCGGTATTGCCCGGTCCTTGCCCAATGCTGCAGCTTGGAAAGCTCGCGGCGCATGGCGAAGTAGCGGAACACCAGGAAGGCGACGCCGCGATACCGGTCGACCCGGCTGAGCGTCACGCGTGTGCCGCTGCCCTCCGAAACCAGTTCGGCGGTCTCGCCATAATCCTTCCAGAACGAGCCATCGAGCGCGGTGTCCTCGATCACCCGCATCGAGAAGCGGCTGCCCTCGACGACATCTTCAAACCGCGCCCTGCGCTCTATCGGCTTGCCGTCGCGGCCTTCCCACGACAGCATGATGCGGGCCACGCCCTCTTCGTCCAGCGGCTGCGCCGACAGGATCTCGCCGGACCAGCCGGCATCGCTGCCAAGCGGCCACAGCGCCTGCCACAGGCGCTGCCGGTCCATTGCCACAATGCGGCTGGACCGGACCGTGCGCAAACCAAGCGGCACGGTCATCAAGAGAAAGATCAGTCCGAGATTGCTGGCCACGAGAATGGCCGTGACGATGGGCGACACCTGGACGCTGCTCCCTGCCTGGAGACGCACCCTAACGTCGCGGCGGCAAGAAAAGCTTAACGGCGGAGCGGCTTAGGGCCATCGGGAAACAGCGATGGCAGACGCCGCCAACTCACATGGCTCCGATCCAGATCGCCATGGAAACAAGAAACGCACTCATGCAAACCAGCGAGATGACATCCTGAACCAGATCGGTCATAACTCTCTCCTGTTGTGGATATGTTTCCAATTTGTTCTAATTTTGTTCCAATGTCAATCGCTAGGGGATAGAGCGATAGGCGGGGAATTTTGCACGGTTAGCGAAAGGTTAATCGTTCGCCACGAGACGATGCTGAAAGCGCGGCGGCGTAGGCTTCCAGTCCTGGAGATCAGGATTAGCGCGCGCTTGTATTAAAGCGTGGCCGAAGCAATAATTCTTGGGCTGGGGCACTGCCGGGCGATGGATATGGGGAAGTACGGAGGCGCGAATCAAGGTGACCGTTGGCGAAAGCGCATGCGACAAGGCCGCCGGCGACGCCTCTCTCGCAACCTTGTAATCTGGTTGTTCATCCTGGCGACGAGCGCGATATCGTCCACTCTGATCGCAATGAACGCTCACTGGCGATTCTAAGCTACCCCCGCGCGGTACATTCCAGGCGAGAACCGTTCCTTACAGCGGCACCACCTTGCCGTCGGCCAGCGTGACACGCCGGTCCATGCGCGATGCCAGTTCATGATTGTGGGTAGCGATCAGCGCGGCGAGCCCCGATTGCCGCACCAGCGCCTCCAGCGCCTCGAAGACGTAGGAAGCGGTGACCGGGTCGAGGTTGCCGGTCGGCTCGTCGGCGAGCAGCACCAGCGGCGCATTGGCGACCGCGCGTGCAATGGCGACGCGCTGCTGCTCGCCGCCGGACAGCTCGGATGGCCGGTGCGACGCCCGCTTGCCGATCTGCATGTAGTCGAGCAGTTGCGCCGCGCGCTCGCCCGCTTCCTTGCGCGGCAGCCCCTTGATGAGCTGCGGCATCATGATGTTTTCCAGCGCGGAAAACTCCGGCAACAGATGATGGAACTGGTAGACGAAGCCGACATCGTTGCGGCGGATCGAGGTGCGCTCGTCATCGGACAGCCGGCCACAGGCGCGTCCGGACAGGATCACGTCTCCGGCGTCAGGACGCTCCAGCAGCCCCGCCGTGTGCAGCAGCGTCGACTTGCCGGAGCCCGAAGGGGCCACCAGCGCCACCATCTCACCGCGCCGCAGCGAGAAGTCGGCGCCGTTCAGGATGGTGAGCTTGCGCGGCCCCTGGACGTAGTGCCGCTCGACGCTCTTCAGCTCGATAATGACCTCGGCCACTACTCGTACCTCAAGGCTTCGACCGGATCGAGGCGGGCCGCCCGCCACGCTGGAAACACCGTTGCCAGGAAGGACAGCGCCAGCGCCATGATGATGACATAGGTCGTCTCGCGTGGATCCATCTTGGCCGGCAACTGGCTGAGGAAATAGAGCTCCGGATTGAACAGCACCTTGCCGGTCATCCAGGAGAAGAACTGGCGGATCGATTCGATGTTGGTGCAGATCAAGACGCCGAGCAGCACGCCGGCGAGCGTGCCCGTCACGCCGATCGCCGCACCCGTCATCAGGAAGATGCGCAGGATGGCGCCGCGCGAGGCGCCCATGGTGCGCAGGATGGCGATATCATGCCCCTTGTCCTTCACCAGCATGATCAGTCCGGAAATGATGTTGAGCGCCGCCACCAGCACGATCAGCGTCAGGATCATGAACATCACGTTGCGCTCGACCTGCAGGGCGGAAAAGAAGGTCTCGTTGCGCTGGCGCCAGTCGACCAGGTCGATGGGGCGTTGTGCCGCCTCCTCCACCTTCGGCTTCAGCGCGTCGACATCATCGGGATTGTCGACATAGATCTCGATGGTCTGCGCCCGGCCGTCCATGTTGAAATAGAGCTGCGCCTCGGAGAACGGCATGTAGACGATGGAGCTGTCATACTCCGACATGCCGACTTCGAAGATCGCCGCGATCTTGTAACCCTTCATGCGCGGCGTGGTGCCGAGCGGCGTCACATCGCCGTCCGGCGAGATCAAGGTGATGGTATCGCCGAGCGTCAGGCCAAGATTCTCGGCCATCCGCTTGCCGATGGCGACACCGTCGCCCGTATCGAAGCCGTCGAGCGAGCCTTGTTTGATGTTGCTGGCAACGATGGAGATCTTGCCGAGGTCTTCACCCCGGATGCCGCGAACCAGCGCGCCGCTGCCGCCGCCGACATTGCCTTGCGCCAGCACCTGGCCATCGATCAGCGGAATGGCGTATTTGACCCCGGCCACACCGTTGATGCGGCTGGCGACCTGGGCATAGTCCTCAAGCGGCGAATCGAGCGGCTGCACGATCAGATGGCCATTGACGCCGAGAATGCGCGTCAAAAGCTCGGCGCGGAACCCGTTCATCACGGCCATCACCACGATCAGCGTGGCAACGCCCAGCATGATGCCGAGGAAGGAGATCGAGGCGATCACCGAGATCACCGTCTCCTTGCGCCGCGAACGCAAATAGCGCCACGCAACCGTGCGTTCGAAGATGGAAAAAGGGCCGGCGCCGGCCGATCTCGCTGCCGCCGCCTCGCTCATGCGGCGACACCGAAGCGTTTTTTCGCGTCGGCGATCGGCAGCGTCACGCGCTCGCCGCTCTTGCGATTCTTGATCTCGATCTCGCCGGCGGCCACGCCGCGCGGTCCGACGATCACTTGCCAGGGCAGGCCGATCAGGTCGGCGGTGGCGAATTTGCCGCCCGGCCGCTGGTCGGTATCGTCGTAAAGCACATCCTTGCCGGCGGCGGTGAAGGCGGCATTGAGTTCGTCGCAGACGCGATCGCAGTCGGCGTCGCCCGCCTTCATGTTGATCAGGCCGATATCGAACGGCGCCACCGCTTCGGGCCAGATGATGCCATTCTCGTCGTGGCTGGCCTCGATGATCGCCGCGACCAGCCGCGACGGGCCGATGCCGTAGGAGCCGCCCGAGGCGAAATGATCCTTGCCGTCGGGCCCGGTCACCTTGGCGCCCATCGGCTTGGAGTATTTCTCGCCGAAGTGGAAGATATGGCCGACCTCGATGCCGCGCGCCGAGACCCGGTCGCCTGTCGGAACCTTCTCCCAGGCCGCCTCGTCATGCATCTCGTCGGTCGCGGCGTAAGGCGTCGTCCACGTCTTGACGATATCGGCAATTTCGCCGTCATTGGCGAAGTCGGTGTTCGCGCCGGGCACGGCAAGCGACAGATAATCGCGATGGCAGAAGACCTGGCTCTCGCCTGTGTCGGCCAGGATGATGAATTCGTGGCTGAGATCGCCGCCGATCGGCCCGGTGTCGGCCCGCATCGGGATTGCCTGCAGGCCCATGCGGGTGAAGGTCCGGAGATAGGAGACGAACATCCTGTTATAGGCGGCTCGCGCGCCCTCGAAGTCGAGATCGAAGGAATAGGCGTCCTTCATCAGGAATTCGCGCGAACGCATCACGCCGAAGCGCGGCCGCACCTCGTCACGGAACTTCCACTGGATATGGTAGAGGTTGAGCGGCAGGTCCTTGTAGGACTTGACGTAAGCGCGAAAAATCTCGGTGACCATCTCCTCGTTGGTCGGTCCGTAGAGCATGTCGCGGTCCTGGCGGTCCTTGATGCGCAGCATCTCCTTGCCATAGTCGTTGTAGCGCCCGCTCTCGCGCCACAGATCGGCCGACTGGATGGTCGGCATGAGAATCTCCAGCGCGCCGGCGCGGTTCTGCTCCTCGCGGATGATCATGCAGACCTTGTCCAGCACCCGCTTGCCCAGCGGCAGCCAGGAAAAACTGCCCTGCCCCTGCTGGCGGATCATGCCGGCGCGTAGCATCAACCGATGCGAGACGATTTCGGCCTCGCGCGGATTTTCTTTGAGGATAGGCAGGAAATAGCGCGACAAACGCATGGACTGGTCCGTGAATGAGAATGGCCACGCCAGAATCGGCGCGGCGCAGGCTTGCTTGCCCCGGCTTCATAGCGATTTCATGACGGAATGGAAACCCGGCCATCCCTATACATCACCCCCTTCCGGCCCGGAATCCCTCGCTTCCGGATCAGTCGGCGCCGACAATGGAACGCGCCGAACGTCTTCGGGTCTAGCCGCCAATTCTTTGCGCGCGTCAATTGCGAACATGCCGCAAAGGCTCTGTCGAACTCGCCTGTTCGTTTCAAAAGCAAAGCCTGCCGCACTATTGTGCAGTGCAACACGAGAATGCCCGTTTCAAGGCAAAATTCTTCGTGACATTTTCATTTCCGTTGGGCTAATGTGCCCCGATAACCGAGAGGGCGGAGAAAAATCTGCCCTCCTACGCGGTCAAAGTCTTGGGAGGATGCGATCTAGGCGCGGTTACTCGCTGCCGCCGGATAACGGAAACAGATCGGACGCGTTTAATTGCAAGGCCTCGTGCCTTGCATTTTTTTTGTGCAATCATCTGGTTAGCGCCGCAAGTTGCAAGGTTGCGTGACCTTACGTCACCAGACGTTCGGCGGCGAAAACGCGGCAGCATCCCAATCAGCATCCGATGCTCGATGTGGTCGAAAGGACTTGCCGGCTCTCTACTTCGCTGGGGTCTGGCCGAAATCCGGCACGATGTGCGGGATGTCGTTGAGGCTGTATCCCAGCCCGTGCGTCAGACCGTAGAAAATGCCCATCAGGATCGCCGTCGCGATGGTGGTGCGGATCACGGCACGCAACATATGCGGCCCGCGCGGCGCGCTCGGAACCGTGCCCAGCGTCACGTCGTGATCATCGTCCTGCGTCTTGACGCTGAACGGCAGAACGGCAAACAGCACCACCCACCAGGTCGCGAAAAACAGGGCGGTGAACGAGACCCAGCTCATGATTGCTCCAGTTCGATCAGCGTACCGAAGAAATCCTTCGGATGCAGGAACAACACCGGCTTGCCATGCGCACCGATCTTGGGATTGCCGTCGCCAAGCACGCGGGCGCCGGCGGCCTTGAGCTGGTCGCGCGCCGCCAGGATGTCGTCGACCTCGTAGCAGAGATGATGCATGCCGCCTGACGGGTTCTTTGCCAGGAATGCCGCGATCGGCGAGCCCTCGCCAAGCGGCTCAAGCAATTCGATCTTGGTGTTGCCGACATTGACGAACACCACGGTGACACCGTGCTCAGGCAAAGCCTGCGGCTCGGTCAGTTCGGCGCCGAGCGTGTTGCGGTAAGCTGCAATGGCGGCAGCCAGATCCGGCACCGCAAGCGCGACATGGTTCAGCCGTCCGAGCATGTCCGAGCTTTTTTCTCCCAGATCCAATGACTGGCGTCATACGTTAAATCAGCCGCGATCAACAGCCATTCGGGAAGCGCGCACTGTCGCACCTGTTCCAACCGATATCGGCGAAGTACAAACGGCAATGTCTGGAATCAGCTCTGCCCGCCCCCGTGTTTTTACCTTCGATCTCGGGTCGTTCAAAGTTGCCGCCTTGCTCGATGCCGTCGACATCAGGGACGAGCTCGCATCGGCCTTCGCGGCCGGACAGCCGCCGGCGGCGGTGCTCGAACTCGCGGCCTCGAACTTCATCGACCAGGATCGCTACGAGCATTGCTTCATCCCGACGCTGATCGACACCGGTTCCGAAAAGATCCTGTTTGACACAGGCTGCGGAGATGACGGCGGTTCACTCCCGGACTGCCTGCAAACCCTTGGGCTCGGCCCCGATGACATCGACGTGGTGGTCATCACGCACGGGCATCCGGACCACATTGGCGGGCTGGTCAGGAATGGCCAACCTGTCTTCAGCCGAGCGCGATACGTATTCGGCGCGGCCGAGTTCGCCTTTTGGACCGAAGGAAATGCGGTGCGCTCGGCAAGGTTGGCCAATCGTGATCTGTTCAGGCGGATTTGCACCGGCCTGGCCGACCACGCGACATTCATCGCGCCTGGAGACGAAGTGGTGCCGGGCATCACTGCCATCGACGCGGCCGGTCACTCTCCCGGGCTCTTGGCATTCCTGGTCGAAAGCAGCGGACAGCAATTGCTGATCTGGTCGGACGCTTTCCTGCACTATGTCGTGTCCATCCAGCGTCCGGAGTGGCATGCGGATTTCGACGACGACAAGGAAAAGGCGGTCGAAACCCGCAAGCGGCTGCTGAACATGGCTGCGGAGCGGCGCCTGCTCGTCGCCGGCCATCACATGCCGTTTCCGGGCCTGGGCCATGTCGGGCGGACAGGCGGGTCCTTTCGCTGGATTCCGGTCAGCTATCAGCTGAACGTCTGACCAGCCGCCGCCGCCTTCAGCGGGTGACGAAAACCGTCACCAGCGGTTTCTTGCCCCAGGCTTCGTTGGCCGCGCCGCGCACCGCGCGGCGCACCGCCTCCTGCACGAGGTCGAGGTCCTTGCGGCGCTGACGGGGGATCGACTCGACCGCGCCGACGGCCGCATCGATCATCAGGTCCTCGAGCGTCTCGCCTCGGGCATCGGCCTCGGCGACGCCGATTGCCACCAGATCGGGATCGCCGGCCAGCTCGTACTTCTCGTCGAGCACGACATTGACCGCGACATGACCGGCAAAGGACAATTTGCGCCGGTCGCGAATACCCATCGCCTGATCGCTGCCGATCAGATTGCCGTCCTTGTAGACGCGGCCGAACGGCACCTGGTCGATGATGGTGGCGGGACCTGGCGCGAGCCGCAGCATGTCGCCGTCGCGCACCTGCGCCACCTGGCCGATGCCAGAGGTCGACATCAGCGAACCCTGCGCCACCAGATGCGCGGCCTCGCCATGCACGGGAACGCCGATCTGCGGACGCACCCATTCGTACATCTTGCGCAGTTCACTGCGTCGCGGGTGGCCGGAGACGTGTACCAGTGCGTCGCCGTCCTCGATGATCTTGATGCCGAGATCGATCAGGCGGTTCTTGATTTCGAGGATCGCCTTCTCGTTGCCGGGAATGGTGCGCGAGGAAAACACCACCGTGTCGCCCGCCGTCAGCGACACCGATTTCATCTCCTCGCGCGACAGTTTCGCCAGCGCCGCCAGCGGCTCGCCCTGGCTGCCGGTGCAGATGATGACCAGGTTCTCGCGCGGGATGAAGCCGAAATCTTCCTCGGCGATGAACTCCGGCAGCCCGTCCATATAGCCAAGCTCGTCAGCCACATCGATGACGCGCTTCAGCGAGCGGCCGAGCACCAGGCACTGGCGGCCAGCATCGCGCGCTGCCCTGGCGATCGAGACGATACGTCCGACATTGGAGGAGAAGGTGGTGACGGCGACGCGGCCCTTGGCGGCCTGGATGACGCCTTTCAGGCCCTCGCCCACCGCCACTTCCGAAGGCGACTCGCCTTCACGCAGCGCATTGGTCGAATCGCAGATCAGCGCCAGCACGCCCTTGTCGCCATAGGCGCGGAACCGCGCCTCGTCGGTCTTGGGTCCAATCGTCGGTTCCGGATCGATCTTCCAGTCACCGGTATGGATGACGGTGCCGGCAGGCGACGTGATCGCCAGCGACATGGGTTCGGGAATCGAGTGCGCCACCGGAATGGCTTCGATCTCGAAGGGACCGACAGTGAACTTTTCGCCCGCCCGGTAGATCGTCAGCGGGATCTTCGGCGCGCCCTGCTCGCCCTGCCGCTTGGCTTCCAGCAGCCCGGCGCTGAACGGCGTCATCCAGACCGGCGCCTTCAGCTTCGGCCAGGTGTCGAGCAGCGCGCCGTAATGGTCCTCATGCGCGTGGGTGATGATGATGCCGCGCAGATTGGCGAGGTTCTCCTCGATGAAGCGCGTGTCGGGCAGGATCAGGTCGACGCCCGGATGCGCCGCGTCGGGAAAGGTGACGCCGACATCGATGACGATCCACTCGCGCGCGCTCGGCGGGCCGTAGCCGTAGAGGGCGAAGTTCATGCCGATCTCGCCGACACCGCCGAGCGGCACGAAGACGAGTTCGGCGTTGTCCGCTTTCGCCATGATTTTTCCCTTCGTGGCCCTCAGGCCAAGCCGTTAAAGCAATTCCGGCAAAGGTGTCTAACGGTTTTCAGTCCGGAATTGCCCAAAAAACAAAACTAAACCCGCGCGGAAGCGACCGCACCGAAATGAACATCGCCGGCGGCGACCGTCAGAACAGCCCCCTCATCGTCGCGGATCACGAAACGGCAGTCCTCGTCAATGGTCTCGAACACGCCACGCACCACATTACCGTCAATTCTGACAGCAACCTCGCCGCCAAGGCCCGCGGCACGGGCCAGCCAGCGCTTTCTGATCGCGGCAAGGCCTCGTCCTTCGTCCCAAAGGCGGGCATTCTCGCTCCAGGCATCCGACAGCGCCAGAAAAAGCGTCTCGGCATCGCAGGCAGCGCCCAATGCATGAAGCGATGTCGCGGGATAGGGCAAGTCCTGCGGGTGCGCCACCACATTGACGCCGATGCCGACCGCCACCGCGAAGCGGCCACCGTCGAGCATCGCCGACTCCAGCAGGATGCCGGCCAGCTTGGCCCCGGACGCCAGCACATCGTTCGGCCATTTCAGCTCGAAGCGGTTCTGTCCCTGGCTCGCGCCGTCGAGGCCTACCGAAATGCGGCCCTTCGGCACCGCCGCGTCGAGCGCGTCGGCCAGTGCCAGCCCGGCGACGAAACCGAGCGTCGCGGCAAGGCGCAGTTCACCGCCGGTGATGACAAGCAGCGTCGCCGCCAGATTGCCTTCCGGCGTTGCCCAGGCCCGGCCACGCCGGCCGCGCCCGCTTTCCTGCTTCTTGGAAACGACCCAGAGCTTGCCCGGGTCGCCGGCGCGGGCATGGTCCAGCGCCAGCGCGTTGGTCGAGCCGACACTGTCATGCGCCTCGAGCCGGAACCCTTCCGACGCCGAGGTTGGAGCCAGCCGAAATGCCATCCCGTCAGAAAAAAGTCTTGGCGGCGGCTTCGGCATAGGTGCCGATCGGCCCGCCGATCAGCACATAGAACAGCACGAAGGCGCCACTGACGCCGAGCACGACACGCAATTCGCTAGCCATCGGCACGAAGCCGCCGACAGGTTCATCGAACCACATGATCTTGATGATGCGCAGATAATAGTAGGCGCCCACCACCGAGGCCAGCACGCCGATGATCGCCAGCGCATAGAGATTGGCGTTGATGGCGGCGAGGAAGACGTACCACTTTCCCCAGAAGCCGGCGAGCGGCGGAATACCGGCCAGCGAGAACATCAGGATGGTCAGGATCGTCGCCATGACCGGGTTGGTCGACGCCAGGCCGGCGAGATCGCTGATCTGTTCGACATTGCCTTCCTTGCGCCGCATGGCGAGGATGAAGGCAAAGGTGCCGAGCGTCATCACCAGGTAGATCAGCATATAGATGGCGACGCCGCGCACGCCGGCCTGGCTGTTGGCGGCAAGGCCGACCAGCGCGTAGCCCATATGGCCGATCGAGGAATAGGCCATCAGCCGCTTGATGTTGGTCTGGCCGATGGCGGCGAAGGCGCCAAGCGCCATCGAGGCGATCGAGATGAAGACGATGATCTGCTGCCAGTCGGAAGCGATCGGCTTGAACGCACCCATGGTGACGCGCACAATCAGCGCCATCGCCGCCATCTTGGGCGCCGCCGCCAGGAAGGCCGTCACCGGGGTCGGCGCGCCCTCATAGACGTCCGGCGTCCACATGTGGAACGGCACCGCCGAGATCTTGAAAGCAAGCCCGGCCAGCACGAAGACGAGGCCGAAGACGAGGCCAAGCTGACGTTCGCCGCCGCCCAGCGCGGTGGCGATCTCCTGGAAGCCGGTGTTGCCGGTGTAACCGTAGACCAGGCTGATGCCGTAGAGCAGCATGCCCGAGGACAGCGCGCCGAGGACGAAATATTTCAGGCCGGCTTCGGTCGAACGCAGATTGTCGCGGTTGATCGCCGCCAGCACATAGATCGCCAGCGACTGCAGTTCGAGGCCGAGATAGAGCCCGATCATGCCGTTGGCCGAGATCATCAGCATCATGCCGAGCGTGCAAAGCAGGATCAGCACCGGATATTCGAACTTGTCGAAACGCTCCGCCTTGGCAAAGCGCATCGACATGATGAGCGTCACCGCCGAGCCGACCAGGGCCAGCACCTTCATGAAGCGGGCGAAGGAGTCCTGGATGAAGGCGTGGCCATAGGCGCTGCCCTGCCCTGCGTGGAAGATCAGCCAGGCGCCCGCGATCACCAGCACGGCCACGGCAAGGCCGGTCACCGTACTTGCGGTGTTGGAACGCGAATAGGCCCCGACCATCAGCAGCGCGAGCGCGCCGATGGCAAGGATCAGCTCGGGCGTCGAGAGCGACAGGCTGGAGAGAAGGTCCGGCGTCATGGTTCGCAAAACCCCTGGGTCAGTTCGCCGCCGCGGTCTGCGCGGCGCCGATGGATGCGGTGACATTGGTGACGAGCGACTTGACCGACTGGGCCGTCGCGTCGAAGACGGGTGCGGGATAGACGCCGAAGAAGATGACCAGCACGACCAGCGGATAGATGATCGCCTTCTCGCGGGTCGACAGGTCGAGCAGCCCCTTCAGGCTGTCCTTGGTCAGCGCGCCGAAAATCACCCGGCGATAGAGCCAGAGCGCATAGGCGGCCGACAGGATGACGCCGGTGGCGGCGAAGAACGCCACCCAGGTGTTGACGCGGAACACGCCGAGCATGGTCAGGAACTCGCCGACGAAGCCTGACGTGCCCGGCAAGCCGACATTGGCCATGGTGAAGACCATGAACACGGTGGCGTATTTCGGCATGTTGTTGACGAGGCCGCCATAGGCGGCGATCTCACGCGTGTGCATGCGGTCATAGATGACGCCGACGCAGAGGAACAGCGCGCCCGAGACCAGGCCGTGGCTGAGCATCTGGAAGATCGCGCCCTGCACGCCTTCCTGGTTCATGGCGAAGATGCCCATGGTGACGAAGCCCATATGGGCGACCGACGAATAGGCGATCAGCTTCTTCATGTCCTCCTGCATCAGCGCCACCAGCGAGGTGTAGATGATGGCGACGACCGACAGCGTGAACACCAGCGGCGCGAACATTTCGGACGCCAGCGGGAACATCGGCAAGGAGAAGCGCAGGAAGCCGTACCCGCCCATTTTCAAGAGAATGGCCGCCAGGATGACCGAACCGGCCGTCGGCGCCTCGACGTGTGCGTCGGGCAGCCAGGTGTGCACCGGCCACATCGGCATCTTCACCGCGAAGGAGGCGAAGAAGGCAAGCCACAGCCAGGTCTGCATGTTGGCCGGGAAGCTGTGCGTCAGGAGCGTCGGAATGTCGGTCGTGCCGGACTGGTAGAACATCGCCATAATGGCGAGCAGCATCAGCACCGAGCCGGCCAGCGTATAGAGGAAGAACTTGAACGAGGCGTAGACGCGCCGCTTGCCGCCCCACACACCGATGATGATGAACATCGGGATCAGGCCGGCCTCGAAGAAGACGTAGAACAGCACAATGTCCAGCGCGCAGAACACGCCGATCATCAGCGTTTCCAGCAGCAGGAAGGCGATCATGTACGCCTTGACGCGCTTCTCGATCGCTTCCCACGACGCCAGGATGCAAAGCGGCATCAGGAAGGTCGTCAGGATGACGAACAGCATGGAAATGCCGTCGACGCCCATATGGTAGGAAATGCCGGAGTCGAGCCAGGCCACCTTCTCAACGAACTGGAAGCCGGCCTGCGAATTGTCGAAGCCGGTCCAGATAAACAGCGAGATGATGAACGTGAATGTCGTGGTCAACAGCGCGATGGCGCGGATGTTGCGGCGTGCGTTTTCGCTGTCATCATTGATGAACAGGATCAGCAGCACACCAACCAACGGCAGGAAGGTGACCAGCGAGAGGATTGGCCAGGCGGTCATCAGAGCATCATCCAGGTGACGAGTGCGGCAACGCCGATCAGCATGGCGAAGGCATAGTGGTAGAGGTAGCCGGTCTGCAGCTTGACGACGCGGTTGGTGACGTCGACGACGCGCGCCGAAACGCCGTCAGGCCCCAGGCCATCGATGATGGTCCCGTCGCCGGTCTTCCACAGGAAGGAACCGAGGCGCTTGGCCGGCCGCACGAACAGGAAGTCGTAGAGTTCGTCGAAGTACCACTTGTTGAGCAGGAAGGCGTAGAGCCCGCGATGCCGCGCGGCGAGATCGACCGGCATTTCCGGCGAGCGGATGTAGAACTTCCAGGCCAATGCCAGGCCGATCAGCATGGCGATGAAGGGCGACAGCTCGACCCACAGCGGCAATTCGTGGATTTCGTGCAGGATATGGTTGTCCGCCAGGGTGAACAGCGACGCCTTCCAGAATTCGGCATAGCCCTCGCCGATGAAGGCGCCGTGGAAGATGATGCCTGCAAACAAAGCGCCGGCCGCCAGGATGAACAGCGGCACCAGCATCACCGGCGGCGATTCATGGACGTGATGCATCACCTCGTGGCTCGCCCGCGGCTCGCCGTGGAAGGTCATGAAGATCAGCCGCCAGGAATAGAAGGAGGTGAAGCCGGCGGCGATCACCAACAGCACGAAGGCCAGGCCCGCAACCGAATTGTGGCCGGCAAAGGCCGTCTCGATGATGGCGTCCTTGGAGAAGAAGCCGGCGGTGCCGATGACGGTCACCGGAATGCCGACGCCGGTCAGCGCCAGTGTGCCGATCACCATCATCCAGTAGGTGGTCGGGATCAGCTTCCTCAAGCCGCCCATCTTGCGCATGTCCTGCTCGTCGGAGACGGCATGGATGACCGAGCCCGAGCCGAGGAACAGCAGCGCCTTGAAGAAGGCATGCGTGAACAGGTGGAAGATCGCAGCGCCATAGGCGCCGACGCCGAGCGCCACGAACATGTAGCCGAGCTGAGAGCAGGTCGAATAGGCAATGACGCGCTTGATGTCGTTCTGGACGAGACCGACGGTCGCGGCGAAGAATGCGGTGAAGGCGCCGATGAAGGTCACCACCGTCAGCGCCGAATGCGACAGCTCAAACAGCGGCGACAGCCGCGCCAGCATGAACACGCCGGCCGTCACCATGGTGGCGGCATGGATGAGTGCCGACACCGGGGTCGGGCCCTCCATGGCGTCGGGCAGCCAGGTGTGCAGCGGCACCTGCGCCGACTTGCCCATGGCGCCCATGAACAAGAGCAGGCAGACGACGGTCATCGCCGACTGCTTGTCGAGCGCATGGCCGAGGAAGGTGAGCGCGGCGGCACCCTGTGGCGCGCCTTCAGCGGGAATGAACGTCGCCGCATTGGCGAAGATGGTGCCGAGATTGACCGAGCCGAACAGCACGAAGAGGCCGAAAATGCCGAGCGCGAAACCGAAATCGCCGACGCGGTTTACGACGAAGGCCTTTATTGCCGCGGCGTTGGCCGATGGCTTCTTGTACCAGAAGCCGATCAGCAGGTAGGACGCGAGGCCCACCCCTTCCCAGCCGAAGAACATCTGCACGAGGTTGTCTGCCGTCACCAGCATCAGCATGGCGAAGGTGAACAGCGACAGATAGGCGAAGAAGCGCGGCCGGTTGGGATCGTGATGCATGTAGCCGATCGAATAGATGTGAACCAGCGCCGACACTGTGTTGACCACCACCAGCATCACCACCGTCAGCGTGTCGATCCGCAGCGCCCAGGAGACGTCCAGCCCGCCGGACTGAATCCAGTGCAGCACCGGCACGGTGAACACCTCGCCATGGCCGAAGCCGACGCTGAAGAAGGCGACCCATGACAGCACGGCCGCGATCACCAGGAAGCCGGAGGTGATGTATTCGGATGCCTTGGCACCGAGCGCGTTGCCGAACAGGCCGACGATCAGGAAGCCGAGCAGTGGAAGGAAGACGATCGCTTGATACATAGTCGCCCCGTCAACCCTTCATGGTGTTCACGTCTTCGACCGCGATCGAGCCACGATTGCGGAAGAAGACGACGAGAATGGCAAGTCCGATGGCGGCTTCAGCCGCAGCGACCGTCAGCACGAACAGCGCGAACACCTGGCCGACCAGATCGCCGAGCGCCGCCGAGAAGGCGACGAAGTTGATGTTGACCGCGAGCAGGATCAATTCGACCGACATCAGGATGACGATGATGTTGCGGCGGTTGAGGAAGATGCCGAACACGCCGAGCGTGAACAGAACGGCCGATACGGTCAGATAATGTGCGATGCCGACGACCATCTCAGACTCCTTCGCCCGACTTGACCTTGCGAATTTCCATGCCGGTCGCCGCGGTGCGGCCGACCTGGGCGGCGATCGACTGCCGCTTGACCCCTTCCTTGTGGCGCAGCGTCAGGACGATGGCGCCGATCATGGCAACCAGCAGGATGAGGCCCGAAATCTGGAAGTAGTAGAGGTAGTCGGTATAGAGGATGTCGCCGAGCGCTGCCGTGTTCGAGCGCGCGGCGAGATCCGGGATGGGCTTTGCGACCGTCGCGGCGAGCTTCGGGGCGAACGTGTAGCCGCCCAGCACGACGATCAGCTCCGCCGCCAGGATCAGCCCGACCAGCGCGCCGATCGGCGCGTATTGCAGGGCTCCCTCCTTCATCTCGGCGAAGTCGACGTCGAGCATCATGACGACGAACAGGAACAGCACCATGACCGCCCCGACATAGACGACGAGCAGGATCATCGCCAGGAACTCGGCGCCGGTCAGCATGAACAGGCCGGCGGCGTTGAAGAAGGTCAGGATCAGGAACAGCACCGAATGCACGGGGTTGCGCGACGAAATGACCATGAACGCCGATGCCACCGCGACAAAGGCGAAGAGGTAGAAAAAGGCCGCCTCTAGTCCACTCAGCATTGGGGATCCCCCGGGTTCCTGTCCAAACAGGACACTCGCCCTGTTCGTTGTCTCTGGCTTCGTCGTACCGAAGCCGCGTTGTCCTATCGCATGTTCCGATCGGGTTGAAATGCCCGATCGAAAGAAACATGCGACACTTTTGTCTTCCGGAGGATGATCTTGTCCGAAAAGTCTGCAACTTTTCGGGATCATCCTCTAGACGAGGCCCTTCGCCCCGTCCATGCGTCAAATATCAGCGGTAGGGCGAGTCCAGCGAGATGTTGCGCGCCAGTTCGCGCTCCCACCGGTCGCCATTCGCCAGCAGCCTGTCCTTGTCGTAGTAGAGTTCCTCGCGCGTCTCCGTCGCGAACTCGAAATTCGGCCCCTCGACGATGGCGTCGACCGGGCAGGCTTCCTGACAGAAGCCGCAATAGATGCACTTCACCATGTCGATGTCGTAACGCACCGTGCGGCGCGTGCCGTCATTGCGGCGCGGGCCGGCTTCGATGGTGATGGCCTGCGCCGGGCAGATCGCCTCGCACAATTTACAGGCGATGCAGCGCTCCTCGCCATTGGGATAGCGGCGCAGCGCGTGCTCGCCCCGGAAGCGCGGGCTGACCGGCCCCTTCTCGTGCGGATAGTTGATCGTCTCCTTCGGCGCGAAGAACTGGCGCATCGACAGGAAGAAAGCGCTGACGAAATCCTGCAGCAGCAGCGATTTTGCGGCCTGGGACAAAGCGGACATCACGCAAACCCCGTGATCTTGAGGAAGGCCGCGGTGGCGACGACCATGAACAGCGAGATCGGCAGGAACACTTTCCAGCCCAGCCGCATCAGCTGGTCGTAGCGGTAGCGCGGCACGAAGGCCTTCACCATGGAGATGCCGAAGAACACGAAGCAGACCTTCAGCACGAACCAGATGACGCCGGGCACCCAGGTGAAGGGCGCGAAGTCGAAGGGCGGCAGCCAGCCGCCGAGGAACAGGATGGTGGCCAGCGCGCACATCAAGACGATCGCGACATACTCGCCGAGGAAGAACAGCAAGAACGGCGTCGACGAATATTCGACCATGTGGCCGGCGACCAGTTCCGATTCGGCTTCGACCAGATCGAAGGGTGGCCGGTTCGTCTCGGCCAGCGCCGAGATGAAGAAGATGATGAACATCGGGAACAGGGCCAGCCAGTTCCAGTCGAGGAACGTGTTGGGCAGGCCGAGCCGTGTGCCAATTCCGTCATGCTGCGACAGCACGATATCGCTGAGGTTGAGCGAGCCGGCGGTGAGCAGCACGGTGACGATGACGAAGCCGATCGAGACTTCATAGGATACCATCTGCGCGGCCGAACGCAGCGCGCCGAGGAACGGATATTTCGAGTTGGACGCCCAGCCGCCCATGATCACGCCATAAACCTCCAGCGAGGAGATGGCGA
Organism: Mesorhizobium sp. M8A.F.Ca.ET.207.01.1.1; assembly: GCF_004794715.1. Lineage (NCBI taxonomy): Bacteria > Pseudomonadati > Pseudomonadota > Alphaproteobacteria > Hyphomicrobiales > Phyllobacteriaceae > Mesorhizobium > Mesorhizobium sp. M8A.F.Ca.ET.207.01.1.1. Next base: position 214,788 of record NZ_SRUS01000008.1, on the reverse strand, counting down.
AGACATACAGGATGCCGACATTGACGTTGGCGATCGCCCAGCCTTGGCTGACCGGAATGACCGCCCAGGCCGAGATCGCCAGCACGGCCGAGACCAGCGGCGCCAGCAGGAAGACGCCCTTGTTGGCGCCGGACGGGATGACCGGTTCCTTGAAGACAAACTTCAACAGGTCGGCGAAGGCCTGCAGCGTGCCCCAGGGGCCGACGACGTTCGGGCCCCGGCGAAGCTGCACGGCCGCCCAGATCTTGCGGTCGGCGTAGAGGATATAGGCGACGAAGATCAGCAGCACGACGATCAGCACGACCGACTTCAGAAGGATCAGCAGCGCCGGCAGCACGTAGAAGGAGAAGAAGGTGTCCATGCTTATTCCGCCGCCTGCTTGAAGCCGCTCTTGGCCAGTGCCGAGCATTCCGCCATCACGGCCGATGCCCGCGCGATCGGGTTGGTCAGATAGAAATCCTTGACCGGCGAGGTGAAGGTGCCCTTGTTCAGCCGCCCGCCGAGCTTCGCCACGCTGGCGATATCCTCGGCGTTGCCGGCCGCGACTTGGTCGATGCGGGCCAGATGCGGGTATTCGCCATAGAGCTTGGCACGCAGTTGCGGCAGCGAGTCGAACGGCAGTTTCTTGCCCAGCACGTCGGACAGCGCCCGCAATATGGCCCAATCCTCGCGCGCATCGCCCGGCGCGAAGCCGGCGCGGTTGGTCTGCTGCACACGTCCCTCTGTGTTGACGTAGGTGCCGGACTTTTCGGTATAGGCCGCCGCCGGCAGGATGACGTTGGCGCGGTGCGCGCCGGCGTCGCCATGCGTGCCGACATAGACGACAAAGGCGCCGCCGGTCTTGCTCATGTCGATCTCGTCGGCACCGAGCAGGAACAACACATCCGTCTCGCCCAGCATGCCGGCAACGTTCTTGCCACCCTCGCCCGGCACGAAGCCGAGGTCGAGGCCGCCGACGCGCGCCGCCGCATTGTGCAGCACGGCAAAGCCGTTCCAGTCGGCGCGAGCAGCATTCACGGCAGCGGCGAGCCTGGCCGCCTGGCCGAGCACGGCCGCACCGTCGGCGCGCGCCAGCGCGCCCTGGCCGACGATGATCAGGGGATGCGTCGCCTTCTTCAGCGTCTGGAAGAACTTGCCGTTGCCGTCCGCCAGATCCTTGAGCGAGTCCGGCCCGGCGCCCAGTTGTTCGTAGTCATAGCGCGTGTCGCCGACATCGCCGATGACGCCGACCGGCAGATTGCCGAGGCGCCAGCGCTTGCGGATGCGGGCATTGAGCACAGAGGCCTCGAAGCGCGGATTGGCTCCGATGATCAGCACCGCGTCGGCCTGCTCGATGCCTTCGATGGTCGGGTTGAAGATATAGCTGGCGCGTCCGAGCGCCGGATCGAGCGCGGCGCCGTCCTGGCGGCAATCGGTGTTCTTCGAACCGAGCGAAGCCATCAGGAGCTTCAACGCAAAGATTTCCTCGACCGCCGCGAGATCGCCTGCGATCGCGCCGATCTTCTCAGGCGTCGTCTTCGACACCGCGTCCTTGATAGATGCGAACGCTTCGGCCCAGCTCGCCGGAACCAGCTTGCCGTCCTTGCGCACATAGGGGCGGTCGAGGCGCTGCGTGCGCAGGCCGTCCCAGATGAAGCGGGTCTTGTCGGAAATCCATTCCTCGTTCACGGCCTCGTTGACGCGCGGCAGGATGCGCATCACTTCCCGGCCACGGCTATCGACGCGGATCGCCGAGCCGACGGCATCCATGACGTCGATGGATTCGGTCTTGGTCAGCTCCCACGGCCGCGCCTGGAAGGCGAAGGGCTTGGAGGTCAGCGCGCCGACCGGGCAGAGATCGATGACATTGCCCTGCAGCTCCGAGGTCATCGCCTGTTCGAGATAGGTGGTGATCTCGGCATCCTCGCCACGGCCGATCAGGCCAAGTTCGGAAATGCCGGCAACCTCGGTGGTGAAGCGGACGCAGCGCGTGCAGTGGATGCAGCGGTTCATCACCGTCTTGACCAGCGGGCCGATATACTTGTCTTCGACCGCGCGCTTGTTCTCGTGATAGCGCGAGGAATCGACGCCGAAGGCCATCGCCTGGTCCTGCAGGTCGCACTCGCCGCCCTGATCGCAGATCGGGCAATCCAGCGGGTGGTTGATCAGCAGGAATTCCATCACGCCTTCCCGGGCCTTCTTGACCATCGGCGTGTTGGTGAAGATTTCCGGCGGCTCGCCGTTGGGGCCGGGGCGCAGGTCGCGCACGCCCATGGCGCAGGAGGCCTGCGGCTTGGGCGGCCCACCCTTCACCTCGATCAGGCACATGCGGCAGTTGCCGGCGATCGACAGCCGCTCGTGGAAGCAGAAGCGCGGCACTTCCGCGCCCGCGTCTTCCGCCGCCTGCAGCAGCGTGTAGTGGTCGGGTACAGTGATTTCTTTCCCGTCGACCTTGAGCTTTGCCATTCGTCTCAAACCCCTGCGGATTTCCCGCAATCTCATTTCCCGGGCGCGGCAGGAGCAGCGCCCGACATTTCGTTTACTTCTTGGCGGCCAACGCCGCGGCCTGGGCAGTCCAGTCGTCACGGCCGATACGGCCGTTGAACGAGAGATAATCGTCGACCCAGGCGATCTCCTGCGGCGACCATGCGGCGATCTGGGCGTAGGTCCAGATACCCAGGCCGTTCAGCACCTTTTCCAGCTTCGGACCGACGCCCGATATCGCCTTGAGGTCGGACGGTTTCGCCGGCTTCTCCATGGCCTTGGGCTGCCTGAAATCTTCCGGCAGCAGCACATCGGAGGTCTCACCCGCTGCCGGACCGGCATTCGCGGTCGGCACGATGGTCGCGGCTTCCCTGGCTGCGATATCGGTGACCTCCTGGGCGAAGGACTGCGCCTCGGCAATCATGGTCTTCGCCGTCGCCCGCGCCCTGGCGGACGACGAATTCGCGCCCTCGAATTGCTCGACGCGTGCCTCGAAATCCTCGATCAACGGCTGCATGAGCCGATGTGATGCCTCGGCGGCTCCCGAAAGCGCCCCCATCCAGACGCCGAAGGCATGATTGGCGAGCCCCATGCCAAGCGCCGACATCGCCACTGCACCCGCGACAGGGTGCGCGAAAAGGTTGACGGCGCTGGCCATCTCCTTCGGCATCATCCTTGTCAGGTCCTGGTTCATCTTCTCGATCTGGTCCAAATTGGGCATCAATGAGTAGGGTGTCGAATACGGCGCCATAGAGTTCTCCTGGTCGTTTCTTCGTTCGCCCCGCCCCGTTTTCTTCCCGAGTTCAAAAAGTTTCTTTTTATTCCGCCGCCACCATCACCGGTTCGGCCCGGTGCGCGTTGCGCGAAAACTCGTCGATGCGCCGCTCCACCTCGCCACGGAAATGCCGCATCAGGCCCTGGATCGGCCAGGCCGCGGCATCGCCCAGCGCGCAGATCGTGTGGCCCTCGACCTGCTTGGTGACGTCGAGCAGCATGTCGATCTCGCGCTTCTGCGCCTCGCCGCGCACCAGCCGCTCCATCACCCGCCACATCCAGCCTGTGCCCTCGCGGCATGGCGTGCACTGGCCGCAGCTCTCGTGCTTGTAGAAGTAGGACAACCGCGCGATCGCCTTCACGACATCGGTCGACTTGTCCATGACGATGACGGCCGCCGTGCCGAGGCCGGATTTGAGGTCGCGCAGCGCGTCGAAATCCATCGGCGTGTCGATGATCTGCTCGGCCGGCACCAGCGGCACCGAGGCGCCGCCCGGAATGACCGCAAGCAGATTGTCCCAGCCGCCGCGGATGCCGCCGCAATGCGTCTCGATCAACTCGCGGAACGGGATCGACATCGCCTCTTCGACGGTGCACGGATTGTTGACGTGGCCGGAGACGCAGAACAGCTTGGTGCCGACATTGTTGGGCCGGCCGAAGGACGAGAACCACGCTGCCCCGCGGCGCAGGATGGTCGGCGCCACGGCAATCGATTCGACATTGTTGACCGTGGTCGGGCAGCCATAGAGGCCGACATTGGCCGGGAATGGCGGCTTCAGCCGGGGCTGGCCCTTCTTGCCTTCGAGGCTTTCCAGCAGCGCGGTTTCCTCGCCGCAGATATAGGCGCCGGCGCCGTGATGCATGTAGATTTCGAAATCGTAGCCCGACGTGTTGTTCTTGCCGATCAGCTTGGCCTCGTAGGCCTCTTCGATCGCCCGCTGCAGCGCCTCGCGCTCGCGGATGAACTCGCCGCGCACATAGATATAGGCGGCAATCGCGCCCATGGCGAAGCCGGCCAGAAACGCGCCCTCGACCAGCGTGTGCGGATCGTTGCGCAGGATGTCGCGGTCCTTGCAGGTGCCGGGCTCGGACTCGTCGGCGTTGATGACGAGATAGCTCGGCCGGCCGTCGCTCTGCTTGGGCATGAACGACCATTTGAGGCCCGTCGGGAAGCCGGCGCCACCACGGCCGCGCAGGCCCGACGCCTTCATCTCGTTGACGATCCACTCACGCCCCTTGGCGACGATGCCGGGCGTGTTGTCCCAGGCGCCGCGTGCCATGGCGCCGGCCAGCGACTTGTCGAAGAGGCCGTAGATGTTGGTGAAGATGCGGTCTTTGTCCTGAAGCATTTTTCGTCCCTCAGACCGGCTTCTTGCCGAAGACGCGGATGTATTCGGCGACGCCGCCCTTGGCGAGCACCTTGGCTTGGGCAACCCAGTTGTCGCGGTCGATGCGGCCCTGGAAGGAGAGATAGCCATCGACCCATCCGCGCTCGGCCTTCTTCCACGACGCGACTTGCGCGAAGGTGAAGATGCCAAGCGTATGCAGGATGCCCTCGATCTTCGGGCCGACGCCGGAGATCAGCTTGAGATCGTCGACCGCGGCCGGCCTGTCGATACCGGCCGGACGGTTCTTGTCCTCCAGCGACGGCTTTGCCGGCTTCGCGGCTGGCACCTTGGCTTCCGGCGCCTTGAAGGCCGATGCCGGTTCGGCCTTGGCCGTCGGCCCATTGCGCTGCTTGGAAACCTTCTCGACCTCAGGCGCTGCCGTATTCGCGTTGGCCGCCGAATGCAGCGGCGCCGAAACGCTCGCCGCCTTTTCCGCCGCCGGCGCCACCTTGGTCTTTGAAGGCGTCTTCAGCGCCGGGCTGGTCTCGGGCGCATCGGTTTTCGGCTTGCTGGCATTGGACGGCGCGACAGGGGGCGTGGGAGCTACAGCCGCGGGGGCCGGCACGGCCGTCGCGATGATCGCGCCGGGCGCTGCCTTGGCGGCCTTGGCTGCTTCCCGGGCTTCGCGGTCGCGGGTCGATTTGAGGATCGCCTTTTCGCTCTTCAGCGTGGTGAGGCCGGAGGCCGGCTCCGAGCCGCTGCGGCCGTTCTGCGGTCCCGGCGCCACCGAGGCGCCCTTGCCGGCATCATAGAGATCGATGATTTCGGCCAGTCGTTCCGGCGTCAGATCCTCGAACGTATCCTTGAACACCATGACCATCGGCGCGTTGACGCAGGTGCCGAGGCACTCGACCTCCTCCCACGACAAGGTGCCCTTGTCGTTGGTGTGGAACTGGTCGTGATGGATTTTCGAGCGGCACACATCCATCAGCGCTTCCGAACCGCGCAGCATGCAGGGCGTGGTGCCGCAAACCTGGATGTGCGCGCGGGTGCCGACGGGATTCAACTGGTACTGCGTGTAGAAGGTCGCGACCTCGAGCCCGCGGATGCGCGGCATGCCGAGCATGTCCGAAATCGTCTCGATCGCCGCCTTGGTGACCCAGCCTTCCTGCTCCTGCGCTATCATCAGAAGCGGGATGATCGCCGACTGTTCGCGCCCCTTCGGATATTTCTTGATCCACTGCTTGGCCGCCGCCGCATTCGCCTTGTTGAAGGCGAAGGACGCTGGCTGGACGCTGGCTTCTGCGAGACGGCGGACTGACATTTAGCGATCGACCTCACCAAACACGATGTCGAGGGAGCCAAGAACGGCGGTGACGTCGGCTAGCATGTGGCCGCGGCACAGGAAATCCATGGCTTGCAGATGCGCGAAACCGGGGGCGCGCAGCTTGCAGCGGTACGGCTTGTTGGTGCCGTCGGAGACCAGATAGACGCCGAACTCGCCCTTCGGCGCCTCGACGGCCGCATAGACCTCGCCGGCCGGCACGCGATAGCCCTCGGTGTAGAGCTTGAAGTGGTGGATCAGCGCTTCCATCGAACGCTTCATCGCCTGGCGCTTGGGCGGCACCACCTTGCCGTCGAGGTTCGATACCGGGCCGGTGCTTTCCTTGCCGAGCAGAAGATCGACGCACTGGCGCATGATCCGCGCCGACTGGCGCATTTCTTCCATGCGCACGAGATAACGGTCGAAGCAGTCGCCATTCTTGCCGATCGGGATGTCGAAATCCATCTCGGAATAGCATTCATAGGGCTGCGACTTGCGCAGATCCCACGGCGAGCCCGAGCCGCGCACCATGACGCCCGAAAAGCCCCAGGCCCAGGCATCGGCCAGCGAAACGATGCCGATATCGACATTGCGCTGCTTGAAGATGCGATTGCCGGTGAGCAGCTTGTCGAGATCGTCGAGCGATTTCAGGAACGGGTCGATCCATTTGCCGATGTCCTCGACCAGCTGCCGCGGCAGGTCCTGGTGGACGCCGCCAGGCCGGAAGTAGGCCGCATGCATGCGCGAACCTGAAGCCCGCTCATAGAACACCATCAGCTTTTCGCGCTCGACGAAGCCCCACAGCGGCGGCGTCAGCGCACCGACGTCCATCGCCTGCGTCGTCACATTGAGGATGTGCGACATGATGCGGCCGATCTCGCAATAGAGCACGCGGATCAGTTGGCCGCGCCTCGGCACCTCGATGCCGAGCAGGCGCTCGGCGGCAAGCGCGAAGGCATGTTCCTGGTTCATCGGCGCGCAATAGTCGAGCCGGTCGAGATAAGGCACCGCCTGCAGATAGGTCTTGGCCTCGATCAGCTTCTCCGTGCCGCGATGCAGCAGGCCGATATGCGGATCGACGCGATCGACGACTTCGCCGTCGAGCTCAAGGACCAACCTCAATACACCATGCGCCGCAGGGTGTTGAGGTCCAAAGTTGATGTTGAAATTGCGGACGGAGGTTTCAGCCATTCTGGCGCCTCAATTCGTCTTGGCTTTTTCGTCCCCGGGCAGCACGTAATCGGTGCCTTCCCAAGGGGAAAGAAAATCAAAATTGCGGAATTCCTGCTTGAGCTCGACCGGCTCGTAGATGACGCGCTTGGCTTCGTCGTCGTAGCGCACTTCGACGAAACCGGTCAGCGGGAAATCCTTGCGCAGCGGATGGCCTTCGAACCCGTAATCGGTCAGCAGGCGGCGCAGGTCCGGATGGCCCGAGAACAGCACGCCATAGAGATCGTAGGTCTCCCGCTCGAACCAGTCGGCGCCGGGATAGACGCCGGTGACCGACGGCACCATCGTCTCCTCGTCGGCCTGCACCTTGATGCGGATGCGGACATTCTGCTTCGGCGAAAGCAGGTGATAGACGACGTCGAAGCGCTTGGCCCGCGACGGATAGTCGGCGCCGCAGACATCGATGATCGAAATGAACTGGCAGCGCGCATCGTCGCGCAGGAAGGTCATTACCTCGATCAGGTTTTGCGGCTCGACGTGAACGGTAAGCTCGCCGTAAGCGAGCACAGCGTCGCCGAAGCGGCCAGGCAGCTTCTCGCCGAGATAGGTCGACAGTTCGCTAAGGGATGCGGCCATGGATTTACCGTTCGATCGTGCCGGTGCGGCGGATCTTCTTCTGCAACAGAAGAATGCCGTAGAGCAGGGCTTCGGCGCTCGGCGGGCAGCCGGGCACATATATGTCGACCGGCACGACCCGGTCGCAGCCGCGCACCACCGAATAGGAATAGTGGTAATAGCCGCCGCCATTGGCGCAGGAGCCCATCGAGATGACGTAGCGCGGCTCCGGCATCTGGTCGTAGACCTTGCGCAGCGCCGGCGCCATCTTGTTGGTCAGCGTGCCGGCCACGATCATGATGTCGGACTGGCGCGGAGACGCGCGCGGCGCGACACCGAAGCGCTCCGAATCGTAACGCGGCATCGAGGTGTGGATCATCTCGACCGCGCAGCACGCCAAACCGAAGGTCATGAACATCAGCGAGCCGCTGCGCGCCCAGGTGATCAGCGCCTCGGTCGAGGTGACCAGAAAACCCTTGTCTGCAAGCTCATTGTTGATTTCGAGGAAGAAGGGATCGTCCTCCCCCACCGGCCTGCCGGTGTTGGGATCGATGATGCCCTTGGGCTTTGGCGCGACGAGGGTGCCTGAACTGTCGTTCAATCCCATTCCAGCGCTCCTTTTTTCCATTCATAGGCAAAGCCGATGGTCAGCACCGCCAAAAACACCATCATCGACCAGAAGCCGAGCATGCCGATCTTCGAGAAGGACACTGCCCAGGGAAACAGGAAGGCCACTTCGAGGTCGAAGATGATGAACAGGATCGACACCAGGTAGAAACGAATGTCGAACTTCATGCGGGCATCGTCGAACGAGTTGAAACCGCACTCGTAGGCGGACAGCTTTTCGGGATCGGGGTTGCGGTAGGCCACCAGGAACGGTGCGACCAGCAGCGCCAGGCCGACCACCAGCGCCACGCCGATGAACAGGACGATGGGCAGGTACGAACTGAGGAGTGCGTTCATGCAGCGGCTTTCCGTTGGCGCCAATCCACGTTGATTACAGCACCGGACCTTAATGCGGAAGCGTGACAGTTTAACCGCTGAACCGTTTTAAGGAGCCTATGCTGCAACGCGGCGAGGGTTAGCGCAGCACTTCCAGCGAAGCAAGTCAAACCTTGTTCAAAACAACGAGCTGGACGGCATTCCGGGAGAAACTGGTCTCATAGGCTCCTGTTTGATTTCCTTCTCTTTTTACTCCACTTTTCTCTCCTGACAGGGTTGCCGCCAAAACCCTGCTAGCATGGGCTGGAATCACCCATCACATCTTTGTCAAAGCACCCTCAGAGTGACGCCTGCATGAAGGAAAAGATCTCGCTAGCCGCCGCCCGGCGCATCGCGCTCGCCGCTCAGGGATTTCTCGATCCCCGCCCCGCCGGCATGCCCGACCGCCGCCATTTCGCCCGCGTTCTGTCCCGCACCGGCCTGTTGCAGATCGATTCCGTCAGTGCGGTGGTGCGTGCCCACTATATGCCGCTCTATTCGCGTCTGGGTCCCTATCCCGTCGCCTTGCTCGACAACGCCGCCGTGACGCGTAAGCGCACGGTGTTCGAATATTGGGCGCACGAGGCTTCATTCCTGCCGGTCGAGACGTACCCGCTGATGCGCTGGCGCATGCAGCGCGCCGAGCAAGGCGATGAAATGTATCTGGGGCTGGCCAAATGGGGCCGTGAGCACGCTGCCTATATAGAAGAGATCTACCGCCAGGTCGTCGATCGTGGCCCGATCGCCGCTTCGGCGCTGGAAGGCCAGAAAGGCTCCGGCGGCTGGTGGGGTTGGAGCCACGCCAAGCACGCCTTCGAATGGCTGTTCTGGGCCGGCCGCATCACCACGGCGCACCGGCGCGGTTTCGAGCGCTTCTATGACCTGCCGGAGCGGGTGCTGCCGCAAGCGATCCTCGACCTGCCGGTACCGGCGCCCCCGGACGCGCACCGCGAACTGCTGCGCATTTCCGCCCGCGCCCACGGCATCGCCACATCAGGCGACCTGCGCGACTATTTCCGGCTCTCCCCCGCCGACATGAAAGGCCGGCTCGAGGAACTGGTCGAACTCGGCGAGTTGTTGCCGGTCCGTGTCGAGGGGTGGGACAAGCCAGCTTACCTTCACAGGGATGCGCGTTTGCCACGCAAGATCGAGGCCCGCGCCCTGCTGGCGCCGTTCGATCCCGTCGTCTTCGAGCGCTCGCGCTCGGAGCGGCTGTTCGATTTTCACTATCGCATCGAAATCTACACCCCGGCCGAGAAGCGCCAATACGGCTACTATGTCCTGCCCTTCCTGCTTGGCGACAGGATCGTGGCGCGCGTCGACCTCAAAGCCGACCGGCCGGCCAGTGTCCTGCGCGTCCATGCCGCCTATGCCGAGCCCGGCGCGCCGCCTGAAACCGCCGCTGAACTTTTCGAGGAATTGAAGCAGATGCAGGGCTGGCTTGGGCTTGAACGCATCGAAGTGACGCCTGCCGGCGACCTCGGCCCGGCGCTGTCCGACATCGCGGTGTCGTAAGCTCGCGTTGACACCGCTGCCCGCAAGAGCCTAAATCCGATCCAGACGGTCTCCTCTCGGCAAAGGGAGGAGCCAAGAGGGAATGCGGTGCGGGCCGAAAAGCCCAAATCCGCGGCTGTCCCCGCAACTGTAAGCGAAGAGCCAAGGCCGAAAGCCACTGGGATTGTCCCGGGAAGGCGGCTACCCAAGGCGATGACCCGCGAGCCAGGAGACCTGCCGTCTGGAATGCAAGAATCCGATCGCCCGGCGGGTTTTCCGGGCAAGGAGCCTGATTTGGATCGCGACAGCAGTTTCTCGGCTGAAACAACGGACATTTCGTCCGGCGGGGATGATCCCCTGGCCGGCATCACTGTCATCGTCTGCGCCTCCTGTCGCGACGAGACCGGTTCCGACGCCCATCCCCGGGCCGGCGAACTTCTGGCTGAAGATACCCGCCAAGCCGCCTCGGGCGAGCAAATTCGCATCCGCACGGTCGAATGCCTCGGCAATTGCAAGCGCAGGCTGAGCGCCGCGATCCTGCGCGACGGATGCTGGAGCTATGTGTTCGGCGACCTGACCACAACCAGCGGCGCCGATCTCGTCGCCGGCGCGAAACTCTTCGCCACCTCGACCGACGGCGTCATTCCCTGGCGCGGCCGGCCCGATAGCCTCAAGCGCGGCCTCGTTGCCCGCATCCCTCCTCTCGACATGCTGAAGGACTTGATATGACCGCTCCAAATTCGGCCGGCAATCTCTCCCGCGTTCCCTGCACCGTCGTTACCGGCTTCCTCGGCGCCGGCAAGACGACGCTGGTCCGCCATCTCCTGGAAAATGCCGGCGGCAAGCGGATTGCCATCATCGTCAACGAATTCGGCGATATCGGCATCGACGGCGAAATCCTCAAGGGCTGCGGTATCGACACCTGCCCCGAGGAAAACATCGTCGAACTGGCCAATGGCTGCATCTGCTGCACCGTCGCCGACGATTTCGTGCCAGCGCTCGACCAGATCCTGTCGCTGACGCCGAAGGTCGACCACATCCTGATCGAAACCTCCGGTCTCGCCCTCCCCAAACCTCTGGTCCAGGCGTTCCAGTGGCCGACGGTGAAAAGCCGCGTCACCGTCGATGGCGTCATCGCCGTGGTCGACGGTCCCGCACTTGCGGAAGGCCGCGTCGCCAACGACATGGAAGCCCTGCAGGCGCAACGCGCCGGGGACGAAAGCCTCGACCATGACGATCCGGTCGAAGAGGTGTTCGAGGACCAGATCGCCTGCGCCGACCTGATCATCCTGTCGAAGAGCGACCTGATGGACGCCGAGGGCGCGGCCCGCGCCAACGCCATCGTCAACGAACACTCCGCCCGCGCCGTGAAGATCGTGCCGACGTCGCATGGCAAGGTCGATCCCTCGGTGCTGCTCGGGCTTGGTCTTGCCGTCGAGGACGACATCGAGAACCGCAAGTCCCATCACGACGGCGCATTCGACCACGAGCATGACGACTTCGACACGTTCATCGTCGACATTCCCTCGATCGCCAATCCCGACGATCTGGCAAAACGTGTCGCAGAGGCCGCCGAACAGGAAAACGTGCTGCGTGTAAAAGGCTTCGTCGAGGTCGGCGGCAAGCCGATGCGGCTCCTGCTGCAGGCCGTCGGCCCACGGGTCAATCATTACTATGACCGTGCCTGGAGCGCCGAGGACGACCGCCGCTCGCGCCTGGTCGTCATTGGTCTCAAGGGGCTGAACCGTCCGGCGATCGAACGTATCCTCGCCGGCTGATTAGACACGGACCGCGATGCACATCCTCACCACGACCTCCGCTTCGCTTGACGACCTCGCCGAGCCTGTCGATCTCAGGCAGACGCCGGCGGATATCGTGGCCTTGTCCTTCACCGACAGCGATCTCGCCGGACTGGCGGCGGCGTGGAAGGCGGACGCCGACCGCCTGCCCTCCATGCGGCTTGCGGCACTGCGCGATCTGCGCCATCCCATGTCCGTCGACCTCTGGATCGACAGCGTCGCCCGCCATGCCAAGGTCATCCTAGTGCGCATCCTCGGCGGCAACGACTGGTGGCGCTATGGCTGCGACCAGCTGGCGGTGATTGCCCGTGAGCGCGGCATCAAACTGGCGCTGCTTCCGGGTGAAAGCCATGACGAGGATCTCAGGCTGATCGAAGCCTCGACGCTGCCACGCGCCGAACTCGACGGCCTGCTTGGCTATTTCCGAGAGGGCGGCCCGGCCAATATGAGCGCGCTGGTTCGGAGGCTGGCAGGCCTGGCTGGACAGGATACGTCCGTCGCCAGTCCGGTCAGCGTGCCGAAGGCCGGTTACTATCAGTCTGGATTGGGGGTCGCGGAGGAGCCGGACCTTTCAGATGTCGGTGCTCCCATCGTCCCTATCCTCTTCTACCGCTCGATGCTGCTCGCGGCCGACGTTGCCCCGATCGATGCGCTGGCCGAGGCCTTGCGCTCCCAGGGACTGGCAGCGGTCCCGATCTTCGTTTCCAGCCTCAAGGATCCTGTGTCCCTGGCGTTCGTCGAAAATGCCATCGCATCGCTGAAACCTGCCGCCATCATCACCGCGACCGCCTTCGCTTCGGGTGCCGAACCCGGTGTCGAAACCCTGTTCAACCGCGCCGGCGTGCCGGTTTTCCAGGTCATCGTCGCCACCACGCGTCGCGACATCTGGGAAAACAACCAGCGCGGCCTGGCGCCGGCCGACCTTGCCATGCATGTCGTGCTGCCCGAACTCGATGGCCGCATCCTCGCCGGCGCCATTTCCTTCAAGGACGAGAGCGATGTCGATCCGGCGCTTGGCCATCGTGCGTTGGCCAACCGGCCGGAACCTGATCGTGTGACGCAGGTGGTTAAGCGCGTTGCGGCCTTCATCCGCCTGCGGGAGACATCGCGCGCAGAGCGCAAATTGGCGATCCTGATTCCCGACTATCCCAGCGCTCCTGGCCGCACCGGCTATGCGGTCGGGCTGGATGTGCCGTCCAGTGTGCTGGTGATGCTGCACGACTTGAGCGAACAGGGCTATGCCGTTGACGGGATTCCGCAAACACCGCGTGAATTGCTGGATTTGTTGGAGCGGGGCGACAGCGGGCTGGGGTTCGACGACTATCGTGCCTTTTCTATTGAGCTTCCGACATCGGCAATTGCCGCGGTAGACGCCGCGTGGGGCAGAGCAGATCAGGAGACAGGTTTGCGCGAGGCGCCCCCCTCTGTCCTGCCGGACATCTCCCCCACACGGGGGGAGATTGTGCCCGCATCTCCGCTTTCGCCAATTTCGAAGGTTAAAGAACGGGCGCCGAAGTTGCCAATCTCCCCCCTCGTGGGGGAGATGTCCGGCAGGACAGAGGGGGGCGCTCAAGCGCCAGCCTCAGCAAACTTCCCCTTCCGTGCCGCAACCTTCGGCAACATCACCGTGGCACTCGCCCCTGATCGCGGCCGTTCCGCCGATCGCCGCGCCGATTACCACGACCCGACACTGCCTCCGCGCCACGCCTTGATCGCCTTCGGCCTCTGGCTGCGCAAATCGCTCGGCGTCCATGCCTTTATCCACGTCGGCGCCCACGGCACGCTAGAATGGCTGCCCGGCAAGACCGTCGCGCTTTCGCAAAACTGCTTCCCCGAGATCGTGACCGGGTCCCTGCCCGTCATCTATCCCTTCATCGTCTCCAATCCAGGCGAGGCGGCGCAGGCCAAACGGCGCATCGCCGCCGTCACCCTTGGCCATCTGCCGCCGCCGCTCGCCGGTGCAGGTCTCGACGAGGACCAGCACAAGCTCGAACGCCTGGTCGATGAATACGCCCAGGCCGATGGCCTTGACCGCCGCCGCCGCGACCGTCTCGCCAGGCTGATTGTCGAAACCGCGCAAAAGACCGGCCTTGCCTCCGAAGCCGGCGTCGCCAAAACCGATGCGCCCGACGAAGCGCTGCGCCGCATCGACGCCTGGCTCTGCGATCTCAAGGACTTCGCTATCAAGGACGGGCTGCATATCTACGGCCGCGCGCCCGAGGGCGAGCCGGATGCCATGCGCCGCCAAAGCGCGGAAGCCGAGAAGTCGGCGCTGTTCGCCGCGCTCGATGGCTGTCACGTCAAGGCCGGCCCGGCTGGCGCGCCCGCACGAGGCCGCTCCGACGTGCTGCCCACCGGTCGCAACCTCTTCACCTCGGACCCGCGCACCATGCCGACGCCGACCGCCTACGACCTGGGCAAGGCGGCGGCGGAAGAAGTGGTACGCGGCTACCTGCAGTCGCATGGCGACTGGCCGCGTTCCCTGGTCATCGACCTCTGGGGCTCGGCCTCGCTGCGCACCGGCGGCGAGGAGATCGCGCAGGGCCTGGCGCTGATGGGCTGCCGACCGCAATGGGACGCTGCCACCGGCCGCATCACCGGCATCGAGGTGCTGCCGCCAGCTATGCTCGGCCGTCCGCGCGTCGACGTCACCTGGCGCATATCAGGCCTGTTCCGCGACATGTTCCCGACCCAGATCGCCCTGATCGACGCCGCCGCCAACGCCGTTTCCGCGCGCGACGAGGACGATTCGGAAAACCCGCTCGCCGCCAAGACCCGCGCCGATGGCAAGATCAGCCCGCGCATCTTCGGCACATCGCCCGGCACTTACGGCGCCGGCGTCGAGGATCTGTTGTCGAGAGGCGACTGGAGCGCACGCGAAGAGATCGGCCGCGCCTATCTCGACGCCACCTCGCATGCCTATGGCGGCGCCGGCGGCGAAGGCGTCTCGGCGCCTGGCGCCTTCGAGGGACGCATCGCCGAAGCCGATCTTATGGTTCACACCGGCGACGACCCCGGTCGCGACATCCTCGAAGGTTCCGCCGACGTCGCCTTCATCGGCGGCTTTTCGGCCGCCTTGGCCGCACTCGGCAGGAACGCCGACGTCATCGTGCTCGACACCACCGATCCGCAAAAACCGAAACCGCGATCGGTCGGCGAGGCCGTGTCGCGCGTGGTGCGTGCCCGCGCCGTCAACGCACGCTTCATCTCAGGCCAGATGCGGCACGGCCCGCGTGGCGCCTCCGAATTCGCCGAAACGGTCGATCGGCTGGTCGGCTTCGCCGAGACCACCCATGCCATTTCAGGCGCGCTGATCGAGGCCGTGCACGATGCCTATCTCGGCGATCCGGACGTTCGCGCCTTCATCCTGCGCGAAAATCCCGCCGCCGCCAAAGTCATCGCCGAGCGCTTCCTGTCGGCGCGCCGCCGCGGCCTCTGGCATCCTTTGCGCAATTCCATCGACGACGATCTCGCCGCGCTGATTGCGGAAGCCAACGCGCCCGGAGTCGCTGCATGAACGCCTTCTCGCGCCGTGGCGCCTGCCCCGCTCTGTCCGCGCCGATGCAGACAGGCGACGGCCTGCTGGTGCGCCTGAACCCGGTCGCCGGAGGTCCATCCTCCGGAGGGTTGTCGCCGAAGCTCTTGATCGGGATCGCCGAATCCGCCTTGCGGCACGGCAACGGCATCATGGAAGTCACCGCACGCGGCAGCCTGCAGATACGCGGCCTCACGGCGGACAGCGCTGCGTTGCTGGCTGCGGAGGTGGATGCATTGGGAATCGCGGTGCGCACCGGGGTGCCGGTCGAGACCGGCCCGCTGGCAGGCATTGACCCGCAGGAGATCGCCGATCCCCGGCCGATGGCGGAAGAGATTCGCGTGGCCGTCGAGGAAGCCGGGTTGACGAAGCGGCTGGGACCGAAGGTTTCGGTGATCGTTGACGGTGGCGGACAACTGACGCTGGATGCGGTAACGGCCGATGTGCGGCTGAGGGCGGTGCGAGCCGTCAATGGCGTCGTTTGGAGCGTATCGGTTGCCGGCGACGGTCGAAGCGCGAAGGTGTTGGCAAAGGTCGATGCGAGTGCCGCCAGAGACATAGCCATCGTTACGCTCAGGATGGTCGCCGAAAAGGGCCTCGAGGCGCATGCGAGGGATCTGTCGGAGAGGCAATTGGCATCTCTCGCAAGCTGGCATTCTGTGGCGCCCCCCTCTGTCCTGCCGGACATCTCCCCCACGAGGGGGGAGATTGGCGGTTCGGGCGCTGGCTTTCCCTTTGCAACGAAGGAAATTGGCGAAAGCCGAGATGAGAGAGCGATCTCCCCCCTCGTGGGGGAGATGTCCGGCAGGACAGAGGGGGGCGCCGTAGAGCATAGTCGCCTGCCGATTGGCCTCTTCAATCTGAGCAACGGCCACGCCCTCGGCATCGGCCTCCCCTACGGCAGCATGCCCGCCGAAAAGCTCATCGCCCTCGCAAAAAGCGCCCTCGCCCTCGGCACCACCGAAATCCGCCTCGCCCCAGGCCGCGCCTTGCTTTTCCTCGGCCAGCCGGCGACCGCCAACCAGCCCCTGCAAGACACAGCCGCCACCCTCGGCTTCGTCACCTCCCCCGCCGACCCCCGCACCCGCATCGCCGCTTGCCCGGGTACGCCGGCCTGCGCGTCCGGCCGCATCGCCACCCGCGACATCGCCGAGACGATCGCCACCGAAAACGCCGACATCCTCGATCCCTCCCTCACCCTGCACATTTCCGGCTGCGCCAAGGGCTGCGCGCATCCCGGCCCGGCGGCGCTGACCTTGGTCGGCGGCGAAAACGGAGCCAGACTTGTCGTGAACGCGACGGCAAAGGCTCTTCCTGCCGGCTACAGGCCGGGCTATGACGCCGCGCGCGGCATCGGCCGCGTCGCCGCGGTGATCCGCGGCGCTCGATATCAGGGCGAGACCGCCGCAGCTTGCCTGACAAGGCTGGGCACGGCCGGCATCGCCGAAACTTACCAACGGGCCCAACCCCACCAACGGAAATGAGCATGGCCGCCTACGACTACATCCACGACGGCACGGCGATCTACGAGCGTTCCTTCGCCATCATTCGCGCCGAGGCCAATCTCTCGCGCTTCTCGGAGGCCGAGGCCGATGTCGCCATCCGCATGATCCATGCCTGCGGCCAGGTCGAAGCCGCCAGGAATTTTGTCTTCTCCGCCGATTTCGTCACCGCCGCCCGCAAAGCCCTGGCGGCGGGCGCGCCGATCTTCTGCGACGCGGAGATGGTCTCGCATGGCGTCACCCGCGCCCGGCTGCCGGCCGGCAATGAGGTGATCTGCACCTTGCGCGACCCGCGCACGCACGACATCGCGAGGGAGATCGGCAACACCCGCTCGGCCGCCGCGATCGACCTGTGGGGCGAGCGCATGGCCGGTTCGGTTGTCGCCATCGGCAATGCCCCAACCGCGCTCTTCTACCTCCTGGAGAAGCTGCGCGACGGAGCCCCCAAACCGGCGGCCATCATAGGCATGCCGGTCGGTTTTGTCGGTGCCGCCGAGTCCAAGGACGCACTGGCCGAGAATTCCTATGGCGTGCCCTACGCCATCGTGCGCGGCAGGCTTGGCGGCAGCGCCATGACCGCCGCCGCGCTCAATTCACTGGCGAGGCCCGGCCTGTGAACGCGATTTCCAAAGGCAGGCTCGTCGGTGTCGGCACCGGTCCCGGCGACCCCGAATTGCTGACGCTGAAGGCCGCGCGAGCCTTGGCCGAGGCCGATGTCGTGGCCTATTTCGCCAAGCGCGGCAACAACAGCAATGCGCGCGCCATCGTCGAGGCGCGCTTCCGGCCCGACATGCTGGAACTGCCGCTGCTCTATCCCGTCACCACCGAGATCGACAAGGATCACGACGACTACCGCTCGCAGATATCAGGTTTCTACGAGGAGTCGGCCGACAAGGTCGCCGAGCACCTCGATGCTGGCCGGATGGTCGCCGTGCTGTCCGAAGGCGACCCGCTGTTCTACGGCTCTTATATGCACCTGCACGTCCGTCTCGCCAATCGTTTCCCGACTGAAGTCATTCCCGGCATCACCGCCATGTCCGGCTGCTGGTCGCAGACCGGCGTGCCGATCGTCCAGGGTGACGACGTGCTGACCGTGCTGCCCGGCACGATGAGCGAGTTCGAGTTGACCCGACGCCTCGCCGACACCGATGCCGCCGTCATCATGAAGGTCGGCCGCAACCTGCCCAAGATCAGGCGCGCGCTGGAAGCGACCGGAAAGCTGACGCGCGCCGTCTATGTCGAGCGCGGCACCATGGCCGGCAGCGTCTCGATGCGGCTTGCCGACAAGCCGGACGACAAGGCGCCCTACTTCGCCATCGTGCTGGTCGCCGGCTGGTCCGGCCGCCCGACTGGAGCGCAGGCATGAGCGGCCGTCTCACCGTCATCGGCCTCGGCCCCGGCAATGCCGACCAGGTCACGCCGCAAGCCAGCCGCGCTGTCGCCGAGGCGAAATTCTTCTACGGCTACAAGCCTTATCTCGACCGGCTTGATCTGCGCCCCGACCAGACCCGCGTCGCTTCGGACAATCGCGAGGAACTCGCCCGTTCCAAGGATGCCCTGACCAAGGCCGCCGAAGGCCACGATGTCGCCGTGGTGTCCGGCGGCGATCCCGGCGTCTTCGCTATGGCCGCCGCTGTCTGCGAGGCGATCGAGGCCGGTCCGGCCGAATGGCGTGCGGTCGATGTCGCCGTCGTGCCTGGCGTCACCGCCATGCTGGCTGTCGCCGCCCGCATCGGTGCGCCGCTCGGCCACGACTTCTGCGCCATTTCGCTGTCCGACAATCTGAAGCCTTGGGATTTGATCGAACTGCGTCTTCTGGCGGCGGCTGGCGCCGGCTTCGTCATCGCGCTCTATAACCCGATCAGCAAGGCGCGTCCCTGGCAGCTTGGCCGCGCCTTCGAATGCCTGACCGCCATCCTGCCCGGCACGACGCCGGTGATCTTCGGCCGTGCCGCGGGCCGGCCAGACGAGCGCATCGAGGTCTATCTGCTGGCCGACGTCGACGCTGAAAAGGCCGACATGGCGACCTGCATCATCATCGGTTCGCCGGAGACCCGGATCATCAAGCGCGGCGACAAGCCGGCGCTGGTCTACACGCCGCGCTCGGCGTCGGGTTCGACGAAATGATCGATCATGGCGGCCAGCGCTTCGACGGTTTCAGCCGAAGGCACCTCCGGCAAGGCCGGCCTGCGCACCATGACCACCTCGATGCCGAGCGTTCGCGCCGCGGCAATCTTCCCGTATGTCGCCGCGCCACCGCTGTTCTTCGACACCACGACACCTATGTGATGCCTTTCGAGCAAAGCGCGTTCTTCCCTCTCGTGAAACGGGCCCCGCGCCAGCAGATAGTCGGCGTCGGGCACACCCAGCTTCGGCTCGACCGGATCGACGCTGCGGATGAGATAGTGGTGCTGGGGTGCTGCCTCGAAGGCGGACACCTCCTGCCGGCCAAGCGCCAGAAACACGCGGCGCGGCACCTGGCCAAGCGCCCGAGCCGCGCCGGCAACGCTATCGATCTCAAGCCAGCGGTCGCCTTCTACGGCCTCCCACCCCGGGCGCCGCAAGGCAAGGATCGGCACGCCGGTCTTGCGCGCGGCCATTGCCGCATTCGCGGAGATCCGCGCCGCATAGGGATGCGTGGCGTCGATCAGCAGACCAGTGCCGGTCTCCCTGAGATATGCGGCCAGTCCATCGGCGCCGCCGAATCCACCGCTTCGCACCGGCACGCCCTGCGCAACCGGGCTTTCCGTGCGGCCGGCCAGAGAAAGCGTGACGAGGAAATCCTCCACCAGTTTTCCGGCCAATTGGCGCGCTTCTGTTGTGCCGCCGAGGATCAGAATCTTCTTCATGGGCACCATGTCAAACATCGTCGGCGCTGCCCCTCACCCTTACCCTCTCCGCGTGAAGGACGGGGAGAGGGAGGCGTCGGCGCCGGAGCTTCTCCCTTCTCCCCGTCACTATACGGGGAGAAGGTGCCGGCAGGCGGATGAGGGGCGGCGCGACATGTCAAAAGATCAGCCAACGCCAAAATGGCTTACGATAGTCGGCATCGGCGAAGACGGTTTAGCGGGTCTCGGCGACGAGGCCAAGCGGCGCATCGCCGAGGCGGAGTTCATCTTCGGTGGCAAGCGGCACCTGGCGCTGGTTGCTTCCTTCGCCAGGGGTAAGCCGTGCCCCTGGCCGGTTCCTTTCGATACCGGGATGGCCGATGTCCTGGCGGTTGCCGGCAGGAACGTCTGTGTGCTTGCCTCCGGCGACCCGTTCTTTCACGGTGTCGGCGCCACCCTCGCCCGCAAGGTCCAGCCACAGGAGATGCATGTCATATCAGCTCCGTCGGCGATTTCGCTGGCCGCGGCGCGGCTCGGCTGGGCGCTGCAGGACATCGAGATCATCTCGTTGCACGGCCACCCGGTCGACCTGATCCGCCCGCTGCTGCAGCCCAACGCGCGCATCCTGGCGCTGACGTCGGATGGCGACGCGCCCGCTGCAATTGCCCGCCTGCTCACCGAGCTCGACTTCGGCGCTTCACGGTTGACGGTGCTGGAGGCGTTGGGCGGACCGAAGGAGACATTGCGCTCAGCGCGTGCCGATGCCTTCAATCTGGAAAACATCAATCCACTCAACGTGCTGGCGATCGAGATTGATTCGAATCCGCAAGGGCGCGTGCTGCCGCTCACATCGGGCCTTGCCGATCATATGTTCGAGCATGACGGCCAGATCACCAAACGCGAAATCCGCGCCATCACCCTGTCGGCGCTGGCGCCGAGACGCGGCGAAGTGCTGTGGGATATCGGCGCCGGCTCAGGCTCCATCGGCATCGAATGGATGCTCGCCCACCCTTCGCTGCGCGCCATCGCCATCGAGGCCGACCCGGCCCGCGCCGCCCGCATCGGCCACAATGCCGTTGCCTGTGGTGTTCCCGGCCTCGTCATTGTGGAAGGCAGCGCGCCCAAGGCACTGGCCAAACTAGCGACGCCCGATGCGATCTTCATCGGCGGCGGCGGCAGCGACACCGGTGTCTTGAACGCCGCCATCAAGGCGCTGCGCGCCGGCGGCCGTCTCGTCGCCAACGCGGTGACGCTGGAGATGGAAGCCCTGCTTCTCGCCCAGTACACCAGGCGCGGCGGCGATCTTGTCAGGATAGGCATTTCCCGCGCTTCGCCTGTCGGCTCGATGCAGGCGTGGCGGCCGGCCATGCCTGTCACGCAATGGAACTGGGTCAAGCCATGATGGTCGCGGGCATCGGCAGCCGAAAAGGCGTCACCGTCGAGGACGTGCTCGCGGCGATAGAAACCGCGCTCGAAGCGCATGGGCTGGCGATGTCGGCTCTTTCGGCCCTGGCCACCGCGGCGCTCAAGAAGGATGAAGACGCGATCGCTGCCGCCGGCCGCGCGCTGAACCTTCCGGTCATCATCGTCGATGACGCAGCTCTCCAGGCAGCCTCGCCACGGACGCTCAGCAGCTCCAGCCTCTCGCGGGACCTGGCCGGCACACCATCGGTTTCCGAAGCGTCGGCCCTTGCCGTCGCCGGCAAAGGCGCCAGCCTGCTTGGTCCGCGCACGGTGCTCGGCGCGGTCACCTGCGCCATCGCCATCAGCGGAGACGCCGAATGACCGTCCATTTCATCGGCGCCGGTCCCGGTGCCGCCGACCTCATCACGCTGCGTGGCGCAAGGCTCTTGGCGAGTTGCCCGGTCTGCCTCCATGCCGGCTCCATCGTCGCGCCGGAATTGCTGCAGCATTGCGCGCCGGGAACGAAGCTGATCGACACCGCGCCGATGTCGCTCGACGAGATCGAGGCTGAATATGTGGCGGCCCACAAGGCCGGCCATGACGTTGCCCGTCTGCACTCCGGCGACCTGTCGGTGTGGAGCGCGGTTGCCGAGCAGATCCGCCGGCTGGAAAAGCATGGCATCCCCTACACGCTGACGCCGGGCGTCCCTTCCTTCGCGGCGGCGGCCGCCGCACTTCGCCGCGAGCTGACCATTCCCGAAGTCGCGCAAAGCCTGGTGCTGACCCGCGTTTCCGGCCGCGCCTCTAAAATGCCGCCTGGCGAAACGCTGGCCGGTTTCGGCCGCACCGGCGCCACGCTGGCCATTCATCTTGCCATCCATGCCATCGACCGCGTCGTCGCCGAACTGACACCGCACTATGGCGGCGATTGCCCGGTCGCGATCGTCTTCCGCGCCTCCTGGCCGGACGAGCGCGTGCTGACCGGCACGTTGGAGACCATCGAGGCAAAGCTCGCCGCCGATCCGATGGAGCGTACGGCGCTTATCTTCGTCGGCCGCTCGCTGGCGGCGGAAGGCTTTGGCGAGAGTTCATTGTACGACGCCCATTATCAGCGGCGTTTTCGCGGACGGGACGGATTGTGAGCGGCAGCACCAAAAACAAAGGCGAAAACGCCACGCTCGAACAGGCGCTTGCGCGGCTGAACTTCAAGCCGCGTCCGCTCGAGCCCGGCCATGTCTGGCTGGCCGGCGCCGGCCCCGGCGATCCCGGCTGCCTGACGCTGGAAGTGCTGGCGGCTTTGGCGAAAGCGGATGCGCTGGTCTATGACGCGCTGGTTTCGCCTGACGTGGTCGCGGTTGCCGGAAACGCCGAGCTTTTCTTTGCGGGAAAACGCGGCGGCCAGCCTTCGATGAAGCAGGACGATATCACCGCTTTGCTGGTGCGGCTGGCGCGTGAAGGCCGCCGCGTCGTCAGGCTGAAGGGCGGCGACCCCTATATTTTCGGCCGTGGCGGCGAAGAGGCGCTGGCACTGGCGCGCGAAAACATCCCGTTCCGTGTGCTGCCGGGCCTGACATCGGGCCTCAGCGCATTGGCGGCCACCGGTATCCCGGCCACCATGCGCGGCATCAACAAGGCTGTCATTCTGGCGACCGGCCACGCCGCCGGCACCGATGACGACATCGACTGGGTGGCAATCGCCCGCACCGGCCAGCCGGTCGTCGTCTATATGGGCATGGCCAATCTGCCTGTTATAGCGGCAGCCCTGCTCGACGGCGGGCTTGCGCCATCGACGCCGGCGGCCGTGATCGTCGCCGCGACGACGCCGCAGGAGCGAACCGTCGTCGCCACGCTCGCCACCATTGCCGAGGCAGCGGCGGCGGCCGGGCTTGCCTCACCGGCATTGATCGTCGTCGGCGGCATCGTCGCCATGCGCGCGGCACTGGCTGGGCAAGCATGACCGCGCGCGCGATCATCATCGGCGCGCCACGCTCCGGTTCTGGCAAGACCAGCGTCACCATCGGCATCTTGCGCGCGCTGACCCGGCGCGGCCTGAAGGTGCGCGGCGCCAAATCCGGCCCTGACTATATCGATCCCGGCTTCCACACCGCCGCCACCGGCCTGTCCGGCGTCAATCTCGACAGCTGGGCGATGTCGCCGTCGCTGCTCAATGCGCTGGCCGCACAGGCGGCCGACGATGCCGATTTCGTCATCCTCGAAAGCGCCATGGGTCTGTTCGACGGCATCCCGGCCGCGCAGGGGCGCACCGGTTCGGCCGCCGATCTGGCGCGGCTTTACGGCCTGCCGGTGCTGCTGGTGCTCGACGTGTCGGGCCAGTCGACCACGGCGGCGGCCGTCGCCAAGGGCTTTGCCACCTACGATCCGGATGTGCACATGGCGGGCGTGGTGCTGAACCGGCTGGGTAGCGAGCGCCACCGTCGGCTCTCCGGCGACGCCATCGAGGCGATCGGACTGCCCGTCGTCGGCGCCATCCTGCGCGATCCGACGCTCAATTTGCCCGAACGCCATCTCGGCCTCGTCCAGGCCGGCGAATATGACGACCTGATGGCGCATCTCGATCGGCTCGCCGACATGGCCGAGAAGTCGCTCGACCTCGATGCGATCATGGCGCTGGCAACACCCCTCGCCCCGGCAGTTGGCGACTTTGCCGACGCGCTGCGGCCGCCCGGCCAACGCATCGCGCTGGCAGAGGACGCCGCCTTCAGCTTCCTTTATCCGCATGTCGCCGCCTGTTGGCGCAAGGCCGGCGCGGAAATCGTTCCGTTCTCGCCGCTCGCCGACCAAGCGCCCGACGAGGATTGTGATGTCTGCTGGCTGCCCGGCGGCTACCCCGAGCTTCACGCCGGCACACTCGCAGCCGCAATGAATTTCCATGCGGGAATGGCGCGTTTCGCCGCGAAGAAGCCGGTCCATGGCGAGTGCGGTGGTTTCATGGTTCTTGGTGAAGCGCTGGAGGATGCTGGCGGCGAGACGCATCGCATGCTCGGCCTGCTCGGCCATTCCACCAGCTTCGCCAGGCGCAAGATGAATCTCGGCTACCGCGAGGCGCGGCTGCGCGCCGACTGTCCGCTGGGGCCGCAAGGTGCGCTGATCCGAGGTCACGAATTCCACTATGCGCAGATGACGGCCGCCGGCAATGACGAGCCGCTGGCCGACCTCGCCGACGGCCAGGGCAATCCGCTCGGCGCTTCCGGCTACCGGCGCGGCCATGTCAGCGGCACCTTCTTTCATGCGATTGCGAAGAGCTAGGCCATGAAGCTCCCAAGAATCACCCTGTCGCCTCGGCAAGTCCTCGATGACATCGCGCTCTGCCTGGTCTTCTTCACGCGCCTGCCGCTGCCCGTGCTCGATTTTCGTGGCCGCAGCCTCGCCGCCGCGATCTGGGCCGCTCCGATCGCCGGCCTTGCCGTCGGCTTGATCGGCGCGATCGTCTTTGCCACTGCGGAACGCTTTGGCCTTGCCATTGGGCCATCAGCCGCCCTGGCCCTTGTTGCAACCGTGCTCACCACCGGCTGCCTGCACGAGGATGGCCTCTCCGACGTCGCCGATGGCTTCGGTGGCGGCAAGTCGCGCGGACGCAAGCTCGAGATCATGCGCGACAGCCGCATCGGCGCCTATGGTGCGATGGCGCTGGCGCTGGCGCTGCTGACCCGCTGGAGCACGCTGTCGGAACTCCCCGATCCCACGCAAGCCCTCTTCGCTCTGGTGGCCGCGCATGCGGCCTCGCGTGGCGTGCTCGGCGCCTTCATGCACCTCTTGCCGCCGGCACGATCCGACGGCCTGTCGGCCGACGCCGGCACGGTATCGCTCGGCACCGCCATAGCCGGCGGCGTGCTCGGCGCGATCCCTTTGCTGTTGCTTGGCCCCGGCGGCGCCATCGCCGCGCTCGTCCTGCTTGGCCTGCTGTTTGCCGCTTTCCACGCTCTTTGCCTCAACCAGATCGATGGCCAGACCGGCGATACGATCGGCGCCTTGCAGCAGGTGAGCGAAATCGCGGTGCTTCTCGTCGCTTCCGTCGCCCTTTCCTGATCCCTTGACCTGATTCCCTTCTGGAGACCTTGCCCCCATGCCCTTCAAATCCCTCGATGAACTGCGCGCTGCCTGCCTTAATCTGCCCGCCGGCAGCGAGACGGCGGCCGATGCCGTTGCCCGCCGTCAGGACACGCTGACCAAGCCGCAAGGCAGCCTCGGCCGGCTGGAAACCATCGCCGCCTGGCTGGCGCGCTGGCAGGGCCGCGATATGCCCAAGCTCGACCGCGTGAAAGTCTTCGTCTTCGCCGGCAACCACGGCGTCACCGCGCAGGGCGTGTCGGCCTACCCTTCCGAAGTCACCGTTCAAATGGTGGCGAATTTCGCCGGCGGCGGTGCCGCCATCAACCAGTTGGCCCGCATCGCCGGCGCCGAACTCGACGTCATCCCGCTCGACCTCGACCAGCCCACTGGCGACTTCACGCAGACATCGGCGATGGATGAGAAAGCCTTTCTCGCCGCGGTTTCCGCCGGTTATGACGCGGTCACCAAGGACATCGATCTCGTCTGCTTTGGCGAAATGGGCATCGGCAACACCACGCCGGCCGCCGCCATCTCGGCTGCCCTGTTCGGCGGCGGCGCGGAAAAATGGACTGGACGCGGCACCGGCGTCGACGATGCCGGCCTGAAGCGCAAGGTGGTCGCCATCGAAGCCGGCCTGAAGCGCCACGCCGCCGCCCTTGCCGATCCGCTGGGGATCGCGGCCAGCCTTGGCGGACGCGAACTCGCCGCGATCTTTGGCGCGACGCTGGCCGCACGGCATCTGGGCATACCCGTACTGCTCGACGGCTTCGTCTGCACCGCTGCCGCGGCACCCCTGGCGAAGCTGCACCCGACCGGCCTCGCTCACACCATCGCCGCCCACGTCTCGGCCGAATCGGGCCATCGCGGCCTGCTCGAAGCGCTCGCCCTGCCGCCGCTGCTTGATCTCGGCATGCGGCTCGGCGAAGGCTCAGGCGCGTGCCTGGCCGTCAACATCGTGCGCTCGGCGCTGGAATGCCATGCGAGAATGGCGAGCTTTGCCGAGGCTGGCGTGTCGGAGAAGTAATGCGCGGATCGCCTTGAGGTACAAACCCTCATAAATTTAGGTAGTGGGTCAGTTTGAAATTGCGAGCATCATTCCTCGATCTCATAGGAACCTATAGGGCCCAGCATGGCAGCGACATGGGCGATCACATCGGATAGGATGTCGTGGCGCGCGTGATAATATGGATCAGCGACCTTCGCGAGGCGATCCTTGGGTATTTCCTGCGCATGGGCGTGAAAGAACGCTAGGTGTTTCGCGGTGTCCAAAATCTCCCGCCTGGTTCTGGACATTTGCTCGTCATTATCCCGAAACGGATGCTTCATGACGAAATGCATACGTTCAACGGCATCTGGGTATTTGGTCAGATGCAGATGCATAAACTCTTCGATTTGACTGT
The DNA here is from genome assembly GCF_004794715.1 of Mesorhizobium sp. M8A.F.Ca.ET.207.01.1.1. Classification (NCBI taxonomy): domain Bacteria; kingdom Pseudomonadati; phylum Pseudomonadota; class Alphaproteobacteria; order Hyphomicrobiales; family Phyllobacteriaceae; genus Mesorhizobium; species Mesorhizobium sp. M8A.F.Ca.ET.207.01.1.1. Next base: position 188,100 of record NZ_SRUS01000008.1, on the reverse strand, counting down.
CGCTGAACGTTCGCTGTCTCAATTAAGTTTCTTTCGATAAGCCCCGCGAGCCATTGGCTTCTCGGCTTCTTTCGCTTCAATCAACGCGACAATATCACCGATCTCCCAAAGCTTGTCAGTCACGCCAGCGGCCATCGCCGGGGTGACGCGCAGCGTCTTATGGATGCGGACGAAATTGTAATACATGAAGTGCAGAGCGACCGCATTAGCGTGAGCTTCAACCTTTTTGGAAAAGCCATTGGTCAGGCGGGTGAAGCGGCGCATGTGCATCCGCATGGTGAGGTTCTGGCGCTCGGCAAATGACGTGCTGACGTGCTTAGGATCGGGATTGCCTTCGACCGTCTCTTTGCGTGCGCCAGGCGAGCGGCTTCTTATCTTCAGCCTCGCCGGTGGCGAGCGAGACAATCGACTTCGCCAACTGGTTAGGATCGCGCGGGCGCTTTGGGTGCTTCTCTGTCATGGCTTGAAGATGGCATGCGCTTCAGCCTATTTTCCAGACAGAGCGTAGGCGAAAGCGCCTATTGTGATCGGGGCGGAATTTCAAACTGACCCACTACCTAAATTTTCGAAGACCCCGAAACAGGGGGGCGCGATGTCCTTGCTCGAACCGACTGAAATTTCGACAGCAAGAGAAGGCACGGGCGCGCTCGGCCCTTCTGCAGGCTCCAAGGACGCATATTAGCAAGAAAGAATATATTAACGGCTGTGATGCAGCCTTCCATAAGGGGATGGGAAACGCCTCCTCATCGGACGTTCCAAACGCGCGCCCTCAAGCGCCGGGACGCTCGACCAATGCGGAGCAAACGCATGAGTGTCGGAGCAGCTCTCGAACTATTGCTACGGTTGATTCATAGCCGAGCCATGAAGTTGGCGGCGTTGCCGGAGGATGAAAGGGATGTACACTACGATCTCATCCGCCGCGCATGCTGCGAAGCAGCCGAGCACATCGGGCAAAACCCCGACAAGGCAGCCATCACGGCAAACGATATGGTTGAGTTTGTTCACGCGCTGGTGGGAATCATCGAAGTGGGCCGTGGACCAGATCAAGGGGCAAGCACCGACCGACCGCCAGCGCGACATTTTGGTAGCCGGAAGCATGACATGACGCGCATCTAGAGCATGATGCCGAACAAGTGTGACGCGGTTTTCGGACGACATCATGCTCCATCTCTTTGATTTAGAGGCGGATGGGTTTCGCAAGCTTTGAATTTCCGGAGAGGCCGACGGGGCTTTTTGGTCGGATTGAGCGGGAAAGAAACCAGGACGCAACTTCGATGCTGCCCAAAATATTCAGACATAGCGCGGATACCGACTTCCGCCTGCATCCGTCAGGGTCCCTCACCTCGTCCAACAAATTGATTTTGTTAGATTTTTGGTGGGTGCGCACAGGATTGAACTGTGGACCCGCTGATTAAGAGTCAGCTGCTCTACCAACTGAGCTACGCACCCACTCGGCCGGTAAAAACCGGCGTTGGCGGCCATATAGCCGCCGATACTGGTCCTGTCCAGCCCTGCCGGAATCATTTCCCGACAAATCGACAAAGCCCGGAGGCGATCAGAGGAAAAGCTTGCCTTCCGCGACTTTGATCGCATTGCCGCCAATGCGCGCGGAGGCCAGTTTTCCGCCCTGCACGGTCAATTCGAGGCGGATGCGCGATGGCCGCCCCATCTCCAGTCCCTGTTCGATCCACAATTGCGAAACCCCGTCGGTCGGAGCGTCGAAATGCATGATGGCGCCGGCGAAGGCCGCCGCCGCCGAACCCGTCGCCGGGTCTTCATAGGACGGCGTGCCCGGCACGATCATGCGCACGTGGAAAGCGCTTTCGTGGTTTACCGTCTCGCGGCAATAGACATAGGGGCTGGCAAAGGCCCATTCGCTCTTGCGCGGCGCCAGTTCCGACCACGCCTGATTGTCCAGCCGGATCCGGCCCGCCGCCTCGATATTGGCGACCGGAATGGTCACGTAGGGCACGCCCGCCGACCAGAAGGCGACACGGTGATTCTCGAAGCCGATTTCATGCGGTGCCAGGCCAAGCGCCGCGCCGATCGCCACCGGATCGGCTTCGAGCTTCAGCGGCTCCGGCAGCTTGGCCAGGTCGAATTCGGCGAAGGTGGCGCCATCGTGCTGGCTCACGGCGCAACGCACCGGTCCGATATTTTCCTCCAGCACGAAGATGCCGGCACCGCCCTCACCGGCCAATTCCGCCAGCGCAATGGCCGAGCCCACCGTCGGGTGGCCCGCGAACGGCATTTCATAGTCGGGCGTGAAGATGCGGATGCGGTTTCGGTGCTTGGGATTGTCCGGCGGCAGCACGAAAACCGATTCGGACAGGTTGAACTCGCGCGCGATGGCTTGCATCGCGGCGGTGTCCAGACCTTTGCAATCCAACACCACCGCCAGCGGGTTGCCGGCCAGTCGCTCGGTCGTGAACACATCGTAAAGCAAGTAATTCCGGGTTTGCATTCCTGCCTCAATCCCAACATGGGCGAAATTTAATTTGATATTTGAACCGGTAAGCCTGATCTGTGCACAGATAGGGACATTGCGCATCATAGGGGTCCGAGGTGGACCAGATTGTCAATCTGCCAAAGACGGAATCGGATTCCGCCATCGAGACGGCGCTGGGGCTCGACCATGCCGGCCGGCGCAGGACGCGCCGCCGCGGTTGGCTCTACGCGCTGCTGACCCTGATCGTCCTCGTCGCGGCTTTTGCCGGCTATCAATGGTATGCCGGCACGCCGACCAGGATCGACTATACGACAGTGCCGGCCGCCAAGGCCGACCTCACCGTCCAGGTGTCGGCGACGGGCACGCTGCAGCCGCTCACCCAAGTCGACATTTCCAGCGAATTGTCCGGCATCATCCGCTCGGTCTCCGCCGAGGAGAACCAGCAGGTCAAGAAGGGCGACGTGCTGGCGACGCTTGATACGGTGAAACTCGAGGTCCAGATCGAACGCGCTGAGGCATCCGCCAAGGGCGCCGCAGCCAATGTCGAAGACGCCACGGTGACGCTGGCCGAGAACGAAAGCGCGCTGGTACGCGCAGCGGCCTTGACAAAACGCGGCATGGCGACCGACCAGTCGCTCGAAGCGGCAACCGCGACCCGCGACCGCGCCAAGGCGGCGCTCGACAGTGCGCAAGCCAATCTCGCCATCGCCCAGGCCGACCTTAAGGCGCAGCAGACCGACCTTGCCAAGAGCACCATCTACGCGCCGATCGACGGCATCGTATTGACCCGTTCGGTCGACCCCGGCCAGACGGTCGCTTCCTCGCTGCAGGCGCCGGTGCTGTTCGTCATCGCCGCCGATCTCAGAAACATGGAGTTGGTGGCCGCGGTCGACGAAGCCGACATCGGCGCGGTCAAGTCGGGCCAGCATGCCCGCTTCACCGTCGACGCCTTCCCCGACCGGCCGTTCGATGCCGAAATTCGCGACATCTCCTATGCCTCGGTCACGACGGATGGCGTCGTCACCTACAATGCACGGCTCGAGGTCGACAACGGCGAACTTCTGTTGCGGCCCGGCATGACCGCCACCGTTGCGGTGGTCACGCGGCAGGCCAAGGACGTGCTCACCGTGCCTTCTTCTGCCTTCCGCTACCGCCCGGCGCAGCAAGCGGCACGCGGCTGGAGCTTGAGCGACCTATTCACCGGCCGCATGGGCCGCCCCGGCGGCAACCGCCAGCGCCAGGCCGCGAAGGCACCGACCGATGGTTCCCGCACGCTCTATGTGCTGGATAACGGGCGGCCGCATCCGGTCAACGTCAAGATCGGCTCCACCGACGGCGAGCTGACCGAGATCACCTCCGGCCTGGAGGAAGGCGCGCAGGTGATCACCGCCTCGCAGTCGAGGAGCTGAGGCCATGGCCGCCGGTGCCGCCCTCATCACCTTCGACAAGGTCTGGAAGAGCTACGGCCAGGGCGAAGCCAAGGTTCATGCGCTGGCCGGCGTCGACCTTGCCATCAAGCGCGGCGAATTCGTCGCCATCATGGGTCCGTCCGGCTCCGGCAAGTCGACGGCGATGAATATCATCGGTTGCCTCGACACGCCGACGGCTGGAACCTATTCCTTCATGGGCGTCGATGCCGGCCGTCTCGACCGCAACCGCCGCGCCATGCTGCGCAACCTCTATGTCGGCTTTGTCTTCCAGGGCTACAATCTCCTGGCCCGCACCACGGCGGCGGAGAATGTCGAACTGCCGCTGATCTATCGCGGCGTCGCTGCCCGCGAGCGCCGCGACCTCGCCATGCAGGCGCTGGCCGAGGTCGGCCTCGACGGCCGCGAGCACCACACGCCGGCCGAACTTTCCGGCGGCCAGCAGCAGCGCGTGGCGATCGCCCGCGCCATCGTCACCAGGCCGACACTGCTCGTCGCCGACGAGCCGACCGGCAATCTCGACACCGCGCGTACGCATGAGATCATGGAGCTGCTGACGCGGCTGAACAGGGAGCTTGGCCTGACCATCGCCATGGTTACGCACGAGGCCGATGTCGCCGAATACGCCGAGCGCACCATCCGCTTCCTCGACGGCCACGTGGCCTCCGATTCCATGAACCTGGAAGTGGCATAGGCCATGATCTGGGAAACCGTACGCCTGTCGCTGCGCTCGATCCGCCGCAACGTGCTGCGCTCGTTCCTGACCTTACTCGGCATCGTCATCGGCGTTGCCGCCGTCATTGCAATGCTGACCATCGGCTCCGGTACCACGCAGAAGGTCAAGGCCGACATTTCCAAGCTCGGCAGCAATCTGCTGGTCGTGCGTGCCGGGCGCCCGGCCGGCCCCGGCGGTCCGGGCGGGCTCGACCAGGCGGTGCGGCCGCTGGCCGAAAAGGACCTGGCGGCGCTGGTTGCGCATCTCACCGGCGCGCGCGCCATATCGCCGGCATCGCAGAAGCAGGTGCGCGTCATCTTCGGCACCGAAAGCCTGACCTCTGGCGTCACCGGCACCGACAGCGCCTATCTCGACGCACGCGACTGGAAACTGGTCTCGGGCCGCCCGTTCAGCGATTCCGAAACCCGGTCGGGCACCGGCGTGTGCCTGATCGGCGAAACGGTGCGCCAGCAATTCTTCGGCGCCGGCGATCCCGAGGGCGAGATCATCCGCGTCAACCGCACCTCCTGCAAGATCGTCGGCCTGCTCGAGCCCAAGGGCTATACCGGCTTCGGCCAGGACCAGGACAATGTCGTGCTGATGCCGCTCGCCGCCTATCAGCGCCGCATCGCCGGCAACCGCGACATCGACAACATCTACATCGCCGCCGACGACCGCACGCCGACCACCGAATTGCAGCCGCGCGTCGAGGACATTTTGCGCGATGCGCGCCATATGACCCCCGACCGCGAAAGCGATTTCGCCATTCGCGACATGACCCAGATCGCCGATGCCATGGCCAGTGCCACCACCACCATGACCGGCATGCTGGGCGCGGTAGCCGGCGTCAGCCTGCTGGTCGGCGGCATCGGCATCATGAACATCATGCTGGTGTCCGTCACCGAGCGAACGCGCGAGATCGGCATCAGGCTCGCCATCGGCGCGCATGAAAAGCACATCCTCATCCAGTTCCTGGTCGAGGCGACCGTGCTGTCGCTGCTCGGCGGCATCATCGGCATCCTGATCGGGCTGGCGCTGGCCGGCCTCGCCTCCGTGACCTTGACCATACCCTTTGCGCCAAGCCCCGCGGTGATCCTGCTCGCAGTCGGCTTCTCCGCCCTGATCGGCATGGTGTTCGGCTTCTTCCCGGCCCTGCGCGGCGCCAGGCTCGATCCGATCGACGCGCTAAGGCACGAGTAAGGGAGCAAGCTGCAAAGGCGCCCGGCACGCCGCGCCGGTTTTTGCGCAACCTTGGACGTTTCCGCCCTGCCCCTGTCGTCACTGTGTCGGCGATGTTATGCCAAGGCATTTCTGGTCGAGGAGCAGCTGATGAGCAAGAAGGCGCGCGTGATCCTGACCATGGTGATTATCGAAGCTGTCCTGGCAGGGATCTGGTGGTATCTCGCCGATTACGGGATGACCAACCCCGATCGCGTCAAACCGGATTTCCAAGCGGTCGTCGGCCAGACCATGGGTATGGCGATGAGCGGGTTGCTGGGCGTCGGCTTCATTCTGTTTTTCATCGCCGCGCGCAACGAACGCAAGGCACTCAAGAGCAAGACATCATAGAGCCCTGTCCACCTCTCTCCGGATCATTCATCCCGACCGCGGCGACAACGTGCGGTTTCGAGTGGAAGGCACGGTTACAACGCTGCTTCCCACGGATTGACGGTATTCAACCCGGCGGCCGCGAACGGGCTGGTGTCGCGGGTGGCGACCGTGAGGCCGTGCGCTGCGGCAGTGGCCGCGATATAGCCGTCCGCGTTGCCGATCGCCTTGCCCGCGGCTCTCGCCCGCATCATGAGGATGGCATAGGCGCGCGACGCATCGAGATCGAAGGGCAGAATACGGCCTGCAAACAGCGGCAGCGCGTCCTGCTCCAGACGGTCCTGCAGGATCGTGCGGCGCTTGCCGGCAGGCATCGCCGCGACACCGAAACGCAACTCGGCCACGGTGACGGCCGAGAGATAGAGGGTTTCGACCGCCTGAGCGTCGATCCACGCGATGACGCGCGGATCGGGCGCGGGTTTCCACGGTTCGGAAATTACATTGGTATCGATGAGGATCATTCGAACCGTACCGGCTCGCCCGGTGTTTTGTCGCGGAGCCTTTGCAAGGTATCGACATCCTCTTGCGACAATCCAGCCTCGCGACCGATGGCGGCGAGCAGCGAGCCGAGTTTGACCCGATTGGCCGGCCGCACGGCCGTTTCCAGGATCTCTCGCATTTCGGCCTCAGTGCTGCGGCCGTGGTGGGCCGCCCGCACCTTCAAGGCGCGGAGCGTTTCCTCTGGCAAATTGCGGATGGTGACAGCGCTCATCGATAGCAACATACTTATAGTGACATCTTTGATAGCATTTTATCAAGTTTGATATCACAACGCAATCTCTCGACGCTTCTCCGTAAGGCGCATGCAAGGGGATTTAGCCCTCGTTCGCAAAATGCCACTCGATCAGCGGCTTCATATGCGGCGACAGACCGTCCGGCAGGTCGCCGGCATGGCGGATGATCACCGGCCCCTCGATCTCCGGATCGGCTTCGGAGGCGACGAAGGCGCGGATGCGCGATGCGATCTCGTCAGCCGGCTCATCGACATGATAGCGGCGGAAGATGACGGTGCCGCTTGTCGTCGACAGGGCGTGCCAGCGCACACCGCGCCTGGCATCCGACAGGTCGAGGCCGGTCTCCTCGCGCACCTCGCGGATCATGTTGAAATCGACATCGACGAGACCGTCACGGAAATCGGTCGGCTCGAACGAGCCCGCGGCGAAATAGACGCTCCCGGCACCCACTGTGTGTCGTCCCATGCGGATCGCCACCAGAGCGTTGTCCCCGGCCACCAGCATGGCGTGCCCATAGGCGTGCTCGGCGCCGGAATTCTCCCGTCGTTTGCGCCAAAGCATGAAGGTCGAGTAGTTGATCGCATGACAGCGGCCAATGAGGCTGCGGTCGCGATAGGCGAGTTCCGAAAGCAGAACCACCGTGCCGTCGAACAGCGCCGGATTGGCCGCGATCTCGCTCTGCCAATTCTTGGCGATCGCCTCGGCATTATCCACCGCGAAGGGATGCGGGCCGGGATCGAGACGGACGACGATGGCATCGACCGGCAGGATGACATTGCGCGGAAGATCGAAGCTCATGTCGGCTCAGGTCCCGATCCTGCCCATCAGGCCATGTCCAGCGTGATCGCCACCGGGCAATGGTCCGAGGCCTTGGGCCGATCCCAGCCGGCACGCGGGAAGCGCTCGACTTCCTGGCCCGCGGGAAAGATCGTGCGCCAGGGCTGGCCGTTGCGGATGATGTCGGGAACGGCGGTGGCGTTCTTGGCCGCCAGTCCCCTGGAAAGCAGGATATAGTCGAGCTGGCACAAATGCCGCTCCTCGGGTCCGCGTGTGTGATAGAAGGTCCAGCGGTTCATTTCCGGCCGCCGCTCGACCACGTTTTCGCAGAAGCCGCCCGCTGTCAGCACGTTGATGCAGGACAGGTTCTCGTCGACCACCTCGAAACGGTAGCCGTCGACCTCATCGCCGGCGATCTTCACGCGCTGGCGGTAATCGTTCATGTCGCCGCAGATCGCCCAGCGCTTGTCGGCAGCGTGATCCCCACCGAAGCGCTCCTCGATGATGCGCCGCACGGCCTGCGCCTCGGCGATGCGCACCGGCATTGTCGCCTCGCGTCCGTCGAGCCCGTTGCGGGGCGACCCCATCGACTTGAAGTGCACGAGATAGAGCGTTATCGGCGCGCCGCCCACCTTGATGTCGACTTCCAGGCAGTCGCGCCGGAAGATGCGTTCATTGGCCTGGTTGCCAAGCGCCGCGAGTTCCGGCGTGTGCAAGCCGAACTGCTCGTAGGTGACATAGGCGTGGCTGGTCATGCGCACGAATTCGATCGGCTGTCCCTGCGCAGTCTCGTTGCGCATCATTATCGCGACATCGATGCCGCGCGAATCATTGCCCGACGTGGTGTATTTCTGGCGGTAGCCCTGCCCCACCATCTTGAACAGATAGCCGTACTCGAACGCCTTCAGCGCTTCGATGTTGTCGACCTCCTGCATGCAGATGATGTCGGCGCGGGTGGCGGCGATGGCCAGCGCCGTCAGCTGGCGCGTGTCATCGGATTGCGCGATGGCGCGCGCCTGTTCCAGCATCCTGTATTCGGCCTCGCTCTGGATATCGAACAGCGCCAGTGTCCGGTCCTCGTTGAGTTGGTTGCGATAGCCGGAAAAGTCGAACCTATTCATCAGGTTCTCGACATTGAAGGTGGCAAGGCGCAGCGACATGCGCTGACCTTTGCCTGCAAGAGCGGCGGAAGACAAGATCGCAAGACCACAAGCAGGGATCGTTTGGTCCTGACGGCGTTCGCGCCATGGTTGACGGAACCTTTCCGTTCATCCGCCGTTCAGACGCAAAGATCCACAGTGGTCCCATTCCCCTGGGTAGGGCGTGGGGCCTGTTCTCTTGGAGAAGTGCAATGAACGCGCTTTTTTCTTCCACTGTCAAATCCGGGCTGATAGCGCTTGGTATGGTCTCCGGCGTTACGGCGCCGTCCGCTGCCGGGCCGATCCTACAGCCGGATGTGTCGATCCCGGCCAGCACCGCCGCGCCAACGGTTACCCCGGTCCGCGAAGGCTGGGCCGGCGGCAACAACCGGAGTTTCAACAACGATTGGAGATGGCGCCGGTCGGGGAACTGGAACGGCCGCCACTGGAATGGCGGAGGCAACTGGAGCGGCCGTCACTGGAATGGTGGCGGCAACTGGAACCGCGGCGACGACTGGCGCTGGCGCCATGGCCGCCGCTACTATCACGGCGGCTACTACGACGATGGCGCCGCCGCGATCCTCGGCCTTGGCCTGGGTCTCGGCCTTGGCAGCATGTACAACAACTATAACAACTACGACTACTATGCGCCGGCGCCACGCCGCTACTACCGCGCGGGACGGCTTTCGAGCGCCCATGTCCGGTGGTGCTACAACCGCTACCGGTCGTACCGCGCTTACGACAACACGTTCCAGCCCTATAACGGGCCGCGCCAGCAGTGCTGGTCGCCCTATAGTTGAGCTGCCTGCGGCTGACACCAGAAATGAAAACGGCGCCACGTGGCGCCGTTTTTGGTTTTTGACCGTTCGAAGTCAGAGCAATTCCAGAAAAGTGCGTAGCGGTTTTCCATCCGGAATTGCGTAAAAACCAAGAGTTGGAGGGGCTTCGAGCGGATAGATTTCGCTCAATTCTTGGCCTTGTCCACCAGCTTGTTCTTCGAAATCCAAGGCATCATCGCGCGCAGCTTGGCGCCGACTTCCTCGATCTGGTGGCTGTCGTTGTTGCGGCGGATGCCCTTGAAGCGCGACATGCCGGCGCGGTATTCCTGCATCCATTCCGAGGTGAATTTCCCCGTCTGGATGTCCTTCAGCACGCGCTTCATCTCGGCCTTGGTCTCGGCGGTGATGATGCGCGGACCCGAGACATATTCGCCCCATTCGGCGGTGTTGGAGATCGAGTAGTTCATGTTGGCGATGCCGCCTTCATAGATCAGGTCGACGATCAGCTTGACCTCGTGCAGGCACTCGAAATAGGCCATTTCCGGCGCGTAACCGGCTTCCACCAGCGTCTCGAAGCCGGCGCGGATCAGTTCGACCAGGCCCCCGCACAGCACGACCTGCTCGCCGAACAGGTCGGTCTCGCATTCTTCGCGGAAATTGGTCTCGATGATGCCCGAACGGCCGCCGCCGACGCCGCAAGCATAGGAGAGAGCGAGGTCGAGCGCGTTGCCCGAGGCGTCCTGGTTGACGGCGACCAGGCACGGCACGCCGCCGCCCTTCTGGTATTCGCCGCGCACCGTGTGGCCGGGACCCTTCGGCGCGATCATGACCACGTCGACGGTCGACTTGGGTTCGATGAGGCCGAAATGCACGTTGAGGCCGTGCGCGAAGGCGATCGCGGCACCGTCGCGGATGTTCGGCGCGATCTCGTTCTTGTAGATGTCGGCCTGCAATTCGTCTGGCGTCGCCATCATCATCAGATCGGCCCATTTGGCGGCGTCGGCGACGCTCATCACCTTGAGCCCGTCAGCCTCGACCTTCTTGGCGGTCGCCGAGCCGGCCTTGAGGCCAATGGCGATTTCCTTGGCGCCGGAATCCTTGAGGTTGAGCGCATGCGCCCTGCCCTGGCTGCCATAGCCGATGATGGCGACCTTCTTGCCCTTGATCAGGTTGAGATCGGCATCACGATCGTAATAGACGCGCATTTTTACTTCCTTCCCGTTTTATGAAGAGGCCTTGCGGCCGTTTGTTGCTCCGAAAAGAGCGAGAAACTGCTGCGTCGCGCGGATGGCATCGCCGCCGATCGCCGCCTCAGTCAATTCCAGCCGGTCACCGAGGAGCAGACGGATCTGCACATCCCGGCCAACCAGTCCGAAAAAGGTACGGAACGCCATCTCGGCATCCGAAAATTCAAGGAGTGCCGCCTGCCGGCCGGCCTCAAGCACCGGCTTCAGCCGCTTGGCCAGGGCAAAGCGCCCATTCTCCAGCACGACGGCGCCGAGATTGTCCTTGCCCGACCCGGCATGGCCGACCGCGACACGGTTGAGCGCAATCGAGGTGTCGCTGGAGATCACTCTCAGCCAATCGGAAGCGAAACGCTCTAGGCTCGCCGCCAGCGAGGCAAGGTCAAGCCCCTTGCCGTCGACCGGAGCCACCCGGACCTTGGAGGCCTGCCACTGCACGGTTGCCGTCAAAAGCCCGTCGCGGTCGCCGAACCATTTGTAGAGGGTTTCCTTGGAACAGCTGGCGCGTCGCGCCACGGCAGTCATGGTCAGGTTGTCGCCCTCCTCGACCAGCAGCCGCAGCGCCGCGTCCAGGACGGCCTGCTGCCGCTCCGTCAGCGTCTGGCTGTTGTCGATGTCGGCGTTGGCCTGCAACACGCTCGGCTCCTGTTCGAAGGGTACAGTTCGGCGTCAACTACAGCGTACCGTACGTTACGGTTCGGCATATTGCGCGATCCGCCATCCGACGCAAGGGGAAAAAGTAGAAATATTTGGCGGCAAAAGGCGACGGTGCGGAACAGCCGCTCAGTACTCTTCCAACCTCAATGGTCCACAGGCGGATCGCGCAGCCGGCCGAGCATCGCCGAGACCGTGTTCAACTCAACGGTTGACAGTTTGGCGCCAACCAGGTCCGCGATCGAGCGCCCGTAGACCGCCCACATCCGGCGGCGCGTCTCGCGCCCCTTGGCCGTGACGCGGATGGTTTGCCCACGGCCGTCATCGGCCACCGGCAGTTTCTCGACCAGCCCGCCGGCCTCGAGCCGCGCCAGTAGCCGCGAGATGTTGTACTGGGCAAACAAGGTGCGCTCGATCAATTGAAACGGCCGCAAACCGGCCTCGCCGGCCTCGGCAAGCTCGTGCAACACGTCATACCATGCGAGCGGCGGCAGGCCGCCCTCCTTCAGCGCGTCCTCGGCGCGTTCCATCAATTGGCGCGACACCCGCATCAGGCGGGCCCAGACCTTGATGGCTTCAGGCGAAGGCATGGCTGTCTCTGTCATGGCCGCACCATACGAGGTAGATGCAATTGCATCAAGCTTGACGATCAATGCACATGCATCTACATAAATGCAACCGCATCGATATCGAGAGGCACATCCCCGTGCAACATACCGACACCCTCATTCTCGTCAGCCACCCCCTTTGCCCCTATGTCCAACGCGCCGCGATCTCGTTGGCCGAGAAGGGCGTCCCGTTCGAGCGCGTCGACATCGACCTCGCCGACAAGCCGGACTGGTTCAAGGCGATCTCGCCACTCGGCAAGGTGCCGCTGCTGCGCGTGCGGCAAGCTGGCGACGAGACGATAATCTTCGAATCGGCGGTCATCCTCGAATTCCTCGAGGAGACACAGGCCAATCCCCTCCACCCTGCCGATCCCTACGCTCGTGCCCGGCACCGGGCTTGGATCGAATACGGCTCGGCCATCCTCAACGCCATCGGTCGCTTCTATTCAGCGCCGAGCGAGGCCGGCTTCCTCGCCGAGTCTAGTGCGCTGTCGGCGATGTTTGGCCGCCTCGAGGCTGAACTCGCGGACGATACCCCGCGGCGCGGGCCATGGTTCGCTGGCAGCCGCTTTTCCCTCGTCGATGCCGTTTACGGTCCGGTCTTTCGCTACCTCGACGCCTTCGACCGGATCGGCGATTTCGGCATCCTGGAAGGCAAGCCGCTTGTCCAGGCCTGGCGCAAGGCGTTGAGCGGCCGTCCGTCGATCAGGCAAGCCGTGGCGCCTGACTATCCGCAGCGCCTGCATGCTTTCCTGCGGGCGAAGGGGTCTTTCCTATCGAGTCTCATTCGGCAAGGCGATCCGGCCACCGCGCTTCGGCAAGCCCTGCCCGCCTGAACGGATCGATCACCGTGCCGGCCACCATCGAGGCGAGAAACCGCGGCGCCGGCGGGATTTTGGCGATCGTCGCCACCAGCCTGTCGCGGATGAAGGGCAGCGCCGCCGAATCCGACTGGTAGAAGGGCGTGAATGCCAGCGACAGTGCCTGGAAGGCCCGCACATGCCAGCGCCGCGCTCTCGCATAGGCTTCCAGCGCTGCCTCCACGCCGTCCGCTCGCGCCAGCGCATGGCTGAGCGCGGCGGCGTCGAGGAGCGCCATGTTGGCGCCCTGGCCAAGCTGTGGGCTGGTCGAATGCGCGGCGTCGCCGATCACGGCCAGCCGCCGGCCAGCCGGAAATTTCATCGTATGGTGGCCGTAGCGGGCCAGCGAGAGCTGGTCGAAACTGTCGATCTGGCCGGTGAACGCCTCGGCCTGCGGCCACAGCCGCAGCACCCGCTCCTTCCAGGCATCGATGCCGAGGTTGCGCACGGCATCGGCATCCGCCGGTTTCAGGCTCCAGAAGAAAGCCGCCATCCTTTCGGCATCGGGTTCCGGCCGGCCGATCGGCAGCACGCCGATCATCACGCTGGCCTTGTCGTAGCGCTGCAAGAGCGCGTGCTCGTCAAAGCCCTCGCCTCGCCAATCCAGCGATGCCCAGAACGCGCCATAGGTGAGTGGTCGTGGTGCCGCGGCATTGCCGGCGCATTGCCGCAGTTTCGAGCGTGCGCCGCTGGCATCGACGACCAGATCGAACGGCCCCGCCTTTCTCCCGCCGCTGTGGATCAGCGTTGCCCGTTCGCCGGTTTCCAGGGTCTCGATTTCGACGCCGGTTTCGATGGCGAGGGTCTCACGCCGGGCAGCACGGAACAGCACGCCGAACAGGGCAGCCCGGTGCACCGCCAGGCCGAAGCGGCCGCCCTGCTGGGCGTCGTAGCGGACATCGAGCACGGTGCGGCCGGTCGAGGCATCGGCGCCATGCAGCCGGTCGATGCGGGCACCAAGTGCCATGACATCATCGAGCAGGCCGAGATCGGCCAGCACCGTCAGCCCGGTCGGCTGCAGGATCAGGCCGGAGCCGACCGGCCTGGGTTCCTCGAAGCGTTCGAAGACGGTGACCCTGTGGCCGGCGCGCTTGAGGTAAAGCGCCATGGCCAGCCCTGCCGGACCGGCGCCTGCAATTGCAATGTCGTAGGAAATGCCGATGCCCCCAAGCCGAACTGGCCGGGACAATCCTTCAGCCGTCGGGCGAAATCAAGTCGCCGAGCCGCGCACTGTCCGTTGTTCAAGCCTGGGTCGCGTCGAAGGCAGTGCGCGCGTCGCGCACCGCGTCATGGTTGTTTTCGGCCCACTGCAACAAATACTGCAAAGCGTCGAACATCGAGCGCCCAAGGTCGGTCAGGCTGTATTCCACACTCGGCGGCTTGGTCGGGAACACTTCGCGACGCACATAGCCGTCGCGCTGCAGATCGTAGAGCGTCTGGGTCAGCATGCGCTGCGAAATGTCGGGAACCAGCCGCCGCAGTTCGCCGAAGCGATAGGGCTGCTCGGCCAGGGCCGCCGTCAACAGCGAACTCCATTTGCCATTGAGCCCCTGGATGACGTCGCGGACCGGGCAATCGGCAATATTTCCGCCGTCGGTCATCGCTTTGTAGACTTCGAGTTTGGATCTCAGATTGACGGTTCGGCTGTCCATGGTTGGTTCCTTGCCTGTGCCTACCTCCCCAAAAACTGCCTTCTTTACGGCATCGGGTCAATTCCTATTTTAGTGCTGGTCTCTTTTTGAGACCACCACTCGAACCGCCCTTCCGGCGCAAAGTCAGGATCCCCCCATGACCGCAACTCTTCTCGTCACCGGCGCGTCCGGCCAGCTCGGCCGCAGCGTCATCAACCATCTGCTGGACACGTTGGAGATACCGGCGGCCCGGATCATCGCCACGACCCGCACGCCCGCCAATCTTGCCGACCTGTCAGCGCGCGGCGTCACTGTTCGCGCGGCCGACTTCGACGATCAGGCCTCGCTTGCCAAAGCCTTCGCCGGCGCCGACCGGGCGCTCATCATTTCGACCAATGAGCTGGCGATCCAGGGAAAGCGCCGCGAACAGCAGCTCGCGGCGGTCGCTGCGGCCAGCAAGGCAGGCGTCGCCCACCTGCTTTACACCTCGATGCCCAACACCGAGCCGGGGTCGCCGGTGCTCTTCGCGCCCGACCACTACGACACGGAACAGGCGATCAAGGCGAGCGGCATTCCCTACACGATCTTCCGCAATGGCTGGTACGACGAGAACCTGTTCATGGCGATGCCGCAAATCCTCGCATCGGGCCAATGGTATACGTCCGCGGCCGATGGCGCCATTTCCTACGGCGCGCGGAGCGATCTGGCCGCGGCCATAGCCGCGGGGCTGGCTTCGGACGACACCGAAAGCACGACTTACACGCTGACTGGCCCCAAGGCCTATACACCAGCCGAAGTCGCCGCACTGGTCACCGAAGTCACCGGCAAGCCGATCCAGGTCGTCCAGCTCTCCGACGAAGCGCTGACCGAGGGGATGAAGGCAGCCGGGCTTCCCGAGCCGATCGCCAAGCTTCTGGTGTCCTTCGATGCCGCCACACGCGCTGGCGACCTTGGCATGGTAACGGACGCGGTGGAGACCCTTTCAGGCCGGAAGTCGGTCCCGCTGAAGCAGTTCCTCGAGGCCAACAAGGCCGCACTGGCCGGCTGAAACCCGCGCGGCGGGAAGGCTTTGTCCCGCCGCGCTATTTCGGGGTCTTGACCAGCCCAAGCCGAACCAGGCTTGCTCCGGTGGCGGCCAGGGCATCCTCGCGCGAGCGCGGCGCCCAGCCGAGCATGCGCACCGCCTTGGCGTTGGTGGCGTTCTTGACCTTGCCGAGTTCCGTCACCAGCTGCGCGGCTTCCGCGTTGAACAACCCCACCACCCGCACCAGCCAATCGGGAAGCTCCCGCGTCGAGACACGCGAGGCGGCCGCGCCGAGCCGCGTCTTCACGGCCTGCGCGATCTCCCGCACGGTCATGAAATCGCCGGCTACGGCCAGAAACCGCTCGCCCTTGGCAGCGGGATTGGTCATGGCGCGCACATGCAGGTCGGCCACGTCGCGCGCGTCGACCACACCGAAGCACAGGCGCGGCAGCCCCGGCATGGCACCGTTCATCATGCGCTGGACGAATGCGGTGGAGGTCGAATGGTCGGCCCCCAGGACAGGCCCGAAAATGCCGACCGGATTGACGACTGCCAGCTCCAGGCTGCCACCCTCGGCGGCGATGAAATCCCAGGCCGCGCGTTCGGCGAGCGTCTTCGACTTCACATAGGCGCTGACCTTGGCCGTCGGATCGGTCCAGCTCTCTTCGGTGAAGGGCCGGCCGTCCGGCGGCATCTTGCCATAGCCGATAGCGGCGAAGGATGAGGTCAGCACGACGCGTTTGACGCCTGCGTCTCGCGCCGCCCTGAGCACGCGCAAGGCGCCTTCGCGAGCCGGGATGATCAGGTCATCTTCATGCTTCGGCACGCCGAAGGGAAATGGCGAGGCGACATGCAGGACATAGTCGCAGCCGGCAACCGCTTGCGGCCAGCCGGCGTCGCTCATGAGGTCGGCAATGGCAAAGGAAAGCCGGTCGCCGGGCTCGGCGCCACCAACCTTCAGCATGGCCAGAACATCGGCTTCACGCCTGGCGGAGCGCAGCGTCGTGCGCACGCGATAGCCCGCCTTCAACAGGGCAAGGATGCAGTGAGCGCCGAGGAACCCCGACCCGCCGGTGACAAGCACCAATTCGCCGCTCATCCCCGCCTCCCCGTTCAGGCCGAGGCGATCGACCTCGTCAGATCGCCACCTGCGTACCGATTTCTACCACACGTCCGGTTGGAATCTGGAAATATTCGGTGGCGTCGGCCGCCGTGCGCGCTAGGCCGATGAACAGCCTGTCCTGCCACATCGGCATGCCGGAATTGGGCGAGGCCTTCAGCGAGCGCCGCGACAGGAAGAAGGACGTCGTCATGATGTCGAACTTCCAGCCCTGCTTGCGGCAGATCGCCAGCGCGCGCGGAATGTTGGGCTGCTCCATGTAGCCGAAGGTCAGCGTCACCCGCATGAACAGCTCGTTGACCGTCTCCATCTTGACCCGGTCGCTGTCGGGCACCACCGGCTGAGGAGCGGTGACCACCGAGAGGATGACGTTCTGCTCGTGCAGCACCTTGTAATGCTTCAGGCTGTGCATCAGCGCGGTCGGTGCGCTCAAGGGATCGCTGGTTAGGAACACGGCGGTGCCCGAGACCAGCTGCGGCTTCTTCTTCAACAGATTGCCGGCGAGGAAATCGAGCGGGATCTCGTTGCGGCGGGTCTTGTCGAAGAGATAGCGGCTGCCGCGCACCCAGGTCCACATGCCCAGCACGATGGTGAAGGCCACGACCAGCGACGCCCAGCCGCCTTCGAACACCTTGACGATGTTGGAGGCGAAGAAGCCGACGTCGATGAAGGCAAACAGCACGGTCAGCGGGATCGCCACCGAGAGCTTCCACTTCCAGATCCGGGTCATGACGACATAGAGCAGCACCGTCGTCACCAGCATGTTGCCGGTCACCGAGATGCCGTAGGCGGAAGCCAGCTTGCTGGATTCGCCGAAGCCGACCACCAGCATCATGACCACCAGGGCCAGCAGCAGGTTGACGCGCGGCATGTAGATCTGGCCGGACTGCTTTTCCGACGTGTGCAGGATTTCCAGCCGCGGCAGCATGTTGAGCTGCACCGCCTGCCTGGTCAGCGAGAAGGCACCCGAAATCACCGCCTGGCTGGCGATAACCGTCGCGGCGGTCGCCAGCACGACCATGGGAATCAGAGCCCAACCCTCGTTCATCTCGAAGAACGGATGGCCGACGATGCCATTCTTGGCCAGCACGAAGGCGCCCTGTCCGGCATAATTGAGCAGCAGACAGGGAAACACGATCGCCAGCCAGGCAAGTACGATCGGCTTGCGGCCGAAATGACCGAGATCGGCATAGAGCGCTTCTGCACCGGTCACGGCAAGGAAGACGGCGCCGACCGTGACGAAGGCCACGTCCGGCGAATGAATCAGGAAGGCGACGATGTAGTGCGGGCTGATTGCCAGCAGGATTTCTGGATCGTTGATGATGTGTTTCAGGCCGGAAAGGCCGATCGCCAGGAACCAGACCGCGGTCACCGGCCCGAACACCAATCCCACCCCGCCCGTGCCAAAGCGCTGCACCGCGAACACCATGGCGAGGATGACCAGGGTCAGCGGCACCACATAAGGCTGGAAAGCAGGCGTGACGACGTTCATGCCCTCGACCGCCGAAAGCACCGAAATCGCCGGCGTGATGACCGCGTCGCCAAAAAACAGCGAGGCGCCGACGATGCCAATGCCCAGAATCACCGCCGAGCGCTTCGGGAAACTGCCGCGTGCCAGCGCCATCAGCGACAGCACGCCGCCTTCGCCGCGGTTGTCGGCGCGCAGCACGAACATGATGTATTTTATCGTAACCGTAATCGTCAGCGACCAGATGATCAGCGACAGCACACCGAGAATATCGCCGCGATCAGCAACGGTGCCGTGTGACGACGCGACCAGCGCTTCTCGAAAGGCATAGATAGGGCTGGTGCCGATATCCCCATAGACCACACCGAGCGCGCCCAGCATCAGCACCTTGGTGCTATGCTGTTCGATTTCCGGATGGCTCGATTGGTCGACGGGTTCTGCCTCACTACCAGCATTGGCAAGGGCCATGTACGACACTCCGATAAACGCGCGGTGCTCTACGCTTGCTGCAATGCAATATCAAGTGCCGTAACGTTATGGCACTCATGTTAGCAGCGCGCGGCTCCCGGTGGGCGACGTCTTGCGATGTCGATCCATGCGACGTTTCGCATGCTCATATCCCGAACCATCGCAAAACAACCAGGCCCGGCGAACTCGTACCTATTAAATGGCGACCTGCGTGCCGATTTC
This sequence comes from Mesorhizobium sp. M8A.F.Ca.ET.207.01.1.1, assembly GCF_004794715.1. Classification (NCBI taxonomy): domain Bacteria; kingdom Pseudomonadati; phylum Pseudomonadota; class Alphaproteobacteria; order Hyphomicrobiales; family Phyllobacteriaceae; genus Mesorhizobium; species Mesorhizobium sp. M8A.F.Ca.ET.207.01.1.1. The sequence continues at coordinate 169,173 of NZ_SRUS01000008.1, read as the reverse complement.
AACGACGCGTCCGGTCGGGATCTGGAAATACTCCGTCGCATCGGCCGCCGTGCGCGCCAGCCCGATGAACAGCCGGTCCTGCCACACCGGCATGCCGGAATTGGGCGAGGCCTTGAGCGAGCGCCGCGACAGGAAGAAGGACGTCGTCATGATGTCGAACTTCCAGCCTTGCTTGCGGCAGATCGCCAGCGCGCGCGGGATGTTGGGCTGCTCCATGTAGCCGAAGGTCAGCGTCACCCGCATGAACAGCTCGTTGACCGTCTCCATCTTCACCCGCTCGCTGTCGGGCACCACCGGCTGCGGTGCGGTGACCACCGAGAGGATGACGTTCTGCTCGTGCAGGACCTTGTAATGCTTCAGGCTGTGCATCAGCGCGGTCGGTGCGCTCAAGGGATCGCTGGTTAGGAACACGGCGGTGCCCGAGACCAGCTGCGGCTTCTTCTTCAACAGGTTGCCGGCGAGGAAATCGAGCGGGATCTCGTTGCGGCGGGTCTTGTCGAAGAGATAGCGGCTGCCGCGTATCCACGTCCACATGATCAGCCCCATCAGGCTCGCAACGGTGATCGAGACCCAGCCGCCTTCAACGATCTTCACGACATTGGCCAGGAAGAAGCCGCTGTCGATGATGCCGAACAGTAAGGTCAGCGCCAGGGCGAGCGCCAGCTTCCATTTCCACATCTTGCGCATCACCACGAACAGCAGGATCGTCGTCATCAGCATTTCGCCGGTCACCGAGATGCCGTAGGCGGAAGCCAGCGAACTCGAACTGCCGAAACCGACCACCAGCAGCATCACGCCCATCGCGATGAGCAGGTTGACGCGCGGCATGTAGATCTGCCCGGACTGCATTTCCGAGGTATGTTGCACCTCGATGCGTGGCAGGAGATTGAGTTGCACCGCCTGCCGGGTCAGCGAAAAAGCCCCTGAAATGACCGCCTGGCTGGCAATGACCGTGGCGGCCGTTGCAAGTCCTACCATCGGCATCAGTGCCCAGTCAGGCAGCATCTGGAAGAACGGATTGGTCGGTTTTCCGTCATTGGCGAGCACAAAGGCGCCCTGCCCGAAATAGTTGAGCAGCAGGCAGGGAAACACCACGGAAAACCATGCCAGCACGATCGGCTTGCGTCCAAAATGGCCAAGATCGACATAAAGCGCCTCGGCCCCGGTCACGGCCAGGAACACCGCGCCGACAGTGACGAAGGCGGCGGTGGGGGTGCTGGCCAGATAGGCGACCGCGTAATAGGGATTGATGGCCAGCAGGATCGATAGATCATCCATCAAGTGATAGATGCCAGCAACGCCGATCGCCAGGAACCACAGCGCCGTCACCGGCCCGAACACCGCCGCCACCTTTCCCGTGCCGAAGCGCTGCACGGAGAACAGGATGGCAAGGATAAGCAGCGTGATCGGCACGACATAGGCGTCCAGCGTCGGGGTCACCACCGTCAGGCCTTCGACCGCCGACAGCACCGAGATGGCCGGCGTTATGATCGAATCGCCGAAAAACAGCGCCGCGCCACAAAGTCCGATCACGAGGATCAGTCGGGCGCCTTTGGGATAGGCGCTGCGTGCCAGCGACATCAGCGACAGCGTGCCGCCTTCGCCCTTGTTGTCGGCACGAAGCACGAAGGCGACATATTTGATGGTGACGATGATCGTCAGCGCCCAGACAATCAGCGACAAAACGCCAAGCACGTGAACGCGCGTATCGATGCCGGGCGAAGCGTGAAGCGCCTCGCGAAAGGCGTAGATCGGACTTGTGCCTATATCGCCATAGACGACGCCGAGCGCGCCCAGCATCAGAACCTTGGTGCTGTGCTGCTCAACCTCGGAACGGCTCGATTGCTCGACGGTTTCAGCCTCGCTAACGCGACTGGCAAGGTCCATGGACCACTCCCCGACAAGCGCGCAGTGCCTCACGCATGCTGCGATGCGGTGTCAATTGCACGCTATGGCTGCCATACCTGCAAAGCGAAGCCCTAACCCTACCAGCCGCAGGCTCTGAGAAACCGACCCACCGTGCCGGCCATGCCATACTCCAACGCGTCGGCTGTCAACCCATGTCCGATCGACACTTCGGCCAATGCCGGAACACGCCTTGCCAGCGCGGGCAGATTGGCCACCGTCAGGTCGTGTCCGGCGTTGACCTGGAGGCCGGCGGCTAATGCCGCGTCAGCGGTTTTCCCCAATCTTTCCAATTCTTTGGCCGCCTTACCGGAGTCGGAATAGTAGCTGCCATAAGGGCCGGTATAGAGTTCAATACGATCGGCGCCCGTATCGCGAGCGGCCCCTATGCCGGTGGGATCCGCGTCGGAAAACAGCGAGACCCTGAAACCGCCCTTCTTCAGACGCTTGACAACAGGCATCAGGAACGCCGCATCGGCGATGAAGTTCCAGCCGTGATCGGAGGTTGCCTGTGCCGGATCGTCGGGAACCAGCGTCACCTGTTCGGGCTGATTCTTCTCCACAAGCGCCAGGAAATCCTCACTTGGGTAGCCCTCGATATTGAATTCCGCCTGCGGAAACTCATCGTCGATCAGCGCCCTGATCAGGGGCAGGTCGGAATGCCTTGTGTGACGTTCGTCGGGGCGCGGATGCACTGTCAGCCCATGCGCTCCGGCGGCAAGGGCAAGGCGGCCGACGCCGATCACATCGGGCCATGGCAGGTCGCGCCGGTTGCGCAGCATGGCGATGGCGTTGAGGTTGACGGAAAGCTTGGCGGGCATGGGCTTGGCGTCCGTGAAAACAGTCGATTGAGGCGCGCCACGCTCATTCGTTCCGGCACGGCGCATTTGAAACAGCGCATCTATAGCGTCTTTGACGGGAACAGATAGGGCCTTTCCGGTGTTCCAGAAGACCAACATATTCCGTGAAAGGGAGGCACCACCTTGAATTTCCTCCAATCCGTGCCGGCGATCCGCCGCATCGACACCAGCCGCGACGACCTCCTTGCCTTCGATGTGGTCGGCCATGTCTCGGCCGCCGATGCCGAGAACCTGTTCGGCCTGCTGGAGGCGGCCTATGCGCTCCATCCGAGAATCGACGTCGCCGTGCGCATAGTCGATCACGAGGGCGTCGACTGGGCCGACATCTCCGATGAGACCATCAAGAAGGGTGCCGTCCACGCATTGGAGCATATTGGCCGTTGCGCGGCGATCGGCGCGCCTGACTGGACGCCGAACGCACGACACGCCTTGCCCGCTTCGTCGCCTGTCGAATTCAGGCATTTCAAGATCGAGGAGGAAGCTGCTGCCTGGGAGTGGCTCGCGGCGCGGCCGACGGGCGAAGAGGCGACCGCCGCTCCAGAAAGAAAATGAAACGATTCTCCCGGCTGCCGCCGACCCCTTCTATCTGACGATGGTCAGCCGTTCGGCGGCCCGGGTGATGGCTGTATAAAGCCAGCGCTGGCGTGTTTCCTTGAAGGCCCAGCTCTCGTCGAACAGCACGATCTCGTTCCACTGCGAACCTTGCGCCTTGTGCACCGTCAGCGCATAGCCGTAGTCGAAATCGTCGAAGCGCTTCTTCTGCTGCCAGGGGATATCGGCATCCGGATCCTCGAACGCCGCCTTGAGCAGCTTGATCTTGGCGACACCGCGATCCGGATCGTCCTCTTCGGGCGACACCAGAAGGTTGATGCCGGGCTTCACCGTCTCGCGCGACGAGGTCATCACCTTCCAGAGCGAACCGTTGAGCAGGCCCTTGGCGGGATCGTTGCGCAGGCAGACCAGCTTGTCGCCCGCTTGTGGGTAATCGGCATTGAAGCCCTTCAGTTCGCGCAGGCGCTGGTTGTAGCGCCGGCGCGTGCGGTTGGTGCCGACCAGAACCTGGTCCGCTTTCAGCACCAGTTCCTGGTTGACGTCTTCCTTGCCGATCACCTGCGCGGTGCCATAGTCGCCGCGCATGAATTCGCGGCCCTCGCGCACATCGAGCGCCAGCCGCAGGATCGGATTGTCGCGCGCCTGCCGGTGGATTTCGGTCAGCAAAAAGTCCGGCTCATGGTCGGTGAAGAAGCCGCCGCCCGAGATCGGCGGCAACTGGCCGGGATCGCCCAGCACCAGGATCGGCGTGCCGAAACTCATCAGGTCGCGGCCAAGCTGCTCGTCGACCATCGAGCACTCGTCGATGACGACCAGTTTGGCGCGCGAGATCGGGCTTTGCCGGTTGAGCGAAAAGGTCGGCGACATCGAGGTCTTGCCGGTCACCTCGTCGGCCACCGATTCCTCGCCCTTGGGCCGGTAGATCAGCGAATGGATGGTGCGCGCGTTGACCGCGCCCTTGGAGCGCAGCACCTGCGCCGCCTTGCCGGTGAAGGCGGCGAACTGCACCTGGCCGTCGACATGCTCGGCGAAATAGCGCGCCAGCGTCGTCTTGCCGGTGCCGGCATAGCCGAACAGCCGGAACAATTGCGGCTGGCCCGCCTGGAGCCAGCGGGCGACCGCCTGTAGCGCCTCGTCTTGTTGGGGTGAAAATTCCATCTGATCGTGTGACCGGATTCGCGAGGCAAACACAAGACAGCCGCCATCATCAACGACACAGCTGATGGCGAACTCCCTGCGATTCAGGCTATCAGCCGCAACCAAGAACGTAAAGGGAACGAAAAGGGTGACCGTGCATCTCAGTTGGCAGCGCTCGGATCGTTCTCCAGCAGGATCGGCTTGCCATGCGGCGTGGCATGCGCGGCGCGCTCCCAGGCCAGCGCCATTGCTTCGACATCAGGCTTGGCGGCCAGCCCCTTCGACGCCAGCAGGTTTTCCAGCGCCGCCAGCCAATGCTCGTAATAGTCATGGCCGTCCGCCGCGGCATCTGGCTTCTTCACCTCGGCCGATAGGGCATCCGCCCATTCGCTCCACGAAAACAGGCCCTTGTCGTGCAGCGCCACCGTCATGGCGAAGGCCTCGGCCTGCCAGGGCTCGGCAAACACCGGTGCGTCGACGCCAGCGGGCAAACCGGCGGCGGACGCCTTCGCTTCAGGCCGGCTCAAGATAGCTCTCCCAGGCGTCGATCGAGACGGTCAATGTCGGGTCGGCGCCCTCGCCCCAGATCTCGCTCCCGTCGAAGACCACGGTGTAGACCCACTGCGGGTTCTCGCCTTGCCCGTGAGCATTGCTGTCGGGAAAGACGAAGCCGTCGCGCACCGCCTCAATGGTCCCCTGCTTGTCGCGCGCATAGCGCGGCAGCCTGGTATGGCCGGTCGGGTTGAAGTTTTTGGTCCGCACCAGATCACCAGCCTTGAAGAGCGGCGCTGTCTCGACCGGCCGGTCGCACGGACCGCCGCCGGCCAGCACGGCCGGCACATTCTCGGCCTTCAGCACCCTTTTGGGCGTCGCCGCCGGATCGATCGCGTCGCCTGCCCTGAGGTCGCGCTCGCTGACGAAGCCGTGCCGCTTGAGCAGGGTCTCCAGCGCCTTGATCCAGATCTGATAGTAGCTGGAGCCGTAGTAGTCGGCCGGATGAAGCGATTCCCGCGCGTGCCGGCTCTCATCGATGTTCCAGGCGCCCATGGCGCCGGCGCACAGCGTCAGGCCAAGCGCGCGTCGCTCCCAGTCGGCATGGAAATAAGGCTCGTCCTTCTCCGGGGCGACCGGGCCGAACCCCATCTGTCCGCCAAGATCCTGGGGGCCGTTCATGCGGGCACCCCCTTATCCGGCTCATGGGCCAGCGCGGTGCCGATCATCGCATCGCGGCTTACCAGCTCGGCCAGCCGCTCTTCGCTCCAGCCCTCGGTGCCTTCCGGCCGCGTCGGCACGACGAGATAGCGCAGTTCCGCCGTCGAATCCCAGACGCGTATCTTCGTCTCGGCGGGCAGGGAGAGCCCGAATTCCTCGAGCACGCCGCGCGGATCGATCACCGCGCGCGACCGATAGGGCGGCGCCTTGTACCAAACCGGCGGCAAGCCAAGCACCGACCACGGGTAACAGGAGCACAGCGTGCAGGCGACGAGGTTGTGGGTGTCCCCGGTGTTGAACACCGCCTGCATGTGTTCGCCCTGCCGGCCGGTATAGCTCAGCGACTCGATCGCCGCCGTCGCATCGCGCTTCAGCCACTCGGCAAAAGCGGGATCGTTCCAGGCCTTCGCCACCACCCTGGCGCCGTTGCGTGGACCGATCTTGGTCTCGTAGGTGTCGACGATGACGTCGATCGCGGCTGGATCGATCAGCCCCTTGCGGGTCAGGATAGTTTCGAGCGCCCGAACCCGCGCGGCAAACGGATCGAGTTCGTTGTCGTGATCATGATCGTGGGACATGACGGCAAATTACGGTTCCGACCTGCCCGCCGCAAGCTCCATGGCTTGGGCCAACCGGACCGGAGCTTCGTCCGTCTGCTACTCGGCGGCCGTCTTCTGCGGCTCGCCCGGGATGTCGTCATTGGTGCCGAACAGCGAGGGCTGATCGCCATCTTCGACCACATGCAGCTCGGCTTTGCGCTTCGGCATGAGCCCGGCCAGCCAGCCCGAGAAATTCTCCATGTAGACGTAGATGACCGGCGTCACGAACAAGGTCAGCGCCTGCGATGCGAGCAAGCCGCCGACGACGGCGACGCCCAGCGGCTGGCGCAGTTCCGCGCTGGCGCCGGTGCCGAGCGCGATCGGGAACGTGCCCATGAGTGCTGCCAGCGTCGTCATCATGATCGGCCTGAACCGCATCAGGCAGGCCTTGTGGATGGAGTCCGTGGCCGACATGCCCTCGCGTCGCAGTTCGAGCGCGACATCGACCATCATGATGCCGTTCTTCTTGACGATGCCGATCAGCATCAGGATGCCGATCACCGCGATGACGGACAGATCCATGCCGGCGAAGCGCAAGGCAACGACCGCCCCGAGCACAGCCGACGGCAGGCCGGTCAAGATGGTGAGCGGGTGGATGAAGCTCTCGTACAGAATGCCGAGCACGATATAGATGGTCAGGATGGCACCGCCGACCAGCAGGCCCTGGTTGGCGAGCGAATCCTGGAAGGTCTTGGCCGTGCCGGCGAAGGTGGTCGAGATCGCCGCCGGCATGCCGATCTGCGCCTTGAGCTGGTCGATGCGTTTCACGCTGTCGCCGAGCGAGACGCCCTGCGGCAAATTGTAGGAGACGGTGACGGCCGGAAGCTGGCCGAGCTGGTTGACCGTCAGGGCGCCCGCCGTGCGGTCGACACGGGCGAAAGCGCCGAGCGGGACCAGGCTTCCACTCGCCGTCCGCATCTGGATGGCGAGCATCCTCTCCGGCGACCATTCGATCTTGGGATCAAGTTCGGTGATGACTTCGTAGCTGTCGGCCGAGCCGAAGATCGTCGAAACCTGGTCGGTGCCGAACCCGCCATAAAGCGCGGAGCGCAGCGTGTCGGTGTCGATGCCGAGTTGCGCGGCCTTGTCGCGGTCCACCACCAGCGCCGCCTGCAGAGCGTTGTTCTGCAGGTCGCTGGTGACATCGGCGAAGTTAGCGTGGTCGGCCGCCATCGCGTCATTCATCTTCTGAGCCCAGATATCGGTCAGGCTGGTATCGAGGCCCTGAACCACCAGCTGGTAGGCGCTGGCCGACGAGCGCGAACCCAGCCTCAGATTCTGCACCGGCTGCATGTAGGTTTCGATGCCCGCAACGCCGGCCAGTTGCTTGCGCAGATCCGCAAGCACCTTCTCGATATCGGGACGCTGGTCCTTGCCCTTGAGCTGGACGAAGAGCTGTCCCTGGTTGAGCGCATTGTTGCCGCTGCCCGCCGACCACGCGACATGGTCGACATAGGGCGACTTCGAGAACACGCTGGCCACCTGCCCTTGCAGCTTGGCCATGGCGTCGAACGAAATGTCCTGGCGCGCGATGGTGGTCACCGATATCTGGCCGATATCCTCCTGCGGGAAGAAGCCCTTCGGCGAGACCTCGATCAGCCACACCGAGGCTGCCGCGGTGCCGATGAAGACGAGGAACACCAGGAAGGTGTGCCGCAGGCAGAAGCTCAGGATCCGGTCGTAGCCGCGCGTGATGAAATCGCGCTTGTGGCCGGCGCCGTGGGCCTCGCGGTCGGCCTTGGTCACCGACAGCAGCCGCGAGCACAGCATCGGCGTCAATGTCAGCGACACGAACATGGAGGCCAGGATGGCGACGGTCACCACGACGGCGAATTCGTTGAAGATTCGCCCGATCACGCCGCCCATCAGGAGCACCGGGATGAACACCGCCACCAGCGAGATCGAGATCGAAATGATGGTGAAGCCGATCTCGCGCGCGCCCTTCAGCGACGCGTCGAAGGCCGACAGCCCGTCCTCCTCCATGTGGCGGAAGATGTTTTCCAGCATCACGATGGCATCGTCGACGACGAGGCCGACGGCGAGCGTCAGGCCCATCAGCGAGATGTTGTCGATCGAAAAGCCGAACAGGAACATCGCGCCGAGCGTGGCGATAAGCGAGATCGGCACCGCCACGGCCGGGATGATGGTGGCCGTGACGCGGCGCAGGAACACGAAGATCACCATGACCACCAGGGCGATGGTCAACAGCAGCGTGAACTGCACGTCGTCGACGGCCTGGCGGATCGAGGTCGAGCGGTCGTTGAGCAGCTTGATCTGGGCGGCGGCCGGCATCTGGTCCTGGAAGGACGGCAGCATCGCTTTGACCCTGTCGACGACGTCGACCGTGTTCGCGTCGGGTTGGCGCTGCACCGCCATGATGATGGCGCGGGTGCCGTCGTACCAGCTTGCGGTCGTGGTCGTCTGCACCGAATCGACGACGCGGGTCACCTCGCCCAGTCGCACTGGATGACCGTTCTTGGTGGCGATGATGAGGTTGGAGAAGCCGGCCGCGTTGGTAAGCTGCGTGTTGGCGGTAATGGTCAGCTGCTGCTTGTTGTTCTGCAGCACGCCGAGCGGCGTGTTGCTGTTGGCCGAAGCCACAGCCGCCTGCAGCTGATCGATCGAGATGCCCCGCGCGGCAAGCGCGGTCGGATCGATCTGGATGCGCACGGCGTATTTCTGCTGGCCGAAGATCGAGACCTGGGCCACGCCGTCGATGGTCGACAGCGATGGCGAGATGACGTTTTCGGCGAAGGCGTCGAGGTCGGTCAGCGGAACCGTATCGCTGACCAGCGACATGAGCAGGATCGGCGCGTCGGCCGGATTGACCTTGCGATAGCTCGGCGGCGACGTCATCTGCGGCGGCAGCGATTTCTGCGTGCGCGCGATCGCGGCCTGCACGTCGGCCGCGGCCGCGTCGATGTCGCGGTTGAGGACGAACTGGATGGCGATCGAGGTCTGGCCGAGCGAGTTGGTGGTCGAAATGGAATCGATGCCGGCGATGGTCGCGAACTGCTTGATCAGCGGCGTCGCCACCGATGTCGCCATGGTCTCCGGCGAGGCGCCGGGCAGCGATGCCGAGACGTTGACGACAGGGAATTCGGCGCTCGGCAGTGCCGCGACCGGCAGGAATTTGTAGGCGAACAGCCCGCCCAGCACGAGGGCGAACGACATCAGGAGCGTGGCGACGGGCCTGCGAATGCAGAATTCGGAGATCATTGGGCCGCCCCGCCGGCATTGGTCGCCTGGGCCACTTTGGGCGCGGCCTCCTTGCCTTCATGCACCGCGGCGCCGTCCTTCAGCCGTGTCTGGCCTTCGGTGACAACCTTCTCGCCGCTTTTCAGCCCTTGGCTGATGGCGCTGTTTTCGCCCTCGGTCAGCGCCACCTGCACTGGCCGCATCTGGACGGTGTTGTCCGGCTTGACCACATAGACGAACGGCCCCTTCTGGCTGGGCTGGACCGCGACGGTGGGAACCGAGGTCATCTGCGGCATGATGCCGGCGTCAAGCACGACGTTCACATATTGGCCCGGCCACAAGGAAAGATCCGCATTGGGAATGCTGGCCCGCGTGGCGATCGTGCCCGACGCGGTGTCGACGCTGGAATCGACGAAATCGAGCGTGCCCTTGCCGATCGGCCTCGGGTCGCCGTTTTGGGTCAGCGTCACCGCATTCTGCTGCGGATTGGCAAGCGCCTTGTGCAGCAGCGCGAGGTCGCGTTCCGGCAGATTGAAGTTGACCTGCAGCGGATCCATCTGGGTGATGGTCACCAGCGGCGTCGCCGTGCTGCTGTTGCCATTGCTGACCGTGACGAGATCGCCGACGGCGACGTTGACCGCGCCCAACCTGCCCGAGATTGGCGCGGCAATGGTGGCAAAGCCAAGCTGGACATTGTCGGCGTCGATCGTCGCCTTGTCGGCATCGACGGTCGCCGCCGCCGCCTTCTGCGCGGCAACGGCCTGGTCGTAGGTCTGCTGCGTCCCGGCCTGCTTGGCGACAAGATCCTTGGCGCGCTGAAGATCGGAATTCGAACTGGCAAGCAGCGCCTGGTCCTTGGCAAGCGTGGCCTGGTCCTTGGCCAGCTGCGCTTTCAGGGCGCGGTCATCCAGTGAAAACAGCACGTCACCGGTCTTCACCATCTGTCCGTCCTTGACGTCGATCGACACGATCTGGCTGGAGACGCGGGCGTTGATGTTGACCACGGCCGGAGAGGAAACGAAGCCGATGGCATAGCGGCGGATCGGAAAGTCAGCTGTCGTTGCAGTCGCCGAAACGATAGAGGCCGAACGGGCGCCGCCATTGCCGCCGCTGGCCTGTTTGCCGCCTGCCGGCTTGTCGGCCGCTGGCTTGTCTGTCGCGGCGACCTGCTTTGTGCCGATGAGCTGCTGAGCCTTGTTCAGCGCTTCCGGCGACAAATAGAGCCAGGCCGCGCCCGCACAGGCAATCGCCAGCAATGAAAGAAGGACTTTTCCACGCATCGACAAAAGACCTCTCCGTCCGACACGCCATAGCCAGGTGGTCGTATTCTAGCGCAATTCACGGCTCACTGCCGCGATTTCGCCGAATAGATAGGACGGGCGTTTGTCGGAAAAGGGCCAAAACACGGCATTACGAAGATTTAATGTGCACTGCACAATAGCTGTGCAGCCGGCTATCGTTTAGGGCCGAAGGCCCGATTGGCCCCGAAAATAGCCTCCGAAAGGGCGGAGCGGACCGTAGCCTAGCGCAGCATCGGCCAAAGCGTCGCCGCCAGCAGCAGCCCCATGGCGATGTTGAACCATTTCAGCCGCACCGGATCCGACAGGAAACCACGCAGCGCCGTGCCGAACCCCGCCCAGACCGAGACGCTGGGAAAATTGACCACGGTGAAAGCCACGCCAATCAGAATGACGGACAGGAACGGCCGCTCCGGATTGGTGTAGACGGCCATCGCGGTGATGGCCATCACCCAGGCCTTGGGGTTGACCCATTGGAAGGCCGCCGCATCGACGAAGCGCATCGGCCGGGCATTCGTATCACCCTTGCCGCTGAGCGAGCGCGACATGGCGATCTTCCAGGCCAAGTAGAGCAGATAGACGGCACCGGCGATCTTCAGCCCGGCGTGTAATGCCGGAAACGCGGTCAGCACCGCGCCCAGGCCGAAGCCGACGGCGAGCAACAGGACGAGAAAGCCGATGCTGATGCCAAGCATGTGCGGCACTGTCCTGGCGATGCCGAAATTGACGCCGGAGGCCAGCAGCATGAGGTTGTTCGGCCCTGGCGTGATCGAGGTCACCAAGGCGTAGACAAGCAGGGCGAGGAATGCGTCGAGGGACATGATATCCTCCCAGATACGTCAGTACTCTTGTCTCTTTCCGACGGCTGCACAAAGGCCAGTGCCGGCCGTTGGTCACGCCAGTCCTGCATTCGTGGAAAATTCGGCTGGGTTACGTCGGTCTACATCCCTTGCGGGCCGCGGTTCATCGCCGCCACGCCGGTGCGGCAGATTTCGACCAGGCCGAGTGGCTTCATGATGGCGATGAACTGGTCGAGCTTGGAGCCCTTGCCGGTGATCTCGAAGATGAAATGCTCGGTATTGGCGTCGATGACGCTGGCGCGGAAAGCGTCGGCGAGTCTCAGCGCCTCGACCCGCGCCTCCCCGGTGCCGGCAACCTTGACCAGCGCGAGTTCCCGCTCCAGCGGCCGCTCCTGGCCGAGCTCGTGCGAGCGCACGGTCAGATCGACCACGCGGTGCACCGGCACGATGCGCTCGAGCTGATGCTTGATCTGCTCCATCACATGCGGCGTGCCGCGCGTCACGATCGTGATGCGCGAGAGATGTTTTTCATGCTCGGTCTCGGAGACGGTCAGGCTTTCGATGTTGTAGCCGCGCCCCGAAAACAGGCCGATGACCCGGGCGAGCACGCCCGGCTCGTTGTCGACCAGCACGGAAAGCGTGTGCGTTTCCGGCTTCTCGGTTTCCTTGGCGATGAAGTAGGCGGAGCCGGTGGGCTGAAGCTGTGCGTTCATGACGTGAATCTCGATTTCAAACTTTTGAGCTAATTCTCTGTTTTAACACGGCTTCCGCCTGCGGTTAAACCAGTTCCCTGCCCTTGGCGTCGATGGCGTTGGCCACCGCTTCATCCGTCGCCTCGTCGGGCAACAGCATCTCGTTATGCGCCTTGCCCGAAGGGATCATCGGGAAGCAGTTGGCGAGTGTCGCCACGCGGCAGTCGAACAGCACCGGCTTCCTGACCGAGATCATCTCCTTGATCGCATCGTCGAGCTCGTCCGGTTTGTCGCAGCGTATGCCGTGGCCGCCATAGGCTTCGGCCAGCTTGACGAAGTCCGGCATCGCCTCGGTATAGGAATGCGACAGCCGGTTGCCGTGCAGCAGCTGCTGCCACTGCCGCACCATGCCCATATACTGGTTGTTGAGGATGAAGATCTTGATCGGCGCGTCATACTGCACCGCCGCACTCATCTCCTGCATCGTCATCTGCACCGAGGCGTCGCCGGCGATATCGACCACCAGCGCGTTCGGATGCGCGATCTGCACGCCGAGCGCGGCCGGCAGGCCGTAGCCCATCGTGCCGAGACCACCCGATGTCATCCAGCGGTTCGGCTTGTCGAAATGATAGTGCTGCGCCGCCCACATCTGGTGCTGGCCGACCTCGGTGGTGATGTAGGTGTCCATGTCCTTGGTCAGCGCGTAAAGCCGCTGGATGGCGTATTGCGGCATGATCACGTCGTTGTTCATCTTGTAGGCGAGTGAATCGCGCGCCCGCCATTTGGCGATCTGCTCCCACCAGGGATAGAGCGCCTTCTTGTCGGCCTTGGCGCTCGCCCGCCACAGCCGCACCAGATCCTCCAGCACCCGGCCGACATCGCCAATGATCGGCACGTCGGTGTGGACGTTCTTGTTGATCGAGGACGGATCGATGTCGATGTGAATCTTCTTCGAATTCGGCGAAAACGCGGTCAGCCGGCCGGTGATGCGGTCGTCGAAGCGCGCGCCGATGCAGATCATCACGTCGCAATCATGCATCGCCATGTTGGCTTCATAGGTACCGTGCATGCCGAGCATGCCCATCCAGTTCTTGCCCGAGGCCGGATAGGCGCCGAGTCCCATCAGCGTCGAGGTGATCGGGAAACCGGTGAGGTCGACCAGTTCGCGCAGCAGGTGGCTCGCTTCCGGACCGGAATTGATGACGCCGCCGCCCGAATAGATGATCGGCTTCTTGGCGCTCGCCATCAGTTCGACCGCGGCCTTGACCTTCTCCAGGTCGCCCTGGACCTTCGGCTGGTAGGAGGTGCGCGGTGCGATCTGCGGCGGGACATAAAAGCCCTTGGCGAACTGCACGTCCTTCGGGATGTCGACCACGACCGGACCGGGACGGCCGGTCGTGGCGACATGGAAGGCCTCGTGGATGGTCGCGGCGAGCTCGTTGACGTCCTTCACAAGCCAGTTGTGCTTGGTGCAGGGCCGCGTGATGCCGACAGTATCGCATTCCTGGAACGCGTCCGAACCGATCAGCGAGGTCGGCACTTGCCCCGTCAGACAGACCAGCGGGATCGAGTCCATCAGTGCGTCCTGCAGCGGCGTCACCGCATTGGTGGCGCCGGGGCCCGATGTCACCAGCATGACGCCGGCCTTGCCGGTCGACCGCGCATAACCCTCGGCCGCGTGGCCGGCGCCCTGCTCGTGGCGCACGAGAATATGTTCGACCTCGTCCTGCTGGAATATCTCGTCATAGATCGGGAGAACCGCGCCGCCCGGATAGCCGAAGACATGCTTGACGCCATTGTCCTTCAGCGCCTGCACCACCATTTCGGCGCCAGTCATTTCCCTGCTGCTTGGCATTTCGCGCCGCTCACTCTGTCCGTTGCTCATCGGTCTGGTCCCGTACTGTCGCCATTTGGGCGTTTGCTGGTCGTTTAGTCGTGTTTCAGGCAATAAAAAAGGCCCCCGAGGGAGCCTGTGTGGTGCGCATGGGAGGTTTTCGCCCGGCGGTTACACCGCCTTGCCCACGCGCCTTCCTACGAGAATGAGTGCCGTTTTCATGGTGGCGGACCATAAAGGCGAACTCGCGGGGTCGTCAATGGGGTACGGCACGAATTCACTCAGCCGTGAGATCGGCTCCGCCACGCGATAACGCGGTAAAGCCACGCGCTACCATAGTACAGTTGAGCCCATGCGGCCGGCGCACCACTATGCCAGGCTAGGACGTTGCCTTGGGAGGAGGACGCGTGGCTGGTGAACGGGAGCATATCCGGGAGATAGAGCAGGTCCTGTCCGGCAGGACATCGGCGCGCGACGATGTCGTGGTCAAGTCCTGGCTGCGCTGTGTCGACACCCACCGGCTCGACCCCGCCCGGCCGACGGAAGCCTATATCGTCCCCGATACCCAGTTGCGCGAACATCGCGAACAGTCCGAGCGGCTGATCGCGATCGCCCGCAGCGGCCTGGAAACGCTCTTCAAGCAGGTGGCGGGCCAGAACTATGTGCTGCTGCTGGCAAATGCCAAGGGCGTCACCGTCGACTTCCTCGGCGATCCCCTGTTCATGGACCAGTTGCGAACGGCAGGGCTTTATCTCGGCTCCGAATGGTCGGAAAGCCGCACTGGAACCTGCGGTGTCGGCTCCTGCATCGTCACCGGCGAGGCGATGACGATCCACCAGACCGATCATTTCGACACGACCCACACGCCGCTCTCCTGCACCGCCGCGCCGATCTTCGACACCAATGGCGAGCTCGCCGCCGTGCTCGACATTTCCCTGCTGCGCTCCCCGCAACCGAAAATCAGCCAGAATCTGGCGTTGCATTTGGTGACGGCTTCCGCGCGGCGCATCGAGCTCGCCAATCTGATGGCACAGATGCACTCCGAATGGGTGCTGCGGTTTTCCCGTTCGCCGGAATTCCTGGACGTCGACCCCGAGGCAGCCATCGCCCTCGATGCCTCGGGCCGCATCCTTGGCACGACGCGTGGCGGAGCGCTGCTTCTGGCGCAGGCCGGAGGCGTCGACTGGCGGCACTCGCCCTCCCCCATCGGCCAGTCTATCTCGCGCTATCTCGATGTCAGCGTCGACGATCTGCCGAGCCTGACACGCGGCCGCCCGACCGAGGAGCGGCTGGTGTTCGGCCGCAGCGGCAGCGCGCTGTTCGCGCACGCCATCGAACCGCAGCCGACGACCGGACGTCGCGCGCCGGCCGAGGCGGTGCCGAAGCCGATCGGCGACCTTTCCGGCGGCGATACGGCGATGGCCGCCACGCAACTGCGTGCCGCCAAGCTGGCGCGCACGACCATTCCCATCCTGATCCATGGCGAGACCGGCTCCGGCAAGGAGTATCTCGCCCGCGCGATCCACGATTGTGCGCAGCGGCCCGGCCCGTTTGTCGCCATCAACTGCGCGGCGATTCCCGAGCATCTGATCGAGAGCGAGCTCTTTGGCCATGTCGCCGGTGCTTTTACCGGAGCCGCCGCCAGGGGGCGCAAGGGACTGATCGAGGGTGCGAACGGCGGCACGCTGTTCCTCGACGAGATCGGCGACATGCCCTACTCCCTGCAATCGCGGCTGCTGCGCGTGATCGCCGAACGCGAACTGGTCCCGGTTGGCGCCATCGAGCCGCGACAGGTCGACATCAAGATCATTTCGGCCTCGCACCATGACCTGCGCAAGCTGGTCGAAGAGGGACGTTTCCGCGAGGATCTGTTATACCGGCTGAACGCGGCCTCGCTGACCTTGCCGGCGCTGCGCGAACGCACCGATTTCGAATGGTTGCTGGACCGGCTAGTGGATCAGCGCGCCCACCTCGCCGGCCGGACGGCGAGGCTCTCGCCCGCGGCGCGTCTGGCACTGATCCGTCACCGCTGGCCCGGCAACATCCGCGAACTCGCAAACGCCATCGATCTGGCGGTGACGCTTTGCGAGGGCGGGATGATCGAGCCCACCGACCTGCCCGACTTCGCATTGCCATACCTGACGCCGCTTGCTTCGCCCGCCAGGCTGGTCGCCCTGCGTGCTCCGTCGCCCGAGGACGAGCGTGCGGCCCTGCTGGACGCTCTCGTGGCCGCGGGCTGGAACATCTCCGAAGCCGCGCGACGTCTGGGTGTCGACCGCACGACGGTGCATCGCCGCATGAAACGGCTGCGGCTGGACGCGCCCAATTAGTGTTGCGTCGGCTGTGGCGCGCCATGGCGCGCGCAACACCGCCGCAACAGCCTGTGACAGCAGAAACCGCTAGATGATGCTGATTTTATTACGATTTCCGACTCAGCAGCATGGTTGGCATGCTGCTTGCTCCCTGTTCCAGGTACCCACATGGAACTTGGAGGAGAAGCCATGACACAGAACGCGGTCAATCTCGCGGCCACGGCGAGGAGCATGCAGGCCCTGCGCTTTCATGCAGCCAGGGATTTGCGCATCGAGGACATTCCCAGGCCGGCAAAGCCGGGGCCGGGACAGGTTGTTCTCCGCAACAGGTTTGTCGGAATCTGCGGCACTGACCTCCATGAATACAGTTACGGGCCGATCTTCATACCGACGCAGCCGCATCCGTTCACCGGCGCCAGCGGTGTGCAGGTGCTTGGACATGAATTCGGCGGCGTGATCGAGGCCGTCGGCGATGGCGTGACGTCGGTCTCGGTCGGCGACCGCGTGGCCGTGCAGCCGCTGATCATGCCGCGCTCGGGAGACTATTATGCCGCGCGCGGCCTGTACCATCTGTCCGACAAGCTTGCCCTGGCGGGTTTGAGCTGGATCGGCGGCGGCATGGCGGAAGCTGCCTTGCTCAACGACTACAATGTCGAGCGCATTCCAGACGAAATGTCCGATGAGGAAGCTGCATTGGTCGAGCCGACCGCGGTCGCAGTCTATGCCTGCGACCGTGGTGGGGTAAGCGCCGGGAGCTCGGTGCTGATCACCGGCGCCGGACCGATCGGCATTCTGACGATGCTGGCCGCGCGCGCCGCGGGCGCGACGCAACTGTTCATCTCGGACCTGAACGACACCAGGCTGGAGATGGCGCGTTCGATCCTGCCTGGCGTGGTGACGCTCAATCCGAAGCGGGACAAAGTGGATGAGGCAGTGCGCGCCGCGAGCGAAGGCGGCGTCGGTTGCGATATCGCCATCGAATGCGTCGGCAACGAGCATGCGCTGAAGGCCTGCCTCGCGGCTGTGCGCAAGCAAGGTGTCGTGGTGCAAACCGGCCTGCATCCGCACGAGAACCCGCTCGACTGGTTCCAGGTCACATTCAAGGACGTCGATATCCGCGGCTCCTGGGCCTATCCAACGCATCTATGGCCGCGTGTCATCCGCCTCATCAGTTCGGGACAGTTGCCTGCCTCCAAGGTGGTCACCAGGCGCATACGTCTTGCGGAGGCGGTGTCCGACGGTTTCGAAGCTCTGCTCGATCCAGCCGGGACCCAACTGAAAATCCTGATCGACCTGTCCTGATCAA
The DNA here is from genome assembly GCF_004794715.1 of Mesorhizobium sp. M8A.F.Ca.ET.207.01.1.1. Classification (NCBI taxonomy): domain Bacteria; kingdom Pseudomonadati; phylum Pseudomonadota; class Alphaproteobacteria; order Hyphomicrobiales; family Phyllobacteriaceae; genus Mesorhizobium; species Mesorhizobium sp. M8A.F.Ca.ET.207.01.1.1. The sequence continues at coordinate 151,468 of NZ_SRUS01000008.1, read as the reverse complement.
TTTGACAACCGGAGGAGAAAACATGCTCGAGAGAACCCCCACCACGAAGGCGCAGGCGCTGCTCGACAAGTTCGGCAAGGCGCTTGCGGACGGCGACATCGACGCCGCCGTCAACTGTTTCCAGGCGGATTGCTACTGGCGCGACCTTGTCACCTTTACCTGGAACCTGAAGACGATGGAGGGCCAGGACCAGGTTCGCGACATGCTGACGGCAACCTTGGCTGAAACCGGACCGAGCGACTGGAAGGTTGCGGAAGGCGAGGAAGCGAGCGAGGCAGACGGCGTCACCACTGCCTGGATCACCTTCGAGACGAGGGCGGCGCGCGGCTTCGGCCTGGTGCGCTTCAAGGGCGACTTCATCTGGACCTTGCTCACCACCATGGCTGAACTGAAGGGACACGAGGAGAAGTCCGGCTTCACTCGACCGCTCGGTGCCAAGCATGGTCACGGCAAGGACAGGAAATCCTGGCGCGAGGAGCGTGACGACGAGATCGCCGAACTCGGCCGCAGCAGACAGCCCTATGTCGTGATCATCGGCGGCGGTCAGGGCGGCATTGCGCTGGGGGCACGTCTGCGCCAGCTCGGCGTGTCGGCCATCATCATCGAAAAGAACGAACGCCCGGGCGATTCCTGGCGCAAGCGCTACAAGTCGCTCTGCCTGCACGATCCGGTCTGGTACGACCATCTGCCCTATATCGACTTCCCCAAGAATTGGCCGGTCTTCGCGCCGAAGGACAAGATCGGCGACTGGCTCGAGATGTACACCAAGGTGATGGAGCTGAATTACTGGTCCTCCACGTCGGCGAAATCCGCGAAATACGACGAGAAGGCCAAGGAGTGGACTGTCGTGGTCGAACGCGACGGCGAAGAGATCGTCCTCAAGCCCAAGCAATTGGTGCTGGCCACCGGCATGTCCGGCAAGGCGAACTGGCCGAAATACAAGGGCCAGGACATCTTCAAGGGCGAGCAGCAGCATTCCTCGACCCATCCCGGCCCGGACAAATACCGCGGCAAGAAGGTCGTGGTCATCGGCTCCAACAACTCCGCCCACGACATCTGCGCCGCTCTGTGGGAGGGTGGCGCGGACGTCACCATGGTGCAGCGTTCCTCCACGCACATCGTCAAGTCCGACACGCTGATGGATATCGGGTTGGGCTCGCTCTATTCGGAGCAGGCGGTCGAGAACGGCATGACGACACGCAAGGCCGACCTGATCTTCGCCTCCCTGCCCTACCGCATCCTGCACGAATTCCAGATCCCGCTTTACCAGCAGATGAAGGAACGCGACGCCAAGTTCTACGCGGACCTGGAAAAGGCCGGCTTCCTGCTCGACTGGGGCGATGACGGCTCGGGCCTCTTCATGAAATACCTGCGCCGCGGTTCGGGATACTACATCGATGTCGGCGCCTGCGACCTCGTCATCGACGGTTCGATCAAGCTCAAGAGCGGACCAGGCGCCGCGGTGGAAGAGTTGACGCGAACCGGTGTCAAATTCGCCGATGGAACCGAATTGCCCGCAGATCTCGTAATCTATGCCACCGGCTACGGCTCGATGAACGGCTGGGCGGCGGACCTCATCTCTCAGGAGGTGGCGGACAAGGTCGGCAAGGTCTGGGGCCTTGGCTCCGACACCGCCAAGGACCCCGGCCCCTGGGAAGGCGAGCAGCGCAACATGTGGAAGCCGACCCAGCAAGAGGCGCTGTGGTTCCATGGTGGCAACCTCCATCAGTCGCGCCACTATTCGCAATATCTGGCGCTGCAGCTGAAAGCCCGGCAGGTTGGCTTGCCGACCCCGGTCTACGGGCTCCAGGAGGTCCATCACAAGGGCTAGTCGGCTTCCCTCGCATCAAGGCGGGACTGCCCGGCTTCGGGGACTTCGACCGGCGGCGGCGCGCCCGCCGGTCTCGCCGCTTGGGGTGGTCGGCGATGGCGTGAAAACGCCCTCGCCGGCCAAACGCTCGCGGCAGGTCTCCATCCGGTATGCGGCCACCGCGTTTTCGCCGTCGAAGCGGAAACACATGGGCTGTCTCTTCCCCGTGATTGGTTGCGTCAGGGCCGATTGGCGAAGTCGTGCACGACGCGCTGCAGCAACGGCACATAGTCGCGAAACGCCCGCGTCCGCATATTGGCGACCTTGCCGCCCTCGTCCCAGATGCGAACCCGCACCGCTTCCTCATGGAACGGGTTCTCGCGGAACTCGGCGACCTCCTCGGCACTCATCGGTCCGCCCTGTAGCGACAGCGTATGAACCGAAGCCGGCGACAGCCTGGAGAAATAGGTCGGGTCCGTGGCGCAGAGATAGCGCTTGGCGGCGACGTGCAGCCGGACGCATTCGACGATGACCGGTGGGAAGAACGGCGCCAGCACCTCGCCGCCGGCCTCGTCATGGTGCTTGTCCTCGACATCGTCGGGCGAATAGGTGCCGAACTCGCTGGTGTAGTGGCCGATATCGTGCAGCAGCGCGGCCGCCACCAGCACCTCGGGCGCTCCATCCTGCTCCGCCAACCAAGCACCCTGCAGCATGTGCTCGGACATCGTAACCGGCTCGCCGAGATAGGATTCGGCGCCCCGGCGCTCGAAAATGTCGGCGATGAACTCGACGATGGTGTCCGCGTTCAGATCCTGGCCGCTCATTCCGCGGCCTCCTTGAAGCCGTGTTCAATCGCCGCGAGCGTCGACAACAGGCCGTCCTTGTCCGCATAGCATCCCTGCAGCCAGCGCTTGCCGGTGCCGGAGAACGCCTTGCGGGCATGCATGACGCGGGTGTTGTCGACGATGAAGGCCTGGCCGGGCTCAAGCTTGAAGGTCACTTCGAAGGATGGATCCTCGATCAGTTCGGCGAAGCGGCGGTAGGCGCCATAGTAGCGATCCATGTCGGCGAACGGCACATCGACGGTCGGCGCCAGCGAGCGGTTGTTGAAGCGGATGCAGATCAGTTCGCCGTCGGGGCCAAGCTCGATCATCGGCCGTTTGGACTGCAGCCGCACGCCCGATGACCCTGCATATTCGAACCGCGCCGCATGGGAGCTCAACAGCCGAAAACCTTCGGGGTTTTCCGCCTGCAGGGCTGCGGCGACGGCAAAACCGTCGACGACGCTCGATTCGCCGCCCTCCACCGTGTTCTCGATGCAGGACAGGATCTGCAGTGTCGGCACCGGATCGCGATAGGGATTGTCGGTATGCGCCTGCAGGCCCAGATTGGTGTAGGCGAGATTGTTCGGATTGACCTCGGCGCGCACTTCGAACCAGCGCCCGTAATTGGTCTCCCTGACGTAGCCGAACAGGTCGGACACCTTGCACAGCGCCCCGGATTCGGCCGGCAGCCCATTCATCACCGCAAAGCCATAAGTCCTCACCGCCGAAAGCCATTCGCGCAGCACGCTGCGGTCATGGAAGGCCGCCTTGTAGCTGGCGCGCGGCACGCAGTTCTGCATCGTCGCCTTGGTCCAGCGCTGGATGACATCGCCTGTCCAACCGGGCTGGCGTGTCTCGTCGCGATCATAGGCGTTTGCACGCAGCCATTGGGCGGGAAAGCTGACCGTCTTTCCCTCCGGTTCGAAGCTGATCTCCAGCGCCCCGGCCTTGATGGAAGCGGCGCCAATTCTCGTGCCAGCGGGAATGTCGAGGATGGTGACGAGCCGCTGGCCGTTGCCGGCGCTGCGCGTCTTGTCGTCGAGCGCATTGTCGCGCAGCCAGATGGCGTGAAAGCGGGTGCGCCTCCCGCCTGCCCAGCCAAGTTCGATTGTTCTGCCTTCGTCGCCAACCAGCGCGTGGGTAAGCATTGAGATCCATCCTGTCCGCTACGCCCCACGGTCCGATCCGCAGGGTTTCGATTGCATGTTGATCGCGCCATAGGCATAATTCAAATTATCATTTTTTGGCCAATGACCCCGATTGACTAATGGCACGACGAACCATCCCCGCCTTGCCTCCGCTCGACTGGCTGCGCAGTTTCGAAGCCGCGGCGCGGCTGTCGAATTTCACGGCGGCAGCGGCCGAACTCGGCCTGACACAGGCGGCGGTCAGCCAGCACATCCGGCTGCTCGAGGAACGGCTGAAGACGCGGCTGTTCTCGCGGCTGGCGCGTGGGGTCGCGCTGTCGCCGGAGGGTGCCGCCTACCTGCCCCACATCCAGTCGGCCTTCGCAACCATTGCCAGCAGCACCACGGAATTGTTCGAACCACGCGCCGTCCGGACCGTCTCTATCCGGGTGCCGATCTCGTTTGCCTTGCTGGCGCTGGTGCCGGCGCTGCCCGATCTCGCCGAGGCGCTGCCGCGCGTCCAGCTCGATCTGGTGACGATCCATCGGCCGACCGACTACGATCTGCCGGGCTCGGCGCTCGACATCCGTTTCGGCAACGGATCCTTTCCCGGACGCGAGGCCGAGAGGCTGACCGCCGAGCGGCTTGTGCCGGTGGCAAGTCCGGCGCTCGCCAGTGCCGCCGACTGGACATCCCTGCCGCTGCTTCTGGTGGCCGGCGCGCGCGAGATGTGGTCGGAATGGTTCGCGGCGGCCGGATTGGCCGGCCATCCCCAGCGGTCGCACCGCTTCGACAGTTTCGTCGCCGCCATGGAGGCGGCGAGCGCCGGCGCCGGCGTGCTGCTGGGGTCGCGACCGCTTGTCGACGCGGCGCTCGACAGCAGGACGCTGGTCCCGCTCTCCGATTTTGAACTCTCCAGCACGTCAGGGCATTTTCTGACCAGGCCGTCGACCGCGCAACTGACAAGTGCCGAGCAGGATTTCCGGCACTGGCTGATAAAGCGCCTTGCCGGCGGGGCCCGGACCTGACTGGCGCGCTACCGCGAAGCTATGCCGATACGCTTCCAGTAGATCAGCGTGCCCGTCAGCCCGCCATGCGGTTTCAGCGCATAGTCAGGAATTTCGCCGGTGAGGATGAAGCCGAGCTTTTCGTAGAGGCCCGAAGCCCCCTCCTCCGCCGCCGTGTCCAGAACCAGCAGCGTGCGTCCCTTCTCCGCCGCGAGACGTTCGGCGGCCCGCATCAGGCGTGTCCCCACACCCCGGCCCGGTATTCGACTGATGTCATCAGCTTGGCGATCTCGGCCCGATGCGGCTGGTTGGGTGGGCAGTCGAGCAGCAAGGTGACCGTCCCGACCAGAGCACTGCCGTCCCAGGCCCCGAGCACCATTCTTTCTCCTCGTGCCGCCGCGGCCAGCGACGTCTCCCAGAATGCCCTTGCCGCTTCCGCCGCCAGCGGATGCATGAAGCTGACAGATCCGCCGGCGGCAACCGTTTCGACCAGCAGATCGGTCAGCATTGCAAGAGTTTCCCGGCTGGCGGTCAACGGCCCGATTTCGATGGTATTCATCTGGTCCTCTGGAAACGATTGCCGGGGTCGATGGCGCCGGCGTCAGTCGAGATGGCGCGCCCGCCGGCGCTTGCGCGCGGCCTTGATGGCGCTGATGCGTTCGGTGTCTTCTTCACTGAGATGTCGCCCGCGCTCCAGGATTTCGAGCGTGTATTCCTCATAGGTCAGGCCCAGCCGCACAGCCTTGTCCATGCGCATCAGCATGACGTCGCGGCTTGGCGCCTTCCACGCCTTGGCGTGCGCCGCCTGCCAGGCCAGGAAGATGTAAGGGTCGCCCTTGCCCCATGGCGGCCCCTTGTACTCGTCAAGAGGCGGCCCCCCATTGTGGGAGCGCGTTGGCCGTCTTGCCATGACGTCAGCCCCTGACCAGAGCGACGAGATAGTCGGCGCCCGGCTCCAGGGCATGGAAGGTGCAATCCGACGGCGCCCCGAGCGCCAGGCAGTCGCCCGGTTCGAGCCTGTGCACCTGATCGCCTTCGGTGAATTCGAGTTTTCCTGAGATCAGCCAGATCTGCTGCTTGATGAAGGCGTAGGAAGCCGCGGGCAAGCTGACCTTCGCGCCCGCCGGCAGATGGACCTTGATCAGCTCGAGCGGCATCTCGCAGGCCGGCGACAGATGCCGCCTGACATAGCCTGTATCGGGGTCGCGCCATACCGGCTGGTCGGCCGCGCGCAGCAGTCCCCCGCTCTGCAGTTCCGCGCGCGCGATGAGGGTCGACAGCGTCATGCCGAAGGCCGCCGCAATGCGCACCAGAAGTGCGGCCGTCGGGCTGGTCATGCCGCGCTCGATCGTGCTCAGCATCGCCTTGGAAACGCCGGACCGTTCGGCGAGTTCGGCCAGCGACCAGTCCCGCATGATCCTCTCGGCGTGGATCCTCTTGCCGATGGTCGAGGAAATATCGTTCGCTATATCATCCATTCGTCCATTATAGCGAAACAACAAGACAGGTGAAGAGCCATCTCGCGATAATTTTCACCGGGTCCTTAATCCTCTCTACACCATCCGACCTCATCCGACCTTAACCCCGTTCCTGTAGGCTCCGTCTCCAGGGAAATGGGGATTGGCCTGTCCATGTATGTCGAACGCGAAGCTTCCGTCGGAGAACCGACATCGCAGGAGCGCCGCAACGCAGAGCAGAACGACCGGCGCATCCTCGGCAACGTCGTGCAATGCGACGGCGCGCGCGCCACCATCAGCGCCTATGCCGACGATGTCGACGGCGCGATCACCGGCCTGTGGACGGTCGGCAAGATGATCTCCATCAATCTGGGCACGACGCGCACCGTTGGCCTGGTCTATGCGATCGGCAAGTCGGATCGGGCCTGGAGCAATGAAGGCCAGAACGCCATCGAGGTCAGCATCGAACTGATCGGCGAAGTGCGCGACGGCGCCGAACCCGGCGCCAAGCCGATCTTCGACCGCGGCATCACCAGCTATCCGCATATCGGCGCCGTCGCGCACCGTATCCGCACCCGCGACCTGCAGGCCGTCTATGACCTGGCCGGCCGCCATTCCATCACCATCGGCTCGCTGGCGCAGGACGAGGCCATCGCCGCCAACATCGCCATCGATGATACGCTTGCGCGCCATTTCGCCATTGTCGGCACGACCGGCGTCGGCAAGTCGACCGCCGTGTCGCTGCTGCTGCGCAAGTCGATCGCGGCGCGACCCGACCTGCGGATCCTGATCCTCGATCCGCACAACGAGTTCGCCGCCTCGCTGCCCGAATATTGCGTCCGGGTCGATTCCAAGACGCTCGACCTGCCGTTCTGGATGTTCACGCTGGAGGAATTCGCCGAAGTGCTGTTTCGTGGACGCGAAACGGTGCCGGAAGAGATCGACGCCCTTCGCGACCTCGTTCCGCTGGCCAAGAACCTCTACCGCAACCCCAATTCAGGCGCCTACCTCAGGCGCGGCAACGATGCGCTGACCGCCGATACGCCGGTGCCTTACCGCATCGCCGACCTGCTCAAGCAGATCGACGAGCGCATGGGCATGCTCGAAAGCAAGAACGATCGCCCGACGCTCAAATCGCTGAAGACGCGCATCGAATCCGCGGCTGCCGATCCGCGCTACCGCTTCATGTTCAATTCGCGCCTGATCGAGGACACCATACACGAGACGATCGGCAACATCTTCCGCGTGCCGCATCACGGCCGCCCGGTAACCTGCTTCGAGATGGCCGGAATGCCCTCCGAAGTGGTCAATTCCGTCTGCTCCGTGCTGGCGCGCCTGGCCTTCGACCTCGCTTTGTGGAGCGAAGGCAAGCTGCAGCTCCTGTTCTTGTGCGAGGAAGCGCATCGCTATATGCCGGCCGATTCGCGTCTCGGCTTCGCGCCGACAAGGCATGCGCTGTCGCGCATCGCCAAGGAAGGCCGCAAATATGGCTGCTATCTCGGCGTCGTCACCCAGCGCCCGGGCGAGCTGGACCCGACCATCCTGTCGCAATGCTCGACCTTCTTCGCCATGCGGCTTGCCAACGAGCAGGACCAGGCGATCATCCGCTCGGCAATCGCCGACTCGTCCGCCTCGACGCTCGCCTTCCTGTCTTCCATGGGGCAGCGCGAGGCGATCGCCTTCGGCGAAGGCGTGGCGACGACCATGCGGCTGAAATTCGAAAGACTGCCCGCTCACCTGCTGCCTGGCACGGCCAAGCACGAGGAAGAAGTGACGAAAGCCGGCGAGGTCGACCTGGTGGCGATCGTGGAGCGGCTGCGCAACGTGCCGAAGCCACAGAGCCAGGCGATACCATTCGCCGAGGTGGTCGATTCCGGCCGCCAGGCCGGCGATCCCGACTACCGCAAACCGCCGGCGACGGCGCGCGTGCAGTCGGACGAAGATTTCGACACACGCTACGGCCTCAAACCCGCGACCTTCGGCCTGCGCCCACAGAACGATTGAACCTAACAGGTCTCTGATCTCATCGGCATTCACGCTTGGCCAAATCCCGAAAGGGAATTCGTCAGGCCGAATTGAATGACGTGGCTTTCGAGAAGCCGGAGCGGAGCGGACATTCAGTCCGTGAGCTCAGTTCTACTGCGACGCAGTAGAACGGGGAAGTCGAGAAAGCCGCATCAGGCAACCGGCCTCATGAATTCTTCTTCGGGATTTTAGGCGCAGACGCGATTGCGGCCTTGCCTCTTCGCTTCGTAGAGCTGGCGGTCGGCGCGGCGATAGAACTCTTCGGCGGTTTCCTTGCGGTCCCATACGGCGAGGCCGACGCTGGTCGTGATCTTGAGCCGGACATTGTTGCCGGAGAGGATCGACATGTTGGCGATCGCCTTGCGGATGCGCTCGGCGAATTTGGCCAGAAGGTCCGCCTCCATGTTGGGCGTGACCACGGCGAATTCCTCACCACCCAGGCGCGCCACCACGTCGTGATAGCGGGTCATGTCCTTGAGGCATCTGGCGACAGCCTTGAGCACCTCGTCGCCGACATCGTGGCCGTGGCTGTCGTTGACCTGCTTGAAATGGTCGAGATCGAGGATCATCAGCCCGACCGGTTTTTCGATGCGCCGGAACTCCTCGAGATATTCGTTCAGCGCGTCGTCGAAATAACGTCGGTTCTGCATGCCGGTCAGGCCGTCTGTCAGGGCGGCGTGCTCGAGCGTTTCGGAGCGGGCGCTGAGCGAAACCGTCATGGCGCGCAGCTTGCCTTCTTCCGTCGCCTGTTTGCGGATCAGCGGGTAGATGAAGAAGATGCCGAAAAACAGCGCGGTCGCAAGCAGCACGCCCGTCGCGAACAACAGCTTGTTGAGGTAGATGACCTTGTCCAGGCCCGATTGCGTATGGAGTTCCGTGGCGAAGGATTGCAAGAGCCCATAGGCGTGCAGCGTCACCAGGCCAGCGGCCAGGATCACGAAGATAAAGACGAAAAAAGCGGATTCCGCCTTATGGAAACGCATCTGCTCCCCGATGAAAAGTACCCCCTGACCTTATGGCAGGGACCGCCTTACGGAGCGTTAATTCCGGCAACTTCGGCGTGAACCTTGCCCTCAAGGTCAACTTTTTAAGTTGCATTAGCAACAAGTGTTTGGATCGTGGTTTCGAGATCGACGTCGGGGCGCAATCTCTGCCATTCCGGCCCCAACTGGTGTCGAAACCAGGTCGCTTGCCGCTTGGCATATTGCCTGGTTGCGATCTTGGCGCGCTCGATCGCCTCGGGAAAGCTTGATTGCCCTGCCATTGCGGCCTGCAGCTCGCGAACCCCGATCGCCTTCATCGCCGGCAGGTCCGGATCTAGTCGAAGGGCCGCAAGCTGCTTGACTTCCTCCAGCGCGCCCTTGTCCAGCATCCGGTCGAAACGCCTTTCGATGCGGTCGACCAGCGCCGCCCGATCCGGCTCGATGACCAGGAAATGCGCGCTTTGCCTGTCGATCAGCGGCCGGCCGCGCTCAGCCTGCCAGTCCAGGATCGACCGGCCGGAGGCGTCGAGCACTTCGAGCGCCCGCACGATGCGCTGACTGTCGGTCGGTTTCAGCTGCATGGCGACTTTCGAATCCTCGCGCAGCAGGATGCCATGCAATTTGACCGCGCCGTACTCCTTCAACTCATAGCGCCAGCGATCGCGGATCCGCTGCGGAATATCGGGCATTTCCGAAATGCCCTCGGCCAGCGCACGAAAATAAAGGCCGGTGCCACCGACGAAGATTGGCCGCCGCGAGAGCGCTCCGTCATCGATGAGTTTCATCACGTCGCGCAGCCAGGCGCCGGTCGAGTAGGCGGAGCCGGGATGGACATGCCCATAGAGAAAATGCGGCGCTCGTGCGAGTTCTGCCGTCTCCGGCCGGGCGGTCAGAATGTCGAGAACCGAATAGCCCTGCATCGAATCGGTGTTGACGATGACGCCGCCTGTACGTTCGGCCAGTTCGAGCGCCAGCGCCGACTTGCCGCTGGCGGTCGGCCCGGCTATCAGGATCGCGTTCTTCACGCGGCCTTCGCCCGCATCCGCGCCGGAATTCTCTATGCCGCTCATTGCCACGCTTGTTTCCCGTCCCGCTGACCGCGCTCTGTCGCCGTCGCTTGCGAATATGGCCTCACGGTCGGTGGGCGCAAGCGCCGTCGTCTGGCTGGCGGAAGGCATTGCCTGTGATCTTGCCCTGCCGCCAGCGGCGCAGGCCGATGAAACGACTGCAGAGCTTCGTGCCGCACTGGGCGCCGAACCAGTCGACGTGATCGTCCAGCAGGCTGAAACACGCCGCAAGAAAATCCTTCTCGCCGACATGGATTCGACCATGATCGACCAGGAATGCATCGACGAGCTGGCCGACGAGATCGGCGTCAAGGATCGCGTCGCGGCCATCACCGCGCGGTCGATGAATGGCGAGATCGCATTCGAGCCCGCGCTGCGCGAGCGCGTGGCGCTGCTCAAGGGGCTTGATGCCGCAGTGGTCGACCGTATCGTCGCCAATCGGCTGACGCTGGCTTCGGGCGGCCGCGCACTGGTCCAGACCATGCGCGCCAACGGCGCCTGGACGGCGCTCGTTTCGGGTGGATTCGAGGTCTTCACCACGCGCATCGCCGAGATGCTCGGCTTTCAGGAGAACCGCGCCAACCGCCTGCTCGACTTGGGCGGACGCTTCACCGGACTGGTCGGCGAGCCGATCCTCGGCCGCGCAGCCAAGGCCGAGGCGCTGCTCGAAATCTGCGCGCGCCTTGGCCTGACGCCGGCCGATGCCATCGCCGTCGGCGACGGCGCCAACGATCTCGACATGATCCGCCTTGCCGGAACCGGTGTCGCGCTGCACGCCAAGCCGACAGTGGCGGCACAGGCAAAAGTCCGGATCGACCATGCCGACCTAACCGCACTGCTCTATCTGCAGGGCTACCGGAAGGAAGACTTCTTGCAATGAAACCGATGCGTACCGAACGCCTGATCCTGCGCAACTGGGAGGAGCGCGACCGCGCGCTGTTCCATCGCATCAACTCCGACGAGCGCGTCATGGAATTCTTTCCGTTCCGCCGCGACCGCGCTACCGCCGACGCCAAGATGGACGAGTTCCGATCCTGGATCGCCGAGGACGGCTATGGTTTTGCCGCCGCCGAGATTGCTGCCACCGGCGAGTGCATCGGCTTCGTCGGGCTCCTCAAGACCGATCATGTGCCCTCCCTGCCGGCCGGTACTATCGAGATCGGCTGGCGGCTGGCGCCGGAATACTGGGGCAAGGGCTATGTCACCGAGGCGGCGGAGGCCTGGCTCGCCTACGGCTTCCAGACGCTGGGCGTCAACGAGATCGTCTCCTTCGCCGTAACCGGCAATCATCGCTCGACCGCCGTGATGAAACGCCTCGGCATGAGCGCCGACCCGGCCAATGACTTCGACCATCCCGACATTCCGGACAGCCATCCCGCGCTCAAGCGGCATGTGCTCTACCGGTTGCCTCGCCAAGACTGGCAGGCAAGAAAAAGGGCGGCTCTCTAACCGCCCTTTCCATCAAAATCAGATTTTTGCAGTCCTGCCGGCTTCAATCCATCCGGATCGTGACAAACCTCAGCTCACCGGTCTTCGACGCCAGCATCAGCAGCGCGTTCTTGCGCCCCTGCTCCTTCAGCGCGCCGATCCGGTCCATGACATCCTTGGGCGTGGCGACCGATTCCTGCGCGATCTCGGTGATCACCTCGCCCGGCTGAATGCCGCGCTCGGCGGCGGCCGAATCCTTGGCCACATCGGTGACGACGACACCCGAGACATCGCCGGCGATGCTGAACTTCTTGCGCGTCTCGTCGTTGAGTTCGCCGACCGTCATGCCAAGCACTGACGCGGTCGAGACGGCCGGAGCCTTGTCGCCGCCCTTGTTCTGGTCGGTGTTGCCATTCTCGCCGCTGGCGAGCTTCTCGCCATCCTCGAGCCGGCCGAGCGTCACCTTCACCGTCTGCTCGACACCCTTGCGCACGATCAGCACGTCGACGGCCTTGCCCACCGGGCTTTCGGCGACGACGCGCGGCAGGTCGCGCATTTCATGGATGTCCTTGCCGTCGAACTTGATGATGACGTCGCCGGCCTGGATGGTGCCGTTGTCGACAGGCCCGCCCTTGATGACGCCGGCCACCAGCGCGCCCTTGGCGGTCGCCATACCCAAGCTTTCCGCGATGTCGTCCGTCACCGGCTGGATGCGCACGCCGAGCCAGCCGCGCCGAGTCTCGCCGTACTGGCGCAACTGGTCGACGACGCCCGAGGCGAGCTGCGAGGGAATGGAGAAGCCGATGCCGATCGAGCCGCCGGACGGCGAAATGATCGCGGTGTTCATGCCGATGACCTCGCCGGCGCTGTTGAACAGCGGTCCGCCCGAATTGCCGCGGTTGATCGCCGCATCGGTCTGGATGAAGTCGTCATAGGGGCCTGAATTGATGTCGCGGTTGCGCGCCGAGACGATACCGACCGTGACCGTACCGCCGAGGCCGAACGGATTGCCGACCGCCATCACCCAGTCGCCGACGCGCATCTTGGTGGAATCGCCAAATTTCACCGCCGTCAGCTTGTGGCCTTTCGGATCGACCTTCAGCACCGCGACGTCGGTCTTGGTGTCGGTGCCGACCAGCGTCGCCTTCAAGGTCACACCATCGGAAAAATTGACCTCGATGTCGTCGGCATCGGCGATCACGTGGTTGTTGGTTACGACGATGCCTTGCTCGGCGTCGATGACGAAGCCCGAGCCCAGCGACTGCACCTTCTGCGAGCCGCCATCCTTTTCGCCACCGCGGTTCTTGAAGAAGTCGTCGAAGAAGTCCTGGAACGGCGAGCCTTCGGGCAGCTGCGGCATCGGCACGGCGCTTGGCCCTTCGGTGCCCTTCACCGTCTGCGAGGTCGAGATGTTGACCACCGCGCCGAGCACGCGTTCCGCCAGGTCGGCAACCGAGGCAGGTCCGTCGGCGGCGAATGTCGGCGTCACGAAAGACGGAACGGCTGCGGTGCCCAGGACAAGCGCTGCGGCGCCGGCGACCAACGTCCGTCGAGCGGCGCGCAAAAGGGTGTTGGATGTCATCGAGAAGCCTCCCGGCATTTCTGAAAGAGAAAAGCGCTTCGACGAAAACGCCGTGTCGCGCCATGATGGCAAGAAATACGGCACGTTTGCGGCTATGGCTATCGGCGGAGCGTAAATCGAGCGTTATTCCGCAAACCGGATGCCTTTACCCGCTCCGCACCAGCCAGACGATGCCGACACCGATGGCGATCGCCACCAGGCCGCCGATCCGCAGTGCATTCTCCGGCATCGACAGCACTTCGCCCGCGAGCTTCCTCGCAAAGCTGGGGAAGCCGCCATAGACCAGGCCCTCTATGACAAGGACCAGGCCTATCGCCGCGAAGAAATCTTGCACCGGCCGCTACTGGCCGGTGCTGGGTTGTGTCGTCGGCGCGGCAGGTGCCGCAGCCGGCGCGGTTGCTGGCGAGGCCGGTTTCGCCGGCCCTTCCTTGCCGTCGGGATCGCGGAAGAAGCGGAAGAACTCCGAGCCCGGCGACAGCACCATCGTCGTCCCGGTGTTGTCGAGCGCGGTACCATAGGCATTCATCGACCGGTAGAAATCGAAGAACGCCGGATCACGCTGATAGGCTCCCGCGAAGGTGGCGCTGCGCTGGGCTTCGCCCTCGCCGCGCAGGATCTCGGACTCCTTGCGTGCTTCGGCAACGATCTCGACCACTTCACGATCGGCGCGTGCCGTGATGCGCTGTGCGGCTTCGTTGCCGCGTGCCCTCAGCCGCGCGGCCTCCGCCAGGCGTTCCGCCTTCATGCGGTCGTAGGTCTGCTGGGAGACTTCGGCCGTCAGATCGGTGCGGCGGATGCGGACGTCCTCGATCTGCAAGCCGAGCGAGGTGGCGTCGGGCCTGAGCTGATCGCGGACTTCGCGCATCATCACGGCACGCTCTTCGGAGAGCGCGGCTTCGAAATCGCGCAGACCGTAGACGCGGCGCAAGGCAGCGTCGAGACGCGTCCTGAGCCGGGCCTCGGCCAGTTCGATCTGACCGGACACTGCCGCACGGAAGACACGCGGATCCGAGATGCGGTAGGCGATGAAGGCATCGACCTCATAGAATTTGCCGCCCGACACCTGGACGCGGATGTTGTCGAGGTCGAAGCGCAGCACCCTGTTTTCGATCAGCTGCACCGTGTCGGCGTCGAAGAACGAGAACGGCGCCTTGAAGTAGATCCCTGGCTCGCTCTTGACGTCGACGATCTCGCCGAAGCGGAGCACCAGCGCCTGCTGGCGCGCATTGACCACGAAGACCGAGGAGTAGATCAGGAACAGGATGACCGCCGCTACGACGGCGAAGATGGGAAGACGGTTGGCCATCACTGGGTACCTCCCGTGTTCGCAGCCGGCGCGGCCGGTGCCGGTGGTTTCGGCTGCAATGCGGGCAGCGGCAGATAGGGCACGACACCTTGTCCGTTGCCCTGCTCGACGATGACCTTGCTCGAGTCCTTCAGAACCCTCTCCATGGTTTCCAGATAAAGGCGTTTGCGGGTCACATCGGGGGCTTTGACATATTCGTCGTAGACCGAGATGAAGCGCTGGGCCTCACCTTCGGCTTCCTGCACCACACGGTTCTTGTAGGCGGCCGCGTCTTCGCGGACCTGGGCGGCCTCGCCGCGTGCTTGGCCGAGCTTCTGGTTGGAATACTGATTGGCCTGCTCGACGAACTTGTCCTCGTCCTGCTCGGCGCGCTGCACCTCGTCGAACGCATCTGCCACCTCGCGTGGCGGCGCCGCGTCCTCGATGGAGACGGCGTTGACGTTGAGACCGGCCTTGTAGCCGTCCAGCGTCGTCTGGATGATCTCGCGCACCGAGGCGGCAATGCCCTGCCGGTCGTCGCGGAAAATGTCCTGCGCCGGCCGGCGGCCGACCGCTTCGCGCATGGCACTCTCGGCAACCTGCCGCAGCATGCCGTCGGGGTCGGAGACGTCGAACAGGTAGGCGCGCGGGTCGGAGACCTGGTAGGCCACCGAAAACTGCACATTGACGATGTTCTGGTCGCCCGACAGCATCAGGCCGTTGCCGCTGGTGTTGCCGCCGCCAATGTCGACGAGCTGCTCTGAAATCTTGGCCGTCTCGACGGTCTCGAGCGGCCACCAGTGGAAGTGCAGGCCTGGCTGGGAAAGCTCGGCCTTCGGCTTGCCGAAGCGCAGTTCGACCGCGACCTCGTCGGGCTGCACGGTATAGACCGCCTGGAAGGCCCACAGAACGACCAGCACCGCGGCGATCAGCCCGAACACGGCCGGACTGGCGCCCCCGCCGCCGGGCAGCGCGCGCCTCAGCCGATCCTGGCCACGGCGAATGATGTCTTCGAGGTCTGGAGGCGACCCCTGCGGGCCGCTCGGTCCCTTCGGTCCCTGCCCCCAGGGGCCCTGGTTGTTACCGCCGCCACCCCACGGGCCGCCGCCTCCGCCACCTTTGTCGTTCCAGGGCATGAATGTCCTTTCGCTTGGAATTCCCTCAAGCGCCGCGGTTACGGCGCAAATCCAGTGTCGTTCTTCTATAGGGACGCCAGGGCGCGCTTTCAACGCGACGCCCGCCGACTTCATCGGATTTGGGCCGGTAGCGACCCTTTGTCGTCCTACAATCGCGCTTTTGTCTTCAAACTATCTCGCGGCGGCGCTCGTAAACCGTATAGCGCGTCGCATGACTGTCCTTTTCTCCTGATGGAACCTCCTGCGAACTGACCACGTGCCATGTATCGGAGTCGATCGGCGGGAAATGCGCATCGCCGTCGACGGCGGCCAGAACATGGGTGACGTGCAGACGGTCGGCCAGCGGCAGCGCCTGGGCATAGATCTCGCCGCCGCCGATGACACAGACCTCGTCGACGCCGCTCATGCAGCGGCCGCGCACGGTCGCCAGCTGGATCGCGGCTTCCAGCGTATGCGCCACCTCGACGCCCTCGGCGCGCCAGGCCTTGTCGCGGGTGACCACGATGTTCAGCCTGCCCGGCAGCGGGCGGCCGATGCCTTCATAGGTCTTGCGGCCCATGATGATGGGCTTGCCCATCGTGTCTGCCTTGAAGCGCTTGAGGTCGGTGGAGAGCCGCCAGGGCAACCCGCCTTCCCGCCCGATCACACCGTTCTCGGCAATGGCGACGTAGATCGTGACATGCATCAGTTTGCGTCCCCGCCATTGCTGTCCGACGGTTCGAGCAGGAGGATATCGATATCATGCTCGGGATAGAAATCCTTCGCTGTCATTTCGAAGCTCGTCGGCCCGACCTTTTTGACATTGTCGCCGCAGAACGAGACCAGGGCTTTCGGATTGCCCTTGTCGACGGTCAGCTTGAACTTGCCGATGGTGCCCGCCGCCCAGTTGCCGCCGGTGGTCAGGATATAGGCGATGCGGCTTTCGTAGAATTTGGGATAGCCGTCCGGATTGTCCTTCGCCGCCCTGCGCACCGCATTCTCGAATGTGCCGTCCATGCAGTAGCGGGTCTTGTAGGCGGCGTATGAGCCCTGGAACTGGCCCTCATTGAAAAAGCTGACCGACGACGTGCCGCCGACGCTAGGCTTGTAGCGGTGCGAGACGTGAACGTCCTTGTTGGCCGGAAAGGTCGAGCGCCACCAATAGGTCGAGCGCAATTGCCAGAACGGCGCATAGCCGGGTTTTTGGCCGCCACTGTCGTCAACAGTGTCCTCGATGATGATGCCGCGGTTGACCCAGTCGTCGGCCACCGCTTGCGGAAGCTTCGCCAGTGCCGCCTTGGCGGCATCGCCGAACGGGTTGAACGGCACGTTCTGGGCCTTCAAATCGGCGCCGATGTCGATGCCGAGAGCGAACACCTTCTGCTCGAGTTGCGGCTTTGCCGGCACGCCGTCGATCGTCACCTCGAAGCCGAGGAAATTGTCGCTCTGGTTTTCCGGGATCGCCGGCATCTCTTCGGGATCGCCCGAAATGTCGGGCATCGGGAAGGCGACGATCGCCTCGACATCCTTGTCGGTGTTGTTGTGGAAGACGTAGTCGACCGTCACCTTTTGCGGCGAGATGAAGAGGTCCTCGCTTTGCATCGCCACGGCATCGCTGCGCGACAGGATCAGGCCGCCGGTGCCAAGTTCGGCAACCGAGTCGTTGGCCAATGCAGGCGCCGCCGACAGGGCCAGCGCGGTGGTCAAGACATATCGCAGCATGAAAGCCCCCTCGGCGAGAATGCCCTCATGACCCTAGCCGTTTCAATGCGGCGTTTCAAAGCCCTTCCGCGTCCAGGGCATGCGTGACCGGCTGGACACGCATGCGGTCTGGACACGCACGCGCGGTCTGGACTAACAGGTTCCGATCGGGCAGGAGTTCGCGCCATGCGCAAGCTTCTCGTCATCGGCATCGGCGCCGGCAATCCCGACCACATGACGGTTCAAGCCATATCGGGCCTGAACCGGGCGGACGTCCTGTTTATTCCCGACAAGGGCGCCGACAAGACAGAGCTCGCCGACCTGCGGCGCGGCATCTGCGACCGCTTCGTCACCAACCCGACCTCACGCCGGGTCGAGTTCGGCGTGCCGGTGCGCGCCGAACCAACGTCTTCCTATCGCTCGACCGTCGACGAGTGGCACGAGGCGATCGCCGTCATCTACGAGGGACTGATCCGCGACGAGATCGCCGGGGATGGCTGCGGCGCCTTCCTGATCTGGGGTGATCCCTCGCTCTACGACAGCGCATTGCGCATCCTCGAACGCGTGCGCCTGAGGGGCAATGTCGCCTTCGAACTGGAAGTCATCCCCGGCATAACAGCCATCCAGGCGCTGGCCGCCAGTCACAAAACGGCGCTGAACCGCATCGGCGATCCCGTGCTGATCACCACCGGCCGCCGCCTGACCGAGCAAGGCATGCCGGACAATGCCGGGAGCGCCGTCGTCATGCTCGACGGCAAATGCGCCTTCAACACGCTGGCCGACCAGGACCTTTTCATCCAATGGGGCGCCTATCTCGGCACACCGGACGAGATCATCATCTCCGGCCGCCTCGGTGATGTCGGCGCGGAGATCGAAAAGCGCCGCGACGAAGCGCGTAGGGAAAAGGGCTGGATCATGGACACGTATTTGCTACGGAAGCAGGAAGAGTAGGCAGTAGGCAGTAGGCAAGAATACCAGACGCGCGTTAGGTACGATTCAGAACAAAGATCTCTGCCTGCCAGAAATTGGACTGCCCTACTGCCTACTGCCTATTCCCTTGCTCCCTACCCCGCTTCGATCTCCGCCTGCAGCGCATCCATATGCGTCGCCGCCGCGGCGGACGCCGCGCGCTCGATGGCGCGAAAGCGGCTGACCACCGCCAGGCCGACCGTCGTCAGCTGCGCGCCGCCGCCCTTGCGGCCTCCGGTCTGCGCCGAGACCAGCGGCTTGCCGAACACCCGGTTCATGTCCTCGACCAGATCCCAGGCGTGCTTGTAGGACATCTCCATGCCGCGCGCGGCGGCCGAGATCGAACCGAACGTGGCGATGTGCTCCAGAAGCTCGATCTTGCCAGGACCGATCCGTCCATCCGGATCGAGATTTATCCGCAAGCTCAGCGACGGCATTTCTGCTCCTCCGCGATCGCTTCAGCTTCAGCGACCGTTATTCCAAAACAATATAGCGGCGATCACCGCCCCTGTCAGCCGTCGACCTCGAGCGGCAAGCCGGCGCCGGTGTTCGCCCGGTCGAAGCTCACGGTCTTGACCACCGCGAAAACCTTGCCGCCGAGCCGCAGCTTCAGCGCCTGCCGCGACTGTTCGGTGATGCGGGCGAGCACCGTTGCGCCATTGCAGTCGATGCCGACTTCGACCGTCGGCCCCTCGCCCGGGCTGATCGCGACAATCGTGCCGGGCAGGATGTTGAGCGCACTGAGGCCCGTCGGTTTCTCCGTGGCGACCATCACGTCGCGAGCGCGAATGCGGATACGCACGGAAGCCCCAGGCTTCATTTCAAGGCGCGGCACGCGGATCTCGCCGGCGGCCGAGCCGAGCACTGTCATCCCGAAAGTCTCGTCGTGACGCAGTACCTTCGTGTCCAGCACGGCGCCACCCTCGCCGCGCTCTTCGGCCGGCAACAGGTCAAGCCTTTGCATGACGGCCTCGGTCGGGCCGCTGGCGGTGACCTTGCCCTGCGCCAGCATCACCACGTCGCTGGCCAGCCGCGCCACCTCGGCGACCGAATGGCTGACATAGACGATCGGGATCTTCGTTTCGTCGCGCAGCCGTTCGATATAGGGCAGGATCTCGGCCTTGCGCGCTTCGTCGAGCGAGGCCAGCGGCTCGTCCATGAGCAGCAGCTTCGGGCTGGCAAGCAGCGCCCGGCCGATCGCCACGCGCTGTTTCTCGCCGCCCGAGAGCTTTGCCGGTCGCCGCCCGAGCAACGGGCTGATGCCGAGCAGTTCGACGACACTGTCCATATCCGCGTAGCGTTCCGCCGCCGGCGTGAACCAACGGCCATAGCGCAGATTGCTCATCACGCTCATATGCGGAAACAGGCGCGCATCCTGGAACACCATGCCGATACGGCGCTTGTGCCTTGGCACGAAAATGCCGGCACCGGTGTCGACCAGCACCCGGCCGTCGATCTCGATGCGCCCCTTCTCCGGCCGGATCAGCCCGGCAATCATGTTGATCAGCGTCGTCTTGCCGGAGCCCGACGGCCCGAACAGCGCCGTCAGCCGCCCAGCGCTCTCGAAGCGGGCATCGATGGCGAAATCGCCAAGCCGGTGGCTGATGTCGACAAGGACGCTCATTCGATGTCCATCCGCCGCCCGACGCGCCGCGCCAGCACTTCCGAGGCGACCAGTGCCGCCATCGAGATGACGATGGAAATCAGCGTCAGCCGCAGCGCCCCTTCATCGCCGCCCGGCACCTGGGTAAAGGTGTAGATCGCCGATGGCAGCGTCTGCGTCTCGCCAGGGATGTTGGAGACAAAAGTGATCGTCGCGCCGAACTCGCCCATCGCCTTGGCGAAGGACAGGATGGCGCCGGCGATCAGCCCGGGCAGGATCAGCGGCAGCGTGATGGTGCCGAACACCCACACAGGATTGGCGCCGAGCGTCCCCGCGGCCGCCTCCATCTTGCGGTCCACCGCCTCGATCGACAGCCGGATCGCCCGCACCATCAGGGGGAAGCCCATGACGCCGCAGGCAAGGGCGGCACCCGTCCAGCGAAACGAGAAGACGATGCCGAAATGCTCGGCCAGGAATGCGCCGGCCGGGCCGCGCCTTCCGAAAGTCAAAAGCAAGAGATAGCCGGTCACCACGGGTGGCAGGATCAGCGGCAGATGCACCAGCCCGTTGAACAGTGTCTTGCCCCAGAATTTCCCCCGGGCAAGCAGCAGCGCTATCGCTATGCCCGGCGGCAAACTCGCGAGCATCGCGACCGTTGCCACCTTGATGGACAGCCGGACCGCATTCCATTCGTCGGGACTGAGGTCCAGCAGCCAGTTCATCGCGCGGTATCGGGGCCTTTTCGAAGTCAGTTGCTCGGCGTGAGCACGGTGAAGCCCTGTTCCTTGAAGAGCGCGCCGGCCTTGGCGGATTGCAGGCACTTCAGGAAGGCCATCGTATCCTTGTCCTTCGAATCGGTGGTCTGGGCAACCGGATAGATGATCGGCGGATGTGAATCCTCCGGGAAGGTGCCGACCACCTTGACGCCCTTTTCGGCGTGCGCGTCGGTGGCATAGACGATACCGAGGGCCGCCTCGCCGGTCGAAACCAGCTTGAGCGCCGCACGGACATTCTCGGCCTGCGCCACCTTGCCCTCGACCGAGGACCAGACGCCGAGCGAT
The DNA here is from genome assembly GCF_004794715.1 of Mesorhizobium sp. M8A.F.Ca.ET.207.01.1.1. Lineage (NCBI taxonomy): Bacteria > Pseudomonadati > Pseudomonadota > Alphaproteobacteria > Hyphomicrobiales > Phyllobacteriaceae > Mesorhizobium > Mesorhizobium sp. M8A.F.Ca.ET.207.01.1.1. The sequence continues at coordinate 130,424 of NZ_SRUS01000008.1, read as the reverse complement.
TGAAGCGCCGCCTTGCCGTATTTGCCGGCCGGCACGGCCTTGAAGTCGCCCATGGCGAGCTTGCCGTCGCCAACCAGCATGGCGAGGTCAAAACCCTTCTCGATCTTGGTTTCAACCGTCGAATCCTTCGGCGCCACCAGCACGATCTGGTTGCCGAGCAACTTCACTTCGGTATCGGGCTTGGTCAGCTTCTTGTCGGAGAGATATTTCATCCAGTCGAGATCGGCCGAGATGAAGACGTCGGCCGGTGCCCCGCCCTCGATCTGCTTGGCCAATGCCGAACTCGCGGCATAGGAAACGGTCGCGGCCTCGCCGACATCGGCTTTGCAGGCCTTGTTCACCGCGTCGAGCGCATCCTTGAGGCTCGCCGCCGCAAACACCACGACCTTGTCTTCCGCGTGCGCTGCCGGCATTGCCGCCATCAACGCCGCCGCAAAACCGCCAATGGCGACCACCCTCAACCCGAAACCTTTGCGCGTCATCGGAAACTCTCCCTGTGTTCAAAATCCGATCGGCTCGAACCTGCAGACCGATATATCCGCATGGATATAACAAGGGAAGGCCTGGTCTGCCGAAACGCCATCTGGTCTTGTGATTGGTACTGCCTGATTGTTCTGATAAGACGACCGGGGATAAACAGCGAACGGGACGCCAATGAAGATCAGCGTCCGCAACGTTCTCAAGGGAACGATCACCGAAATCGTCAAAGGGGCCACCACCTCGCATGCCCGCATCGACATCGGCGGCGGCGCCATCGTCACCGCCTCGATCACCAACGAAGCCGTCGCCGATCTCAAGCTCGAAAAGGGCAAGCAGGCCTATGCCGTGGTCAAGGCCTCGGACGTGATGGTCGGCATCGACTGAAAAAACGCGGCTCAGACCGCGATGGGCGCCTTGATCGACGCATCGGCGACATAGTTCTCCAGCCGGAAATCCTCGAAGCGGAAGGCGAACAGGTCCTTCACGTCCGGATTGATCCACATCGTCGGCAGTGCCCTTGGCGTGCGCTGCAACTGTTCGCGCGCCTGCTCGAAATGGTTGGAGTAGAGATGCGCGTCGCCGAGCGTGTGGACGAAATCGCCCGGCTTCAGCCCGGTCACCTGCGCCACCATGAGCGTCAGCAATGCGTAGGACGCGATGTTGAACGGCACGCCGAGGAAGATGTCGGCGGAGCGCTGGTAGAGCTGGCAGGAAAGCCGGCCCTCAGACACGTAGAACTGGAACAGGCAGTGGCAAGGCGGCAGCGCCATGGCTTCCACCTCGGCGGGATTCCAGGCCGAGACGATCAGCCGGCGCGATTGAGGATTGCGGCGGATCTCCTTGAGAAGATTGGCGATCTGGTCGATCGAGCCGCCATGGCCGTCCGGCCAGGAGCGCCACTGCTTGCCGTAGACCGGACCGAGATCGCCATTCTCGTCGGCCCATTCGTCCCAGATCGAAACGCCGTGGTCGGTCAGGTACTTGATGTTGGTGTCGCCGGCCAGGAACCACAGGAGTTCATGGATGATCGACTTCAGATGCAGCTTCTTGGTGGTGGTGACCGGAAAGCCGCGCGCCAGATCGAAGCGCATCTGGTAGCCGAAGACGGAGCGTGTGCCGGTGCCGGTGCGGTCGCCGCGATCGGCGCCGTTTTCCAGCACATGCTGCAAGAGGTCGAGATATTGGCGCATCGGTTTCGGCTCGATTCGAGTGTTTGGGCATTATAGCGGCCAGACCGGCGGCCGAACACAGCAAAACGGTACAAACGACGCTTGCCCCACCACTCTTTCCAGAGTCGGCGCTGCCCCTCATTGTCCTGCCGGACATTTCTCCCCGTATAGTGACGGGGAGAAAGAAGCTGGCCGCTACGCTGACGCCCTTTTTGCAACGTTGGTCATTGGCGAAATCATCGATGGCAGATCCCCTCTCTCCGTCACTATACGGGGAGAGGATGCCGGCAGGCAGGTGAGGGGCGGCGCAAACCCCCGACAAAGCGAAAATAAAAGTTGGAGCGGCTATTCTGCCGTACCAGCCCTCGCAAACTGATGCGCGAGCGTCACAGAGAGCCGAGCTTGCCCAGATCCTTGGCCACCAGATAGTAGAAGGTCACGCGGTTCTTGGTGTTGTCGGCGTGCATCGCCTTGCAGGTCTTCTCGATCGCGGCGTCGGCCTTCGCCCCGTCGGTGACGCCGAGCTTCTTGGCCACCCAGCTCTCCTTGACCCGCCCCAATTCCTTCGGGTCCGTGCAGGATACCAGCGAGGAGTCGCGGTTCCTCAGCGCAATGCCCAGATGCTTGACGATCTTTTCGACCGCATCGGCGTTTGCCGCGGCGTCATACTTCTTCACATCCGCAAGATAGTCGGCCATCAAAATTCCCCTCGTCGGCGCCACGGATCCGATCGATGAGGACTGTGGCGCGCTTCGCAACTTGTGCGCTAGGTCGCTAACTCCTCACCGCTCGCAAAGCTTCGGTTGAGACCGCGCCCAAGTCAACCCTTGGCGTCGCGATTTGACACAGGGACAAAGCATCATTGCGGCCTTTCATTTCCGGCAAACGCCCCCTATATTCGTTTTGTCGGCTTGACCGACTATGGCGATAAATGGGCGATGAAATAAGCCGTTCGGACCCGGGGGCGGTACCCGGCGCCTCCACCAAAAGCCGCTGTTGACGACAGAGCGGTTTTTGCTGGGGGCGAAATAGGATCGACGAAGGTGTAAAGATCGTACTTTTGCCCGGCATTGTACCACCGTCATCGGGCTAAACTTATAGTTGCCAACGACAACTATGCGGAAGCACGTCTCGCTGCTTAATGCAGTGCGATAGCTTCAAATCAAGCCCTAGGGGTTCGCACTTCTAGGCGGGGTTCGGAGGTACCTGGCAACAGAAACCTCCACTTCTCCCCCTTCAATTTGCATCACGCGCAACGGCTCCTGCCGTCAAGACTTCGCACGGCCTGATGCATGTCGCCCGGAAGTGTCCTCGGTTCCGGGATAACGACATGCATAAATCAGAAGCTTACAGCAGGTCGGGCGAATCCTATTCGCCCCGACATGCTGTAGAAGCCGCAAAGCCGCTGCGTCGCCTGCCCTTTCTCCATGGACAAAAAATGCAAAACGATTCCGATCGATTTTTCGTGCTGACCGGCGGCCCCGGCTCCGGCAAGACCATCTTGATCGAAGCCTTGCGGCAGGCGGGCTTTGCGACGTCTGTCGAGGCCGGACGCGGCATCATCCGCGACCAATCCGCCATTGGCGGAACCGCCCTGCCCTGGAGCGATCGCGCATTGTTCGCCGAACTGATGCTGTCCTGGGAGATGCGCTCGTATCGTGCGGCCGCCGAGCTGGCCGGGCCGGTCTTCTTTGACCGCGGCGTGCCGGACACGATCGGCTATCTCAGGCTCTGCGGCCTGCCGGCGCCGGATCACCTCACCAGCGCCGCCATGGAATTCCGCTATGCGCGCCGCGTCTTCATTGCCCCGCCATGGCCGGAAATCTTCACCCAGGACGAACAACGCAAGCAAACGCTCGACGAAGCCGAGCGCACTTGCCAATCAGTGGCAGGCGTCTATGCCGAACTCGGCTATGAATTGGTGACCTTGCCGCTTGCTCCAGTCGAGGAGCGCGTGCGCTTCCTCCTCGACGCTGCTGGATTGCCGCCGACATTGCGGACATAAAGCGGCCGGCCCGGTCCGGCCCTTCATGCGCGTTGTCGGAACCAGGCTACACCTTGTAGATTGAACCGGCATCTTGGAGGTTGAAAACATGGCGCTCAAGCGGATGGACAATGTAGGAATCGTGGTCGAGGACCTCGGAGGGGCGATCGATTTCTTTCGCGAACTCGGCCTCGAGTTCGAGGGGCGGGCCACGATCGAGGGAGAATGGGCCGGGCGTGTCACCGGACTGGGCGATCAACATGTCGAGATTGCCATGATGCGCACACCGGACGGCCACAGCCGGCTGGAGCTCTCCCGCTTCCTCACGCCGCCTGTCGTCGCGGATCACCGGAAAGCCCCGGTCAACGCGCTGGGCTACCTCCGCGTCATGTTCACCGTGGACGACATCGACGATACGCTTGAAAGGCTCCGCACGCGCGGCGCGCAGCTCGTGGGCGAGGTGGTCGAGTACAAGGACGTGTATCGGCTCTGCTACATCCGAGGACCTGAAGGGCTTCTCATCGGCCTCGCCCAGGAACTCAGCTGAGCGCCCGCACTGCCGCCGGCACAAAAAAAGGCCGGGATCGACCCGGCCTTTCCTGGTTCACTGAGGATTGCCTATTCCGCCGGCGCTTCGACGGCTTGCCGCGAACGGCCAAGCGTGACCTTCGCCAGTGCGAACGATATCACCGCGCAGAGCGTGATGCCGGCGACCATCGGCAGCGGCGTGCCGTCGAAGAACACGCCGGCAACGCCCATGGCGAGCGCGCCGATGGCAAAATGCAGCGTGCCCATCAGCGCCGACGCCGTGCCGGCGATCTCGCCATGCTCTTCCATGGCCAGCACCGAGGTGGTCGGAATGACAAGCCCGAGGAAGCCGTAGCCGACGAACAGCAGGGCCGCCATAACATCGAGCCGGTCGACCCCCGTGGCCATGATGGCGAACAGCGCCACCATCGTCGTGGCATAGCCGGTCACCGCCACCCACACCACGCGCTTCAGCCCGAACCGTTCCGAAAGCAGGCCCGTCAGCTGCGACATGCCGATGAAGGCAACCGCGTTGATCGAGAAGAACACGCTGTAGACCGAAGGCGACAGCCCGTAATGGTCGATCAGGATGAAGGACGAACTCGACAGATAGACAAAGAAGCTCGCAATGCCGAAGCCGGCGATTGCCACCAGGCCAAGGAAATTACGGTCGCCCATCAGGAAACGGTAGCCGGCAAGCGCGGTACCGAAGGAGGACCCGACACGCTCTTCCGCCGGCCGCGTCTCCTTGAGCGAGGTCGCGAGCAGGATGGTGGCAAGCACCGCCGCACCGGTCACCGTCCAGAACACGGCGCGCCAGCCGAAATTCTCGATGATCTGGCTGCCGGTCAGCGGCGCCAGGATCGGCGACACCGAGAACACCAGCATCAGCAGCGACATCAGCTTGGCGGCCTCGTTGCCGGTGTGCAGGTCGCGCACGATGGCGCGCGGAATGGCCATGCCGGCGCTGGCGCCAAGCCCCTGCAGGAAGCGGAAGGCGATCAGCCACTCGATGGTCGGCGCCATTGCCGAGCCGATGCCGCCGGCCATGAACAGCGCCAGGCCGCCATAGAGCGGCAGCTTGCGGCCGACCATGTCGGAGATCGGCCCGACGACGATCTGGCCGAAGCCCATCGACAGGAAGAAGATCAAAAGGCTCATCTGCACGGCGGCGGTGCCGGCATGAAGATCGGTGCCGATCGACGGCAGCGCGGGCAGATACATGTCGATGGCGAACGGGCCGATGGCGGACAACAGGCCGAGCACGACCGCAATGCTGAGGAATTTGGGACTCATGATATTGGCTTCTTTCGAATCTGGTTGCCGCCGCAAGGCGACGTCTGACCCCAGGACGTTCCATCCCGTGGAGTTCCTACTCCCAGAGCGAATTTATTCATCCCTCTGGAGTGAAATCTCCTTATATCGTGTCCACAAATTTAGACACTCTTGTCCAAATCGTCAATCACCTCTATATAGATTTTCATGAGACCGGGCGTTTCTCCTGACACTTTCCCGCCACGTGGCCATGAGGCCAAGCGCATGTCGATCGTCGACGCCGCTGCCGGCGTGTTTTGCCGCGAGGGTTTCGCCGGCGCCAACATCGACCTGATCGCGGCAGAGGCCGGCGTCTCACGCCAGACCGTCTACAATCACCATCGCGACAAGGAAAAGCTGTTCATCGCCGTGGTACGCGACCTGACCGAGCGCTGCAACGCCGGCATTTTCGCCACCATCGCCACCTTCCCCGATCAGCCTGGGGACCTCGAAGCCGACCTGATCGGTTTTGCCGTGCGCCTGAACCAGAACTGCATCTGCAACCGCGACGGAAAGTTCCTGCGCAAGCTGATCCAGACCGAGGGCGAGCGCTATCCCGAGCTCTTTGCCGAATGGCGCGAACAGGGCCCGGGCCGGACATGGCCGGCAATCGCCGCCCGCTTCGCGCGCCTCGCTTACGGCGGCCATCTCACGATCGACGATCCCGACGTGGCGGCACGCCAGTTCCTCGGCCTCGTCAATGCCGAATTGCAGACCACCTTCATGCTCGGCGGCACGCCGCGCGAGGACGAAGTGACGCAATCGGCGACAAACGGCGTGCGCACCTTCCTGCGCGCTTTCGGCAAGCGCCCTTCCCCGACCGGCGTGAAAAAACACACTGCGCTGGCTAACGCATAACATTTGCGGTTGCGGCGAAGCCGCCTTGCCGATCAAATCGTTGGCAATAGTCCTCGCTTCGGCGCGGCGGCGGTCTATATCAGGTTTACGCCGCCCTCAAGCTTGATTACAGCTATGCGGACGATTCAACGGAACCCGACCAACTCATGGCCGACGACCACATCCGCTACGACATTCTGGCCCAGGAGGCGTTGCGCGGCGTCATGCGCAAGGTCCTGGCCGAGGTCGCGCGCACCGGCCTTCCCGGCAACCATCATTTCTTCATCACCTTCCTGACCGGTGCGCCGGGCGTGCGCGTCTCGTCGCGGCTGCGCGAACGCTATCCCGAGCAGATGACCATCGTCATCCAGTTCCAGTATTGGGACCTGAAGGTCACCGACACCGGATTCGAGGTTGGGCTCTCCTTCTCCGACGTGCCGGAGAAACTCGAGATCCCGTTCTCGGCCGTGCGCGGCTTCTACGATCCCTCGGTCAATTTCGAACTCGAGTTCGACGTCAAGACCGATGCGCAGCCCGACGAGGAACCGGCCGCACCAGCGCCCGAACCGCTGGCCATCGTCTCCGAGAAGAAGCCGAAGGCCGAGAAGAAGGCCGCCGCCGAAGCGGAGAAAAAGCCCGCCGCCGCCGATGCCGGTACCAAGGGCGCCGAAGTGGTCTCGCTCGACGCCTTTCGCAAGAAATAGGCTCGCGGCTCCCGCCATGGCCGAAATCGTCAACCTTCGTCAGTTCCGCAAACAGAAGGCGCGGGCCGATAGAGAACAGGCGGCCGGCCAGAATCGCGCCTTGCACGGCCGCACCAAGGCCGAAAGGCAACGCGACCGCATGGTCGCCGACAAGAGCGAAAGGTTCGTCGCGGGCCATCACCGCGAAAAGCCCGGCGAACCGGGCGATCCCAGTGACGGTCAATGAGCGCCGTCGAAAAACGCTCGGTGACCATACGCGGCCATCGCACCAGCTATTCCCTCGAAAAGCCTTTCCATGACGATCTCGTCGCGATGGCGGCGGCAAGGAAGCTGACGCTCGCCGCCCTTGTCGCCGAAGTCGACGAAACGCGGCCCCGCGACACCAACCTGTCCTCCGCGCTCAGGCTGCATGTCCTGGAGTGGGCGAAGCGCGGCGTCGCCGGCGAGACTTAAGAAGAAGCCGTGCGCTGCTCTTTCTTGCCTCCGGTGCCGAAGCCAAGCAAGGTCGAGCGCTCGCGTTCCTCGGCCTGCTTGCGTGAGCGCACGCGCATCAAATCCTTCCAGCCGACATAGCCGACCAGCCTTCCATCCTCGCGCGCCACGACCGGCAAATGCGATACATTGGCCGTCAACAATTTGTCCGACAGACCTTCCAGATATTCGTCGGGATAGGCCAGCGTCACCTTGCTTCCGGCCAGCAGCTCGCCGAGCGTCGTCGTCCGGTGCTTGCCGGCACGGCGCCAGCGCAGGATCGCCGGCGGATCGATGAGGCCGAGCACCTGCCTGTTGTCATCGACCACGGGAAAACTCGGATGCCGGGTTTCCGGCGCGGTCAGGAAGGCGGCCGCGCCATGCAGCGTCATCGTCGCCGGCACGCTCTCGACCTCTGACGTCATCACCTCACGCACCCTGGTAAGCGCGAAGGGATCGACGCGATATTCGCGCACCAGATGGTGCCCTCGCCTGGCGATCTTCTCGGTCAGGATCGAACGCTTCATCAACAGCACGGTGACCGCATGCGCCGCCGCACAGGCCGCGATCAGCGGTACCAGCACATGGGTGTTGCCGGTCAGCTCGACGGCGAAGAAAGTGGCTGTCAGCGGCGCGCGCATCGTGCCGCCCATGGTGGCGGCCATGGCCAGCAGCGCCCAGAAGCCCGGGTCCGCCGCCGGCAGGACCCCGGCAAGCACCGCGCCCATCGCGCCACCCATGATCAACAGCGGCGCCAGCACGCCGCCCGAGGTTCCCGAGCCGAGCGCCACCGACCAGATGACGGCCTTGACCACCAGCAGCAGCAGCGCCGCGGTGGCGATCGTGCGGCCGTCCAGCATGTCGGCGATGTTGTCATAGCCGACGCCGAGCGCCCGTGGGTCGATCAGGCCGCCTATGCCGACCACCAGGCCGCCGAGCATCGGCCACCACATCCAGTGGATCGGCAGCTTCTGGAAGCCGTCCTCGCAGGCATAGACCATCTGCGTCAGCAGCCCGGACAACAGACCCGCGCAGATGCCGATCAGGACCCAGCCGCCAAGGCCGAGGAAGGAAACCGCCATGCTGCCCTGGAACGGAAAGATCGGCCCCGGCATGTGCAGCATCGTGCGCTCCACCTCCGCCACGATGGCCGCCACCGCCACGGGAATGAAGCTGCGCGGCGTCCATTCGAACAAAAGCAGTTCCACCGCCAGCATGATGGCCGCGATCGGCGTGCCGAACACGGTGGTCATGCCGGCGGCCGCACCCGCCACCAGCAGCGTCTTGCGCTCGGTATCGCTGACCGGCAGCATCTGCGCGATCAGCGAGCCGATGGCGCCGCCGGTCATGATGATCGGACCCTCGGCGCCGAACGGCCCGCCGGAGCCGATCGAGATCGCCGACGACAAGGGCTTCAGGATCGCCACCTTGGCATCGAGCCTGGAGCGCCCGAGCAGGATCGCCTCGATGGCCTCGGGAATGCCGTGGCCGCGGATCTTCTCGCTGCCATAGCGCGCCATCAGGCCGACGATCAGCGCGCCGATGACGGGAACGAAGACGGCGGCAAGTCCGAGCGGCGTATCCTGCAGCTTCAGCTCGGCAAGCGAGAACTGGCCGAAATAGGCGATGTTGGTGGCCAGGCGGATCAGCTTCAGCAGCACGATGCCGGCAAACAGCCCGGCGGTCGCCACCACCACCGCTATCGCGGCGACGAGCAGCACCCTGGCGTCGGTGGTGAAATCCCTGAGATGACCGGGATTGGAATTGTGGGTCTTCATGGTGGCTTTGCTTCCTGGCGGCGGCCGTGTCTGGTTTTGCGGCACGGTCGAAGTGGCCAGCCGGTTGTCGGTCGGCTATGTATCGTAACACGATATATATGTTCAAGCTGGTTTCGTTCGAAATTTCGTTTGAGCTTTCACCGGAAAACGAAGACATCTGCGATATGACGCAGCCGCCCAAGACCCCACGCCCCGCCATCAGGCAATCCGACTACCAGCGGCTCTCCGAGTTCCGCTACCTGATCCGCCGCTTCCTCGAATTCAGCCAGGTGCAGGCCGAGGACGCCGGCCTGACCCCGCGCCAGCATCAGGCGCTGCTGGCGATCAAGGGATATCCGGGCGGCGGGCCGGTGACGGTCGGCGACCTTGCGGAACGCCTGCGCATCCGCCACCACAGCGCCGTCGAACTGGTCAACCGCCTCGGTGAGGCAGGACTGGTCGCACGCGATCAGGACAAGGACGACCACCGCCGCGTGCTGCTGCGGCTGACCGAACGCGCCGACGATTGCCTGGCCGAACTCTCTGCCGCGCATCTCGACGAGCTGTCGCGCATCGAACCCATGCTGCGGCGCCTGCTCGACCGGGGCCAGGACTGACATCCGGCGTCTGCGAGGGCCGGTACCGAACTATTTTTTTGAAATCCGAATCCTTCGGCCTGGCTGAGGCGTCTTGGACAGACGACAGCCAAGGGAGCCGATGCGATGAAACATCATTTGATACGCTACAAAACGAAGCCGGACCGGGCGGACGAGAACGAGCGCCTGGTCAAGGCTGTGTTCGAGGAACTGCGCGGCAAATCGCCGGAAGGCGTTCGCTACATGACCTGGCGCTCCGGCGACGGCACTTTCGTCCATCTCGTCGAGATCGAAACCGACGAGCATGCTGACATCATCCCCGGGCTTGCCGCTTTCGAGGCCTTCCAAAACGGCATCAGGGATCGCTGCATCGACCCTCCGCATCGTGACGTGATGACAGTGGTGGGCCATTATCGGATGCTGGACGAGTAGCCTGAATAGAACCATGGCAAGAACGGCCGGTGCATGAACAGTCCAGGCGAGATCCCAAGGCCTTTCGACCGCTTGTTCGGCGAATTGCGTCCCAAACTGCATCGCTATTGCGCCCGCATGACAGGCTCGGTCGTCGATGGCGAGGATGTCTTGCAAGAGGCGCTGGCCAAGGCATTCGAGGCCTTGCCCAACGCCGGCCTGATCGCCAATCCCGAAGGCTGGCTGTTTCGCATCGCGCACAATACCGCGCTCGACTTTTTGCGCCGCCGCGCCCGTGAGAAGACGTTCTACGAGGAGGAGCCGGACATGATCGCCGACCCGGCAAATTCGATCGCCGAACGGCAGGCCGCGGTAGCCGGATTGCACAGTTTCATGCGCCTTCCCGTCGCGCAACGAAGCAGCGTCATCATGATGGATGTCCTGGGCTATTCGCTGCGGGAGATCAGCACCATGCTCGACACCAGCGTCCCCGCGGTCAAGGCCGCGCTGCATCGTGGCCGCGGCCGGCTGCGTGAGATCGCCGACGAACAGGACGATCGTCCTGTTCCCAGGCTGAGTGCATCGGAGCGCCTGTTACTCGACGCCTATGTCGATCGCTTCAACGCCCGCGATTTCGACGCCGTGCGGGACATGCTGGCCGATGAGGTACGCTTGGAACTGGTGGCCAGGGCAAGGCTCAGCGGCCGCAAGGAGGTGGCAACCTATTTCGGCAATTATTCCCGGGTGCGGGACTGGCATTTCCAGCCTGGTTTCGTCGAAGATCGTCCGGCAATCCTCGTGCGCGATCCCAACGATCCCACGGCAGCGCCGGCATACTTCATCCTGCTGGGTTGGCAGGGCGGCAAGCTCGCCGCCATCCGCGATTTCCGCCACGCCAGATACGTCGCTGACGGCGCTGAAACATTCGTTCTTTGAAGCGATTGCCAGTCGGGCGGGCAGCCGGAATGCCTAGTCCTACCGCAGCGACTTCAACAGATTGTCGACCGTGAATGGGTTGGCTTTCGGCTTGGCCGGAGGCGGATTGTCGTTGGCGGGCGACTGCTCGGCCTTGGGCGCCTGTTGCGCCGCCTTGCGCTCCGCCTCGAGCCTGGCTTTTTCCTGGGAGGCAATGCGCATCGCCTCCTCCGCCTTCTGGCGCTCCTGCTCTGCCTGCGCCCTGGCCGCCTCGTCGGCTGCCTGCTGTTCCGCCGCCGCCTTGGCCTCCGCATCGGCCTTGGCTTTCGCTTTCGCGTCTGCCTCCGCCTTGGCTTTCGCTTCCGCGTCGGCCTTTGCCTTGGCATCCGCTTCAGCCTGGGCCTGAGCGTCGGCTTCCGCTTTCGCCTTGGCGTCGGCCTCCGCTTTCAGGCGCGCCGCTTCCTCCTGTTGGCGCAGTTCCTCGGCGGCCTTGTCGCGGGCATCCTGAAGTGCCGCGTAGTAGCGCACCTCGCGCCGCAGCCGCTGTTTCTCGAGCAGCGCGGCCTGCATCGCCTCGACGCGCTGCTGTTCCTTTTCCAGCGCGCGCTGGGTCAGGAACTGCGCCAGCGGCTGGCTGTCGAACTGCCGTTTCACCGCGCCGAACGGCCCCTCGGCGGTGAAATTCACGGCCGGCTCGGAGCCGACCAGCGCTTCGTCGCCGGGCCGATAGGTGACCGCGCCCTTGGCCGAAACCGTGCTGGCGTTGAGGTCGGCCGTGATGTCGGCCGACAAGGTCGCCGCCGGATTTTCAAGGCTGATCGGCGGCGCCCTGAGCGTGCCGCCGGCAATCGTGAAGGCGACCTCGGCGTCCTTTGCGGCGAAGCTGCCGCCGGCGGCGATGTCAGGCGCGAAGCCGGCGGTCTTGGCCGCGTCGATATCGCGGCCGATCGCATCCGCCTTGGCGAGGAATGCGCTGAAGGCATCAGGATTGACGCCGGCGATCTGCAAATCCTTCAGCGCCGCCGTGCCGGAACCAGACAGGGCGGCGATCATTGCGTCGACCGACTTGCCGCTGGTCGACAGCGTCGTCGAGAAATCGCTGGTGCCGCCGATGCCCGCGTCCGGCAAGACGCTTGCCAGATCGGCACCCGCCAGCTTCATCTGTCCGGTGAAAAGCCCCGTGCCCTCATTGTTCTTCAACTCGAACAGGCCGGTCAGCGCCCCGCCGAGGAATTTGGCCTTGAGATCGGCCACGCGGATGCCGTCCGGGTCGAGCTTGAGCGAGAAGGCCGCGTCATAGGCGGTGGCGAGCGGGCCGGCGGCCAGCGAAGCCGTGGTCAGGTCGAGATCGGCCGTGAACGGCAAGCTGGACTTCTGGCTGAACGGCGCCGACGGCCACACACTGGCCCTGTTACTCTTGCCGGCCTTGTCACTCTTGCCGGCCTTGTCACTCTTGCCGGCATTGTCACTTTTGTCGGCCCCGTTCTTGTCCACGAGAAAAGCGGAATCGCCGAACAGCGCCACCGCCATCGGATCAAGGTCGAGTTCGTCGAGCGCCAGCGCGCCGGCCAGATGCGGCACGCCGTCCTTGCCGTCCACGCCCTGCTTGACATCGAGGTTGATGTCGCCGGACACGGCTGCCTCGTTGATGGCGCCGCTGAGCCCGGAGAGCACCAGCAGGCCGTTGCCATAATCGGCCTGCGCGGCCAGCGATGTCGACATGCCGGCGCCCATGCCGGGCAGGCCGATGCCCGTCGTCATCAGCCATGGCTCGATGTCGGAGGCGTCGAGGTTGACCTTGCCCTTCGCCGTCGGACCTTGCGGCGTGTCGGCGACCGTTCCCTCGAAGCCGGCCTTGAAGTCGTTGCCGGCAAGGCTGAAGCTCGTCGTCAGGCCGCCGCCGAACGTGCCCTTGGCCTGGATATCGGTGCTTGCCTCGCCCAGCATGCCGAGCGGTAGCGCCGGCAAGCCGTAGAGCGCCAGCAAGGCGGTTGCGTCCGGGTTCCTGGCATTGAACGTCAGTGTCACGGGGGCGTCAGAAAGCTTGCCCACCGCGCCCTTCCCCGACAGCGACGCCGAAAACGCCGAGCCGCCGGCCTTGCCTTGCCCGCTCATCGCCAGGCCCGTGGAGCCGTCGCCATTGTCGGCGGCACTGGCCACGAGGTCGATGCGCGCATCCTGGAACAGCTCGGGATAAGCGGCGGCGCGGCCCGCGAGCCCCTTCAGCACGGCATTATCAGGATAATGCTGCGCGGCGACATCGATCAGCGGTTTCAGGTCGACAGCGACCACCGAGGCGTCGAGCTTGCCGGTCGGGCTCGCCGGAAAATCCTTGATCCGGCCGGTGGCGCTGATCGAGGCGCCAGCCAGTCCGCCCACCGACAGCCGGTCGATTTCGAGCAGCCCGTCCCGCAGCCTTAGTGCGGTATCGACCGTGTCGGCGGTCAAGCCGCCGGCGCTGACCGGGCCGGCCTTGATCTGGAAATCGAGGTCGCTGCTGGCAAAGCGGTTGGCGCCCTTGTCGCTGACGAAGATCGAGGCGAAGGCCGCCAGCCCGTCCACATCGAGTTCGCCGCCCTCGAGCCGCATCAGCACCGAGGGCTTTGCGTCGTCGGGCTGGCTGGAATCGATGCGGCCGGAAAACTTCGCCTTGCCCAGGATCAATTCGAGATCGCTAAAGGATTGATGGTTTTGCGAGAGATCGACCTTGGCCTTGAAACCGGCGGCAGGCAGACGGCGGATCGCCTCGTCGACATCCTTCGACAGCCACGCCGCAAAACCTGAAGGTTGCGCCACCGCCAGCAGCAACGAGCCGGTGAAGCCGAAATGGCCCTGCACGTTGAGCATGACCTTGCCATCGGCTTCCAGCTTGGTGCGGCCCGGCAAGGTCGCGGCGAGCGATTTCACCGACCAACCGTCATCGACCGGCTCGGCGGAAAGATGAACATCGCGCACCGTCGTGTCGCCGGCCACCACCGCCGGCAGCTTGACCTCGACCGTGCCGGGAATTGTCGGCTTCGGCAGATCGAGCAGCGCCTGTTCCAGCCCCGCGATACGCTGGTCCAGCGTCAGGCCCGCGCCGGCCGGCGCACCCACCGCCTCGTCGAGTTGCACCTGCGCGCCATTGGCCTCGATGGCGAAACTCGGTTTCTGGCCGAGATCGACCGAGGCCTTGCCGTCGGCGGTATAGGGATTGTCCAGCGGACCGGTCTCGAAACGGAATTCGTCGACGCCAAGCTTCTGGTGATCGAGCGAGAACTTGCCGTTCAGCCGAAAGCCCGGATCGGGCTTGCCGGCGCTGACCTTCACCGTCTCGCCATCCGTGCCGCGCAGCTCGGCTGAATTCTTGTCGGCGCCCGAAATCTTGAACTGGCCGGAATAGACGGCCGCACTGTTGACGATGCCCGCATTGCCGTCGGTCTCGATGACCAGCGGATAGGCATCGGGGTCCGCCTTCAGCCGAAGCCGCAGCTGCCCGGAAGGTTCGGCCTTGCCGGTCGAGGCCGCAACCGTGGCGCGCAAGCCGTCGAGACGCAACGTGCCGTCCATGCGCCACGGACCGGCCAGCGATTTGGCCGAAATGGTCGAGTTGATCTCGGAGAAGATGTGGCTGCGGCCGCCGGCGGCATGGCGCAGTTCGATCTGCCCTTCCGTCACCGTCAGTTTCTCGATCGAGACTTGTCCGGGGTCGAAGGGCGAAGACGGGCGCATCGCCCAGTCGACGGTACCATTGGCGGCGATGTCTATGATTGCCTTCGGCCGCACCAGCCGCATGTCGAAAATCAGCACCTCGCCGCGCAGGAAGGGCGCGAGTTCCGCATCCATCGAAAACGTCTCGACGGTCATGGCCGGCTGGCCGTTGGGGCCGCCGGCGACGGCGACGTTGGAAAAGGTCACCGAGGGAAACGGCAACAGCCTTGCCGTGGCGTCGCCCTGCACGGTCACCTTGCGGCCCAGGATGGCGCTTGCCTCGCGCTCGAACTCGGCGCGGTAGCCGGTCCAGTCGACAAAATACGGCACCACCAGCGCCGCGCACAGCACCAGCACGAACAAGCCACCGAAGATCACGAACAGGCGTGCGAGCATCAGCTCCGAACAGGTTGATTGAAATTCTGCCGCACTCTACCCGCATCCGCGTGTCGATAAAGAGGCAAATCATCCCGTGTTGCGTCCTGCCGGACGATCTGAAACAAATCCTGGAAAAAGCGGAGATTCTCGGATGTCGGGCAAGAACTGGGACCGTGTGCCGATCGATGCGCAGAGCGTCGATGCCCCGCTTTCGCAATCGGCGATTTTTCTTGTCGTCACCGTCGCCGGCGAACAGCCGGCCCTGGCCAGGGTGTGCTCCGTGCTTGGCGAACTCGACGATCTGGTCAAGACTGTCGGATTCCGCGACCTTGGTGGCCGCCTGTCCTGCATCGCCGGCATCGGCAGCGATCTCTGGAACCGGCTCAGCCCCGGCCGGCGGCCGCTGGAGCTGAAGCCGTTCGCTCCGATCAAGGGCGCGGTCCATTCGGCGCCAACGACGTCGGGCGACCTGCTCTTTCACATTCGCGCCGAGCGGCCCGACATGTGCTTCGAATTCGAACGTATCCTGCTCGACAGGCTTGGTCCCGGTGTGACCGTCGTCGACGAAGTGACCGGCTTTCGCTATTTCGATGCCCGCGACCTGCTCGGCTTCGTCGACGGCACCGCCAACCCGGCCGGCCTCGACTTGCCCGCCTCGGCGCTGGTCGGTGAAGAGGACCCCGACTTTGCCGGCGGCAGCTATGTCGTGGTTCAGAAATATTTGCACGACATGCAGGCCTGGGCGCGCATTCCGACGCCCGAGCAGGAGGCGATCATCGGTCGCACCAAGATCGACAACATCGAAATCGATGATGACGACGCGCCGCGCAAGTCGCACAAGTCGCTGGCCACTATCGAGGATGCCGACGGCAATGAATACGATATATTGCGCGACAACATGCCGTTCGGCAGGCCCGGGCAGAACGAATTCGGAACCTACTTCATCGGCTACAGCAGATATCTCTGGGTCACCGAGAAAATGCTGCAGCGCATGTATGTCGGCGATCCGCCCGGCGCCTATGACCGGCTGCTCGACGTCTCGACGCCGCACACCGGCACGACCTTCTTCGCCCCCACCCGCCCCATGCTGCAGACGCTTGTGCAGGCGAAGTAGGAGAAGCTACCCGCTGCACGGGTAGAGCAGCGGCTGGCGGCCTTTATCCGCGGCCCCTCAACGTGCGTCGCGTTTCGCCTGCGCCACCTTGGCCGCCTTGCGCTGCCGGCCGAGTTCAGCCGGTCGGACCAGGCTTGGAACCTTCTGGTTGGCCACGGCCCGCATACCCTTGTGCGCCGTGCGCGAATTGTGCGTCGGACCGTTCGGGGTTTTCTGCTTCAAGGTCAGCGCCTTGCGCGCGTTGCCGACCAGCGCAAGGCGGGCCGTCAGTTGGCGGCGCAGTTCGGCCTCGCCGTTCAGCCGCCGCATCGCCGTCGCCAGCACCGCAAGCTTCACTTGTGAACCGCCATCAGCCTTCGAGGCGGTCGCGCCCTTTGCCGCGCCCTTGCCGCGGATTTCACGACGGCGGCGATGCGCTTCGGTCTGCGCCTTGTCGCGCCGTTCCCGCAACAGCTTGACCAGGCCGGAAAGGTCGGCGTCGGAAAGATCCTGCACCGCCGGATGGTGCGACTTCTCCACCAATTCCTTTTCGTCGGCGCTCAGCGCGCGCGCTTCTTCCTTGCGTGAAATGGCCATGACAGTCCTCCTCAGCCGGCACGCCTGTTTTTCAGGCTTGCCACTTGAGGAGCCTCGACCCGAATGGCGGCGCGGTCAAGACCGGCGCCTCACGATGCCCTTAGCCCATGTCAGGCAGGATCTTGCCCGGATTCATGATGTTTTGCGGATCGAGCGCCTGTTTGATGGTGCGCATGATGTCGACGCCATGGCCAAGTTCGTGGCGCAGGAAGCCGATCTTGCCCTGGCCGATGCCGTGCTCGCCGGTGCAGGTGCCCTCCATGGCGATCGCCCGCATGTTGAGCCGTGCGACGAACTTTTCCGACAGCGCGATTTCCTCGGGATCGTTGACATCCATCAGCACCAGCACATGGAAATTGCCGTCGCCCGCATGGCCGACGATCGGCGCGATCAGGCCCATCTCGGCAATATCGGCTTCGGTCTCGGTGACGCATTCGGCAAAGCGCGAGATCGGCACGCAGACATCGGTCGACAGGCCCTTGGCGCCCGGCCGCAAGGTCAGCGAGGCCCAGTAGGCGTCGTGCCTCGCCTTCCACAATTTGGTCCGCTCCTCGGCGACGCTGGTCCACAGGAACGGCCCGCCGCCATTTTCTTCGGCGATCACGCCGAAGGTCTCGGCCTGCTCGGCAACGCCGGCGTCGCTGCCGTGGAATTCCACGAACAGGCACGGGCTCTCGGGATAGTCGAGCTTGGAATAAGTCTTCATCGCCCGCATCTGCAGCGCGTTGACCAGCTCGATGCGCGCCACCGGAATGCCCATCTGGATCGTCGCGATCACTGCGTTGCAGGCCGCCTCGACACTCGGGAACGGGCAGACGCCGCCCGAGATCGCCTGCGGAATGCCTTGCAGCTTCAAGGTCAGCGCGGTGATGATGCCGAGCGTGCCTTCGGATCCGACCAGCAGCCTGGTCAAGTCATAGCCCGCCGAGCTCTTTTTCGCCCGCTTGCCGGTCGTCACGGTCTCGCCGTCGGCCATCACGGCGGTCAGCGACAGCACGTTCTCGCGCATCGTGCCGTAGCGGACCGCATTGGTGCCGGAGGCCCGCGTCGCCGCCATGCCGCCGAGCGAGGCATTGGCGCCCGGATCGATCGGGAAGAACAGGCCGGTGTCGCGCAGATGCCGGTTCAGGTCCTCGCGCGTCACGCCGGGTTCGACGGTGCAGTCGAGATCCTGCGGATTGACCGCAAGAATGCGGTTCATCCGCGACGTATCGACCGAGATGCCGCCGCCCGGCGCGTTGGTGTGGCCTTCGAGCGACGAGCCGACGCCAAACGCGATCACCGGCACGCGATGTGCCGCGCAGGCGCGCACGATTTCCTGCACCTCGGCCGTCGTCTCCGGGAAAGCGACGCCGTCGGGCGCCTGCGTCGGAATATAGGTGGTCGTATGCGCGTGCTGCGAGCGGATCGCCTGTCCGGTCTGGAAGCGCTCGCCCAGACGCTGCTTGAGGATGCCGAGTACGGCCGCGATGCCTTCCTCGTTGCGTTCGACCGGATTGAGGTCGCTCAGAGCCATGGAATCCTCCGCGAATGGACCAGCATGCATGCTTGTCATGCGATTATGGATGCGTAGTCTCCACGACCACGCTCTGTCCAGCACCAGAACAAGGAAGTTTCGATGTCCATCCTCGCCCCCTTCGTTTCCAAGCCCATGGACATCGAGAAGGACTGGATCGACTATAACGGCCATCTCAACATGGCCTATTACAACGTGCTGTTCGACCGCTGCTCGGACGAGGCCTTCGAGGCGATGGGCATGGGCCTGGACTATGTGAAAGAGCGGCGGCTCACCATCTACACCGCCGAAGTCCATGTTTGCTACGTGCAGGAGTTGCACCTGGACCACAAGGTCATGGTCTCCTTTCAACTCATCGACCATGACGAGAAGCGGCTCAGGGCCTACCAGGAAATCCGCCATGTCGACGGCTGGCTCGCCGCCACGTCCGAGACCCTGTCGCTGCATGTCGACATGTCGGGGCCGAAGGTGGCGCCCTTCCCGGCCGATGTGCTGGCCAGGATCGAAGCCATGCGCGCCGCCCATTCGGTGCTGCCAATGCCCGAACGCGCCGGGCGCTCGATCGGAATCAGGCGCAAGCAGGGCTAGGGCAAATTCGAGGACGGAACGACTTCAAAGCCACACCCGCGAACCAAAATCGCCGGCCCCCTCAAATCGACTGGCGCCGGCGCTTGAAGCGGTCCTGGACCCACATTAACCTTACCGAGGTTTTAACGGGAACAAGCCAATTGAGCCGTTGAACGACTCAGCGGAGCGGTCGAAAACGTCCGCACCAGGGTTGTTTACGGGCGGCGGGGCGAAGCCGGTTCGAGGGACGTGCATGAAAACCGACATCAAGGTCGAGGTGGATAGGCTGGCGGCCGATCCGCGCATATCAGACTATGATTTCTGGCGTTCGCTCAAGAATGTCGACAACGAGATCTTTCACATCGCCAACAACAACGAACCGATCCCATTCGACATGATTCGCTGGCGCAGCATCCTGAAACGCGCCCGCCTGAAGCGCGGCCACGCCTGAGGCAAGCGATTTCGATCGCCGTCTGGCGCTGACATTTTTCTCAAGCAATATCTCACCGAGATCAAACCTGCCGCTTGATCGCCGCCAGCGGCGAGCGCGCGATCACCGGCGACGACTGGATGATCGCCGTGTTGGTCATCGCATGGGGGATGATGCGATCGATCACCCGTTCGAGTTCGGCTACCGAGCCGACATGCGCCAGCGCGATGAAACAGTCTTCGCCTGTCACCCGGTCGCATTGCGCGATCTCGGGCAGGGAGCGGATGATCTCGGCCACGACCGCCAATTGCCCCGGCACCGGCCGGATGCGCAGCCATGCCGACAGTTTCAGGCCAAGCGCCGCGGGATTGATTCTGACCGAATAAGCTTCGATCACGCCGTTCTCCTGCAGCCGCTTGAGGCGCTCGGCCACACTCGGCGCCGACAGGCCGACCGAGCGCGCCAACTCCGCCGTGCTGATGCGCGCGTCCTCTTCCAGCAAGCGCAATATTTTCATGTCGGCGGCGTCGAGGTCGACGCTTTCGCTTCGAAGGCGTTTCATGGAAAAATCCTTGCTTCCGGGAAAGAAATGACCGGACTTGCTGCTCATCGTCCATATAAACCGGAAAGATCGCCTGCGATACTGCGCCGATGGATGACCAGGCGCAAGTCCCGACTGCCGGTCGCGATGCCACCAGGCCTGCTCTTGCCGGCCCGGGCAGCCTGGCGACGAGACTGCCACCGCATCTCTGGTTCGCGGTCAGCGCGGTCTTCCACTATCTCGGGCCGGCCTTCGCCGTGCTGCTTTTCCCGCATGTCGGCGTGCTCGGCATGGCGTGGCTGCGCATCGCCACAGCGGCGCTGATCTTCGCGCCGCTGACGCGGCCCTGGCGAACCTTCGTCGGAACCGATACTCGGACGCGCCTGTTGTTGCTGGCCTTCGGCGCTTGCCTGGCGGTGATGAACTGCTCGTTCTACCTGGCGCTCGACCGCTTGCCGATCTCGTTGGTGGCGGCGATCGAATTCGTCGGCACCATCGGCATTGCGCTGGTCGGCCTCAGGAGCACCCGCAATCTGGTCGCTCTTGCCATAGCCGTCACCGGCACCTTGCTGTTGACCGACGTCAGATGGTCAAGCGACCCGATCGGGCTGTTCTGGGCTTTCCTCAACGGCGCGCTCTTTGTCGGCTACATCATGCTTGGCCACCGCGTCGCCCGCACCGGCGCCGCCGACGGCATCGCCGGCCTGGGTGCCGCCATGGCGGTCGCTTTCGTCGTCGTGCTGCCGATCGGCTTCACCGACGCGCTGCCCGCCTTCTTCTCGCCGCCGCTGCTCATTGCCGCCATCGGCGTCGGCGTCTGTTCCTCGGTCATACCCTATGCCTGCGATCAACTCGCCATGGCGCGGTTGCCGCGCTCGAGTTTCGCGCTGATGCTGTCCCTGCTGCCGGTCACCGCGACAGTGATCGGAGTCGTGGTGCTGCGTCAGATCCCCGGTCCGGCCGACTGCATCGGCATCGCCCTGGTGGTGGCCGGTGTCGCCTTCCACAAGCCGGCCTCCGCCGGCTAGTCGAGAAATCCCTTTCCTCCCAGTCGGTTGCAAAAAGCATCCGTTGGTTCCCACCTGCGACGAACTGCGACAGGCCGTTCGAGATTGAACCAAATCCGACTTTGAGCCGTTGTCTCCCACGAAAAATGGCTTGGAGCGACGCGATGGACTGGAAAAAGACCAGGGAACCCGCCGACGCATGGCACATGACCGACGACCTTCATGTCGAGCAAGGCAAGGGCGACCCCTTCGCGGCGGCCATCCGTGCCACGCGGATGTCAATGATCATTACCGATCCGCGCCGGCAGGATAATCCGATCGTCTTTGCAAACGACGCCTTCCTGCGCCTGACGGGATACGAGCGCCATGAAGTTATCGGCAAGAACTGCCGCTTCCTGCAGGGCCCCAAGAGCGACAAGGCCGCCATCGCAGAGATACGCGCCGCGATCGAGAACGAGACCGATCTTAGCGTCGATATCCTGAACTACCGCAAGGATGGTTCGAGCTTCTGGAACGCGCTCTACATAAGCCCTGTCTCCAACGACAAAGGCGAATTGCAATTCTTCTTTGCTTCCCAGCTCGATGTTTCAGACCGCAAGCGTTCGGAACATCGCATCACCGCGGACAAGGATCGCTTCGAGAAAGCCGTGAGGGAACGTACTGCGGAACTCGAGGCGGCGCTCGAGGCGCAGACCACGCTGCTGCACGAGGTCGATCATCGCGTGAAGAACAACCTGCAGATGATCTCCTCGCTCATCCTCATGCAGAGCCGGACCGTCAGTGACGAGAATCTGAAACGCTCGCTGGGTACGATGCTGGAACGCATAGAGGCGCTCAGCACCGTGCACCGCCGGCTCTACCAATCCAAGGACGTCAGCAAGTTCGATGTCTCGGATTTTGCCAGGGATCTCGTCTCCGAGCTGCTCACGGCTTCGGGACGCTCGGAAATCAATCCGAAACTCGATCTCGAGTCCATCATCATCCCAGCCGAGAAGGCAACGCCGGTGGCATTGATGGTGAACGAGCTCCTCACCAACGCACTCAAGCATGCCTTCAAGGAAGGGCCGGATGGCACGAGATCGGGCAGCATCGGCATCAAGATGAGCCAGCCGGACGGCCATTTGAACATCGAGGTCTCGGACGACGGCGTCGGCATGGCGGACGCCAATGGGGACGCCTCCTTCGGCATGCGGCTGATCAAGTCGCTTGCACGCCAATTGCGCGCCGACATCGAGTGGCGCGATGCCGGTCCCGGCACTCGCGTTGTCATTTCGATGCCCAACGGACCACAGCACAAAGGGAACCTGTCATGAATGAGCCTCTCAAGGTCCTGATCGTGGAGGATGAGGCCTTGCTGGCCATGGAGCTGGAAAGCCTTGTCCAGGACGCCGGCCACAGTGTGGTGGGCTGGGCGACATCCCTGGCCGAAGCAAGGGAGGTGGTTGATTCGACGCGGGCCGACATCGCCTTTGTCGACATCCACCTCACCGACGGCCCGACCGGCATCGATGTCGCCGAATATATCGACGACAGGAAGAACTCAATGGTCGTTTTCATGACCGCAAACCCGAAGCGCATTCCCGACCATTTCGCCGGCGCGATCGGGGTCATTGCCAAGCCCTACACGGTCCACGGGGTGACTTCGGCCCTGCGCTATTTGCAGGAAGGCGTGCGGCGCCCGCCGCCGACATCGGAGCGACCGGCGGGCTTCACCTTGTCGCCGGCTTTCGAGACGGTCTGGGCGCCGGGAAGGTGACGACGATCAAGCCAGCTTCTGCTTGAGGAAAGCGACGGTCCTGCCCCAGGCGAGATCGGCCGCCTTCTTGTCGTAGCGCGCCGCCGAGGTGTCGTTGTTGAAGGCATGGTTGGCGCCTTCATAGACATAGACCGTGTATTCGACGTGGGCGGCGTCGAGCTCCTTCTTGAAGGCATCGATCCCGGCATTGGTGCGCTGGTCGAGGCCGGCATAATGCAGCAGCAGCGCAGCCTTGATCTTAGAGGCGTCGGCGGCGTTCGGCTGCATGCCGTAATAGGCGACGCTGGCGGCGAGGTCGGGCGCATTGACGGCCAGCATGTTGGCCGTGCCGCCGCCCCAGCAGAAGCCGATGGCGCCGACCTTGCCGTTGCCGTCCTTGTCGGCCTTGAGAAAGGCGACCGTCGCCACGCCGTTGGCCACGGTCTGCGCCGGGTCGAGTTTCCCGAACATGTCGCGCGCCTTGTCCTCATCGGCGGGCGTACCGCCGAGCGGCGACAGGAAATCGGGCGCGAGCGCCACGAACCCTTCCAGCGCCACACGCCGGGCGACGTCGCGGATATGCGGGTTGAGCCCCCTGTTTTCATGAATGACGATGACCGTGCCGAGCTTGCCGGTATGGTTTGCCGGTTTGACCAGATAGCCTTTCATCTCGCCGCCGCTGCCGGGATAGCTGATGTCCTCGCCTTTCACGCGGGCATCGTTTTCGGCCACGATTGCCGCCTGGGCGGAGTTCGCAGCCAGCATCGGCGCGATCGCGGCCGCCGCCGCGCCCGATCCGGCAAGCCTGGTCAGTTGCTCCATGAAGCGACGGCGATCGAGCGTCAGATGGGTGTATTCGTCATAGGCGTCGATCATCGCCTGGGTGATGACGGGCTTGGTGGTGACGTCGGTCATGGGCTTCCTCGATCTCGGTGTCTTGACTTCGGTTTCCTTGCCGTCCGCAAGATAGGGGCGAGCCTCTCATCGTCCACCGGACGGTGACACCTCGCTGCCTCGAAGGCCGCCAGTCAGGCCGCTGAAGATCATCACGTTTTTGTCATCGGTGAAAATCTTGATGGCGCTGCCACAATAGTGGGGGAAACTGGCTCGGCCGCCCTTGGCGGTCACGGTAGAGCAATTCCAGGAAAAGTGCGTAGCGGTTTTCCCGGGAGAAGCGCGTAGCGCTTCCCCTTGGGAATTGCGTAAAAACAAGAAGTTAGAGCGGGGCAGAGGTTCTATCAAACTCTGAACCGCTCTAGGCGCGATCTGGAAGGAACAATGCCGATGACCATGGCCTCGCCGATGCTCGCAACAGCTTTCATGGCTGCGGCCGCCGTTCTGGCGATGCGCGCGGCCGTTGTTGCGGCGAGCCGCAAGTCCATGGTCAAGGTACGCAGCCGCCAGCGTCATCCGGCAAACACGAAAACCCAAGGTGAGGTGAAGTCATGGACGTCCAGGACATCGTGAACACCGTCTCGCAGAAGGCCGGTCTCGACCAGGCTACGACCGAAAAGGTCGTCGGCACCATTTTCTCGGTCCTCGAGCATGAGGCCGAAGGCACCAGCGCCTCCTCCTTCTTCGCCAAGATTCCGGGCGCCGATGCGCTGGCGCAGAAATACGACGTCATGGCCGCCCCGGCCGGCGGCGGCGGCTTCCTGTCCTCGCTGCAAGGCGCGCTTGGCGGCGTTCTCGGCGAGAAAGCCGGCGCGCTGGTCAACGGCCTCGCCGCGCTCAAGGCATCCGGCCTCGACATGGCGCAGATCCAGAAGGCAGGCGAGACGCTGGTCCAGCAGGCCGAGGCAGCCGCCGGCCCCGATTTGACCAACCAGGTGCTCGGCTCGGTGCCCAGCCTGAAGAGCCATCTGGGGCTCGGCTAAGACGGCGACGCCGGCCGCCCGGTCGAAGGCAGAAAAACGTCCTGCATTGCGACGCTTTGCTGACCATGGCTGGCGCTGCCCCTCACCTGCCTGCCGGCATCCTCTCCCCGTATAGTGACGGGGAGAGGGGCGCTGTCATCGCCGATTTCGCTAATCCCCAATGATGCAAGAAGGCGCCGCGGTTGCGTCCAGCCCCTTCTCCCCGTCACTATACGGGGAGAAGTGCCCGATGAGGGGCGGCGCTAGCGTCGCGAAAACTGGACCCCGCCCCTTACTTGGGCAGCGCGTAGGCCATCACATAATCGCCAGGCTTGGTGCCGACCGAGCCGTGGCCGCCGGCAACGATGACCACGAACTGGCGCCCGTCCGCGACCGTATAGGTCATCGGCGTCGATTGCCCCCCGGCGGGCAGCCGCGCCCGCCAGAGCTGCCTGCCTGAAGTCAGGTCATAGGCGCGCAGATAGTCGTCGACGGCGGCGCCCAGGAAGGCGACACCGCCGGCCGTGATCATCGGCCCGCCGATGCCGGGCACCCCGACCTTCAGCGGCAACGGCAGTGGCGTCATGTCGTAGACGGTGCCGTTGCGATGCTTGTAGGCGATCTGTCCGGTCCTCAGATCGACGCCGGCGACATAGCCCCAGGGCGGCGCCTGGCACGGAATGCCGAGCGGTGACAGGAATGGCCCCATGACCACCGCGTAGGGGGCGCCCTCATTGCGGTTCAGCCCCTGTTCGCTGCCGCGCCCCTCATCCGGCGGCGGCACCTGGTCGCGGGGGATGAGCTGTGACTTGAATGCCAGGTAGGTCGGCATGCCGAACATCACCTGCCGCACCGGATCGACCGCTACCCCGCCCCAGTTGAAGGTGCCGAAATTACCGGGATAGATCAGCGAGCCCTGTACGGAAGGCGGCGTGTAGCGGCCCTCATAACGCAGGCCCTGGAATTCGATCCGGCATGCCAGCTGGTCGAACATGGTGATCCCCCACATGTCGGCACCTGTCAGTGGCTTCGGATTGAAGGAGAGGTCCGACGCCGGCTGCGTCGGCGACGTATGGTCGCCCTCGATGGCGCCGCCGGGCGCCGGCACCTCGTTGACCGCAATCACCGGCTCGCCGGTGCGCCGGTCGAGCACGTAGAGGTCGCCCTGCTTGGTCGGCCCGACCAGCGCGGGCACGACGGAACCGTCGGCCTTGGTGATGTCGACCAGGCTCGGCTGCGCCGGCACGTCCATGTCCCAGAGGTCATGGTGCACGGTCTGGCGCACCCATTTCAACTGCCCGGTGTTGAGGTCGAGCGCGGTGATCGAGGAGGAGAATTTCTCGACATTGGCGCTGCGGCCCATGCCGAGCTGGTCCGGCGTCTGGTTGCCGAGCGGCACGTAGAGCAGGCCGAGCTTTTCGTCGGCGCTCGGCGTCGACCACATGTTGGGCGAGTTGGCGGTGTAGGTCTGGCCGGCCGCCAGCGGCGTTGTCTGGTCCGGATTGCCGGAATCCCAGTTCCATAGCAGCTTGCCGGTGCTCGCATCATAGGCGCGAATGACGCCGGACGGCTCCTGCGTCGAGTAATTGTCGTTGACCGCGCCGCCGACGATGATCTTGCCGCCCGCGATCAGCGGCGCCGAGGTCGAGTAGTAATAACCGGACTTCGGATACGGCATGTTGGTCAACAAATTGAGCGTGCCGCCCTCGGCAAAGGCCGGGCAAACCTGCCCGTTGGCGGCGTCGAGCGCGATCAGCCGCGCATCCGAGGTCGGCAGATAGACGCGCGTCGCGCAGGGCTGGCCGGCGGCGCCGGCGGCATCGGCATAATAGGAGACGCCACGGCAGGTCTGGTGTTGTCGGTCCTTGTCGAGCTTGATCTTGGGATCGTAGCGCCACTTCTCCTTGCCGGTCGCCGCATCGACCGCGATGGCGAAATTGTGCGGCGTGCAGATATAGAGCGTGTCCCCCACTTTGAGCGGTGTCACCTGGTAGGTGGTCTCGCCGACATCGTCCGGACCTTTCACGTCGCCGGTGCGGTAGGTCCAGGCCGGCTGCAGATTGGCGACATTATCCGGTGTGATCTGGTCGAGCGGCGAATAGCGCTGGCCGAACTGCGTGCGCCCGTAATAGTGCCATTCGCCCGCCGGCACATCGCCGCCGAGATTGGCGTTGGGTATCACCTTGTCGGTGTCGAGCGCGCCGCCTATGTCCTTCGGGTCCGTGGTCATCGAATAGCCGGCCACCGCCAGCGATGCCAGCACGGCCAGGATCAGTGGCGCGCGGCCGTCCGGACCGGCAAGGCCCCGCCGCGCCCACGGCGTCAGCAGCCACAGCGCCACCAGCACGATGATGCCGCCGCGCGGGCCGAGTTCCCACCAGTCGAAGCCGGTTTCCCAGACCGCCCAGGCAAGCGTGCCGAGCACGATCGCCGCGTAGAGCCAGAGCGAAGTGGAACGGCGCCGGTAGAGCAGCCAGGCGGCGACCAGGAAGGCGAGAGCGACGATGATGTAGTACCAACTGCCGCCCAGCGAAGCCAACCAGATACCGCCGGCGCCAAGCGCCAGGCCGATGAGGAAGAGGACGAGGGAGGTGATGGTGACAGCCAAGATGATACTCCTTCGACTGTTGCGCGCATGGAGGCGGCCTTAGGCAACCCGGCATTGCGTGCTGCCCCGTACGCAACTTTCTCCCGACCGCCGCGCCTGTCAAGCGTAGGTCATGGGTCCGCGGCGGCAACCTTGTCCCCCTGCGGTTGTTCACAACGCGGCCGCCATATCGCTCGAGTGGCCTTATCAGGCACTTTAGCGGAACAAAACGTAGACAGTTCTGGTCTTTCCCTCCCGAATCACTACATTCGGGGGAGATGTCCGGCTTTTCCGAAGACATGCCCTTTTTCGACGAACCCAATGCGCGGCCCACGGCCCCGTCGGGCATTGCCGCGCGCGCCATGGCCGCCCGCGGCGGCCAGAACAATGCGCCGGACTATCTCAGGGGGCTGAACCCCGAGCAGCGGCTGGCGGTGGAGACCACCGAAGGCCCGGTTCTGGTGCTGGCCGGCGCCGGCACCGGCAAAACTCGCGTGCTCACCACCCGCATCGCCCACATCCTCGCCACCGGCAGGGCCTTCCCCTCGCAGATCCTGGCAGTGACCTTCACCAACAAGGCCGCGCGCGAGATGAAGCAGCGCATCGGCATCCTGATCGGCGAAGGCAATGTCGAGGGCATGCCATGGCTCGGCACCTTCCACTCGATCGGCGTGAAGCTGCTGCGCCGCCATGCCGAGCTTGCCGGCCTGAGATCCGACTTCACCATCCTCGACACCGACGACGTCGTGCGCTTGATCAAGCAGTTGATCCAGGCCGAGGGCCTGGACGACAAGCGCTGGCCCGCAAAACAGTTCGCCCAGATGATCGACGGCTGGAAGAACAAGGGCCAGGGTCCGGCCGACATCGCCGAGGGCGATGCGCGCAGCTTCGCCAACGGCAAGGGCCGCGAGCTTTACAAGGCCTATCAGGAGCGTCTGCAGACGCTCAACGCCTGCGATTTCGGCGACCTGCTCTGCCATCCGATCCGCATCTTCCGCGCCAATCCCGATGTGCTGAAGGACTATCACCGGCGCTTCAAATACATCCTCGTCGACGAGTACCAGGACACCAACACCGCCCAGTACATGTGGCTGCGGCTGCTCGCGCAGCGGCCGGAAGGCAAGCCGATCTCCCCCCTTGAGGGGGAGATGTCCGGCAGGACAGAGGGGGGCGCCTCGCGCGACAGGGCCACCGTTAACATCTGCTGCGTCGGCGACGACGACCAGTCGATCTATGGCTGGCGCGGCGCGGAGGTCGACAACATCCTGCGTTTCGACAAGGATTTTCCCGGCGCCACCATCATCCGGCTGGAACGCAACTACCGCTCGACCGCACACATATTGGGCGCCGCTTCCCATCTCATCGCTTACAATGAGGGCCGTTTCGGCAAGACGCTGTTCACCGACCGCAACGATCCCGAGGATGGCAAGGTCAACGTCCACGCCGCCTGGGATTCGGAGGAGGAAGCCCGCGCCATCGGCGAGACCATCGAGGCCTACCAGCGCCAGAAGCACAATTTGAACGACATGGCGATCCTCGTCCGCGCGTCCTTCCAGATGCGCGCCTTCGAGGACCGCTTCATCACGCTCGGCCTGAACTATCGCGTCATCGGCGGCCCGCGTTTTTACGAGCGCATGGAAATCCGCGACGCACTGGCCTTCTTCCGCGTCGTCGCCAACGGCACCGACGACCTCGCCTTCGAGCGCATCGTCAATGTGCCCAAGCGCGGCCTGGGCGAAGCGACCATCCGGCAGATCCACGACACGGCGCGCGGCATGCGCATCCCGATGCTGGAGGCGGCGGGCACGCTCGCCGAAAGCGACGAGCTGAAGCCGAAACCGCGCGCCGCGCTGCGCGAGGTCGCGGCCAATTTCGAACGCTGGCAGAAGGCGCTGGAAACCACGCCGCACACCGAGCTCGCCGAGACCATTCTCGAAGAGAGCGGCTACACCGACATGTGGAAGAACGACCGTTCGGCGGAAGCCCCCGGCCGGCTGGAGAACCTGAAGGAACTGCTCCGCTCGATGGAGGAGTACGAGTCGCTGCGCTCCTTCCTCGAACATGTCGCGCTGGTCATGGATGCCGAGCAGAATGCCGGGCTCGATGCCGTTTCCATCATGACGCTGCACTCGGCCAAGGGCCTCGAATTCGAGACCGTCTTCCTGCCCGGCTGGGAGGAAGGCCTGTTTCCCCATCAGCGCGCGCTGGACGAAGGCGGCCGTTCGGGGCTCGAGGAAGAGCGCCGCCTCGCCTATGTCGGCCTGACGCGGGCCAAGAAGAACCTGCATATCTGGTTCGTCTCCAACCGCCTCATCCACGGCCTCTGGCAATCGACCATTCCGTCGCGCTTCCTCGAGGAACTGCCGGAAGCCCATGTCGAGGTCGCCGAAGCCGGCAATTCCTACGGCGGCTACGGCAATCCCTATGGCGGCGGCTCGTTCGCGTCCGGCCGTGGCGGCAGCCAAGGGGCAGGAAGACAGAACCCGTATGGCGCCTCGCGCTTCGACAATATCGGCGGCAATTCGGGCGGCACGGAAAAATCCGGCGCCTTCTCCAACACCTATTCGACACCGGGCTGGCAGCGCGCGCAGGCCAACCGCACCGAGGCGACCGACCGCAACTGGGGCACGCGCTCGGGCCATCAGATCGAACGCATCGGCTATGGCGAGACAGACTCCGGCTACGGCGCCGGCCGCACCAGCGTAAAGGGCCGCACCATCGACGGCGAACTGGTCGCAAAATCCGTGGCCGACAAGCCCTCCCCCTTCAACGTCGGCGACCGCGTCTTCCACCAGAAATTCGGCAACGGCAACATCGCGGCCATCGAAGGCAACAAGCTGACCATCGACTTCGACAAGGCCGGCCAGAAACGCGTGCTGGATGGGTTTGTAGCGGCTGTGTGAGTTGAGGCGTGGCTTTGACAAGAAGCCGGCGACGTCGCTCAATCCAGCTTCTTCTCGCCCCGCTCACCGGCCTTCACGATATCCCCTGTCGTAAACAGGATTTCCTTCAGTTCCGCGCGCCAGTCCGTCTTCTGGCGCAGCAGGAATTCGAGGTCCATGCCGAAATGCTTGAACTCCTCGCTCTGCGCGTTCTTCATGATCGCCTTGGCTTGCGGGTCCTTCTCCACCGACATGCGCTGTTCGTACCAGCCGATCGCTTCCGCCTCCTCGATCAGCGAGGCGATCATGCGGGCGAAGGTGCGCACTTGCTGCGACAGTTCTTCCGGCGGTTCGTGATACTGGTCGAAACCCATGTCGTCCTCCATTGGCCATCCCGATGGATGTCTGGGGAATGCCGCCGGTTCCGCATCATCGCTGCAATTCCGCCAAGGCCCGCTCCAGCGGCGCCGACGAAATCTGGATCGGGCCGGAGAACGCCACATCCATGTCCAGGATCAGGTAGATCGCCCCGGCAATCAGCGCGGCCGAGACCATGAAGGTCGCGGCAGTGATCGCATTCCTCGGCGCCCTGAACCCGAAACTGGCGAAGATCAGCGCCAGCCACGTAACCAGCATGACGATCAGCGGCCAGGGGATCGTGCCCTCCGACTGCTCGATCAGCACCCAGCGCAATTCCAGCACTTTCTGCAGGCGCTGACGGGCGTCCTGCAAGACGGAGGCGCGCGCCGCGTCGGCCGGCGGCAGCGCGCTCAGCCGCGTGCCGATCTCCGTCAACAGATGTTCGGACAGCTCGTTGCCGGCGGCAGGCGTCTCGTCGCCCTGCATGGCATCGGCCACCACCCCCTGCACATAGGCAACCAGCGGCTGGCGCACCGTGTCGGTTTGCGGTCCGTATTGGCGCAAGGTCCTGTCGAGCAGGATCAGCTCCGTCGCATAGGCATGCACATTGTGATCGATCGATTCGAAGGTGTTCTTGGCCGAGTTGATCATCAGCCCAAGCATCAGCGAGGTCATCACTCCGAACAGATTGGCGGCGAGCCGGACCACGGCATTCGTATCGTCGTCGCGATGCCTGACCGGCATCCTGGGCCAGACCGCCATGGCGGCGAAAGCTGCCCCCGCCAGGCACAGGAAGATCACCATTGCGATCGACGCTTCGCGCATGCCGCTCATTTCTGCACGAGACGCACGAATTGCCAATGGCTGCTGGAATTGAGCCAGCTTCAGACCTCTTGGTGCGCGTTTGCCGGCCTTCAGGAAACCGGTGCCGCTCCACCTTCTTCGGTGCGCCGGGCGATGAACGCGTCGAGCACGCCTGACGTGGCGGCGGCCGAAGCGGGCGGCTCGAAATCGGCAAGGATGCGTTTCCAGACGCCGGTGGCGCGTTCGGTGGCGTTCTTCGAACCGCTTTGCGTCCAGTTGCCGAAATTCGACCAGTCGGCCACCAGCGGCTCGTAGAAGGCGGTGCGGTAGCGCGCCATCGTATGGCCAGCCGAGAAAAAGTGGCCGCCCGGCTGCACTTCGGCGATCGCCTCGAAGCCAATTGCGTCGTCGTCGCCGGGCGTCGCGGCGCAGAGTTCGGCGACCGTCTGCAGCGCCTCGATATCGGTCACCAGCTTTTCCAGGGAAACACTCAAGCCGCCTTCCAGCCAGCCGGCCGCATGGATGCAGACGGTGGCGCCCGACAGCACCGAGCCCCACAGCGCGAACTGCGTCTCGTGCGCGGCTTGCGCGTCCGAAATGTTGGCCGCGCTGCCGCCGCCCGAGCGCCATGGCAGACCGGTGAAGCGCGCCAGCTGGCCCGCGCCCAGTGTGGCTTTGACGTGCTCCGGCGTGCCGAAGGCCGGTGCGCCCGATTTCATGTCGACATTGGAGGAGAAGGAGCCGTAGACCACCGGCGCGCCCGGCCGCACGATCTGCGCCAGCGTCAGCCCGGCCAGCGCTTCGGCATGCTGCAGCGTCAAAGCGCCGGCCACCGTGATCGGCGCCATCGCCCCGGCAAGGCAGAACGGCGTGATGATCAGCACCTGCCCCGCCTTGGCGAAGTCGATGATGCCTTGCGCCATCGGGATATCGAGCTGGCGCGGCGAATTGGTGTTGATGACGGTGTAGCAATGCGCGCCCGAGCGGAACTCGTCTTCGGACAGCCCGCGGGCCAGCCTGATCATCTCGAAACTGTCATCGACCTGCGGCGTGCCGCGTGCGAACACGAACGGGAATTTGTCCGACAGGGTCAGCTGCGCCCGATTGACGGCATAGTGGCGAAAACGATTGTCGATGTCCTGCGGCTCGATGCACGGCCCCAGCATGTGCAAGACATCGAAATGCTGCACCAGCTTGATGAGTTCCTCGAAGGCGACCAGCGTTCCGGGCCGCCGGCCGCGGTCGAGATCGGTGACGTTGGGCGCGCCGGAGCCCGCCAGGAATGTCATCGAACCCAGTTCGAGCGACAGATCGCGAGCGCGCACGCCCGCATTGGCATGGATCGATCGCGGTGCCGAGGCCAAGGCTGCCACCACCATGTCGCGGCCGATGCGCACCATGTCGGTCTCGGGATCGACCCGCGCGCCGGCGCGAGTGAGCACTTCGCGCGCCTGCGGCAGCAGCACCTTGATGCCGAGCTCTTCCAGCACGCGCAGCGCCGTGTCGTGGATCGACGCCACCTGGTCGTCGGAAAAGATCGGCTGCGGCAGGAACGGGTTCTTCAGCGACCGGTAATTGGGCTTGCGGCTGGATTCGCTGCCCGCTTCGCCGGTGCGTCCGCGCCGGCGTTCGCGCCTGCTGTCTCGTGCCGCGTCATCGATCATCGGAAGTTCCTCCTCATTGCCGCATCGCCTTGCCCTGGGGATCATAGGGCGAGGCAGAGATGACCCGCGCCGGCCGCTCGACGCCGACAATGTGTACCGAAAGCGCCGTCCCCTCCCCGGCGAAATCGTCGTCCACCAACGCCAGCGCGACGCTCTTGCCGATCGTGTAGCCAAATCCGCCGGAGGTGACGAAGCCGACGCGCCGGCCGCCATGCCAGACCGGCTCGAAGCCGCTGGCATCGGCATCGACGGCGTCGATCTCCAGCGTCACGATCCGCTGCGCGGCGCCGGCGTCTCGTTCCTTCAGCGCCGCCTCGCGGCCGACGAAATCGCCCTTGTCGAAGGCGATGAAGCGATCGAGCCCGGTCTGGCCGGGCGTGTAGCCCTGCGTGAATTCGCGCGACCAGATGCCGAAGCTTTTCTCCAGCCGCAGCGCATTGAGCGCGTAGTAGCCGATCTCGGCCAGACCGAGGTCCTTGCCGGCGGCAAGCAGCGTCTCGCGCAATGTGGCGTGCATGGTCACGGGGCAGCTGATCTCGAAGCCGAGCTCGCCGGCGATGGAGAGGCGGGCAACCCGCGCATGCACCATGCCGATATCGAACGCGCCGCAGGCCATGAACGGCAGCGCCTTGCCGGACACATCCTGATGCGTCGTGCGCTCCAGGATCTTGCGCGCATTTGGTCCGGTCAGCAGGAATCCGCTCATCACATCCGAAATGTCGGTGACCGTGACGCCCTCTCGCGCCTGTCTCTCGAACCAGCGCAGGTGGAACTCCCGGAGATAATAGGAGCCCATCAGCCAATAGTCGCCGCCGCCCCAGTTGATGACGGTGAGATCGCCCTTCAACCGCCCGTCCGGCCCGAGCATGGGCGCCAGCCGCGCCTGGCCGGCTTTCGGCAGCCTGCAGGCGAGCAGCCGGTCGAGCCACGCTGCGGCGCCCGGCCCTGAAATCGCGTAGCGCGAATAGGCCGAGATATCGACGAGGCCGGCGGCGCGGCGCACCTGCAGCGCTTCGTCGCCGACGATGTCGAAAGCGTTGGAGCGCTTGAGCGTCGTGTTCTCGCGAAAGCCCATCGGCGCGAAATAGGCCGGGATTTCCAGCCCCCACGAGGCCGTCCATTCGCAGCCGGCAGCAGCCATACCGTCATAGGCGCCGGGGCGTTTCAAAGGCCGGCCCGCTGGCAATCGCTCATTGGGAAAGGTCATGACGAAGCGCCGCGAATAGAACTGGCGTGTCGTCTGCCTGAGATATTCGCGGTTGGCGGCGAAGGCGCCGTAGCGGGCGATGTCCATGCCGAAGATGTCGGCCCGCGGCTCGCCGTAAATCATCCATTCGGCCAGCGACTTGCCGACGCCGCCGCCCTGGCTGAAGCCGGCCATGACGCCGCAGGCGACCCAGTAGTTTTTCAAGCCGCGCACCGGCCCGACGATCGGGTTGCCGTCGGGGGTGAAGGTGAAGGCGCCGTTGACCCATTTGCGGATGCCGGCCGTCGCCAGGCAGGGAAAGCGCTCATGCGCCTTGGCGAGTTCCGGGCTGATCCGGTCGATGTCTTCCGGAATCAGCTCGATACCATAGTCCCATGGCGCGCCGTCCATGTTCCAGTGCTTCGGGTTCTGCTCGTAAACGCCGAGCAGCACGCCCTTGCGCTCCTGGCGCAGGTAGGAGAAGCCGTCGAGATCGACGGCGATGCCGATCTCCCGGTCGAGCGCCGCGATCTCGGGAATGTCCTCGGTGACGAAATAGTGATGCGCCATCGGCGTCACCGGCAGGTCTACGCCGGCCATGCGGCCGACCTGCTTGGCCCACAACCCGCCGGCGTTGACGACATGCTCGGCAACGATGGTGCCCTGCTCGGTGACGACATCCCACTGGCCGTCGGCGCGCGCCTTCAGCTCGACCACGCGGTTGCGCAGGATGACATCGGCGCCACGCTTCTTGGCGGCGCCGGCATAGGCGTGCGTCGTGCCGTATGGATCGAGATGGCCCTCGTTGGAGTCATGAAGGCCGCCGAGCACGCCGGTGACGTCGACGATCGGGCAGATCGCCTTGATCTCGTCGGGCGTAACCAGCCGGGCCGTCTCGATGCCGACCGACTGGAACACCGCCCAGGCCGATTTCAGCCACTCCCAGCGCGCCGGATCACTGGCGATGTTGACGCCGCCGGTCATGTGCAGCCCGATATCCCAGCCGGATTCGGCCTCGATCTCGCGGTAGAGGTTGATGGTGTAGTCCTGCAGCGCAGCGACATTGGGATCGGCGTTGAGCGCATGGAAACCGGCCGCCGCGTGCCAGGTCGAGCCGGCGGTCAGTTCGGCGCGCTCGATCAGCGCCACATCGCTCCAGCCGAACCGCGTCAGGTGGTAGAGCACCGAGGCGCCCACCACGCCACCCCCAATGACAACTGCGCGGTAGTGCGACTTCAAGGCTTCCCTCCCGGTCTGTCAGTGGCGGCACCATATACGCACTGTACATAAGTGTCTAGTGCACGGAATGCTGCGGATGGGCGGTCAACAATCTCATGCCGTCCAGCGTTTTCATCGGCACTTGGAGATCGCCGCTGGTCGGCGTCGCGCACTGTCACGCAAGCATCATGTTGACGCCTTAGATCGCTTTCGGGGAGGCATGCACGGCATCATCGATGCGGCACCTCTTTCCGTTTGTCCTTCGGCCGCTCCGGCATGCTTCGTCACAAAGAGGATTGTCCATGAAACACCTGCACCGAACCGCCTCGCTCGGCGTCGCGCTGGCCTTGTTCACCGCTCTCACCCCGGCGCTTGCCGACGGCGTGGCCTACGTCAACAAGGGCCTGGTCGGCGTCGGCCGCATCCCGGCCGACCAGCGCGACAAGTTCGGCGAGACCTTCGGCTCGGGCTCCGGCATGGCGATCGACACATCCGGCTGGACGCATGATGCGGGCACCTACAAGGGATCGCTCTGGCTCCTGCCCGACCGTGGCTACAATGTCGCCGGCACCACCGACTACCGGCCGCGTCTCAACACCATCGGCATCGAGTTCACGCCTGTCGCGCCGGGCGCTGCTCCCGCCGCCGGCCAGGAGCAGAAGGGCGTCAAGGCGACGCTTGCCGACACCATGCTTCTTACTGACGACAAGGGCGCCGATGCCACCGGGCTCGATCCGCTGTCGGATGTGCGCCCGGCCGCCGGCGACATGCCGATGCTGCCCGTCGCCACCAACGGCAAGCTCGCCCTCGACAATGAGGCTATCGTGCGGCTGCCCGACGGTTCGATGTTCATCTCCGACGAGTACGGCCCCAACATCTACAGGTTTTCCGCGCAAGGCCGCCTGATGTCGGCGACCCAGCCGCCTGCGGCCCTCGTGCCGATGCGCAAGGGCGCGCCGAACTTCTCCTCCGACAGTCCCGGCCCGGGCGCCGCCGACCCCGATCCGAAGGATCCCGAAACCGGACGCCAGAACAACCAGGGCCTCGAGGGCATGGCGATGACGCCGGACGGCAAGTTCCTGATCGCCGTGCTGCAGTCGGCTCCGAGGCAGGATGGCGGCGATTCACCCTCGACACGGCAGAATACCCGGGCGCTGGTCTATGATGCCTCCGACTTCGCCCATCTGAAGCTCGCGCATGAATATGTCGTGCCGCTGCCGGTGTTCAAGGATGCCAAGGGCAAGACCAAGGTCGCCGCGCAAAGCGAGATCGTGGCGCTTTCGGACACCTTCCTGATGCTGGCGCGCGACAGCGGCAACGGCCAGGGCCTGAAGAAGGGTGACGCGTCACTCTACCGCCAGATCAACATCGTCGACCTGTCCGGCGCGACCGACATCGCCGGCGGGCCTTTCGACGCCGCCGACAAGCCGGTCGCGCCCAAGGGCGTGCTTGATCCGTCGGTGACCCCGGCCAAGCTGACGCCGTTCATCGACATCAACGACGCCGGCGAACTCAGCCGCTTCGGCCTGCACAATGGCGGGGCGAAGGACCACAATGAGCTCTCGGAAAAGTGGGAAGCGATGTCGGTCGCCAGCGTCCTCGATCCGAAGCTGCCCGACGATTATTTCCTGTTCGTCGGCAACGACAACGACTTCCTCGCCCAGGACGGATTCCAGGTCGGCGCCCCCTACAAGGCCGATGACGGCGCCGATGTCGACACCATGTTCCTGGTCTATCAAGTGACGCTGCCGGGTCTCGGCAAGAAGTAACGATCACCGCACAAGCGGGCGCGCCTGGCGCGACCGCCTGTGCAGGTCGCGAAGGCTTACTTCAAGAACTCGGCGTCCTTCGGCACGCCCGCATCGATCGGCTTGGCCGTCCTGCTCGACACGGCCATGATCTTGCCGGCGGCCGACAGGTTGGGCCGCACGAAGACCTGGGCGGGCTCCGTTGACGCGGCTGTCGAGGTCGATGATGTCCCATCATGGCGCGAACGCCTTGGACCGTCCGCCTACATCGACCTGTCAGGTTGAATCTGCGATCATCGCGCACCGGACTCGAGATAGGCCTTAGCCATGGACGAAAAAATGCCCGCGCGTCGGCGCACCGGCGACCTGACCAGCGGCCCGATCCCGCGCACGCTGCTGCTGTTCGCCCTGCCGGTGCTCGGCTCCAATGTGCTGCAATCGCTGAACGGCTCGGTCAATGCCGTCTGGGTGGGCCGATTCCTCGGCGAATCGGCGCTGACCGCGACCTCCAACGCCAACCTCGTTCTGTTCCTGATCCTCGGCACGGTGTTCGGCATCGGCATGGCGGCCACCATCCTGGTGGCGCAGTCGGTCGGCGCCCGCGACCTGCCCGAGGCGCGCCGCATCGTCGGCACCAGCGCCACTTTCTTTTTCCTCGTTTCGGTGGTCTTCGCGGTCTGCGGCTGGATCTGGGTCGACGCCATCCTGGGCGCGCTTGGCACGCCGGCCGACGCCTTGCCGCTGGCGCGCTCCTACCTGCGCATCATCTTCGTCGCCGTGCCGATGATGAACCTTCTGTCGTTCGTCATGACCGTACTGCGCGGTGCCGGAGATTCCCGCACGCCCTTCATCTTCATGGCGCTGGCGGTCGTGCTCGACATTGTGCTCAATCCCCTGCTCATCCGCGGCATTGGCCCGTTTCCCGAACTCGGCATCGCCGGTTCCGCCACCTCGACGCTGATCGGCCAGACCGTGAGCGTCATCGCCATCCTCGTCGTGCTCTACGCGCGCAAGCATCCGTTGCGGCTGGCCGGCGCCAATCTCGCTCTGCTGCGCCCCGATCCGGCGCTGCTGCGCATCGTCGTCTTCAAGGGCGTGCCGATGGGCCTGCAGATGATCGTCATCTCGGCGGCGGCGCTGACGGTGATGGGCATCGTCAACTCCTATGGTTCGCAGGTTGCCGCCGCCTACGGCATCGCCGCGCAGCTCTGGACCTACATCCAGATGCCGGCACTCGCCATCGGCGCCGCGGTCTCTTCGATGGCGGCGCAGAATGTCGGCGCAGGCCGCTGGGACCGGATCGGCCGCGTTGCCGCCTCCGGCGTCGGCTTCAATCTCGTCCTGACCGGCGCCCTTGTCGCGCTGCTATGGGTCTTCGACCGCTCGATCCTGGGCCTGTTCCTGAGCAGTGACAGCGCCGCCATCGATATCGCCGCCCACATCAACACCGTCGCATCCTGGTCGTTCGTCCTGTTCGGCATCACCATCGTCCTGTTCGCCACGGTGCGCGCCACGGGGGCCGTGATGCCGCCGCTGATCATCCTGGTGATTTCGGTGCTCATCGTGCGCACCGGCTTCGCCTATTACATGCGCGGCGTGATCGGCGAGGAAGCACTGTGGTGGAGTTTCCCGGCCGGTTCGATCGCCTCGCTGGTCCTGGCCGCGGCCTACTACCGCTTCGGCGGCTGGCGCAGCTTGCACATGATCGAGAACAGGCCGGCTGCCGGCTAACCGCCCGACACCGGCCTTGGCATGCCGCGCCAGCGCGCGAACATGACGCCTGAAACGCCGCACGGGTGAAGCACGGCTGCCGGCCAGTTGACGCCTGTCTCAGCGTTTTTGTCTGAGCCCGAAGGCAAGCGCCACCAGCGCGAAGACGATGATCATGACCGCGAAGGCCAGGCTCGCCGCGACAGGGCTGGCATAGGTCGACACGACGCCGATGCCGATGAAAGGCAGGGCGTTGCCGACAAAGCAGCAGACGAAGAAGCTGGACACCACTTCGGCACGGCGATCCTGCGGCGCGATCTCGTTCACCACCTGCAGGCCGCCTCGGTAGCCAAGTGCGGCCACGACACCGCAGCAGGCCGTCGCCACGATCATCAATGCCATCGAGGCCAGCATCTGCGCCGCCACCACCAGCAGCACGCTTGGGATCATCGAGGCCAGGGCGGCCAGCATGGCCTTGCTGCTCTGCACACGCATCAGCGCCACGATGCTGGCCGCCGCGACGATCGCCAGTTCAAAGAACAGAGCGCCGGCAACGGCATGGTTTGCCTCGTGCAGCTGCTGCGCCAGGATGCTCGGCGCCAACGCGGCATAGAAGCCGACCAACGCCATCGCGCCGAAACCGGTCACCGCCGGCGCGACGAAGCGCGTGCGTATCTTCTCAGGCACGGAGAGGTGCGGCCGCATCGAAATCCGCCCAAGGCCACCCGGTTTCGCCACGGTTTCACGGGTGCGCCAGACCAGGACCGCCACCACCGCGAGCGCCATGAGATAGACGATGAAGACCAGGCGCAGCGGCCAGGGCTCGTATTGAGCCAACAGTCCCGATATCAGCGACCCGAAACCGAGACCGAGGAAGTTGGTGCTGGTGGTGATGACGCTGGCACGTGATTTGTCGGCGGCCGGCAGAAGCTCGGCAATCCAGGCGGTCCCGGTCCCCGCGCCGATGCCGATACCAAGCCCGCTCAGGATGCGTGCCACGTCGAGCGACACGACATTTCCGGCGAACAGGAAGATAAGCGCGCTGACAATGGCCACGATCATCGCCGCCAGCGCTGCTGGCCGCCGTCCGACCACGTCCGACACGCCACCGAACACCAGCAAGGCGCCGAGATTGCCGACGACATAGACCGCGTAGATCAGCGTCAGAGTGATCTGCGAAAAGCCGAATTGCAGCTTGTAGATGATATAGAGAGGCGTCAGCACCGTGCTGCCGGCAAACAGCACTGCGATCATCGCCGCGACAGCCGGGATCGCGAGGACGTCGCCGCTGGCCTCGTTCTGGGTCTGCGCCAAATCGCGAAAGGCCATGGCCAACCACGTCACCAGTTTCAGGGATCGCGACGTTAACGCGCCCTTACGACAGGCGTTCCGGTGAACGGCCACGCTCCTGACACCACGGTGGGCCTTGCCCCACCAGGCCCATTGCCAAAAACGCTGATCGGGGCCAGCGGCCCCGATCGGTCACGGCATCCCTTCGTGCCGTATTGGATGCAAGCGGTCTATTTGCAGGAGACCGGGCCTACTTGCAGGGAAAGCCGGGCGCGATCTTGCATTTGCCGGGACGCGGCTTGTGTGGCGGGCGGTGGTGCGGAGGACGGTGATGAGGCCGATGGTGCCAGTGCGGCGGCCGATGCGGCGGGCGCACGATGATGACCGGCGGATGCACGACATGGGTCCGCGAGAGATAGCCGGAACTGGCCCAGCCGCTGACACCGCCGCCATGGATCCTGCACCAGCCAGGCTGGCAGCCGGTCACGTCGACCCTGAAGCCGGCCGGCAGCGTCCCGACCTTGGCGTATCCCGCGCCAGGCCCGGTGCGCACGTTGAGGCTGGTCGTGGTATGGGCGCCGTAGGCGAAGGCGGCGGCGGACGTCCCCAAGACGGCGGCCAGAATGGTCGCTATCGCAAGCAGAAATCGAAGTTTCATCAGTCCCTCCATTCGGTCGCCGGCCGTTCGACTGCTTCGGCCGGGACTGCATCGCAAGGGGAGAGGCAGCGCCAAGAAAAGTCAACAAGTGGCCAACGCCAACCACCACGATCACCGGTCCGGGCGTATGGTTTCCCCTGATATAGTTGAGGATTTTTTCGTGCGCCGTTTATCGGCGCGCCAACATCCGCTAACGATTTACTATCTTTCGGCAATTCGTCGCGGACCGAGGCAGTGATCATGGGCAAAGGCAGGGTCGAGGCATTCACCGACGGTGTGGTGGCGATCATCATCACCATCATGGTGCTGGACCTGAAGGTACCGGAGGGCGAGGATTTTTCGGCCCTGCTGCCGCAGTGGCCGATCTTCCTGTGCTACGTGCTCTCCTTCATCAATGTCGGCATCTACTGGAACAATCTGCACAACATGTTCCACACCGTGCAGCGTGTCGACGGCCACGTGCTGTGGGCGAACCTGCATCTGCTGTTCTGGTTATCCCTAATGCCGGTGACGACCGCCTTCATGGGCGAGAACCATTTCGCCACGGTGCCGGTCGCGGTCTACGGTTTCGACCTTGTAATGTGTGCGACCGCCTACAGCATGCTGGTGATTGCACTGCATCGGCTGCATGGGCCGGATACCGGATTCGCCAAGGCCATCGGTCGCGACCGCAAGGGAAGGATTTCGCTTGCCGTCTACGTAGCGGCCGTTGGGCTGACCTTCCTCGACCGGTGGATCGGCGTGGCGCTCTATGTTGCCGTCGCCCTGGTTTGGCTGGTGCCGGACACCCGCTTTGCACGGGTATTGGAAAAATAGCTTCTTTGTCCGGCGCAATTCCTGAGGGAAAACCACCTCATACGTTCCTGGACTTGCTTAACCGCGCATCGCTTTCAGCTTCTCCGCCACGGAAGCGGCAAGGTCGGCGTAGCGCTCTTCCAGCCGCTCCGCCGCCTTGATGATCGAGAAATCATGGCCGAACTTCTCCAGCGCCATGCGCAGTTTCTCGACGAACTCCGCTTGCTTTTCCAGTGCGGAGAACAAGGTTTTCACCTGAGCTTCGCTGATATCCGGGTTGGCCAGCATCTGTGGCACCTCGCGTCCCATCTGGTCGCCGGTGGCGGTCTGCTCCTTCAGAATTGCAACCCAATCCGTCAATCGGAAATCTCCCTTTTGGCGTCGCAGCATGCGCAGCCACGAGCGGACTGGTCAACCCGACGAGCCCCGACAAAGGCTTGCACAAGCCTGTTCCGGCGCTAAGTTCGGCGCCATTCGAAAAAAGGAAACCACCGCCGATGATCCCCGACGCCGAGATCCAGACAGCCCTGCCAGCGCTTGGCCGAGGCAATACCGCCGTCATCACCGGCGCCGCCAGCGGCATTGGCCTCGCGGCGGCCAAACGGCTGGCGTTGATGGGCATGAAGATCGTGCTCGCCGACATCGCTGGTCCGCGCCTCGACGATGCCTCGCGGGCCGTTGCCGCCATCGCCGGCGACGACGCCGTGCTTGCGGTTGCATCGGACGTTTCGAAGGCCGATGAGGTCGATCGCCTCGCCGACCGGGCATTCGGCGCCTTTGGCGAGGTCTCGCTGCTGATGAACAATGCCGGCGTCGGCGACAATCCTGGAAAGCCCTGGGAAAACCGCGATGGCTGGAAGCGGCTGCTCGACATCAATTTCTGGGGCGTCGTGCATGGCGTCGAAGCCTTCGCGCCGCGCATGCTGGCGGCGGCCAAGCCGGGCCTG
Source organism: Mesorhizobium sp. M8A.F.Ca.ET.207.01.1.1 (assembly GCF_004794715.1). Taxonomy (NCBI): domain Bacteria; kingdom Pseudomonadati; phylum Pseudomonadota; class Alphaproteobacteria; order Hyphomicrobiales; family Phyllobacteriaceae; genus Mesorhizobium; species Mesorhizobium sp. M8A.F.Ca.ET.207.01.1.1. Next base: position 87,999 of record NZ_SRUS01000008.1, on the reverse strand, counting down.
ATCGTCAACACCGGCTCCAAGCAAGGCATCACCACGCCGCCCGGCAACCTCGCCTACAATGTTTCCAAGGCTGGCGTGAAGACCTTTACCGAAGGCCTGGCGCACGCGCTAAGGAACGAGCCCGGCGGCCGCCTGTCGGCGCATCTGCTCATCCCCGGCTTCACCTATACCGGCCTCACCGAAGGCGCGACGGAAAAGCCCGCTGGCGCCTGGACGGGTGAACAGGTCGTCGATTTCATGCTGGAATCGCTGGTCAGGCGCGACTTCTACATCCTGTGCCCGGACAATGAGGCGGCGCGGCCGCTGGACGAAAAGCGCATGGCCTGGGCAATCGGCGACATTATCGAAAACCGTCCTGCCCTGTCGCGCTGGCATCCCGACCACAAGGACGCATTCGCGGCGTTCATGAAAGGCTGAGCTTTAAGCCGCGCTCTTTTTCGCGCCTCGCTTCTGGGCAACCGCCTTCTTTGCCGCCGTGGTTGCGATCTTCTCGTCGTGCCGCTTAGCGGCTCGCTCGCATTTGGCGCGGATCTCCTCGACCTCGGATTCGGTCAGGTGTTCGATGCCGATAAAGTTGTTGTGGCCCTCGCTGACCCGGATCAATTCGTCGAGCTTGGCCTGGATCGCCGCGCCGTCACGGTTCTGGGTGTTCTGGATGAGGAACACCATCAGGAATGTAATGATGGTCGTGCCGGTGTTGATCACCAGTTGCCAGGTGTCCGAGAAACCAAAGACCGGCCCGCTAACCGCCCAGACGATGACGACCAGGCAGCAGCCGGCAAAGGTCAGCGGCAGGCCGGTTATATGGGCGACCCAGTTGGCGGCCTTGGTGAAAAGCTTTTCCATGTATCGAGCGCCCTCAATGTTTGCGGCATTGAGAAACAAGCGGCGGACCTTTGGGTTCCCATCGAGAACCGAATGTAACCGGCGCAATTGAATGCACGCTCAGCGCGCATTCGGCGCAAAACACACCTTATCGGTTCAATGTCATGGTAACCCTGCAGGCAAAGAGCCTGTTCCTCCGCTTCACAGCGGTTTACCTCCAGCCCCTTCCGCCGCGCCACCCCCGCATGGCGGAAGGGGCTTCATTCCGGAAAGCGCGAAGAATAGTTCCCCGAAGAGCCAACTCGCGCCCAGACAGCCGGCCGCTTCACTTACCCGCAGGGCATTGGCCTGTTGATACTCTGCACGGTCGCGACGGCCAGGCCCTGCCGTTCTCTGCCGGAACTCAAACGGCGTCGTTTTCCCAGCGGTCGAGGAAGGCCTCGATCGGCATCGCCTGCATGTCGGGAACCGCCCTGGCGAGTTTTTCCACCGGCCAGTCCCACCAGGCGAGAGCCTCGATGCGCGCCGCTATTTCAGGGACAAAACGCGGCCTGATCGGCTTCGCCGGCACGCCTGCGACGATCGTGTAGGACGGCACGTCCCGCGTCACCACCGCATTGGCGCCGATGACCGCGCCATTGCCGATGGCGATGCCAGGCAAGATGACCGCGCCGTGGCCGATCCAGACATCATGGCCGATGGTCACGGCCTTCGACCGCCGCCGCTCGCGGAACGCGGCATCGACGCCCAGCCAGCGAAAATATTCGTTCGGCCGATAGCTGACCTTGTGCTGGGTCAACCGCTCGATCGGATGTTCCAGCGCATTAATGCGGCTGTTGGCGGCGATCGAGCAGAATTTGCCGATCGTCGTATAGATCGCCTCGGCATGGCGTTCGAAATAGGAGAAGTCGCCGACGATGACCTCGCGCAGCACGACGCGTTCGCCGATCGCGGCGTAGCGGCCGAGCTTGCAGCCCTTCATCTCCGCGGTCGGATGGATGCGCGGCTCGGGGTCTTTCGCGACGAGATCTTCGGAACGGTCCATGCCGGCGGCTTTACGCCGTGATGATTGGTCCCGCAAGCCGGGGCCGATCATCGGTCAGAACAGGACCAGGAAGACGTTCGCCCGCCTATTTCGGTTTGCCCTTGCTCCACACCACGTTCTGGCCGTAGAGCGGCACGGTCGTGACCGACATTTTGGCCGAGCCGTTCTGCACCTGGCGTGAATGCGACAGATAGATCAGCGTTTCGTTGGCCTTGTCGTAGATGCGGTTTACCACCTGCTTCTTCCAGATCAGGCTGATACCTTGCTTGAACACCTCCTCGCCGCCTTCGCTCGTATCGATATCCCCGATGGAGATCGGACCTGTCTGACGGCATGAGATCGAGGAATCGCTGGGATCCTCGAACCAGTTGCCCTTGTGCAGGCGGTCGATGACGCTGCGATCGAAATAGGAAACGTGGCAGGTGACACCCTCCACTTTCGGATCCTTGATCGCCTCGACGATGATGTCGTTGCCGATCCAGTCGACGCCGACCTTGCCGACTTCCTCGGCGACGGCGCTGCCGGCGCCAAGCACGACGCATGCGGCCAAGGCGCGGCCGATCAGTTTTCGCCCGGCCAGTTCGAGCCCAATCAGTTCGAGCAAAGAAGCCTCCTCGGTTCGAGTTGCCGGTCTCAGGTGGTGCAGACTGTGCGGCTTTGCAAGCAGATGGGTCAACACCACAACGGTTGCGGCAACGCGGCACTTTGCCTGCGCGGGGCCGAACCGCTAAGACTGTGGCCGAACAACGCGCGCATGGTTTGGCCGGCGCCCCATGACGTTACAGACGGACATTTCTGATGATGCGTTCTATCCTGGTCGGCATTCTCGTTCTGATGGCCGCCGGCATCGGCTGGCTGACCTTCGACTGGTATCGCGGCCACTATGGCGGCGAACCGTTCGGCGCGCCCTTCACCCTTGTCGACCAGAAAGGCGCCCCGATCACCGAGGCCGCCTTCCGCGGACAGCCCAGCGTCGTCTTCTTCGGCTTCACCCATTGCCCCGAAGTCTGCCCGACCACGCTGTTCGAACTCTCCGGCTGGCTGAAGACGCTCGGCGACGACGGCAAGAGCCTGCACGCCTATTTCGTCTCGGTCGACCCGGAGCGCGACACGCCGCAGGTGATGAACGCCTATGTCAGCAATTTCTCCGACCGCATCACCGGCATCACCGGCGACCCGGACAAGGTCCACGCCATGGCCAAGTCGTTCGGCATCTACTGGAAAAAGGTCGACACCGGCGATGGCGACTACACGATGGACCACACCGCCTCTGTGCTGCTGCTCAACGCCAAGGGCGACTTCGCCGGCACGATCGCCTATGGCGAGAACGCCAGCACCGCCGTGGAGAAGCTGAAGCGCCTCGCCGCGAAGGGTTAGAGTTTGATCCCGGAAAGTGGAACCGGTTTTCGGACAAGATCAAGCCTGGAGGAACATAAATTCACATGACCCAGACGCGGCTCCACTTCACCACCGGAAAGATCGAGGCTGGTCGCATCTTCGCGGCGCTCGAAACGGCTTTCGAGGATGAAGGCTTGCCGATCGCCGTGCTGGAGGTCGACGAAGACGCCGACATCCACGAGGTCTCGCTCTACGCCGATGGCGACATCGACGCGGTCGAGGCGCGGCTGAAGGACATTCTCGCCGGCCTCGCTTTGTCGAGACCTGTCGAGCGCGAGGCGCTGCCCGACATCGACTGGGTGGCACGGTCGCTGGAAGGCCTGAAGCCGGTGCGCGCCGGCCGTTTCTTCGTCCACGGCGCGCATGACAAAAGGAAGCGCCACAGTGGCGAACTCGCCATCGAGATCGAGGCGGGCCTTGCCTTCGGCACCGGCCATCACGGCACCACCGCCGGATGCCTCGAAATGCTGGAGAAGGTCGTGCGGCGCGAGCACCCGCGCAACGCGCTCGACCTTGGCACCGGCAGCGCGGTGCTGGCGATCGCCGTCGCCAAGCTGGCGCATATTCCGGTGCTGGCCACCGACATCGATCCGGTGGCGGTCAGGGTCGCCGCCGCCAATGCGCGGCTGAACCACGTCAAGGGCCTGATCGAGACGGTGACCGCGCCGGGCTTTCACCACCCGATCTTTGCCAGGCGAGCGCCCTTCGACCTCATCGTCGCCAACATATTGGCGCGGCCGCTTATGCGGCTGGCGCCGCAAATGGCCGGTCATATCGCGCTTGGCGGCTCGATCGTGCTGTCGGGCATCCTCGACCGTCAGCGTGACGCGGTGATCTCGGCCTATGTCGGCCAGAACTTTCGCCATATCAGTACCTTGCACCGCGAGGGCTGGGTGACGATCCACCTCAAGCATTGAGGCCGGCAAGCCGGTTGCCGATCCTCGTAGGTTAATTCCTAGAACTTGATGCGTGTTGGCAAGGCGGCATCACCGAGAGAATGCCGGCGCCGTCCCCTTTCACGCCATGGCTGGACCAGTCTCATTTGGTTGTCACCCGGCAGTCGCTGTAGCAGTTTGCGCCAGCTGGAAATCGATTCCGCTTTTCCAGGCCCATAGGTTACGGTCGCGCGGATACCAAGGAGGCCCACCATGTTCCAGACCTTCGATTCCGCGGGCGACCCGGCGGTCGGCAAGCCGCGCGTGGCGCTGCTGCGCCAATGGCTCAGCGACAATGGCCTCGATGGCTTCATCGTTCCGCGCGCCGACGAGCACCAGGGCGAATACGTGGCCGATCGATCTGCACGGCTGAAATGGCTGACCGGCTTCAGCGGCTCGGCCGGTGTCGCCATCGTGCTGCGCGACCGTGCCTTTGTCTTTGTCGACGGGCGCTACACGCTGCAGGTGCGGGGCGAAGTCGACCTCGGCATCTTCTCGATCGAAAGCCTCGTCGACAACCCGCCTGCCGTCTGGCTCAGGGATCACCTGGGCAAAGGGGCGCGGCTGGGCTTCGATCCCTGGCTGCACACGATCGGCGAGGTCAAGGCGCTGCAGGCCTCCGCCGACAAGATCGGCGCGGTGCTCGTGCCGCTCGACAGGAACCCGATCGACATCATCTGGAAGGATCAGCCCGGCGCACCCGTGACCCCGGTCGAGCTGCACCCGATCGGCTTTGCCGGCGAGCTCGCCAAGGACAAGCTGGCGCGGCTGGCGACGGCGATCGGCAAGGAAGGCGCTACCCATGCGGTGCTGACCGACCCCTCCTCCATCGCCTGGGCCTTCAACATCCGTGGCGGCGACGTGCCGCACACGCCGCTGGCGCTCGGCTTCGCCATCCTCGCCGCCGACGGGGCGCACCAGCTGTTCATGGACAGCCGCAAGTTCTCGCGCCAGGTCGCCGCCTACCTCACCCAGCTTGCCGATCCGCATGAGCCCGGCGAATTCGAAGCCGCGATCGCAGCACTTGCCAAAAGCGGCGCGAAAATCGCGCTCGATCCGGTGCTGGCGGCCGACCGGCTGCGCATGCTGGTCGAGGACAATGGCGGCACGGTGATTGCCGCGCCCGACCCTGCCCGCATCCCACGCGCCACCAAAAACCAGGCCGAGATCAACGGCTCGCGCGCCGCGCATCGCCGCGACGGCGCGGCGGTGGCCAAGCTTTTGTGCTGGCTCGACCGGCAGAAGCCCGGCTCGCTCGATGAGATAGCGGTCGTCACCAGGCTCGAAGAAACACGCCGGCAAACCGGCGAGGAAACTCAGATGCCGCTGCGCGATGTCTCCTTCGACACCATTTCCGGCGCCGGCCCGAACGGCGCCATCATGCATTACCGCGTCTCGCGCGCCACCAGCCGCAAGCTTGAGGCCGGAGAGCTGTTTCTGCTCGATTCCGGCGCGCAATACCAGGACGGCACCACCGACATCACCCGCACCGTGCCGATCGGTGAGCCGACGCAAGAGATGCGCGAGCGCTTCACGCTGGTGCTGAAAGGCATGATCGGCATTTCCACGCTGCGCTTCCCCGCCGGCACGCGCGGCTCCGAGATCGACGCCGTCGCCCGCATGGCGCTGTGGAAGCATGGCTGCGACTTCGCCCATGGCACCGGCCATGGCGTCGGCTCCTATCTTGCCGTGCATGAGGGTCCGCAGCGCATCGCCCGCACCGGCACCGAAAAGCTGCTCGAAGGCATGATGCTGTCCAACGAGCCCGGCTATTACAAGGAAGGCGCCTACGGCATCCGCATCGAGAACCTCATCCTGGTGACGCCGGCCGAACAGATCGAGGGCGGCGACATCGCCATGCACGCTTTCGAGACGCTGACGCTGGCGCCGATCGACGTCAGGCTGGTGCGATCGGACTTGCTGACCCGTGACGAACTGCACTGGCTCGACGCCTACCACGCCCGCGTCGTGGCCGAGATCGGGCCGATGCTCGACGGCGAAACACTGGCCTGGCTGGAAAAGGCGACGGCACCACTGCCGCACGACGCGAAGATTTGAGTCGTCGGACATTCAGCTTTGGAAGGCTGGCGCTGCCCCTCATCTGCCTGCCGGCATCTTCTCCCCGTATAGTGACGGGGAGAAGGGGCTGATTGCACCCTCGCCGCTTTTTTCTGCGGCGCCGGCGATTGGCGAGACCATCATCGAGGGCGTCTTTCTCCCCGTCACTATACGGGAAGAAATGCCCGGCAGGGCAATGAGGGGCGGCGCAAACCTTCGAAGCAATAGCGCCGGCAGGGCTTCTTATCCCACGAACTGCCGTGCCACGATCAACACCGCAGCACCCGCCAAAAACATCGCCATCAACCCGCCACGCAACGAAACCGCCGCCGTGACAACCAGCGCTGCCCACTCCGCCGGTCCGGCATTCAGCAGTTCCGGCGCCACCAGCGTCGTCAGCACTGCCGCCGGCACCGCGTTGAGGCCCGCCTCGACGCGCGGATGGATGTGGTCGAAGCGGGAGATGACCAGATGCCCGCCGATGCGCGTGAGATAGGTGGCGATCGCGCCGGCGATGATGATCCAGAATGTCGTGCTCATGGCCTTGTCTCCACGCCGCTATGGTGCGGCGGCAGGATGACAGCCAGCAGCACGCCGGCGATGGCGCCGATGGAGACGTGCCAGGGCGAACCCACCGTCTTGTAGGCAATGATGGACGCGCAGGCACTGGCGACGACCACCGGCAGCCACAGCGGCCGCTTGCGGAAGCCCATCACCAGGCCGAGGAAATAGATCGGCAGCAGGAAATCGATGCCCAGCGCATGCGTATCGGGAATGAGCTTGCCGAACAGCGCACCGAGCGCGCTTTCGACGATCCAGAACAGATAGACCGGCAGGCCAAGCCCCAGATACCAGGCGAAGCCCACATTCTGGCCGGATTGCGCGCGTGCCTCGGCGACCGCGAATTGCGGATCGGTGAGGATGAAATAGCCGAGTGCTTGGCTGATGACAGGCCAGTGCGCGATGCGCCGGCCGATGCCGGCGGAATAGAGCACGTGGCGGAAGTTGACGGCGAAGATCGAAAGCACGACCAACCATGGCGCGACATGCTGGCCAAACAGCTGGATGCCGACCATCTGGCTGGCGCCGCCATAGACCAGCGCGCTCATCAGGAAGGCTTCAAGGACCGAAAACCCATTGTCGACGGCGAGCGCGCCGAACAGCACCGCGAACGGCGCCGAAGCCACCACAACAGGCATGGAGAGCCTAACCCCTTGCCAGAAATCGCTTTTCGCGCCGCTCTCTGAAATCACGTCCGTCGCCATCGGCCACTCCATGAGGAGTCGCGGTATGTAGGGGGCATGCCCAGCCTTGTCACACGAATTCGCTTGAGCCAAACGATCAGCGGAAATCATCGGCAAGCCTTTCACGCCGGAATTTGGCCCGCGCTCCGTCATATCGACGCGAGATCACAATGGCTCTGCAGTTCCGCGTAAAGGCACGCTATTGTCCGGTGATTGCAGATTGGCGAAAAAAGGGGTTGCGGATGATCGTTTATAATTTCACCGGCAGGCATGCGGTCGTCACCGGGGCTGGCGGCGGCATGGGCGAGGCGATTACCCTGGCGCTGCTCGATGCCGGCGCTTCCGTCACCGCCATCGACATCAAGCCACGCCCGGCATCGCTCGCCGCCTATGACGACAGGCTCATTTTCGCGCAGGGCGATCTCACCGATGCCGCCTTTGTCGAACAGACCATCAATGCTGCGGGCCGTGAGCGCGGCGGCATCGACTATCTTGCCAATGTCGCCGGCGTGCTCTGGTTCGGCCGCGACAAGTCGGCCCTGGAGATGGACCTCGACGTCTGGGACCAGGTCTTCAACATCAACCTGAAATCCTTCGTGCACACGGCGCGGGCGGTCGTGCCACATATGCGCGCGGGCGGCCGCGGCGGCGCCATGGTGCATTTCTCGACCATCCAGTGGTATCGCGGCGATCCGACCCCGCAGGATGCCTACCAGGCCTCGAAGGCCGGCGTCTGCGCGCTCTCCAAGTCGCTCGCCATGCAACTGGCCGGCGATCGCATCCGGTCGAACGCCATCTGCCCGGGCATGGCGCTGACGCCATTGCAGGCGCGCTGGGACACCGAGGAGAAGCGCGCCGCCGTCGCCAGCTACACGCCGCTCGGCCGCATCGGCACGCCGCAAGACATGGCCAACGCAGCACTTTTCCTGCTCTCCGACGAGGCAAGTTACGTCACTGGAATTGAACTGGCCGTCGACGGCGGTCTTTTGATGCGGATGTAGCGCCGCAATCACAGCGCTGGGCTACAGTATGTCGCGGCGAATTGGATTCGCCGACCTCCTGTAAGCTTATGATTTTATGCATGTCGTTGTCTCGAAACCGAGAACATTTCCGGGCGACATGCATTAGCTTCCCGGCGCCGTGCCCTCGATCGCCCTGCCCCAGTCGAGCAACGGCTTGGCGCGCATGGCGAAATCGACCAGTTCCTCGACCAGTCCCGGCCCGTGGATAGCAGCCGGATCGATTGCGTGGCGAACGGCGAAGTGCCGGTTGCGGATGGCGGCGACAAGATCTTTGTCGGCGACGTGTTCGAAGCCGCGCGGCGTGCGTTTCATGCCGCCTTCGGCATCGAGTTCGAGGCCATTTTTCCCCAGCGCCGCCACCACGGCGCGAAACGTATCGGGATGGCTTGCAATGGCCTTGCGCATGGCCGTCAGCAGTTCCGGCGCCGGCTGCCACCAGGCGACGCCGGCAAAGCAGCGCTCGAGCCCGATATGGACGAAGAACACACCCTGCTCCATCTTGGTGCCGTCCGGCGACAGGATAGCTGACAGATGCCGGTTATAGGGTCGTTTGTCCTTGGCGAAGCGCACGTCGCGGTTGATGCGGAACAGCGACTTCTTGCGATCGCCACGCAGGCCGAGGCCAGCCTGCGCAAAACGCAGAGTAAGCGTCTCGACGAGATCCCCCAGTGGGTCGCGCAATTCCTTTTCGAACAGGTCGCGGTTTTCCAGGAACCACTCGCGACTCTGGTGGAAATCCAATGCCTTCAGGAACGGAATGGCCTTTGGGCCGAACCCTTTGAATGCCCCGTCCGTCACGATTTGCCGACCCGCTGCAGCCAGGTGTCCTCATCGATGACTTCGACGCCGAGTTCGCTGGCAAGCTTGAGCTTGGAACCGGCGCCAGGACCGGCCACCAGCAGATCGGTCTTGGCCGAAACCGAGCCGGCCACCTTGGCGCCGAGACGCTCGGCCATCGCCTTGGCTTCCGAGCGTGTCATCTTTTCCAGCGAACCGGTAAAGACGATCGTCTTGCCGGCGACTTCGCTGTCGGCCGAGACGGTGACGATATATGGCTTCGGCTTGACCTGCTGCAGCAGCTTCTCGAGCACGTCGTCATTGCGCTCGTTGCCGAAGAAATCGCGAAGCGCATCGATCACCGTATCGCCAATGCCGTTGATCGATGGGAAGACCGCATGCGGATTCTGCGCCGCCGCAGTCTCCTTGCCGACTCGGATAAGCTCCTCGATGGTCGAGAAGGTTCGCGCAAGCACCGCGGCCGTGGTTTCGCCGATATGGCGGATGCCGAGCGCGAAGATGAAGCGGTCGAGTTCGGGCTCACGGCGCGAATCGATTGCCGCAAACAATTTGTCGAGGCCTTCATAGTTGCGGTCCTCGACGCTGCGCACATTCTTGCGCGTCTTGCCGGACGCCGCTTCGCGCTGCCTGGCCTGCTCCTCGCGCCGCACGGCCAGCGCCTTGGTCACGGCAGGGCGGCGCTCCCTCAGCGTGAAGATGTCGGCGGCTGTCTTGATCAACCCGGCATTGAAGAACGTGTCGATATTCTCCGCGCCCAGGCCTTCAATATCCAGGGCGCCGCGCGACACGAAATGGCGCAGCCCTTCCACGGCCTGCGCCGGGCAGATCAGTTCGCCGGTGCAGCGGCGGCGCGAATCCTCCTTGCCGGTCTTCTCGTTGATCTCGCGCGTCGCCGGCGAGCCGCAGATCGGGCAGGTGTGCGGGAATTCGTATGGCACGGCATCGGGCGGACGCTTGTCGATGACGACACTGACGATCTGCGGAATGACATCCCCTGCCCGCTGGATCACGACGGTGTCGCCGATGCGCACGTCGATGCCGTCGCGGATCGGCTGGCCGGTGCTGTCCAGGCCCTTAATATAATCCTCATTGTGCAGCGTGACGTTTTCCACCACGACGCCGCCGACGGTCACCGGCGCAAGCCGCGCGACCGGCGCCAGCGTGCCGGTTCGGCCGACCTGGATGTCGATCTTCTGCACGGTCGTCATCGCCTGTTCGGCCGGGAATTTGTGCGCGACGGCCCAGCGCGGCTCACCGGTGACGAAACCCCAGCGGCGCTGCAGCTCCAGCTGGTCGACCTTGTAGACGACGCCGTCTATGTCATAGCCAAGCGACGAGCGCTGCTCCTCGATCCGATGATAGTGCGCGACCAGTTCCTCGACCGATTTGGCCCGCACCATCAGTGGGCTGATCTTGAAACCCCAATCGGCGAATTTCTGCACTGATTCGTACTGTGTCGGCGCCGGATCGGCCGTAGTATAACCCCATGCATAGGCGAAGAATTTGAGGTTGCGGCTGGCGGTGACGGAGGGATCCTTCTGCCGCAGCGATCCGGCCGCCGTATTGCGCGGATTGACGTAATCCTGGCCGCCGACAGCCGCCGAGCGCGCCTTGAGCGCCTCGAATTCGGCATAGGTCATATAGACTTCGCCACGGATCTCGATGATTTCAGGCCAGCCTGATCCTTTGAGCTTCGCGGGAATGTCGGCGATGGTCCTCAAATTGGCGGTGATGTCCTCGCCGACCGCACCATCGCCGCGCGTCGCACCTTGCACGAAGACGCCCTTTTCGTAACGCAGCGAAGCCGACAGCCCGTCGATCTTCGGCTCGGCGGTGAAAGCGATGTCGAGGTCCTTGTCGCGGTCAAAGAAGCGCCGGCCACGGTCGATGAAATCGGTGACGTCTTCGTCGGTATAGGCCTTGGCGAGGCTGAGCATCGGCACGGCGTGGCGCACCTTGGTGAAGCCTTCCGCCGGTGCGGCACCAACCCTGAGCGAGGGCGAATCCTCACGCACCAACCCGGGAAAGCGCTCCTCGATGGCAAGATTGCGCCGTCGCAACGCGTCATACTCCGCGTCCGTGATCGTAGGCGCGTCCTCGGCATGGTAGCGCCGGTCGTGACCGGCGATCTCTTCGGCAAGGCGCTGGAGTTCGGCTTCAGCCTCGCTTTCGCTGAGCGAATCGACGGGTTTTTCGGCCATGCTTTTTGTCCCTGAACGGTGGCGCGCCACAATAGAGCATGATCTTGAAAGGTGGGAACCGGTTTTCGGAAAAGATCATTCCTGAACAGCAGGATGGAGCCATATCCTGACTCGCCCCATGACGCCCGATAGTCTCATGCCGCGTTTGTATTCTCGCGCAGCAGCCGCTCGGCGGCGGCGCGCGCCTCGTCGGTGATAGTGGCGCCGGCCAGCATGCGGGCGATCTCCTCCTGCCGCGCCGTCCTGTCCATCTCGGCAATTCCGGTCGCGACACGGTCGGTGCTGCCCGATTTGGAGATCAGGAAATGTGTTGCCGCGCGCGCCGCCACTTGCGGAGCATGGGTGACGGAAAGCACCTGGACACGCTTCGACAGCCGCGCCAGCCGCTGGCCGATGGCGTCGGCCACCGCGCCGCCCACGCCGGTGTCGATTTCGTCGAAAACCAGTGTCGGCGCCGAACCGCGATCGGCAAGCGCCACTTTCAGCGCCAGCAAGAAGCGTGACAGCTCGCCACCCGAGGCGACTTTCATCATCGGGCCGGGCCGCGTGCCAGGATTGGTGCGCACCCAGAACTCGATCTGGTCGATGCCCTCCTCCATGCGGCTCTCGGCCTCGCTCTTCATCTCGACGATGAAGGCCGCGCGTTCGAGCTTCAGCGCCGGCAATTCGGCCATCACCGCCTTGGTCAGGCCGACCGCCGCGGCATGGCGAAGCGAGGACAGCTGTGCGGCAGCGATGTCGTAGGTTTCGCGCGCGGCGGCGGCCTGCTTTTCCAGTCCGTGCAGGCGCTCCTCGCCGGCATCGAGGTCGGCTAGATCGGCAACCATCGTGTCGCGCAATTGCGCCAGATCGTCGACGGCGACGCTGTGCTTGCGCGAGGCCGCGCGCAGCGAAAACAGCCGCTCCTCGGCCTTCTCCAACCGTTGCGGGTCATATTCGGTGGCGCGAAGCGCCGCCTCGACGCCCGATTGCGCCGCGTCGAGCGACAACATCGCTTCATCCAGCGACTTGACCACGTCCTCGAGCAGCCCGGGCGCCTCCGTCGCCTTGCGCTGCAGCCGCCTCAGCAGGCTGGCCAGTAGCGGCAAGGGCGAGGACGGGCCCGAAAGCACATCCTGCGCGTCGTGGATTTCGGAGGCGATCTTCTCGGCGCGCATCATGTGGGCGCGCAGCTCGGCAAGTTCGGTTTCCTCACCGGGCTGCGGATCGAGCTTGGTCAGTTCGGCGACCGCGGCGCGCAGATAGTCGGCCTCCCGGGCGGCGGCCGCCACCTTGGCGCGATGGCGCGTCAACTCCTGCTCGCAGGCGCGCCAGTGCCGCCATGCCTCGCCTGTCGCGCGGACGGCGCCGAGATGGCCGCCGAAAGCATCGAGCACATCGCGGTGCGCGCCCGGATCGACCAAAGCGCGTTCGTCATGCTGGCCATGGATCTCGACCAGTGCGCGGCCGACATCGCGCATCAGCGTCACGCTGGACGGCTGGTCGTTGACGAACACACGGGTACGGCCGTCCGCCGTCTGCACGCGGCGCAGGATGACGTCGCCGTCATCCTCGATGGCGTTTTCGGCAAGCAGCGCGCGCACCGGATGGTTGCGCGGAACATCGAACACGGCAATGACCTGGCCCTGCGACGCGCCATGGCGCACCAACGAGGCATCGCCGCGCGCGCCGAGCGCCAGCGACAGGGCATCGAGCAGGATGGATTTGCCGGCGCCGGTTTCGCCGGTCAGCACGGAGAGACCCGGCTGGAAGTCGATGTCCAGCTTTTCGATCAGGACGATATCTCGGATCGACAGTCTGGAAAGCATGAGAAACCGGACCTATTGCATGCCGCCCAGAAGTGGACCCGGTTTCGGGATAACGACAGGCACGAAAACAAAAGATTTAAGGCGGCACCCGACAGTTGGAGTCGCAGCGCCGCACTATCTTTTTGTTTGAGCTTCGGATCAATCCGAAAAAGCACACTGCGCGCTTCGCTCGGAGCTCCGCGGTCAGGCGCCGGTGATCAGCTTCCCGGCCTTGGATATCCACGATCCGGCATTTTCGCGTGGCGCCAGACCGTTGCTCTGCAGCAGCTTATAGGAATCCTTGTACCACGAGCTGTCGGGATAGTTGGTGCCGAGGACCGCGGCCGCCGTCTGGGCCTCCGAGGTCAAGCCCAACGCGTAATAGCTTTCGGTGAGGCGGGCGAGCGCTTCCTCGACATGGCGGGTGTTGGAATAGTTTTCGACCACGGTGCGGAAGCGCTTGACGGCGGCGATGTACTCGCGGCGCTCCAGATAATAACGGCCGATCTGCATTTCCTTGCCGGCGAGCTGGTCGTTGGCGAAGCGGATCTTTTCCTTGGCGTCGTCGACATATTCCGACGTCGGCCAGCGCGTCACCAGGTCTTGCATCGTCTGCACGGTCTGGCGTGCTTCCTTCTGGTCCTGCGTCACGTCCTTGATCTGGCGATAGTAGCTGAGACCGATGATGTACTGGGCATAGGGTGCGTCATCCGTGGACGGATAGAGGGCCAGGTACCGCTTTGCCGACTGGATCGCGTCCTCGTAGCTGCCCTTCCGATAGTCGGCAAACGCGCCCATCACCATCGATTTGCGGGCCCATTCCGAATAGGGATGCTGGCGGTCGACGGCGTCGAACTTCTTGCTCGCCTCGTCCAGGCGTCCCGCATTCATGTTTGCGAGGCCCTGATTGTAGAGAACGTCGGCCGGCTCGGTCTGGTCGACATAGGTCGAAAGGTCGATATCTTTCTCCGACGACATGCAGGCCGACAGAAAGAGCGATGGAACAACCACCGAAAGCGCCAGGAAGACAGACCGCTGCGGCGCTTTCGATTGACCGACTCGCTTGAAGAACATGATTGGATTGCGCCCTTTCGGCGTTATTTTAGTGCCTCTTGCATGCTGTTGTCCCAAAAATGGTCCCCACTTCTAGGCGACATGCATTAATCGACGGCAGCAGCCATAAACCATAACCGCCTTGCCCGGCAACGCTATGTCCAGCCAATCGCACATTTTTGTGGCGACGGACCGCAGCGCGAAAATCTATGCAATTTCGCTGATGGATGATGCATTCATGCAACACCCATACCGCCATGCAATGCGAAAAAGATTAAGAAAATCAGATCATCCATGGCGCATAGAGCGGCGCGTTGACGGCGTTCATCTCGGCGGCCCGGCCACGCTCGCGGCGTGTCGTCTCGACGATCTCGAAGGCCGTGCGGTCCGACAGCAGGCGCCGCAGCGCGGCGGCGTTCAGCCGGTGGCCGCCGCGATAGGAGCGGAAACAGCCGATGAAGCGCGCGCCGGCCAGCGCCAGGTCGCCCATGGCGTCGAGCGTCTTGTGGCGCACGAATTCGTTGGGGTAGCGCAGGCCACCCATATTGATGACGCGGTTGTCGTCACCGATCACCAGCGAGTTCTCGAGCGAGGATCCCAGCGCATAGCCGGCGGCCCACAGCCGTTCGACGTCCTTCATGAAGCCGAAGGTGCGGGCGCGGGCGATGTCGCGGCGGAAAATATCGGCATTGATGTCCGATGCGAACAGCTGGCGGCCGATCGCCGGGCTTTCGAAATCGATCTCGACCTCGAAGCGGGTGCCGTCATAGGGCCTGAACTCGGCCCAGGAGGCGCCGTTCTCGATGCGGATCGGCTTGACCACCCTGATATAGCGGCGCTTGACGGCCAACACCTCGATGCCGGCCTGGTCGATGGCTTCGACGAACGCCATGGCACTGCCGTCGAGGATTGGGACCTCGTGGCCGTCGATCTCGATGATGACATTGTCGATGCCGAGCCCGAACAGGGCGGCCATGATATGCTCGACCGTGGCGATGTGCTCGCCCGAGGGATCGCCAAGCATGGTGCAAAGGTCGGTGGCGCCGATCTCGGAAAACAGGGCGCGGAACTCACGGCCCTGCCCGTCGCCATTGAGAAGCTGGAACACGATGCCGGTATCGGCATCCGCGGGCAGGAAACTGATGGAAACTTCTTTGCCGCTGTGAACGCCGGTGCCTGTAAGCGACGCGCGCGTCTTCACTGTCGTCTGGTGGTCGTGCAAGACAATCCCCATAAGCCCGTAATGCCTAGGTCCGCTTCTCCAGCCCGAGGGCGCGGCTCTTGTTAAATCGGCAGGCAGGGCTACTTCCCCCGAAATCCCCGCATACCGACCATGGTAGGCAGCGAAGATAATGTCCCGGCAGGGAGACTCCAAATCACGGTTTCTTACTCTTTGTAACCGCGAACTGGAACATCTACGACACGATAACCAATTGATTATGCAAGCCTTTAAACGTTAACAGGCAAGCAATTTCTTGCCTGCCTGTTAACAATTGTTACAATCCGTTAACCGGTCAGTTGGCCTGGCGGCGCAGGAACGCCGGAATCTCCAGCTGATCATCGTCCTGAGTCGCCCTCACCTGCGGCGTCAGACGGCCCTGGTCGTCCAGCTGGCCGCGGCGCGGCGCGTAGAGCTGGGCGTCCTGGCTGGCGAGGCGGCGCACTTCCGGTGCGGCCTGGCGCAGCTTGGGCTCGCGCGGCTGCGCCGGCTGCAGCCGTGCAGGCTCCTCTTCGCGGCGGGTCAGGCCATTGGTCAGGCGCTTCAGGAGACCCATCGGGCCGCTGTTCTCATGGTCGGCGGGACGGCTCTTGGCGTCGACCTCCGCCTTCACGACCGGCGGAAAATCCTCGACGCGCGGCATGCGCTGCGGCGCCATCGCCACCGGCTGCTGGACCTCACGCAGCATTTCGCGCGGCTGCGGAGCCGGCTGCATCATCTGCTGGACAACAGGCTGAGGCATCGGTTGCGCGGGCGGCGCCTGGAAGATCTTGCTCTGCGGGCGGAAATCGTCCGCATGGGCGACCGGTGCCGGACGAGCCTGCGCCATGGCAGCGGCGTTCGCTTCGGCCAACTGGATGGCTTCGGCAACCGGATCGGCGGCGCGCGGCTCATACACCGTCTGCTGGACCGGGGCCGGGCGGCTTTCCACCGCGGCGACGGCCGGCCGGGGGGCAGGCTTCGGCGGCGCCGTGCGGATCGAGATCGGCGCGGCGGCGATTTCAGCGGCCGACTTGTCGATGCCGGTCGCGACCACCGAGACGCGGATGACGCCCTCGAGTTCCTCGTCGAAAGTGGCGCCCAGGATGATGTTGGCGTCCTGGTCGACTTCTTCGCGGATGCGGGTCGCCGCCTCGTCGACTTCGAAAAGGGTCAGGTCGCGGCCGCCGGTGATCGAGATCAGCAAGCCCTTGGCGCCCTTCATCGAGGTTTCGTCGAGCAGCGGGTTGGCGATCGCGGCTTCCGCCGCGGCCATCGCACGGCCTTCGCCCGAAGCCTCGCCGGTGCCCATCATCGCCTTGCCCATCTCGCGCATCACCGAACGCACGTCGGCGAAGTCGAGGTTGATCAGGCCTTCCTTGACCATCAGGTCGGTGATGCAGGCAACGCCGGAGTAGAGCACCTGGTCGGCCATCGCGAAGGCGTCGGCGAAGGTGGTCTTGTCATTGGCCAGCCGGAACAGGTTCTGGTTGGGGATGACGATCAGCGTATCGACGCACTTCTGCAACTCCTCGATGCCGAAGTCGGCCGTCTTCATGCGGCGCTGGCCTTCGAAGTGGAACGGCTTGGTGACGACGCCGACGGTGAGGATGCCCTTCTCGCGGGCTGCGCGGGCAACCACCGGAGCAGCACCCGTACCGGTGCCGCCGCCCATGCCGGCGGTAACGAAGCACATATGGGTGTTGGTGAGATGGTCGAGGATCTCGTCGATGCACTCTTCCGCCGCCGCGCGGCCGACTTCCGGCTGCGATCCGGCACCGAGCCCCTCGGTGACATGCGCGCCAAGCTGGATCAGGCGCGAGGCCTTCGACATGGTCAGCGCCTGCGCGTCGGTGTTGGCCACGACGAACTCGACACCGCGCAGTCCGGCGGTGATCATGTTGTTCACGGCATTGCCGCCGCCGCCGCCAACACCGAACACGGTGATGCGCGGCTTAAGCTCGGTGATGTCCGGCTTCTGCAGATTGATGGTCATTGTCTCCGTCCTTTGCCTTTCACGCCGCTTCGCCGCCGCGGCCGCCTATGGGGCTGTCCCCGTCAATTAGAAACTGTCTCTCAACCACTGACTCATGCGATGCAGTTTTCCGCCCGTTCCGGTCATCCTGAGACCGGAAATACCTTTCGCCGGATGGCTCTCGAAGCTCGCCATCTGCGGATAGATCAGAAGCCCGACTGCGGCCGAGAAAGCCGGGCCTTTCGCTGCTTCTGGCAGGCCCGCCACGCCGAGCGGGCGGCCGATGCGCACATTGCGCCCCAGGATGCGGCGTGCCGCCTCGGGCAGGCCGGCCAGTTGGCTGGCGCCGCCGGTGAGCACGACGCGCTTGCCGACCGCATTGCCGTAGCCGGATTTGTTGAGCCGGTCGCGCAGGAGTTCGAGCGTCTCGTCGATGCGGGCGCGCACGATGCGCGTCATCACCGAACGCGGGATCTGCAGCGGCACGTCGCCATCGTCGCCGATCGGCTGGATCGAGACCAGATCGCGGTCGTCGGCGCTGCCCGGCAGCGCCGAGCCGTGCATCACCTTCAGCCGCTCGGCGGCATCGAGCGACGTCGAAAGCCCCTTGGCCATGTCGAGCGTCACATGATTGCCACCGATGGCGATGGCGTCGCCATGGACGAACTTGCCTTCCGAAAACACCGAGATCGTCGTCGTGCCGCCGCCCATGTCGATGCAGGCGGCTCCGAGTTCGAGCTCGTCGTCGACGAGTGCCGCCAGCCCGCTGGCATAGGGCGTCGCCACCATGCGCTCGACCGACAGGTGCGAACGGTTGATGGAGAGCTCCAGATTGCGCATCGGCGCCGCATCACCGGTCAGCACATGCATGTCGACGCCAAGCGCATCGCCCACCATGCCGCGCGGATCGCGCACGCCGCGCTCCGCATCGAGCGAGAAGCCGACGGGCAGCGAGTGGATCACCTCGCGTTCGGCCTTCAGCGCCTGCTTGGCGCCGGCGCCGAGCACGCGCTTGATATCGGCTTCGTCGGCCTCGTGGCCGCCGAGGTTGATGGTGGCCGAAAAGGCTTCGCTCTTCAGTCGTCCGGCGGTCATGTTGACGATCAGCGAATCGACCGTCAGCCCGGCCATGCGCTCGGCGGCGTCGACGGAGAGGCGAATGGCATGCTCGGCGCGGTCGAGATCGACGACGACGCCCGACTTCACGCCTTGCGATTTCTGATGACCGATGCCGATCACCTGGATCCGGTGCGAGCGGCCGCGCAGAAGCTTGCCATCATCGTTCGGCTTCAGCTTGGCCACCATGCAACAGACCTTGTTCGAGCCGACATCCAGCACCGTCAGGGTGCCGGACCGGCGCGACGAGGCATCGCCAGAACCGCCAAGCCAGCTCATATCTTCGTCTCCGGCTTGCGCTTGAGGGTTTTCGGCTTCTCGTTGAGCGCGGCCTCGCGCTGCGTCGCCGCCTGCGGCGTCAGCTCCACGACCAGCCGGTCTGTTAGGCGCATGTCGACAGCGGCGATATCGCGCGACAACAGCCCCTTGTCATGGTCCATCTTGACGAGTTCGGCGAGCGCCTGGTCCTCGTCGTCTTCGGGCAGCTTGACGGTGATGCCGTTGTCCAACTTGAGGTCCCAGCGCCGCTCGCCGACGCGGACATAGCCTTTGATGCGGCTGGCGAGGTCGGGATATTGCTCGATCTTGGCCAGGAAATCAGGCGCCTTGGCCGGCGCGCCGGTGCCGATCAACAGCGGCAGGAGCACCTGCTTGCCGCCCGAGAACGGCGCGATGACGGCGCCATCCTTTTCGATGACGGAGAGATCATCGCCCTGCTGCCAGAGCGCGAAGGCTTCGCGCTCCTCGACGCGCACTTCCAGCGTGTGCGGATAGACCTTGCGCACCGCGGCAATCTCGATCCACGGCAAGGTAGCGATGCGCTCCCGCGCGGCCTCGGCATCGAAGCCGATCAGCGACGTCCAGCCATCGAGCTCGAGCCGGTCGAGAATGTCGATCTCGGAAGTCTGACGGTTGCCGACCACCTTGACCTGATCGACTGCGAAGCCGGTGCGGGCGGTGATGCTTTGAATGATGCCGTCGGCATGACCGCCAAGATAGGCGCCATAGGCCCCGCTCGAAGCCAGCAGCACCGACGACATGATCGCGGCGGAGAAGCGCGGCGCCTGAAATTCACCATCACCCAGGCGCGTCAGGATGCGCATCGGGCGGCGAAGCACGCGCGGCAGAACGAAATGGTCCAACGACAATGGCAGGCCGAACAGCGACGGCCCGGCCGCGCCCCTCACCTTGCCCTGTCCCCATTTCAACGCAGACACGAAGCGTCCTCCACCATCCAACTCAACAGTTCACCAAACGAATGCCCGGCATGGGCGGCAATTTCAGGCACCAGAGACGTCGGCGTCATGCCCGGCTGAGTATTGACCTCGAGCCATACAACCTCGCCATTTTCGGAGTGACGATCGTCATAACGGAAGTCCGACCGGGAAACGCCCCGACAGCCGACAGCTTGGTGAGCCTTGAGCGCCAGTGTCTGTATTTTTTGGTAAATATTCGGTGAAACTTTTGCGGGGCATTCGTGTTTTGATCCGCCCGCGACATATTTTGAATCATAGTCGTAGAAGGAATGGCCCGTCGGGATGATCTCGCAGACGCCGAGCGCCACGTCTCCCATGACGGCGCAGGTCAGTTCGCGCCCATGGATGTAGCGCTCGACCATGACGGTATCGCCATATTTCCACTCGGACGACCCGATGACCTGCGGCGGATGCGACTGCCCCTCCGAGACGATGACGACACCGAAGCTCGACCCTTCGCTGACCGGCTTGACCACATAGGGCGGCTTCATCGGATGCTTGTTCTGGATGGAGAAACGATTGGCGACCTTTGATTCGGCGACAGGCACGCCGACCGATTTGACGATCTTCTTCGCCTGCTCCTTGTTCATGGCGAGCGCCGAGGCGAGCACGCCGGAATGGGTGTAGGCAATGCCGAGATATTCGAGGATGCCCTGGATGGTACCATCCTCGCCAAAAGGCCCATGCAGCGCATTGAAGGCGACATCGGGCTTGAGCTCGGCGAGCACCGAACCGACGTCGCGCCCGACATCGACACGGGTAACCTGATAGCCTTCCTGCTCGAGCGCATCTGCACAGGCCTTTCCAGAAGACAGGGACACGGGCCGCTCGGACGAGAAACCTCCCAGCAATACGGCCACATGCTTGTTCTTCATTCCCCGTCATCCCCTCTCACGGCGGACTAAAAACCCAAGGATTTCCGCAACATTGAGTCCGAGTCTCCCGGCAGGTTGCCCCCCAGACGGAAAACGCGGGTAACGCGTCGAACGACTCAAATCAGGAAACGCTTTAGGGCAGAGAATCAGAGAGTTGATTCCCTGGCAAGTGCTTATGATTCCGAGGGATTCACTTTGTGAGAAAACGGATGCGAAAACCGTCTCGCTGAGTCTTTGCGGCAACCATTCACGGCGTTTCTATCCCGTTGAAGTTCACGCATCACGTGAACTTCAACAGCGGCTAGCCAATTCCTCGGCACAGGAGTTCTGACGGATCGACTGAGCCTGCGTTGATTGACGGCATGCCTTGGCGATTAGCCGAAGCGCCAATCACTTCGTCATCCTATGGCGGAGCAAGGAGCGAAGCGACGCGGCGCAGACCATAGGATCCATGCCGCGACCGCGAAGCGTTACGGCGGTGCAGAATTCTGCTCCGCTGCACTCCACGGCCAAGGTCACGGAATGGATCCTCGGGTCTCCGCGACGGAGCTTCGCTCCTGCTCCGCCCGTGGATGACGAAGTCGGAGAGACATCTGCCAATCTCCAAGGCCTGCAATAGCTCGAACGATGGGCGGCTCCGGCCGGCAGACCAGCAACTCGCCAAATCCGCTGTGCCTTAAAGCAACTGGCCCAGGAACTCCTGCACGGCATGTCCGGAACGGAAATTGCCGATGCGCTTGATCTCCCACTGCAGCCGGATGCCCGAATGCTCGAGCACCCGCGCGCGCACCGTCTCGCCGAGATATTCGAGGTCGTAGCCGGTCGCGGTTCCGGTATTGATCATGAAGTTGCAGTGCATCGGCGACATCTGCGCACCGCCGATCATCAGGCCGCGGCAACCCGCCTTGTCGATTTCCTTCCAGGCCGAGGTGCCTTCCGGATTCTTGAAGGTCGAGCCGCCCGTCTTCTCGCGGATCGGCTGCACGGTCTCGCGGTGGTTCTGCACCGCGTCCATCGCCGTCTTGATCACCGCCCTGTCCTCGGCAAAGCCTTCGAAGACGGCCGAGGTGAAGATCAGCCCGGCGGGCGCCGCCGAATGGCGATAGGCATAGCCCATCTCGGCATTGCTCAGCGTCAGGGCGTTGCCCCTGCGGTCGAGCGCCCGCACCTCGACGACGCGTTCGCGCGTCTCGACGCCATTGGCGCCGGCATTCATCCTGAGCGCGCCGCCGACGGCGCCCGGAATGCCGTGATAGAAATGGAAGCCGCCAATGCCGGCCTCGAGCGCCACCGCCGCCACACGCTTGTCGGGCGCGGCGGCGCCTGCCCTGATCCTGATCGGGGAAATGACTTCGGCCTCGCCAAAGCCCTTGGCGGAAAGCCTGACGACGAAACCCGGAATGCCGCCGTCGCGGACCAGAAGGTTCGAGCCGACACCGACAATCGTCAGGGGGATCTCTTCGGGAACCGCCTTGAGGAACGCCGCGAGGTCCTCCTCGTCGGCCGGCTGGAACAGTGCCTCGGCAAGGCCGCCTGCCCGGAACCAGGTGATCTTGTCCATCTCGGCATTCGGCGTCATGCGGCCGCGCAGGCCGGCCAGCCGGTCGCCAAGTCTGTCGATCAGGGCCTGGCCGTTCATCATGAGGCGGCGAGCTCCTTCGGCAGCGCATAGGCCCATTGGGTAATATTGCCGGCGCCCAGGAAGACGACGAAGTCGCCGGGCTTGGCGATGTCGCGGATGACAGGCGCGATATCGGCCGGCCCCTCGATGTAGCGCGCGTCGCGATGGCCGCCGGCACGTATGCGCGACACCAGCGCGTCCGAGGTCACGCCGTCGATCGGCTCTTCGCCGGCGGCGTAGACCGGCGCCACCATCACCGTGTCGGCATCGTTGAAACAGGCGGAGAACTCGTTGAACAGATCGTGCAGCCGGGTGAAGCGGTGCGGCTGGGCAATGGCGATGACACGCCCATTGGTCGCGCTGCGCGCCGCCTTCAGCACCGCCGAGATTTCGACCGGGTGATGGCCGTAGTCGTCGAACACGTCGACACCGTTCCAGGATCCGGTATGGGTGAAGCGGCGCTTGACGCCGGCGAAGGACGACAGGCCCTTCTTGATTGCCTCGGCCGACAGGCCGAGTTCGTGCGCGACCGCGATCGCGGCCGTCGCGTTGGACACATTGTGGCGGCCAGGCATCGGCAGGCGCAGGCCCGCTATCGTCGTCTGGCCGCGCCCCTTGCGGTCGCGGATGATCACGTCGAACTCCGAGGTCGCTCCCGCCATGCGGTGGTTGGTGAAGCGCACGTCGGCCTGAGCGTTCTCGCCATAGGTGATGACGCGCCGGTCCTCGATGCGCCCGACCAGCGCCTGCACTTCCGGGTGATCGGTGCACATCACGCCGAAACCATAGAAAGGTACGTTCTCGACGAACTGGCGGAACGCTTCGCGCACATTGTCGAAGTTGCCATAATGATCGAGATGCTCGGGATCGATGTTGGTGACGACGGCGATGTCGGCAGGCAGCTTGAGGAAGGTGCCGTCGCTTTCGTCGGCTTCGACCACCATCCACTCGCCGTCGCCCATGCGCGCATTGGTGCCATAGGCATTGATGATGCCGCCATTGATGACGGTCGGGTCGAGCCCACCGGCTTCGAGCAGCGTCGCCACCATCGAGGTCGTCGTCGTCTTGCCATGCGTGCCGCCGATGGCGACAGCCTGGCGGAAACGCATCAGCTCGGCCAGCATCTCGGCGCGGCGGACAATGGGTAGCAATTTCTCCCGCGCGGCCTTCAGTTCCGGATTCGACTTCTTGATCGCCGTCGAGACGACGATGACCTCGGCATCACCGAGATTCTCGGCCTTGTGGCCGACGAAGCATTCGATGCCCTTGTCGCGCAGCCGCTGCACATTGGCGCTGTCCGCCTGGTCGGATCCTTGCACCTTGTAGCCGAGATTGTGCAGCACCTCGGCGATGCCGCTCATGCCGATGCCGCCAATGCCGATGAAATGCACGAGGCCGATGGTCTGCGGCATCTTCATGGGTGCGTCCCCTTCCTGAAATCCGATACTGTTTTGCGGGACGCAATAGCCTCTGTGAGATCGGCGAGCAACCGTGCCGCGTCCGGCCTGCCGACCGATTTGGCCGCGGCGGCCATCGTCGCGAGCCGCTCCGGTTGGTCCACCAGGGCGCCGAGCAGTGCCGCGATGCGCTCGGGCGAAAGTGACGATTGCACATGCACTTCGCCGCCGCCGGCGGTGGCAAGCGCCGCCGCATTGGCCGCCTGGTCGTGGTCGAGCGCAAATGGATAGGGCACCAGCAGTGCCGGCCGGCCGATGACGGCGATCTCCGAGACGGTGGAAGCGCCGGAGCGCGAGATCACCAGATGCGCCGCCGCAATGCGCGCCGCCATGTCGGTAAAGAACGGCGAGACCTCGACGGCGACGCCGAGCGCGGCATAGGCCGCCTTCACCCGCGCCACGTCGTCCGCGCGAGCTTGTTGGGTAATGACGAGGCGTCTGCGCTGTGCATCGGAAAGCAGCGCGACTGCCCCCGGCATGGCATCGGAAAAGAATTGCGCGCCCTGGCTGCCGCCGAACACCAGCAGGCGGAAAGGCTCATCCCCGGTTGAAGCCACGTAAGGTGTCCCGGCTGCTTCGAGCACCGCTGGCCTGACCGGATTGCCGGTCGTCACCGTCTTGGCGCCGGCCGCACTCTCATCTTGCGGCAGGAAGCCGCCGGCGATCGCATCGACGCGGCCGGCCAGCGCGCGGTTGGCGCGCCCCATCACCGCGTTCTGCTCATGGATCAGCGTCGGCACCTTGCGCCGCGTCGCCGCATAGAGCGGCGGCAGGGTCGGATAGCCGCCAAAGCCCACGACGGCCTCCGGCTTGATCCTGCCGATGACGGCGGAGGCCTGACGCACGCCGCTCCAGATTTTCCAGAAGGCGCCAAGCAGGGCGAAGGGATTTTTCGAGCCCAACGTCGCCGACTGGATCGGGTGAACGGCGGCTGCCGGGAAATGGCCGGCAAACCGCTCGGCGCGGGTGTCGGTCGCCAGATGCACCGCCCAGCCGCGCTCGATCAGTTCATGCGCCAGCGCTTCGGCTGGAAACAGATGTCCGCCGGTTCCGCCCGCCGCGAGAAGGATAACGCCTCTGGCCATGTCACTCCGCCGGCATGGCGCGCTGCGGCAGCGCAAAGCCCATCTGCTTGCGCTTTTCCGGCCGCTTGCGCGTCAGCGCCAGCACCATCCCCATCGAGATGGCGATGGCGATCTGGGAGGAGCCGCCATAGGAGATGAAGGGCAGCGTCATGCCCTTGGCCGGCACCAGCTGCAGGTTGACGCACATGTTGATGACGGCCTGCAGGCCGAACACGGTGACCAGGCCGCCGACCGCATAACGGGTGAAGTCGTCATGCTCCTTCAGCGCCGTGTTGAGACCGCGCAGCACGATGAAGGCGAAGATCGACATGATGAAGAAGCACATGATCAGCCCGAACTCCTCGCCCGCGACCGAGAAGACGAAGTCGGCATGGCTGTCGGGGATGACCCGCTTGACGGTGCCCTCGCCCGGCCCGACGCCGAACCAGCCGCCATTGATCAGCGCGTCACGCCCCATGTCGACCTGGAACGTGTCGCCTTCGCCGGTAAGGAACTTGTCGATGCGCAACGCGACGTGCGGAAACACCGTATAGGCGGCGAACACGCCGCCAACGCCGGCCGCGCCCAGCACGATGATCCACAGCCACGGCAGCCCGGCCATGAAGAACATGATGCCCCAGGTGCCGGTGGTCAGCATGGTCTGGCCGAGGTCCGGCTGCGCCACCAGCAGCGACACGACCAGCACCAGCAGCAGCATGGCGAACAGATTGCCGGGAATGTCGGGCTGGCGTTTGTGTTCGGCGAACAGCCAGGCGCACATGATGACGAAGGCCGGCTTGAGGAATTCCGACGGCTGGATCGAGAGGCCTGCGAGCGAGACCCAGCGCCGCGCGCCCTTCACCTCGACGCCGACATAGAGCACCGCCACCATCAGCACCAGCATGAGGCACAGCATGATCAGCGACATGCGCCGGATCTCTCTGGAATCGAGGAAGGAGACCGCCAACATCACGCCGAGCGCGGGCACGGTGAAGATGATCTGTCGGGTGGCGAAATGGAAACTGTCGAGGCCGATGCGTTCGGCGACCGCGGGACTTGCCGCGAAGGACAACACGATGCCGAGCCCCATCAGCGACAGGAACGCCGCCAGGAACCAGCGATCGATGGTCCACCACCAGGTTGCGACCGGACTTTTGTCGAGACGGCTCTGCATTATCGTGCCCCTCCGATGGGTTTGACGCCATCTATAGCGCTCGCAGCTTGCCTGAAGGCTTCGCCGCGGACCTCGAAATTCTTGAATTGGTCGAAACTGGCGCAGGCCGGCGACAACAGCACCACCGCCTCGCCGCTGTCGTCCTTGGCCGCGTCATGCGCGGCATGCTCGACCGCGGCCGCCAGCGTGCCCGAGATTTCGTAGGGCACGGCCTCGCCCAGCGTCGCCGAAAAGGCGGGGGCGGCCTCGCCGATCAGATAGGCCTTGGCGATGCGCGGGAAGAAGCCGCGCAACGGTTCGATGCCGCCCTCCTTGGGCAGACCGCCGGCGATCCAGTAGATGCGGCTGAAGCTGGACAGTGCGGGAGCAGCCGCATCGGCGTTGGTCGCCTTGGAATCGTTGACGAACAGGACATGGTCCTTGCGGCCGACCTGCTCCATGCGGTGGGCGAGGCCCGGGAAGCTTTCGAGCCCCGACTGGATCTCGCCGAGGTCGAGACCGACCTTGAGGCAGGCGGCGACGGCGGCCAGCGCGTTCTGCGCATTGTGCTGGCCGCGCAGCGAGCCGATGCCTTCGAGGAAGGCGACACGGCTGTAGCGGCCATGCACCGCTTCCATCAGGTTGGTGCCGTCGGCGAAATAGCCGTCGGTCAGCGGCAGCCGCTTGGAAATACGGATGACCTGCCGCCCCGCCCGCTCCAGCCGCTCGGCAATCTGAGCGCACCAGGAATCGTCGATGCCGATGATCGCAGTCTCGCTGCCCGCCACCAGCCGCTCCTTGATCGAGGCGTAGTGCTGCATGGTGCCGTGGCGGTCGAGATGGTCGGGCGTCAGGTTGAGCAGGATGCCGGCCGTCGGATTGATCGAGGGCGCAAGGTCGATCTGGTAGGACGAGCATTCGACCACATAATGCCGGTCGGGCGCCGGCGGATCGAGCGTCATCACGGCGCGGCCGATATTGCCGCCCATCTGCGTGTCGCGCCCGGAAGCTTGAAGGATATGCGCCGTCAGCGCCGTCGTCGTCGACTTGCCGTTGGTGCCGGTGATGGCGATGAAGGGAGCATCCGGAGCGCTGAGTGTCCTCTCCCGGCAGAAAAGCTCGATGTCGCCGATGACCTCAACCCCGGCGCCACGCGCGAGCTCCACCGTCCAGTGGGGCTTGGGATGGGTCAGCGGCACGCCCGGCGACAGCACGAAAGCTGAAAAGCCAGCCCAGTCAGCGCCACGCAGGTCGCCGGTTGCGATGCCGGTGGCGGCGGCCTTGGCGACGCTGTCGGGATTGTCGTCCCAGGCCAGCACTTGCGCACCGCCCTCGATCAGAGCGCGCGCCGTGGCGATCCCCGAGCCGCCGAGCCCGAAGAGCGAAACACGCTTGCCTGCGAAGGATGCGGCGGGGATCAAATGGCAGCCTATCTGAGCTTGAGGGTGGAGAGGCCGACCAGCGCCAGGATGACGGCGATGATCCAGAAGCGGATCACCACCTGGCTTTCGGTCCAGCCGAGCTTTTCGAAATGATGATGGATCGGCGCCATTAGGAACACGCGCTTGCCGGTCATCTTGAAGTAGCCGACCTGGATGATGACCGAGAGGATCTCGACCACGAACAAGCCGCCGACGATGACGAGCACGATCTCGTGCTTGGTGGCGACCGCGACCGTGCCGATCAGGCCACCCATGGCGAGCGACCCGGTATCACCCATGAAGATCGCCGCCGGC
Organism: Mesorhizobium sp. M8A.F.Ca.ET.207.01.1.1; assembly: GCF_004794715.1. Lineage (NCBI taxonomy): Bacteria > Pseudomonadati > Pseudomonadota > Alphaproteobacteria > Hyphomicrobiales > Phyllobacteriaceae > Mesorhizobium > Mesorhizobium sp. M8A.F.Ca.ET.207.01.1.1. The sequence continues at coordinate 60,182 of NZ_SRUS01000008.1, read as the reverse complement.
GGCGCGTTGAACCAGAGAAAGCCAAGGCCGGCGCCAATGACCGCGCCAAGCACGACCGCCAGTTCGCCGGTGCCGGGCACGAAATGGATCTGCAGGTATTCAGCGAAGACCGCGTTGCCCGAGAGATAGGCGATGACGCCGAAGGACGCCGCCGCGATCATGATCGGCACGATCGCCAGACCGTCGAGGCCGTCGGTCAGGTTCACCGCATTGCCGGCGCCGACGATGACGAAGCAGGAGAACGGGATGAAGAACCAGCCGAGGTTGATGATGAATTCCTTGGCGAAGGGGAATGTCAGTGACGACGAGAACGGCGCCTGGCCATTGTGCATGATCGCCCAGGCGGCGATACCGGCGATAACGAATTCCAACGCAAGCCGCGCCTTGCCGGAGAAGCCGAGATGCGACTGCTTGGTCACCTTCAGATAGTCGTCATAAAAGCCGATCGAGCCGAAGCCGAGTGTCACCAACAGCACCACCCAGACATAGATGCTGGACAGGTTCGCCCATAAAAGCGACGAGCCGATGATGCCGGACAGGATCATCAGTCCGCCCATGGTCGGCGTACCCGCCTTCTTGAAATGCGTCTGCGGCCCGTCGGCGCGGATCGGTTGGCCCTTGCCTTGCCTGAGCCGCAGCGAATTGATGATGGTCGGCCCGAAGATGAAGACGATCAGCGCCGAGGTGATCAGCGCCCCGCCAGTGCGGAACGTGATGTAGCGGAAGACATTGAAGACAGAGACCTTGTCCGCGAAATCGACCAGCAGTGTGAACATGCGCTTTCGTCCCCCGACTAGGTCTGGTTGCTGGTTGTCGTCTCGGCCGGGAATTTGCCCAGCAGCGCATCGACCAGTTTTGCAAAACCGATGCCCTTCGACGATTTGATCATCACCACGTCGCCCGGCCTTAGCGCGGCGAGCAGCACCGGCTTCAACTCCTCGACGCCGGCGCGGTATTCCGTCCTGATATCGTCCGGCAGCGCTTCCGCCAGCGACCGCATCTCCGGCCCGCCGAGAAAGACTGTCCGCGTGCCCGTGCCGACGATGAGATCGGCAAGGGCGGCATGCAGCTTTGCCGAATGGTCGCCGAGCTCCAGCATGTCGCCGAGCACCGCGATGCGTCTGCCCTCGCCTGTCACCGGCGTTGCGTTGAGCAGCGCCATGGCGGCCGCCATCGAGGCCGGATTGGCGTTGTAGCTCTCGTCGATCAGCGTGATTGGGCCACCGTGCATAGGGCTACCGGGCTGGCCCGAAGTCGGGCCACCGGGATGCCGCAGTACATGGCGCTTGCCGCGCCCGCGCTCGGCGGAGAGATCGGCCAGCGCCAATGCCACCTTGTCGAGATCGGCGCCGACCAGATGCGCGGCGCCTAGCACCGCCAGCACGTTCTGCACCATGTGCCGGCCAGGCGCTCCGATACGAGCGATCATATCGTGGCCGCTGATCCTGGCGGCGATGTCGGAATGGTCGGCATGCAACTCGCACTTGACCAGCTTGAACGTCGAGCGCGCATTCTCGCCGAAGCCATAGACATGCTCGACGCCGGCAGCTTGCGCCATCTTGTCCAGCAGCTTGAAACGCGCATCGTCGCGGTTGAGAACTGCGGCGCCCTCGGGTTCCAGCCCTTCAAAAATCTCGGCCTTGGCCCTGGCGATCTCGTCCAGATTGCGGAAGAAGCCGAGATGCGCGGCCGCGATCATGGTGACGATGGCGACATGCGGCCGCACCATCTTCACCAGCGGCCGGATCTCGCCGGGATGGTTCATGCCGATCTCGAACACGGCATAATCGCAGTCATCGGGCATGCGCGCCAGGGTCAGCGGCACGCCCCAATGGTTGTTGAACGACTGCGCCGAGGCATGCACCTTGCCGACGGCCGAAAGCACGTGGCGCAGCGCCTCCTTGGTGGTGGTCTTGCCCGCGGAACCGGTGACCGCGATGATCTTGGCCTGCGAGCGGGCGCGCGACGCGACACCGAGCTTTTCCAGCGCAACCAGAACGTCCTCGACGACGATGATCGGCGCGGTCAGCCGGCCAAGCGACGGCAGCTTGCCTTCTGCCACCACCAGCACGCCGGCGCCGGCCTTGATGGCCGCGGTGACGAAGTCATGGCCGTCCATCGTCTCGCCCTTGATGGCAAAGAAGGCGTCGCCCGGCTGCAGGCTGCGGCTGTCGATCGAAATGCCCGATATACCTTCGGGCATGGGGCCGAGCGGCCGCCCGTCCGTGGCGGCAACCAGCGCTTCCGAAGTCCACAGCAAACTCATGCGGCACGCTCCCTGAGCGCGGCGCGCACTTCCTCGTGGTCGGAGAAATGCAGGGTTTCCGAGCCGATCGTCTGGCCTTCCTCATGGCCCTTGCCGGCCACAATCAGCGTGTCGCCGGCATGCAGCATGCCGACAGCCTCGTGGATTGCCTTGCGCCGGTCACCGATTTCGATGGCGCCGGGCGCCGCGGCAAGAATGGCGGCGCGGATGCTTTCGGGCACTTCGGAGCGCGGATTGTCGTCGGTGACGATGACGACATCGGCGAGCCGGGTCGCGATCTCGCCCATGATCGGTCGTTTGCCCCGGTCACGGTCGCCGCCGCAGCCAAACACGACCATCACGCGACCGGTGGTGAACGGACGCACCGAGGCCAGCACATTCTCCAGCGCATCCGGCTTGTGGGCGTAATCGACATAGACCGGAGCCCCGCTCGCCGTGGTACCGACGAGGTCGAGCCTGCCCGGCGCGCCTTTCAATTTCTCCAATGCCGCCAAGGCCTTGGCGACAGGTGTTCCGGTGGAAATGGCAAGCCCCGCCGAAACCAGGGCATTGGCGATCTGGAAATCGCCGGCGAGCGGCAGGTCGATCTCGTGGATCACACCGTCGGCCTCGACCTCGGCACGCTGGCGATGACGCTCGTGCTCGACCCGCTTCAACCTGAGGAAATCGCCATGACGGCCGACCGTCAGCACGTCGAGCCCGGCGGCCCGAGCTGCCTTTATCGTGGGTTCCGACCAAGGATCGTCGGCGAAGACGATAGCCGGTGCGCCCTTCGGCAGCAGCGTGTCGAACAGGCGCAATTTGGCACGGTGATAATCCTCGACCGTCGGATGGTAATCCATGTGGTCGCGGCCGAGATTGGTGAAGCCGCCAGCCGAGAGCTTCACCCCATCGAGGCGGCGCTGGTCGAGCCCGTGGCTGGAGGCCTCAATCGAGGCGTGGCTAACGCCGGCATCCGCCAATTCCCGCAGCAACTGATGCAGGGCGACCGGATCGGGTGTCGTCAGTGAACCATATTCGTTGCGGCCAGGCGCGACCACGCCGGTGGTACCGATCGAGGCGGCAGCGTATCCCGCCTGCTCCCAGATCTGCCGGGTGAAGGCGGCGACCGACGTTTTGCCACTGGTACCGGTCACGGCGACCATGGTTTGCGGCTGCCTGCCGAAATAGCGGGCGGCACTCAACGCCAGTGCCAGGCGCGGATCATCGACCGCCAGCACCGGAACCGGCAAATCGGCCAGGCCACTGCCTTTGCCCGTGACGATCGCTGCAGCGCCACGTCGGGCCGCGTCGGCGGCGTAGCTCGCGCCATCGGCCTTGGTTCCGGCAAGCGCGAAAAAGACGACGCCGGGTTTCACCTGGCGGGAATCGGACGAGATGCCTGTAACCTCCAGATCGACGGAAGCTGTTCCTTCGACTGGCAGGATACCGGCTAGATCTTTGAGCTTCATCGAGTCCCGTTCACCGCAACAAAATAGCGCGCAGTTGCCGGCGCGCCCCAAGAATCACTGATAGGAAACCAGCGTTGCACCATTTTCATGGCTGAAATCTGGCTTCACGCCAAGCATGGCCGCTGCACGCCTGATGATATTGCCGGCCATGACCCCCGCATTGTTGGCCGCGACGTCGGTCATCCCAGGCTTTTCCGGATGCGGGGCGTCGGCGATCGTGAACACCAGATATTGCGGATCGTCCATCGGGAAGGCGGCGACAAAGGTGTTGAAATTCAATTCCTTCGAGTAACGGCCGTTGATGACCTTCTCGGCCGTTCCGGTCTTGCCGCCGACGCGGTAGCCGGGAACCCGGGCATTTCTGGCCGAACCCTTCTCGGCGTTGAGCGAATAGAGGTAGCGCATGCCCTCGACGGTCTTTTCGGTAACCACTTTCTTGGCCGCCGCCATCGCATCCTCCTGGCTGCGGACCAGAAATGTAGGCTGCATCAGAAAGCCGCCATTGACCAGCGCCGCGCAGCCGACAGCCGCTTGCAGCGGCGTCGTCGACACGCCATGGCCGAAGGCGATGGTGAACGAATTGACCTGCTTCCACACCTTAGGCTCGGTCGGGCGGGCGACTTCGGGCAGTTCGGTCTGCATCTTCTCCAGAATGCCGAGGCGATGCAGGAATTCGCGGTGCGCCTCGATGCCGACCAGCTCGGCCTCCCTGGCCGACCCGATGTTGGACGAATAGAGGAAGACCTCCGGCAGCGACAGCACACGGTTCTTGCCGTGGAAATCGTGAATGGCCTGGTGGCCGACCCGGATTGGATGCGAAGCGTCGAAGCGGCTCGACATCGTCGCCTTGCCGGAATCGAGCGCCATGGCCGAGGTGAAGCTCTTGAAGGTCGAGCCCATCTCATAGAGCCCCGCCGACATCCGGTTAAGCCGGTCCTTGTCCTGCGCGTTGTAGGGATTGTTCGGATCGAAATCCGGCACCGAGGCCATGGCCACCACTTCGCCGGTCTTGACGTTGAGCACGACGGCGCCAGCGCCCATGGCGCGATAGCGCTCCAGGCCGGCCGCGATCTCGTCGCGCACCACATGCTGGACGCGCAGATCGATCGAAAGCTTCACCGGCCTGAGATCCTTCGCCACCGCCAGGCCCGACGCCTGCAGGTCGCTCAGGCCCTGCTCATCGATATATTTCTCCATGCCGGAGATGCCCTGGTTGTCGATGTTGGTCAGGCCGACGATGTAGGAGGAGGTCTCGCCGCTCGGATAAAAACGGCGCTTTTCGGTGCGGAAGCCAAAGCCGGGAATGCCGAGCTGCATGATGTCGGCCTGCTGCTTGGGCGTCAGTTGCCGCTGCAGCCAGACGAAGCCGGCGCCGCTCTTCAGCTTGTGATAGGTCTGCTCGTAGTCGATTTCCGGCAGCACTGTCGACAGCTTCTCGATAGCCTCATCGGCATCGACGATGCGGCGCGGCTCGGCGAACAGCGACGCCGTCTTGATGTCGGTGGCCAGAACTTCACCGTTGCGATCGACAATGTCGGGACGTGACGCCGTCACCCGGCTTTGCGGACCGCCCGACAGGTCGGGTGTCTGGAAACCGAGATAGACCAGGCGCCCCGATATGGTCGAGAAGATGCCGAAGAACACCGCCATCGTCATCACGATGCGGGCCTTGCCCTTGCCGCCGGTCGCCTTGCGGGCGCCTTCGACCACGATCGACCCGTCCTCGCTTGTCCTGGCGCGGCCTACCGTGGCGAAGCGCTTCAGCAGTTTGCCGATCATTGGGCGATGTCTCCGGTGACGACGGGATCCTTGTCGCCCGAGGGCGCCTTGTCGGAATTGTCGGCCACGGCGCCCTGGCGCCCGTTCAGGATGTCCTGGATGTCGAGCGCCTTGGCCGGCAGGTCGCCCAGGCCCACGATCTGCCGGCCACTGACCGGCTCCAATGCGAGCTGCGCCTTATAGAGTTCGGCCAGCTTCTGCAGCCGCGACGGCTGGGTGAGCAGGCTCCAGTCGGCCTTGAGCAGGTCGATCGTGTCCTCCTCAAAGCGTATCTCGGCATGGATCTTCTGCACGGCCGCCAACTGGTCCTCGGCCTCGCGCTTGGCCTTGTAGGTCAGGGCCGCTGCCGAAACCATGACGGCGATCAGGACAATGTCGCTGGTACGAAACACGTGCTTACCTCTCCCCCGGCCGATCGATGCCGGGAAGCTTTGGAAGGCCGAAAATCGAAAAATCGTCGCCGCGCGCCGGCGCCTCGGTGCGGACCGCCGCGCGCAGCCTGGCCGAGCGGGCGCGTGGGTTGGCCGCAACCTCGGCGTCGCCTGCCGTCACGCCGCCACCAGCCTTGCGGAAAGTCGCGGTGCGCGCCTGCGCCTCCGGCATGTGGCGCGAGCCGGTCATGGCGTCGGCGCGATCGGCGATGAAGCGCTTGACGATGCGGTCTTCAAGCGAATGGAACGTCACCACGACAAGTCGGCCGCCTGGCTTCAGCGCGCGTTCGGCCGCGAACAGCGCCTTGGCCAATTCACCGAGCTCGTCATTGACGAAGATGCGCAGCGCTTGAAAAACGCGTGTCGCCGGATGGATCTTGTCCTTCGGCGCGCGGCCGATATGCGTCTCGATGGCGTCGGCGAGTTCCAGCGTGCGCTCGAATGGCCGTTTTTCCCGGCGCGCCTCGATCATGCGGGCGATACGGCCGGCGTGACGCTCCTCTCCGAGGAAGCCGAAGATGCGGGCAAGGTCGCCCGGCTTGAAACTGTTGACGACATCGGCGGCGCTCAGGCCCGCCTGCGCCATGCGCATGTCGAGCGGGCCGTCGAAGCGGAAGGAAAAGCCGCGCTCGGCCTGGTCGATCTGCATCGAGGAGACGCCGATGTCGAGGACGACGCCATCGGCGCTGTCGATGTGTTCGTCGAGCGTCGAGAACGGCGCCTGCACCAGCCTCAGCCGACCGCCGGACTGCGCCTCGAGGTCGCGGCCGGCCGCGATGGCATCCGGATCGCGGTCGATGGCAACCACGGACGCGCCGGCCGCCAGGATGGCCTTCGTATAGCCGCCGGCGCCGAACGTACCGTCGATGACGATGTCGCCCTCCGCCGGCGCCAGCGCTTCGAGCACTTCGCCAAGAAGGACCGGAATGTGGCGGACCGATCCGCCAACGGCGTTGTTATCATCGCCGTGGCCCACCATCATTCCGGTCGCTCCCCAGCCTTGGCCTCGTGAGCCTTCGTCCCCTGCCGAAGCTGCAAAAGCCTGGCCCGCGCCTGCGCCCCGTAGGTCGCGAGCCGTCCCGGCTCCCAGATCTGAAAGAAATTGCCGCGCCCGACAAAGGCCACTTCCGCGGAGATGCCGGTATGTTCGCGAATGAAATCGGTCATGGTTATGCGGCCGTCCTGGTCGAGTTTCAGGAACGCTCCGTCGCCATGGCAGAAGAACGACATGTCGTCCGCCGTCTGCAGGAAGGGGTCTTCCCGAGCGATGCGCTGCTCGTAACGGTCGAGCAGGTCGAGCCCGCCGACATCCATCGCCGTCAGGTCCAGGCAACGCAGCGCGTAGAGTTCCGAATAGCCGCGCTTCTGCACCACGGCACGAAAATGCGCGGGAACGGACACCCGCCCCTTCGCATCGATCCTGCTCACCGTGTTCGACAGAAACCGGTCCATCACACGTTACAGCCGCTTGCGCCGCCGCACCCCTCTTCATCGTGTCGCACGCGCCACCGCCGCGCGTTGCCTGCCCGCACCCACCTCGTCCACAGGGGCGAAAACCGGCAAACGCACAGCCGCCGCGGCTGCCCGATTGGCGAACGCTTTACCCTGACGCGGAACGAAGGCTTTGATGTCGAAATGGGATATCATGGGGCACTATGGGCGTCAACGGGAATAGGCTTCTCAGACACGCGCGCCACGCCGACTAGAAAGGCTTTGACAGCGCGCCTCGTCTTTATGATCCATTAAGCCTAACGAAGCGTTTAGAGCCTGCCTGGCCCAACTGGAGGCGCCTTGCCGCAAACCGCGGCCGGGCATAGCGTCTCGTCCATCTCACCGACCACCAAGGGATTTGAAATCGATGCCTGAAACTGCGAAGTCGCGCGCTGCGGCCCTTCCCCATTTGCGTCGCAGCGGGTTCGCCATGGGCGATTCCATTCCCCTGCCGCTGACCATGGCCGCCATCTTCCATGCACCGGGCGACGCCACCGGCTTCAACCAGTACGGCCGCTTCAGCAACCCGACCTGGGATGCCGTCGAACACATGTTGTCCCATCTGGAAGACGCGCCTTGCGTCGGTTTTCCCTCGGGGATGGCGGCGATCTCGGCGGCATTCTTTGCCGTGCTCAAGGCCGGCGACCATATCCTGCTGCCTTCGGACGGCTATCACACCACCAGGGCGCTGGCCGACCGCTTCCTGAAGCCGCTCGGCGTCACCTACGATGTCAGGCCGACATCGACCTTCCTCGACGGCGGCTTCGCGGGTTACCGCCTGGCCTTCGTCGAAACGCCCGCAAATCCGGGACTGGACATCTGCGATATCGCCGCTGTCGCCGAAGCCGTTCACAAGGCGGGCGCGCTGCTGGTGGTCGACAACACGACGATGACGCCCTTCGGCCAGCGCCCTCTATATCATGGTGCCGATATCGTTGTCGCCGCCGACACCAAGGCGCCCAATGGCCATTCCGACGTGCTGTTCGGCCATGTCGCCAGCCGCAATGCGGACATCATCACCGCCGTGACCGGCTGGCGCGAGGTCTCGGGCAGCATCCCCGGCCCGTTCGAAGCCTGGCTGGTGCATCGCGGCCTGGAAACATTGGACGTGCGCTTCGACCGCATGTGTTCATCGGCGGAAGTGATCGCGCGGCGGCTGCAGGGCCATCGGGCGATCAGCGGCCTGCGTTATCCCGGCCTGGAAGGCGATCCCTCGCACAATCTTGCCCGCGCCCAGATGGAGCGCTTCGGCTTCCTCATCTCCTTCGAACTCGCTTCCGAGCAGAAAGCCGAGGATTTCATCAACGGCTGCGAATTGATGCAGGCCGCGACCTCCTTCGGCGGCGTCCACACCTCGGCCGAACGCCGCTCCAAGCGTGGCGATGCGGTATCGGCCGGTTTCGTGCGCCTGTCGGTGGGCTGTGAGCCGGTGGAAGAACTCTGGAAGGCGATCGAGGCCTCGCTCGACAGGGTCAGCGGCTGACAAATCGACTACGAGCCGAGGTCATCGGCTTCGATGTTGCGGCGACCATGCAGCACGCGAAGAATTTCGATCGCATCACCGCCGACCCGGTACAAGGTGAGATATTCGCCGACAATCAGATGGCGGATACGCGGTGCTATGTCGTCGCGTGGCGCACCTGAGAAGGGATGCAACGTCAGCAAATCCCAACGTCTTTCCAGCGCATCCACTAGGCGAACAGCAGCGCGCGGGTCTTGGCTGGCGATGTAGTCGCCGATGCTTTCGAGATCGATGGTGGCTTGAGGAAGCAGTCGCTATTTCACTCCTGGAAGCCTTTGGCATCGGCCATCTTCAGGTATTTCGCGCGCAGTCGTTCAATGATTGGCTGGCCGTCTTGCGCAGGCCCGCTGTCGATCCCCTCCTGCACCAGTTTGCGCAGTTCTTCGACCGTGTAGCCCATCAGGTCGCGGCGGTCCTTCCATTGCCGCAACGCATCGCGGATCACCTCGCTCGCCGAGGCGTATTCTCCAGCCGCGACCACATCGTCGACCGCCCGCGCCAGTTCCGGCGAAAGCGTGATGCTGCGTTTGTCCACCTGACCCATGATAGGCTCCCGATGATGAGCCGAGATGGTACGATTTAATCGCACCAGTTTCAAGGAAGTCGGCGGAGATCTCTGGGCGTGGCGACGCAAAGTAGCGCCGCGCCCTTGAATCAGAAGCTGTGCCCAAGGGCGCAACCTTCTGATATCGAAAGACTTAATCCATATATGATGGAGAAAAATTGCCAGCCGGCCTGTAAGCCGGGTTTTGTATGGCCCTCGCCCCTTGCGAGGCGAGAACGTGGCGGCCATTCATCTTGGGCGCATGTTGCCATGCGCCTCACGCAACCTACCCGGACGGTGAGCCGGAAACAGCCCTCGAGGGTTTCCCCTCGCACCGCCCCTATTCGGTCTTGCTCCCGGTGGGGTTTACCGTGCCGCTCCTGTTGCCAGTCGCGCGGTGGGCTCTTACCCCACCCTTTCACCCTTACCCCGACAAAGTCGTGGCGGTTTGCTTTCTGTGGCACTTTCCCTGGGGTCGCCCCCGCCGGCCATTAACCGGCACCGTGTCTCCATGGAGCCCGGACTTTCCTCACCCGCGGCCTTTCGGCGTTTGCGGGTGCGGCCGCCCGGCCAGCTGGCAGAGCGTATAAAGGGGCTCACACCCCAAAACGCAACCGAAAAAGCCGATTGTGACCGGTTCTCGTCAAGCCGGCGCGCCGACAGCCGCCAGCTGAACCTTGACCTTGCTGCAGTAAGCCGCGGAAACCGGGTTCATGCGAGTGGCGCCATGGCCGGCATTGTATTTGAGGATCGTGCCGCAGGTCGTGCCGCCACCCAGGTCGCGCGCCATGGCGAGGTACTTCATGCCGTATTTGATGTTGGTGTCTGGATCGAACAGGCCCTTGGCCGACCCGTTGTAACCCATCATCCGCGCGGTTGCCGGCTTGATCTGCATCAGGCCGATCTCACCGGCGCCGCCGACCATGTTCGGCCGATAGTTGCTCTCGATCTTGATCACGGCGTGGGCCAGCGACACCGGAACCCCGTAGCTCGCCGCGTAGCGGGCGACAATCGCGGAATATTGGCCGCTGCTCGCCACTGCCGCGGTCGCCGCGGCGACGTTGCTGAGACCGATCGATGCCGTCGTCGTCATGTCAACGGTCTTGCGGCCGCGTTTCGTCTGCCTTTTGGCGGGGGTTTTCCTTGCCTTGGTCCAGCTTGCCTTTTCCACTTTCGCGGAAGCCTGCTTCGTCGTCGCCTTCGCACTCTTGGTGCTTTTGGCCGAAATGGCCTTGCCTTTGGCGGATGTCGCGACCAGACCCTGGTCGGCCCGCTGGCTTAACGGTGCGGCGTCGGCTGCGCTGAAGGCAAAACTCATTACCCCGGCAGCAAGAGCTGCCGTTAAAACGGTCAATTTCTGCATTTGATCCTGTTCTGTTGGGACCACGCGAAGATTTTCGCGCGGCATCGCTTGATCAATATCGGATCACCCGGGGGCGGGACGTCCGACAAACTGTACGAAAGGCCCTTTGAAGCCCGATTTGGCGCCAATGAAGGCGGGGCAAGTCACTTTAAGTGACAGGTTGTAACTTTACGGTTGAGGAGGATTACTTGGACCGGCTCTTGACGCGAGGTCAACTCGTGACGGAGGCAAGCAGCCTCTGGAGCGTGCGCATCGTCGAGCCGTCGGCAACTCCGTCGACCCGGCGCGGCCGGAAATGCCGTTGGAAGGCCTCGACGACGATCCGTGTCCGATCGTCGAAAACGCCTGTTATCTCGACACCATAGCCATAGAGCGACAGCATCGACTGCAGCGCCTCGACGTCGGCACCGTAGTCGCCTGGCTTCAGCGCGGCTCCGCGCCTGACGGGCGCGGCTGGCACGAGATGACCGACACCGGCCTTAAACAGCACGGCCCATGGAAACTTCTCGCCAGGATCGATCTTGCGACCAGGCGCCACGTCGGAATGCGCCAGCACCCGCTCGGCGGCGATCGCATGCCGTGCTGCAATCCCCTTGCACAGCCTGATCACCGCATTGATCTGGCGTCGCGGAAAGCCGGGATAGCCCAGCGAATGGCCCGGATTGACGATTTCGATGCCGACCGAGCAGGAATTGATGTCGGTGTGTCCGAACCAGGAACTCTGGCCGGCATGCCAGGCTCGGTCGCTTTCCCGGACCATCTGCACGATGTGGCCATTCTCATGGACGAGATAGTGCGACGAGACTTCACTCGCCGGATCGCACAGCCAGGCTTCGGCACCGATACCGGTCGCCATGCCCGTATAGTGCAGCACGATCATGTCGGGCTTCTGCCTGTCGCGCCTTGGCCCAAAATTCGGCGATACCCTGACCTCGGCACTCGGCTCGTCGGGCAGGAAGCCGCTCATGCGTGCCGCAGGCCCCGCTCGATCATCTCGTAGGCGGCGTTGATCGCCGCGACCCTGGTCGTCGCGATCTTGATGAATTCCTGCGGCAGTCCGCGCGCGATCAGCCGGTCCGGGTGGTTGTCGGACACCAGCTTGCGGTAACGCTTCCTGACCTCCTCGAACGGCTTGCCGCGCTCGATGCCGAGCACGACATAGGGGTCGCCGGCGCCAAGATTGACATGCCGCGCCATGATCGATTCGTAATGCGCCTCGTCGATGCGGAAGATCTCGGCGATACGATGCAGGAAAATGCCTTCGCGCTCATGCACCAGCCCGTCGGCCTTGGCGATGTGGAACAGGCCGTCGAGTATGTCTTCCAGCATCACGCAATTGGAGTGCCCGGAGCCGCACATCTGCGCCATGCGCTCGGCATAGGTTTCGAAACCGGCCACATCCCGCTGGGCGAGATCGAACAGCCGCGCAACATTGCGCGTCTCTTTCGCCGGCACTTCGAAGATTTCCTGGAAGGCGCGCACCTCATCCTGGGTGACGATGCCGTCGGCCTTGGCCATCTTGGCCGAAAGCGCGATCATCGCCACCGAGAATGCGACGCGGCGGCGCAGGTCGGCGTCTCCGGAGAAAACCGTGCGCACAGCCTCGACCACGTCGGCGACGCCAGACGTGGTTGAAGACGAAACCCGGGTGATGAAGTCGCCGAGGCGGTCCCAAATCGACATGGTCAGCTTCATAGAGCCAACCGGTCCCCGCTATCAAGCCAATAACGGCCAACTTCTGGGGCCTGCGAACGAAGGGCGCTTTGCTGGTTCCAACAGTCACCCCTACGAGAAAAAGGCCGACATCAAGCCGGCCTTCCTCCCAAGACACTTACTGCTTACAAACTACTGCGCGGGCGCAGGAGCAGGCGTTGCCGGAGCCGGCTCGGCAGGCTTGGTCGAATTGTCAGCCGGGGCCGCAGGCTTCATCGGCTGCTCGGCGGCCGGCGGATTGGTGCTCTGGGTCGTGGTCTTGTCGGTACCGCTGTCGCTGCATGCCGCGACGCCAAGCAGGACAAGCGCCGAAACCGACGCAAGAATGAGCTTTTTCATGACATCTCTCCTTCAACACACGCTCACGTTGCAGTGAACGGTCGAAGGGAAAATGCATGATCGGGCCAAGGGTTTCGTAACGTTGCGTTTCCACCTGTAACATCAATGGCATGCAGGCGACATTGCTGCCGGCGCTTCGGCGCTTTAACAACGACACCGGACAACGGAATACCGGAGACAACCGCATGACCGCCAAATGGGATTTCTGGATCGATCGCGGCGGCACCTTTACCGATATTATCGGCCGTGACCCGCAGGGCGGGCTGCATCCGCGCAAGCTGCTGTCGGAGAATCCCGAAGCCTATGCCGATGCCGCCATTCAGGGCATCCGCGATCTGCTCGGCCTTGGACCGGCCGCCGCGATTCCGTCCGGCCTGATCGGCGACATCAAGATGGGAACCACGGTGGCCACCAACGCCCTTCTGGAGCGCAAGGGCGACCGTGTGTTGTTGCTTGTCACCAAGGGGTTTCGCGATGCGCTCAGGATCGCCTACCAGGCGCGACCCGACATTTTCGCCAAGAAAATCATTCTTCCCGAGCAACTCTACGAGCGCGTCATCGAGGTCAACGAGCGTGTGCTCGCCGACGGCCGCGTCGAACGGCTGCTCGATATCGCGGCTTGCCGGCCGGCCATAGAACAAGCGAAAGCCGATGGCATCGATGCAGTTGCCATCGTCTTCATGCATGCCTGGAAATATCCCGATCACGAGAAGGCGGTGGCCAGGGTCTGCCGCAAGCTTGGTTTCGGCCAGGTCTCGGTCAGCCACGAGGTCTCGCCGCTGATCAAGCTGGTCGGCCGCGGCGACACCGCGGTGGTGGATGCTTATCTGTCGCCCATCCTGTCGCGCTATGTGCAAAGGGTGGCGGGAGAACTGGGCGCGGCGCCAATCTCCCCCCTCGTGGGGGAGATGTCGGCGAAGCCGACAGAGGGGGGCGCTGCCCCGCCAACGTCTCGTTCTGTCGCGCCCCCCTCTGCCCTGCCGGGCATCTCCCCCACAAGGGGGGAGATCAGCCAATCCCCGCCTCGTCTGATGTTCATGATGTCTTCCGGCGGTCTCACCGCCGCCGACATGTTCCAGGGCAAGGACGCGCTGCTGTCGGGTCCGGCCGGCGGCGTCGTCGGCATGGTCGAGACGGCCAAGCTCGCCGGATTCGAAAAAGTCATCGGCTTCGACATGGGCGGCACCTCCACCGACGTTGCCCACTACGATGGCGAGTACGAGCGCGCCTTCGACACCGAGGTCGCCGGTGTGCGCGTCCGCGCGCCGATGATGCGCATCCACACCGTCGCCGCCGGCGGCGGCTCGATCCTGCATTACGAGGCCGGCCGTTTCCGCGTCGGACCGGACTCTGCGGGCGCCAATCCCGGCCCGGCCGCCTACCGGCGCGGCGGCCCGCTGGCGGTCACCGATGCCAACGTCATGCTCGGCAAGCTGCAGCCCGATTTCTTCCCCTCGATCTTCGGCCCCGGCCAGGACGCGCCGCTCGACGCGCAAACCGTGCGCGCGAAATTCGCGTCACTTGCCGCCGGGATCGGCGATGGCCGCTCACCGGAAGCGGTCGCCGAAGGCTTCGTCACGATCGCTGTCGAGAACATGGCCAATGCGATCAAGAAGATTTCCGTGCAACGTGGCTACGACGTCACCGAATATCTGCTGAACTGCTTTGGCGGCGCCGGTGGCCAGCACGCCTGCCTGGTCGCGGATGCACTCGGCATGGAGGCGGTGCTGATCCATCCTTTCTCCGGCCTGCTTTCGGCCTATGGCATCGGGCTGGCGTCGGTCTTTGCCTCACGCCAGCAGGCGCTGCTCAAGCCGCTCGCCGAGGAATCCAGAGCGGAGATCGGCAACCTCATCGCCACCTTGAAAAAGGCCGTGGTCGCGGAGTTGGCGGCGCAAGGCATCGCCGAGGGCTCGGTCGCCACCAGGCCGGTGCTGCACATCCGCTATGACGGCACAGATACGGCACTGCCGGTGAATTTCGAGGCAGACTCGATCTTCCAGGCCAGGCGCGATTTCGAAATCGCCCACAAGGCGCAATTCGGCTTCGTCTATGACGACAAGCCGATGATCGTCGAGACCGTCGGCGTCGAAGGCACCGAAACCGGCCAGACGACCGCCGAAGCCTATGCGCCGGCCGGACCTGCAAGGGTCTACTCAGCCGCTTCCGAGACCCGCCGCATCTACACGGATGGCCAGTGGCATGAAGCTGGCGTCTACCGTCGCGAGAACCTCAGGCCGTCCAGTCTGGTCGCAGGCCCCGCCTTGATCATCGAGCCGAACCAGACGATCGTCGTCGAGCCGGGTTGGCAAGCCGAAATCACCAACCTCAATCACGTCGTCATCCGCCGCGCGGAAAGGAAAGCGCGCGCCGCCGCCCTTGGCACGCAAGCCGATCCGGTGATGCTCGAAGTCTTCAACAATCTGTTCATGTCGATCGCCGAGCAGATGGGCGTGACGCTGCAGAACACCGCCTATTCCGTCAACATCAAGGAAAGGCTGGATTTCTCCTGCGCCGTCTTCGACCACACCGGGGCGCTGGTCGCCAATGCGCCGCACATGCCGGTGCATCTCGGCTCGATGGACCGTTCGGTCGAGACCATCATCCGGCTAAACTCCGGCGACATCCATGCCGGCGACGTCTTTGCCTTGAACGCCCCCTATAACGGCGGCACGCATCTGCCCGACATCACCGTGGTAACGCCGGTCTTCGATGACGCCCAGAAGAATATCCTCTTCTGGACGGCCTCGCGCGGCCATCATGCCGACATTGGCGGCACCGCCCCCGGCTCGATGACGCCGCTCGCCACCACGGTCGACGAGGAAGGCGTGCTGTTCGACAATTTCCGCATCGTCGACCGCGGAAAATTCCGCGAGACGGAGCTGCACTCGCTGCTCACCGAGCATCGCTATCCGGCCCGCAACCCGCACCAGAACATCGCTGACCTGAAGGCGCAGATCGCAGCCAACGAGAAGGGTGTGGCGGAGCTGCGCAAGATGGTCGCGCATTTCGGTCTCGACGTCGTCGAGGCCTATATGGGCCATGTCCAGGACAATGCCGCCGAAAGCGTGCGCCGCGTGCTGGAACGGCTGCCGGACACGTCGGATTATGAATATCCGACCGATACCGGTCAGGTCATCAAGGTGAAGATCACGGTCGACCGGCAAAAGCGTGAGGCGACTGTCGACTTCACCGGCACGTCGCCTGTCATGAAGAACAATTTCAACGCGCCCGAGCCGGTCGCCCGTGCCGCCGTGCTCTACGCCTTCCGTGTCATGGTCGAGGACATGATCCCGATGAATGCCGGGTGCCTCAGGCCGATCAACATCGTCATCCCCGATGGCTGCATGCTCAAGCCCACCTACCCTGCCGCCGTCGTCGCCGGCAATGTCGAGACTTCGCAGCACGTCACCAACGCGCTGTTCGGCGCCATGGGCGCGATGGCCAATGCGCAAGGCACGATGAACAACCTGACTTTCGGCAACAAGCAGTACCAGTATTACGAGACGATTTGCTCCGGTTCGCCCGCCGGACACATGAACTCCGGCCGCGGCTTTGCCGGCACGTCGGGCGTGCACACCCACATGACCAATTCGCGCCTCACCGACCCGGAGGTGCTGGAGCTGCGCTTCCCCGTGGTGCTGGAGGATTTTCACATTCGCGAGGGTTCCGGCGGCAAGGGCAAATGGAATGCCGGCGACGGCACCAAACGCACCATCCGCTTCCTCGAGACGATGGAATGCGCGATCCTGTCCTCGCACCGCAACCGCCCGCCGGAAGGACTGGACGGCGGCGGCGACGGCGAGACCGGCTCGACCAGGGTGCGCCGCAACGACGGCACTGTTGAGACGCTGAAGGCTTGCGACCAGACCGTGCTCGACGCTGGCGAAGCCGTCATTGTGACCACGCCGACGCCCGGCGGGTTCGGTAAGTTGTAAGAAAGGCGTCAACAGGCTGTCACCGGCCTGTCATGACCCTGGGTTACCCGCTTGCGGCAAAGCAAATGGGGAATCACTTTGCCATGACGGACGTCTCCTCGGATCTGGTTTTTCGCCGCGGCAAGGAAGTTGGAAAAGCCGTCTACCAGAACCGCGCGCTTTCGAAAGCCGGCATCTCGGAGCGACTGTTCGCCTTCCTGTTTTCCGGTCTCGTCTATCCGCAGATCTGGGAAGACCCCGATGTCGACATGGACGCGATGCAGCTCGGCCAGGGCCACCGCCTCGTCACCATCGCCTCGGGCGGCTGCAACATCCTGGCCTATCTCACCCGCTCGCCGGCACAGATCGACGCCGTCGACCTCAACGCCGCCCACATCGCGCTGAACCGCATGAAGCTGGAGGCGGTTCGCCATCTGCCATCGCAAGGCGATCTGTTCCGTTTCTTCGGTGCGGCGGACACAAGTCACAATTCCGAAGCCTACGACCGCTTCATCGCCCCGCATCTCGATCCGGTCAGCCGCCATTATTGGGAGCGCCGCAACTGGCGCGGCAACAGGCGCATCGGCGTTTTCGATCGTAATTTCTACCAGACCGGCTTGCTTGGCCTGTTCATCGCCATGGGCCACCGCACGGCGAAATTCTTCGGCGTCAACCCGGCCCGCATGATGGAAGCCAGGAACATCGGCGAACAGCGCCGCTTCTTCAACGAGGAACTGGCGCCGGTCTTCGACAAGAAGCTTCTGAAATGGGCGACCTCGCGAAAAGCCTCGCTGTTCGGTCTCGGCATCCCGCCGGCGCAGTATGATTCGCTGATCACCTCCGGCGACGGCACCATGGCCAGCGTGCTGAAGGCCCGGCTGGAAAAGCTCGCCTGCGATTTCCCCCTGGAAAACAATTACTTCGCCTGGCAGGCCTTCGCCCGCCGCTACCCGGAACCAGGCGAGGCCGCCTTGCCCGCCTATCTGGAAAAGCAGAACTACCAGACCATCCGCGGCAATGTAGACCGCGTCGCCATCCACCACGCCAACCTGATCGAATTCCTCGCCGGCAAGGATGCAGGCGCCGTCGACCGCTTCATCCTGCTCGATGCGCAGGACTGGATGACCGACGACCAGCTCAATGCGTTGTGGTCGGAAATCACCCGTACCGCCTCGGCCGGCGCCCGCGTCATCTTCCGCACCGCCGCCGAGCCCAGCCTGTTGCCGGGGCGCGTCTCGACCTCGCTGCTCGATCAGTGGGACTATCAGGACGAAGCATCGCGCGAATTCTCGGCCCGCGACCGCTCGGCCATCTATGGCGGCTTCCACCTCTATGTGAAGCGCGCGGCATGAGCACGACGGAACTGCCGGCCAGCCCCGAATTCAAGGCTAACCACGCCGAACTGATGGACGGCGTCTACCGCTGGCAGCGCCACATCTATGACCTGACCCGCAAATACTACCTGCTTGGCCGCGACCGGCTGATCGCGGAGCTGGACGTGCCGCCGGGCGGCACCGTTCTGGAACTCGGCTGCGGCACCGGCCGCAATATCATCCTGGCTGCCCGCGCCTATCCCGATGCCCGCTTCTTCGGCCTCGATATTTCGGCCGAAATGCTGGAAACGGCGAGCAAGGCGATCGACCGCGAAGGCCTGTCGGACCGCGTCGTGCTGGCACGAGGCGACGCCACCGATTTCGACGCCAAGGCACTATTCGGCAAAGGCAGCTTCGACCGGGTCTTCGTCTCCTATTCGCTATCGATGATCCCGGGCTGGGAGAAGACGGTCTCGGCAGCACTTGCCGCGCTGGCCCCGACGGGCTCGCTGCACATAGTCGATTTCGGCCAGCAGGAAGGTCTGCCGGGGTGGTTCCGCGCGTTGCTGCGCGGCTGGCTGAAGAAATTCCACGTCACGCCACGCGAATCCCTGCGTGATGTTCTGGAATCGCAGGCCGAGCGAACCGGCGCAACCTTCTGTTTTCGCACGCTTTATCGTGGCTATGCCTGGTTGGCTGTGATTGGGCCACACAGCTAGCTAGTGCAGCGCCTTCACCAGCGCCCCCACCATCGCCTGCGGGCGATAGTTGAGCTTGGCCGGCGTTAGCCCGAGCCTCACCACGACCAATTGCTCGGACGGAATGATGGCGACGGTCTGTCCGTCATGGCCTTCCATCCAGTAAGTGTCCCTGGGCAGGCCGGCGGCGACGCCGGCACCGGGGTTTTCCTCATCGCCCGGCGCTTCGATCCACAACTGGCCCTTGCCGTAGACTTTCGAGGCGGATGCCGGCTCGCGCATCCAGTCGACGAAGCCGGCCGGCAGGACCTGGTTGCCGTTCCAAACCCCGCCTTGCAGCAGGAACTGGCCGAAGCGCGCCCAGTCATGTGCCGTGGCGTAGAGATAGGACGAGCCGACGAAAGTGCCCTGCTCGTCGGTCTCCAACACCGCGCTGTGCATGCCGAGCGGCTCGAACAGCGCCGTGCGCGGCCACGTCAATGCCTTGGCCTTGTCGCCGATAGCGTCCTGCCAGAGGCGCGACAGCATCACCGCCGTGCCGCTCGAATAGGAAAACACCTTGCCGACCTCGCCGGTGAGCGGCTTGGCTTCGGCAAAACCCGCCATGTCGGGTTCGAGATAGAGCATGCGCGTCACGTCGGCGACGTCGCCATAGTCCTCGTTGAATTCCAGCCCGCTCGACATCGCCATCATGTCGGCAAGGCTGATCGCGGCGCGGCCGTCCGCCTTCCAAGGCGTAAACAGGCCCTTGTTGTCGACCGCCATCTTGCCGTCCTTGACCAGCGTGCCGACGATGGCGGCGTTGACCGTCTTGGTCATCGACCAGCCGAGCAGCGGCGTCTTGGCCGAAAAGCCGTCGCCATAGCGCTCCGCGACGACCCGCCCGTTCTTGACCACGACGATCGCGCGCATGCCGGCGCCGGCCATGGCGTCGTCGCCAACGACCTTCGAGACCTCTGGATTCTGCGATGCATCGACCCGTTCGCCCTCCGGCCACGGCGTATCCTGGTTTGTCGCCGCGGGTTCGGCATGGACCGTCGTGCGCCGCGCCTTGCCGACATCGCCGTCCGGAACCGAGGCGCAGCCCAGCCCATCGCGGGCGACCGCCTCGCTCTTGCCGAGGAAGCCGAGCAGGCCGGCCGAAACCGTTCCCCGGTTCTTGTCGACGGAGACCCTCATCAGCCGCAGCAGCGGATGGCCGGGCGCCTGCACATCGACGGCCAGCACCTCATTGGCGTCGCGCCCGGCGATGAAGACGTTGGAGCAGACGATCTTGGCCGAATAGCCCGAGCCGACGCGGATGAGCTCCGGCGGCGCGATATAGAGCCAGGCAAACAGCGCGGCGACCGCCAGCACGATCAGGCCAAGCAGCCATTTGACGATCTTGACGACGAACCGCATCTGCTTCTCCCAGGCACGCGCCTGACCTTATGTCATCGATTTGCCGCCATTGCTTCCGCAAAATCGGTGCTCTTGTCGAGCGCCATCAACGGATTATCAACCATGATCGGCGATCACAGGGATGCATGTCGCCCAGAAGTGCGCAGCGGTTTTGGGACGACGACATGCACGAAAAACGACTATGCTGGGCGATGCGTGGGGCGATCGCCTGGAGGGGGCCAGACCAACTTCGGCCATCGGTGCACAGACCCATCAGCGACCGGCTGATTCCGGCTTGGAAGTTGCGATGCGCCGTCTTGCGGTCCTTTTCATGCTGACGCTGCTCGGCGCCTGCTCGACCGTGGACGATCTCTCGCCGCTGTCGCCGTCCGCATCGAGCAGTCCGACGGTGGCCGTGCGCGCGCCGCGCTTTGCCGATTCCAAGCCGCATGAGTGGGACAGCGGCGCGCCGTGGAACTATGCCGTCCACGGCACCGACGTCTCCAAATACCAGACCTCGGTCGACTGGCCGACGGCCAAGGCCAGCGGCATCTCCTTCGCCTTCATCAAGGCAACCGAGGGCGGCGACCGCTTCGATGAATATTTCAGCGAGCACTGGGCGCGCACCAGAGCCGCCGGCGTTCCGCGCGCTGCCTATCATTTCTTCTATTTCTGCACTCCGGCGGCCCAGCAGGCGCGCTGGTTCATCCAGAACGTGCCTGTCGACCGCTCCGCCATGCCGCCGGTTCTCGACATGGAATGGAACCCGAAATCGCCGACCTGCCGCCTGCGCCCCGACCCGGCCACGGTGCGCGCTGAGATGACCACCTTCCTCGAAATCGTCGAGCGGCATTACGGCAAGAAGCCGATCATCTACACCTCGGTCGATTTCTTTGATGACAACGAACTGTCGACCTTCCGTGGCTATCCCTACTGGCTGCGTTCCGTCGCCGGCCACCCGCGCGAGAAATATGGCAGCCACCCCTTCACCTTCTGGCAATACACCGGAACCGGCATCGTTCCCGGCATGACCGGCAAGTCCGACATCAACGTCTTCAACGGCTCGGAAGCCGCCTGGAACAAATGGCTGCGGCAGAACACACGTTGACTCCGGCTAACGGTCGCGAAGCCGCAGGGAATAAGGGACTGCGGCAGAAGACCCGTTGACACCGTGGCAACGGCAGCGAAGCCGTCTGGAAGAAGGGCCGCCGCAGAAGACCCGTTGACACCGTGGCAACGGTAGCGAGGCCGGCTGGATTGGTGGCTGCGGCAGAAGACCCGTTGACACCGGGCCTGCCGCCTGCTTTTCGACACTACCAGCGGTAAAGAGTGCAACCGCTGGTAATTCAGGGCGTTGGCCTCCAGGCACGACAAAGCCCTCTTCGTTTCGAAAGGAAGCTGATGCGACTGCGTTCTCAAGCCCTCGCGGCGCTGTTCTTGTGCGCCACGGCCTTGCCGGCGATGGCGCAGGAATGCGGCGGCGATTTCGAAACCTGGAAACAGGGTGTGGCGGCGGAAGCCAAGGCTGCCGGTGTCGGCGCCGTCGGTCTCGATGCGCTGGAGGATGCCAGGATCGACGAGAAGGCTCTGGCTCGCGACCGCGCCCAGGGAGTCTTCACGCAAACCTTCGTCCAGTTTTCCAACCGCATGATCTCGGCCTACCGGCTGAAGCAAGGTGCGGCGAACATGAAGAAATACGCCGATATCTTCGCCCGCGCCGACCAGCAGTTCGGCGTCCAGGCGCCTGTCATCACCGCCTTCTGGGCGCTTGAAACGGATTTCGGCGCCGTCCAGGGTGATTTCCACACGCTGAGCGCACTGGTGACGCTGTCGCATGACTGCCGCCGCCCGCAATTGTTCCGGCAGCAACTGGTGCCGCTCTTGGAACTGATCGATCGCGGCGTGCTGCCAGCCGATGTCACGGGCGCCTGGGCCGGCGAGATCGGCCAGACGCAGATCCTGCCGTCTGACTATCTTGCGCGCGGCGTCGACGGCGATGGCGACGGCAAGATCGACCTGCGAAACAGCGTGCCGGACGTGATCATGACCACCGGCAACAAGGTGCTGTCGCGCGGCTGGAAGCGCGACGAGCCCTGGATCCAGGAAGTGCGCGTGCCCGACGAGATGCCATGGGACCAGACCGGCCGCACCAACAAATTGCCGCTGACACAGTGGGCGCAGTGGGGTGTTACCAACCCCGACGGCTCGCCGCTGGTCGACAAGGGCCTGAACGCCGGCCTGGCGCTGCCCATGGGCCGCAAGGGTCCGGCCTTCCTTACCTATGAGAATTTCGACGTCTATCTCGAATGGAACCAGTCCTTCACCTACGCGCTGACCGCGGCCAATCTTGCCGCGCGGCTGGCGGGCGCACCGCCCCTCGATCCGCGCAATCCCGAGCCGGGTCTCAACAACGACCAGATGAAGGCGCTGCAGACCAAGCTCGAGGCCAGCGGTTACGATGTCGGCACGGTCGACGGCATTCTGGGCACCAAGACCCGCGAAGCCATCCGCAAGGAGCAGATGCGGCTAGGCCTGCCGGTTGATGGCTGGCCGACGCCGGAGCTGCTGGGAAAGCTGTAGCTCCCTCTTCCTTCTCCCTTGGGAGGAGGAAGAAAGCTTAATCCGCCATCGTCTCCAGGCTTGCAAACCCCTGCGGCGCGTCGCCCTCGTCGAAGGGCGTCGTCACCTCGACGAAAGTGTCGGGATAAAAGCCGTTGAAGCGGGTCCTGAGCGACAGCGAGTAAGCGCCGATATGGCCGATCTCGATCCAGTCGCCGGTATCGACGGTTTCCGGCAGCCAGAATGGCCGCGACAGGATATCGACGGAATCGCAGGTCGCGCCGCACACTTTGAACGGCACGATGTTCTTCTCGTCGCCATTGCGGGCCCTGATCGCCGGATCGGGAATGAAGCGCGCCGGCAGCGTGATCTTGCCGGTCCATGAATCCGACAGCGACGCCCAGATGCCGTCATTGATGTAGAGCCGCTTGCCCTTGCGCAGGAGCACGCGCACGATCAGCGACAGGCAGCGCGCCACGATCACCCGGCCCGGCTCCGCCACGAGCGGTATCTGGTCGAATTGATATTCCTTCAGGTCGCCGGAGAGCCGCGACATGATCTGGCCGAGCGACGGCATCTCGATCTGCTTGCGGTTGGGATCATGTCCGTATTCGGCCGGAAAACCGCCGCCGACATCGAGCCCGGCAATGTCGAAGGTCAGCCGGTTGCGCACCCAGTCGGCCGAGGCCAATGCCCGCTCATAGGTGTCGGGGTCCTCGATCTGGCTGCCGACGTGGAAGCACAGGCCGACCTTGTAGCCGGTGCGGTTCAGCCGCTCGGCGAGTTCGACCGCATAGGCCGGCCCGGCGCCGAATTTCTTCGACAGCTCGTAGGCCGCCGACCCTTTCGTCTGGATTCGCACGAACACGCTGATCGAGCCCGGGTCGATGTCGAGTGCCCGTACCACCCGCGTCAGCTTGGTGATCTCGTCCTCATGGTCGAGCGAAATGACGCGGATGCCGTATTTTTCCAGCGCCAGCTTGATGTCCGACTGCGCCTTGACCGGGTGCATGTAGAGCATCTCGGCATCGGGCGAGACGGCGCGCACGGCGGCGAACTCGCCTGGGGAAGCGACGTCGAAGGCAGTGACGCCGGCCTCGACCAGCGTCTTCAGCACGATCTGCTCGCCATTGGTCTTGACCGCATAGGCGGTCTTGCCGGGGAACATGCCCATGAACTGCCTGGCATCGGCCTTCAGCACCTGCGGGCGGAAGCAATAGACCGGATCGTCCGGGCGAAGCGCCAGTGCCGCCTCGCTGGCATTCTCGAATCGCTGCATGGACGAATCCTCGACTTCGGCTGCGCACAATTAATCCAAGCTAGCGGCTAGCGCATGACCCCGAAAGTCAATTTCGACTTTCATCTTGCAGCGTCCTTTGCGCGTCTCTGGAGACGCGCGGCGCTGCAATGAATACAATTCTCTGTCTCGCGCCCCCTGACGGTGCCGCATTGGCTTGTCAGAAGGCCATCGGTCCAGTTTCGGGTGGCCCTTGTCGGCGAACCGGATATGGCTTCTGCCTTGTGGTTGGCATTCCGGCCATCTGGGGGAGGATTCATATGGCAGTGACCGCTACATCTGCGTCACGTGGACCGATGGCGCTCAAGGACTGGGGCCAGTTGCTGCTGCTCGGCGCGATCTGGGGCGGCTCGTTCTTCTTCGCCCGCATCGCGGTGGCGGAACTTCACCCGCTGGTGCTGGTGCTGTTTCGCGTCGCCATCGCCGCGATCGCGCTGCAGCTCTATCTCGGCTTGCGCGGCCCGTCTTTCCGCCTTGCTCTGCCGCATGCCGGCCTGTTCTTCCTGCTGGCCTTCACCAACAACGTCGTCCCCTTCTCGCTGATCTTCGCCGGCCAGACCCAGCTCGGTGCCGGCGTCGCCTCCGTCCTCAACGCGACGACACCGTTCTGGACGCTGATCCTCGCCAATGCCCTGACCTCGGACGAAAAGCTGTCCTGGAACAAGCTCGCCGGCATCGTGCTCGGTGTCGCCGGCACCGCCGTGATGATCGGTCCCGGCCTGCTCGCCGGGCTCGGCGGCCCGGTCTGGGCCAAATTCGCGCTGATCGGCGCATCGCTCTCCTATGGCGTTGCGCTGATGGTCGCCCGCCGCTTCAAGGGCGTGCCCTCGCCGGTCGTCGCCACCGGACAATTGACGGCCTCGACCATCATCATGATCCCGATCGTGCTCTTCGCCCATGGCCCCGCCGGCCTGTTCTCCGCCTCGCCGCCGGTGTGGGCGGCGGTGCTGGCGCTGGCGCTTCTATCGACGGCCTTCGCCTATATCCTCTACTTCAACCTCGTCGCCTCGGCTGGGGCCACCAACGCCTCGCTGGTCACGCTGATCGTGCCGGCCAGCGCCATGCTGCTCGGCTTCCTGTTCCTCGGCGAACGGCTCGAACTGTTCGAGATCGGCGGCGTGGTGCTGATCGGTCTCGGCCTTGTCACCATCGACGGGCGCCTGTTCGGAAGACGTTAGTGCGCGGCATGCCCGCATCGCGGTAGCGCTGTCATGACACGCCAACGACACCATCCGGCCATAATTTATTCACAGGCATGAAGCCGGCTTTTGCCGAAGAGTTTCAACGGCTAACGGCAAAACCGAGGTCGCGAATTCCACATTTACGTCGCAATGCAGCACATTTTCCGCTTGCCTGTGGCACAAATGAACCTAGACTCCGGGGCATAGCTCTTTAAGAGGAGGCTATGTCATGGGACTTACGAGGCCAATCAACGCATTGATGATTTGTGCTGCGTTTGCTTTCATCGGCGCCCTCATTATGGGCGTCCTTCCCTGAACCCGCCAAGACGGGGAAGACCAGCACCTAATAGTCCAACCAATTCGAAAGGCCGGGTTTTTACCCGGCCTTTTGCTTTTCCAGCCGACCGTTACGCAGCAGCGGAACCCGCGACCTCCGCCTCGTGCGAGCGGATGCCGATCATGTGGCAAACGGCGAACACCAGATCGGCCCGGTTCATCGTGTAGAAGTGAAAATCGCCAACGCCGCGCTCGACCAGGTCCAACACCTGCTCGGCGGCCACCGCGGATGCCACGAGCGCATGCGTCTGTGGGTCGTTCTGCAGGCCGTCGAAGCGCTCAGCCAGCCAAGCCGGCACCAGCGCGCCGCAGCGCGCCGAGAAATTGGCGACCTGGGTGAAATTGTGCACCGGCAGGATGCCGGGCACGATCGGGATGTAGATGCCGGCGCGGCGCGCGCGCTCGACGTAACGCTCGTAGAGATCGTTGTCGAAGAAGAACTGGGTGATGGCCCGCGTCGCGCCATTGTCGACCTTGCGCTTCAGCATGTCGATGTCGGTGGCGAAATCAGGGCTTTCCGGATGCTTTTCCGGATAGGCCGAAACCGAGATGTCGAAATCGCCGGCGCCCTTCAGCGCCCCGACCAGCTCGGCGCCATTGGCGTAGCCGTCCGGATGCGGCCGGTAGGCAGCGCCGACGCCTTCCGCCGGATCGCCGCGCAAGGCGACGAAGCGCTTCACGCCCATGTCGGTGAATTCCTGGATCACGGCGTCGACTTCGTGGCGGGCGGCATCGACGCAGGTCATGTGCGCCGCCGGCGTCAGGCTGGTCTCCTTCAGGATGCGGCCGATGGTGCGCGCCGTGCGCTCACGTGTCGAGCCGCCGGCGCCATAGGTCACCGAGACGAATTTCGGCTGCAGCGGCTCCAGCCTTGTGACCGTATCCCACAGCCTTGCCTCCATCTCGTCGTTCTTCGGCGGGAAGAACTCGAACGAAACCCTGACCTTGTCGCCGATATCGGGACGGCGGGAAAAACGAAACTGGTTCATCAGGCGATTTCCCCTATCGAGCTCACTCTGGTCTGCTGGCTGGCGTTGGCAGGATCGGCGATCAGCAGGCGCCGGTCGCGGCCAAGCCAAAGCTTGACGGTGAGCCTGGCCTCGTTGCCGCCGCGCGGTTCGAATTCCTGGGCATCCTCGAGATCGAGGCCGGCTTCCGAGAACCACTCCCCGATCTGCCGGTCGGAAAAGCCCAGCCGCATATGCGCATGCTCGTCGCGCAGGAACTCAAGCGCGTGCGGCGCGAAATCGACGATGACCAGACGGCCCGCCGGGCGCAGCAGCCGCGCTGCCTCGTGGATGGCGCGGGCCGGATCGTCGAGATAGTGCAACACCTGGTGGATGGTGACGAGATCGAAGGCATCGCGCTCGACCGGCGGCGAGAAGATATCGCCCTGCCGCACCTGCGCATTCGAAACGCCGGCCTTGTCGAGATTGGCGCGCGCCACGGTCAGCATCTCGCGGGACATGTCGATGCCGATGCCGCGCCGGTAGAGCGGCGAGAAGATTTCGAGCAGCCGCCCGGTGCCGGTGCCAAGGTCGAGCATCGACTGGAACGGCCGCTTGCCGACCAGCTTCAGCATCGCGGCCTCCACGGCGCGGTCGGGCACATGCAGCGAGCGGATATGGTCCCAGCTTGCGGCGTTCTGCGAAAAATACTCGGTGGCGCGGTCCTGGCGCTTGCGCTTGACCGAGGTCAGCCGCTCCAGGTCACGCTCGACCTGCGGGTCGGCGCCCCGAATGCCGGAGACCAGCCCCATAACGAAGTCCCGCGCGGAATCAGCGTCCGACAGGCGGAAGAAGGCCCACGACCCTTCCTGGTAGCGGTCGATCAGCCCGGCCTCGAGCAGCAGTTTAAGGTGCCGCGAGACACGCGGCTGCGACTGGCCGAGAATTTCGGTAAGGTCGGAAACGGTGAGGTCGCCGCGCGACAACAGTGCCAATATGCGCAGGCGGCTGGATTCGGCCGCTGCCTTCAGCGTATCCACCATGGTGTCGAGCGAGACATGCATCAGCGTATTCTCTTTGAAAAAGATATAAACATATGTTTATGTCGATTTTCGAAACCACGCAAGCGCTATGTCGCTTCCGGACAAGAAAATGCCGCATGCGTGATTTTTCGGTGCATGGCGTCCAAAAACGTGTAGCGGTTTTGGAACAATGACATGCATCAGCAGGAAGATCGGCCGATGAGCGAACCGCGTGAGATGTTCGAGGCACGCGAAGGCGAGCGGAGACTGGACCAGGATCCGGCGACGATGCCGCCGGATGGCGGCATCGTCTTCATCGGCCGTATCGCCTCGCCTTGGACCACCCGGGAAAGCTGCCCGAAGAACATGCGCGCCGCACGCGAAACGGGACAGCCGGCGGTGCTGACCATCGACGCGCCCTACCGCAGCGGCCTGCAAGGCCTGGAGCGCGCCAGCCACGTCGTCATCCTGTCCTGGCTGCACCACGCACCGCGGAATCTGATCGTGCAAAAGCCCCGCCATGCGGCTGATGCCAAAGGCGTATTCGGGTTGCGCTCCCCTGCCCGGCCGAACCCGGACGGCCTGCACGTGGCCAAGCTCGTCGCGCTCGACGTTTCCACTGGGCGCATCGACCTCGACGCCATCGACGTGCTCGACGGCACGCCGGTCATCGACATCAAGCCCTATTTCGCCTCGACCGATGCCATTGCCGAGGCGACCGTTGGGGGGCGCGAGGAGCGATGACCGCTCCGACCGGCCGCCGCCGCGCCATCGCCAAGGCGCTGACAGCCCTTCTGCCGCTGGCCCCCTATGCCGACATGGAGAAGATTCGCACCGACGCCGGCTCTGTGTATATGAAGACCTTGCCGCCCACGATCGCGGTCTGGCTGGCGACGATTGCCCATATCCGTCACATGCACACCGACTACGAGAAGCTGCTGGCCGAGGGCTATGATCGCGACTCGGCGCGTTTCTTCGTCATCGAGCAGACCAACATCGTGCTCACGCGCTGGCGCGCCACCCGCCTGCTCGACGCCGATGACGAGGAGGAATAAGGCTGTGCCGGGCCGCATGGCGCTCACCGCGTCATGCTGGCCGGGTCTTCATCTCGAGGATGACTGAAGTCGGACCACTGGCTCTATGCGCTCGGGCTGCCGGCAATAGCTTGTGACGCCATGGCTAGGAGCTGCCGATGAGCCGAATCGCACAAGATATACCGTCCCTGCCCCAGGTCGGCGATCGCCATGTCGACCCGCATTCCTATCCCGACGGCATCGCTTTCCTCGACGGCCAGTACCTGCCGATGTCGCAAGCCAAGGTGTCGGTGCTGGATTGGGGCTTTCTGCACTCGGACGCCACTTACGATACGGTGCATGTCTGGAACGGCCGCTTCTTTCGCCTCGATCTGCATCTCGACCGTTTCTTCGGCGGGCTCGACAAGCTGCGCATGACGATCCCGTTCGATCGCGATGGCGTCGCCGGGATCCTGCACAATTGCACAGCACTTTCGGGTCATCGCGCCGCCTATGTCGAGATGCTGTGCACGCGCGGCGCTTCGCCGACCTTCAGCCGCGACCCGCGCCAGGCGATCAACCGCTTCATGGCGTTCGCCGTGCCGTTCGGCTCGGTCGCCAATGCCGAGCAGTTGCAGCGCGGCCTGCGTGTCTCCATCAGCGACAAGGTGCGCATTCCGCCGGCCTCGATCGATCCGGCGATCAAGAACTACCACTGGCTCGACCTCGTGCGCGGCCTCTACGATGCCTATGATCGCGGCGCCGAGACGGCCCTCATTCTCGACTTCAACGGCAATGTCGCCGAAGGTCCGGGCTTCAACGTCTTCCGCGTCAAGGACGGCAGACTGTCGACGCCGGCCATCGGCGTGCTGCCGGGCATCACCCGCCGCACTGTCTTCGATCTCTGCGCGGAGGCCGGCCTCTCGGCAACGGCCAAGGATGTCAGCGTGGCCATGTTGCGCGGCGCCGAGGAAGTCTTCATCACCTCGACCGCCGGCGGCATCATGCCGGTGACGGAGATCGACGGTGCTGAGATCGCGGACGGCAAGGTCGGGCCGATCACCAGCCGACTGATGGCGCTCTACTGGCAAAAGCACGACGACCCTGCCTGGTCGACCCCGGTGAACTACCCCTGATTCACACGATTTCTTGTTCTACGGGGAAGCCCCGAATTCAAAAAGGTTCCCCTCGCCTCTGGAAAATCACCGGACAGGCCGTATATGCCCGGAAGCGGAGAAGCCTCCGCTTCCATCCAGAAATTGCGCCCGCAGGGGCAAGGGATCCCACATCATGACATCAAAGGTTTGGTTCATCACCGGTTCGTCGAAGGGCTTTGGCCGCGTCTGGGCCGAGGCCGCATTGGCGCGTGGCGATCGCGTTGCCGCGACCGCCCGTCACCCAGGCACGCTCGCCGATCTCGTCGAAAAATACGGCGACAACATCGCCGCGCTAAAGCTCGACGTCACCGACAAGAAAGCCGTCGATGCCGCTGTCGCCGAGGCACACAAGCGCTTTGGCCGGCTCGACGTCGTCATCAACAATGCCGGTTACGGCCATTTCGGCGCCATCGAGGAAGTCAGCGAGCAGGAAGCCCGCGACCAGATCGAGACCAATGTGTTCGGCGCGCTGTGGGTCACCCAGGCAGCCCTGCCGATCATGCGGGCGCAGCGGTCCGGCCACATCATCCAGATCTCGTCGATCGGCGGCGTCAATGCCTTTGCCTCGCTCGGCCTCTACCATGCCTCGAAATGGGCGCTGGAAGCCTTCAGCCAGTCGCTCGCCATCGAGGTCGCGGAATTCGGCATTCATGTCACGCTGGTCGAGCCGGGCGGTTTCTCCACCGACTGGTCGGGAGCATCTGCCAAGGTCTCCAAGCCGATCGAGGCCTATGCGCCTGCCCGCGCCAAGATGGCCGAACGCCGCGCCAACTCGGTCGCCGGCGACCCCGAGGCGACAGGGCCGGCGATGCTGGCCATCGTCGATGCGGCCGAGCCGCCGCTGCGGATATTCTTCGGCGATGGCGGCCTGCCGATGATCCGCCAGGAATACGCCAACCGCCTCGCCACCTGGGACAAGTGGGACCACGTCTCCGTCATGGCGCAAGGCGCCAACAAGAACCGCAAGGGCTGACATCTGGTATTTGCTGCGCCGCCTCCCGGGCGGCGTAGCTATGCCTGGTAGATCCACTGCTCCGGCACGCGCACCGAAATCTCTTCGCCGGCCCTGACGATGCCGGGCTTTTCAACCCAGGCGACCACGCCGCGCAACCGCTTCGCCGCCTTGGGAAACAATAGCGCACCGGCTTCGACATCGGCCATTCCGACGTTCTCGGCGATCGATCGTCCGGCGATACGGCATGGTCCGTTCTGGGCGTCCACCTTGAGGGTCACGCCGCCCTTGAAGAACAACAGCGTGCCGGCCGGCAGCATCGACAGATGCGGCACGTCTTCGATCACCAGATTGGCACCGATCCACTCGGGCTTGATTTCGGCGAGCCCCATCCGTTCGGCGACAATGGCCAATTCGTCCGCCGCCACGATGGACAATTGCCTTTCATTGCGCATCTCGGTGCCGCGTCGGTACCACGGCTCGCGTCCGCCCGAGCGCCGCGTCGGCCCGGCATGGAAATCGCCCGATATGCCGTCGAAACCCAGCCGCAATTCGTCCACCGAACGCGTCTGGAAATGATCCGCCGGCGCGACATAGAGCGCGGCCGCGCGGGCTGAAAGCTTCTTCGCCGGGATGATTTCGACCGGCTTCTCGGCTTCGGGAAAGAGATCCAGCATGGGCTTCAATCCTTGGATGACGCGCCTTGGTTTTGCCCTTCGGCCGGCAAGGCCGCAAGAGCGGTTTGGGCCAAAACGCGCAACTCTTCGGCCGACGCACCGTCCCGCGCCTGGATCGACATGCCGTTCATGACGCCTGCAATATATCTGGCGAAGTCTTCGACGGAGAGGTTTTGAGGCAAGTCGCCTTCTGCCTTGCCTTTGGCCAGCCGCGCCGCGATCGCCGCTTCGCTTGCCTTGCGGTAGGACCTGAGTTCATCCGCAATGGCTTGTGCCTGCGGTGAAGCCGCCAGCGCGCCACTGACGAAAAGACACCCTCCCGGCTTGCCGGGCCTGGAATAGGCCTCCGCGGCGCCCAGCAACAAGCGCCGCATCGCCTCCCCCGTCGACACCGGCGCGCTCAGCGCTTCCAGGGCGAAGCCTATCTCGGTCTCGTGGTAGCGCATCAACGCCTTGCGAAACAAAGTCTCCTTGTCGGTGAAGGCGTTGTAGATCTGTGGCGGCGTCAGCCCCATCGCTTCGCGCAGCATGGCCAGCGACGTCGCCTCATAGCCATGCTCCCAGAAAAGATGCATCGCGGCATCGAGCGCCCGGTCGGGGTCGAATGCGCGCGGCCGGCCGCCGCGTTGCTTGTCCGAATTTTCCATAGTGATCGATACGAAACCTGTTGACTCGCCTCTCCCACATAACATATCGATTGATATGAAACTAGGCAAACCGGAAGATGGCCTCCCGGTGAGGCCGTACACCCAAAAGGAGAGCAGCAATGCCGATCACAGTGACCGCGCCGGAAGGCGTCCTGACCCCGGCGGGAGAGCGCGAAATCCTGCCACGCCTGAGCGCTGCCCTCATCGAAGCCTCCGGCGCCGCCGGCAATTCATTCTTCACCGCGATCGTCGGCGGCACCGTCCATGTCCTGCCGGCGCGCAACATTTATGCCGGCGGTGCCAACCGGCCAGTCGTCATGGTCGAATTGAAATTGCCCAATATCGGCCTTGGCTCCGTCGAAGCCCGCGAGACCTTTATCACTGCCGCCGCCCAAATTGTCGCCGAACTCTGCGTACCGGGGCACAGGCCGGAAAACACCTGGATCAACATCGTCAACGCGCCCGACGGCGGCTGGGGCATCGGTGACCGGCAATATACAGGCGACGCGCTGATCGCGGCCGCTGCCGCCGCGCATTGACGAACATGCGGCTCTCCCCTTCGCTGTTCTTCACCACCAACTGCGAGCCCGCGCTGGCCTTCTACGAACAATGCGGTCTTGGCCGGGGAACGATCCTGCTGCGCTGGGGCGACAACAATATGCCGGTGCGCACCGAGGCCATGCGCGGAAAGGTCCTGCATGCTCGCTTCGAAGGTCCGGGTGTGCTGTTCCACGCGTCGGACAATGACGACGCGGAGCCGATGAAGGGCTCCGCCATGATGCTCGAATTCGACGGGCCCGCCGCGGCGCCAGAGGTTCTCGCCCGCCAGGAGCTTTTCGCCCGCATGGCCGAGGGCGGCCGGACTACCGTGCCGTTTGCCCGGCAATATTGGGGGACCAGCTTCGGCATGCTGGTCGACGCCTTCGGCGTGCAGTGGATGTTCAGCTGCTCCAATGAATAGACGCCGGTCGCCAACCGCCTCGATCACGACCTTCTTACCGAAGAACGGCGCCGCGCAGCATTGTCGCCGCGCTGCGTCGGCTTCATGGTGAAGTCGGGACCGTCGACGGAGGTTCTCATGCGTCCCGGAGCGGCGATCGCAGCGCTTTGGTTGATCTGGGTGGTCACATGGCTCGCGGCTGCCCTATGGGCCGATCCGGCCCAAAAGCGCATCACCATCGGGGCGGAGGCTCGCTATCGCGTCTTCTGGCTGGCCGGCACCGTCCTGCTGTTCGTTCCAGCGCATGGCTATGAAGGCCGGCTGAGATTGTGGACGCCGACCCTTGCCGAAGCCTGGGCCTGCGTTGCCCTGATCGCGGTCGGCATCGGCTTCGCCTGGTGGGCGCGTATCCATCTCGGGCGGTTGTGGTCCGCCACGGTCACCGCCAAGGCGGAGCATCGCGTGGTCGACACGGGCCCCTATCGCCTGGTCCGGCATCCGATCTATACCGGGCTGCTGCTGGCAGTGCTCGCCACGATGGTGGCGAAGGGCACGATCTGGGGCATTGCGGGCGCGGCCCTGCTCATCATCGGCGTCGTCGTGAAAGCCAGGCTGGAGGAGCATTTCCTGCGCGACGAACTCGGCCCAGCCTATGACGACTACGCCAGGCGGGTGCCGATGCTGGTTCCCTTCACGCCGGCCTGACGCGGCGCGGCGTCCTCCATTCAGAGCATGCGCAAAAGCGCGCCACCGATCGAATATCCCGCGCCGAAGGCACAGATCAGGCCGAAATCACCTGGTTTCATGTCGGCATGGTTCTCCGACAGCGCGATGATGGCGCCGGCGCCCGCCGTGTTGCCGAGCCGCTCCAGCACCATGGGTGCGCGGTCATGGCCGACATCATGGCCGAATGCCAGTTTCAGGATCATCGCATTCATGCGCGCATTGGCCTGGTGCAGCCAGAAGCGCCTGATCGCCTCCGGCGTCAGCCCGTGTTCGGCGAGGAATTCGACGATGAATTTGTGCCCGGCGACGGTGACTTCCTTGAACACCTTGTTGCCGACCTGCTTGATGAGATTGCCCTCCAGGTCGATCCTGTAGGGATCATCCTGGGCAGTGCGGGTGTGATAGCCGAGATTGGTGCGGATGTTGTTCGACATCTGCGTCCAGAGGCGCGTGTCCAGCACCTCGAAGCGGCCCGGCCGCCTCTCGCCCTGGGCGAGCCCCTCCACCACCATCGATACCGAAGCGTCCCCGAAGATGAAGTGCGTCTGCCGGTCACGGAAATTGAGATGGCCGGTGATGATCTCGGGCGTGGTCACCAGGACGCGCTTGTGGGCGCCCGAGCGGACCAGATTGACCGCCATGTGCAGCGCCGCCGCCGCTGACGAACAGCCAAGCCCCATATCGAACCCGGCACCCCGTGTACCCAGCGCCTCCTGCATTTCGATGGCGATCGCCGGATATGGCCTCTGCTGATGCGAGGACGAGCAGATCACCAGATCGATGTCCGACGCCTCGATGCCGGCGTGCTCGATCGCCTTCCCCGCCGAAGCGACGCCGAATTCCGCCTGCAGCGAGAGCGCGTCGTCCGGGCGCGCCGGAATGCGCGGCGCCATGCGGGTCGGGTCGAGAATGCCTTCCCGTTCGATCACGTGGCGGGCGCGCACGCCCGAGGCATGGACGATGAAGTCGGCATCCGATTTCTGCAGCAGCGTCTCGCCGGCAGCCTGGCGCCGCGCGTTCTCGGTGTCGATCCAGGCGTTGAAACTGGCGACCAGTTCCTCATTCGTGATGACAGGCTTGGGGATTTCGGCGCCGATGCCGCTGATGATGACGCGATGCATGTTTCAGTCCGTCCCATCCGCGGGCGATGCGGCTTCATGTGGGCGCCGAAACGCTTCGGCGCAACACTTTTCTCATCAGGCCGGTTTACGCCGGATTAAACCAGGATTTACGCGAGCCTATCCAGCCCGTTTGGCGACAACGAAAATGCGGGGGAACCGCAGCAGCACCTTGCCATCGGCGGTCTTCGGATAGGCCTTGGCGATCCTGGCCGTGTAGCTGTCGAGGAACAGCTTGCGTTCGTCCGCTTCCAGCGGATCGAGGAACGGCTTCAGCCCGGTGGCCTTGACCCACTCGACGATCGCCTCGGCGTCGGCCAGCGGATGGTTGTAGATGGTGTGCCAGATGTCGAGCCGAGCGGAGAGCGGCGACAACAGGTCATAGTAGAACGATACCGGCGGCAGCGGCGCACGCGCCGCTCCCTGTATCCTTGCCGCGAAAGGCGCTTCCGCGGCGGTTTCCCGCATCAGGCGGTGCGAATCCTCGCCCATATTGTCGGGCATCTGGATCGCCAGCGCGCCACCGGGCGCCAGAAAACCCATCAGGCGCTGGAACACCGCCGGATGTTCCGGCAGCCACTGGAAGACGGCGTTGGCGAAAATGACGTTGACCGGCGCGGCCGGCTGCCATGTCGCCGCATCGGCGAGGTCGAAGCTGACATTGGGCAGGCGCGCCCTCGCCTTTTCGATCATGTCGGGCGAGGTGTCGAAGCCGCTCACTTGCGCATCCGGCCAGCGCTCGACCAGAAGTTCGGTCGAATTGCCCGGCCCGCAGCCGATGTCGACGACCCGGCGCGGAAAGTCGACCGGCACCTGTGCTACGAGGTCACGCGCCGGCCGTGTGCGTTCGTCCTCGAATTTCAGATATTGGGCGGCGGACCAATCAGCCATTTGAGCTCTCCTCGTATCCCAGAGAAATTCGCCGCCTATCAACCCCTTACCGCGTCAGCCGCTTGTGCGTCATGCGGTGCGGGGCCGCTGCTTCCGCGCCCAGGCGGCGCAGCTTGTCCTTCTCGTATTCCTCGAAATTGCCCTCGAACCATTCGACATGCGCGTCGCCCTCGAAGGCGAGCATGTGGGTGGCCATGCGGTCGAGGAACATGCGATCGTGGCTGATGATGACCGCGCAGCCTGCATAGGCTTCCAGCGCGTCTTCTAGCGCGCCCAGCGTTTCGGTGTCGAGGTCGTTGGTCGGTTCGTCGAGCAGCAGCACATTGCCGCCGCCCTTCAGCATCTTGGCGAGGTGCACGCGGTTGCGCTGACCGCCCGAGAGATTGCCGACCTTCTGCTGTTGGTCGCCGCCACGGAAGTTGAAGGACGAGCAGTAAGCGCGGCTGTTGATTTCGTGCTTGCCGAGCTTGATGACCTCGGCGCCGCCTGAGATCTCTTCCCACACCGTCTTGTTCGCATCGAGTGCGTCGCGGCTCTGGTCGACATAACCGAGCTTGACCGTCTCGCCGATGCGCACTGTGCCCGCGTCCGGCTTCTCCTGGCCGGTGAAGGTCTTGAACAGCGTCGTCTTGCCGGCGCCGTTCGGGCCGATGACGCCGACGATGCCGCCCGGTGGCAGCCTGAACGACAGGTTCTCGATCAGGAGCTCGTCGCCAAAGCCTTTGTTGAGGCCTTCGACCTCGATGACGACGTTGCCGAGGCGCTCGCTCGACGGGATGACGATCTGCGTGTCGGTCGGCTTGCGGTTCTGCGACTGCTCGACCAGTTCCTCATAGGCCTTGATGCGCGCCTTGGACTTGGTCTGGCGTGCTTTGGGCGACGACTGGATCCACTCGCGCTCGCGCCAGATCGACTTCTGGCGGGCATCGTCCTCGCGGCCTTCCTGGATCAGGCGCTTGGCCTTGGCGTCGAGATATCTGGTGTAGTTGCCCTCGTAGGGAATGCCGCGGCCACGGTCGAGCTCGAGGATCCAGCCTGTGACATTGTCGAGGAAGTAGCGGTCGTGGGTGATGATCAGCACCGAGCCCGGATAGTCGCGCAGGTGCTTTTCCAGCCAGGCGGTGGTCTCCGCGTCGAGATGGTTGGTCGGTTCGTCGAGCAACAGCAGATCCGGCTGTTGCAGCAGCAGCCGGCACAGCGCGACGCGGCGACGCTCACCGCCCGACAGGTTGGTCACTTCAGAATCGGCCGGCGGGCACTGCAGCGCGTCCATCGCCATCTCGACCTGCTGCTCGAGATCCCACAGGTTGAGCCGGTCCATCTCGTCCTGGAGCTTGGCGGACTCATCCGCCGTCTCGTCGGAATAGTTCATCATCAGCTCGTTGTAGCGCTCGATGATGGCGGTCTTCCTGGCAACGCCGTCCATGACGTTTTCCATCACGGTCTTGCTGTTGTCGAGCTGCGGCTCCTGCGCCAGGTAGCCCACGGTCGCGCCCTCGGCCAGCCAGGCCTCGCCCTGAAACTCCTTGTCGAGCCCGGCCATGATGCGCAGGATCGTCGACTTACCCGAACCGTTGGGGCCGAGGATGCCGATCTTGGCGTCCGGATAGAAGGACAGATGAACGTTATCGAGCACCTTCTTGGTGCCATAGGCCTTCGACAGGCCGGACATGTGATAGATGAACTGGCGTGCCACGCGCGCTTTCCCTGAAAAACTGACTGGATTTGCCGAATTGAATGGAGGTTGGCCGCTATGTAGGCGATGCGGCGGCGAACGGCAATCGCTTTTGCCACATCGAGGCAACCACACGGACAAGTGTGCACCGGCAGCCAAGTTTTCAACCGGTCGATGGCGCACGGAAATCTCCGGTTAACCCTTCCGCGTCAAAACAGGATCGGGTTGGAATCGCCGGCCTGCCCCGATTCCTGGCGCGAGAGAGAACGGATCGACGTAGTGTTGAACAGCTTCCTGCTCCTCGCCGAAGCGGTCGTCTACTTCAGCGTCATGGTGACGCTTTTCCGCTTCCGCAAGCGCATCGGCCTCGGCGTCTTCGTCTGCGCGCTCGGCGTCATGCATTTCCTGGAGACCTATCTCGCCAGCGTCTTTTACGTCGCCCTGCCGTTCGGCATGGTCTCGCCAGGCTCGGCGGTGCTCTTTTCCGGCAAGCTGGTGGTGCTCCTCCTGCTCTACATGAAGGAAGACGCCGCCACCGTGCGCCAGCCGATCTACGGCCTGCTGCTCGGCAATGGGCTGATGATCGGGCTGGTGCTGCTGCTTCGCCTGCACGCCATCGCGCCGCTGCCGGACGGCCGGCTCCCCGACATCGGCTTCATCGACGAGATGGGCTGGCTGATGGTGTGGGGCACGACGCTGCTCGTCATCGACGCCATCCTGATCATCCTGCTTTATGAGAAGCTTGGGCGCACCCTGCGCAAGGCACAGTTCGCGCGCATCCTGATTTCGGTCGCCTGCGTGCTCACCTTCGACCAGGCCGGCTTCTTCACCGCGCTGCATTTTGTTGCCGGGGCGCCGATCGCGGTCTTCTTCGGCGGCTGGTTCGCCAAGATGGCGGCGGCACTGACTTTCAGCGCCATGCTGGTTGCCTACCTCAAATGGTTCGAGGTCCGGGACGTCCAGATGCCGCGTGGGCTGACCGACATTTTCGAGACGCTGACCTATCGCGAACGCTACGAAGCGCTGGTCGAGCATGTCGGCCGCGACGGCCTGACCGGCCTGTTGCACCGCGGACGCTTCGACGCCGACGGTGAAGCCGCCGTCCAGGCCAGCCTGCGCACGGCGAGGCCACTCAGCCTGCTCATCGTCGACGTCGACCACTTCAAGTCGATCAACGACCGTTTCGGCCATGCCGAAGGCGACAAGGCGCTGAAGGCGGTCGCAACCGTACTTTGCGAGGCGGCGGGCGCCGAGGACCAGGTGTTCCGGATCGGCGGCGAGGAATTCGCCATCCTCAGTTCGCGTCCGCATTCCGTCGCCAGGCTGTTTGGCGAAAGCGTCCGCACCGCGCTCAAGGCATCGGCCGCCACCAGCCGGTTCGAACTGACCGTCAGCGCGGGCGTTTCCAGCGTCAGCGAAACGACGCAGTGCCTGGCCGACCTGTTCGCACTCGCCGACCAGCGCCTTTACAAGGCAAAATCGACCGGGCGCGACCGAGTCGTCGGTGAACCCGGCGGGCATGAGGCCGACGCCGCCATCGCCTGGACCAGGTCAGCCCAGGTTTAGCCCTATCCGCGACGGCCGCGCCGGCTTGCCGGAAACGGCGATCCCGCACTTACTGGAACCCGATCGCGTCGACCGTGCCGGTCGGGCAACCGGCCTTGTTGGTCGGCACCGAGGCCAGCAGCAGGTCCTTGAGCGAGCTGTTCGGGCCGATCGGGCCGGCAAGGCCGAGCGTCAGTTCGCCGATCAGCCGCCGGCCGTTCGACGGATCGATGACGCAGGACACCCGCACCCTGTCGCCTGCTCCCGCGCCGAAGGCCTGGTCGAAGGCACCGCGAATCTGGTCCGCCGTCAGCTTGCCACCGATATTCCTGGCGAAGAGGTCGCGCACGGGCGAGCTGTTGACCTCGCGCATCAAATGGAGGGCGTCGGAAAAATACTCCTGCTGGCTTTTGCCGTAGCAGGTGCCGTGCTTGATCCATTCATGCCGTTCCAGCTTCGAGGCGGTGCCCGGCATCACCTTGTCGAGCTCCGCGCGGGTGTCGGCATCGAGGTTGACCGGCGGCAGGTCCTGCCAGTGGGCCGGATTGTCATTGGCCTTGTCGCTGGCCGAAGCCTGGCAATAGAAATTGCCGTTCGGCTGAGGCCACAGACCGTGCAGCGTGAAATTGGTGGCATCGAATTCGCCAGGATTTTGCGCCTTGCATTCGGTCTTGTTCGACTTGGTCTCGCAAAAGGCCGGCTGCCAGCTCAAGGCGAAGACATATTCGGGTTTTCCCGAGGCGGCGGGCTTGCCTTGCCCACCCGGTGCCGCCGGCACCGTCGCCGCGCTGCTGCCCGAAAGGTGGCCGCAACTCACCTTCACCCAACGGCGCTCGGGATCGGCGCCCGGCACCTGGATGAGGTAGTGGGTCGGCGTGTCCTTGTTGCCGGCAAGCAGCTGATAGCTCTGTCCGGCATCGGTCGAGACATTGCCGGGGTTCTTGCCGTTCTTGATCGCCTGAGTCGCCGGACACGCAGCGTCGGCCACGAAGGTGCCGCTCATCTTGACGTCGGCATGCGCCGCGCCTGCCAGCGAGCCCGCCAACAAGGCCAATCCGAAAATAACAGCAATGCGCATGGAGAATCCCCGGCTGGAAGAAAGTGGGCGACAGACTGAAGCTGTCTCCATGTCAGAATTGCGATAATTTGCAGGCCCGTGGCAAGAAAGATCGTCGCGGAAAAGCCGGCAGGCCAGATTGACGCAAATCTGGCACCGGCGCACACGTTTGGACATGACAAAGGCGGAACCAGGGGGGAGACCGGCCGGCATGCCATTCAGCCAGCAGCGCGTGGTTCGCTCGTCGACCGGCGCAGACCTCAATCTGTTCGTCCGGCGGGCCGACAGCCCTGCGCGTGCGGTGGTCCAGATCAATCACGGCCTGGCCGAACATGCCGCCCGCTACGACCGCTTCGCCGATTTCCTCGCTGCCCGGGGCTTCCACGTCTACGTTCATGACCACCGTGGCCATGGCGCGACCAAGGCGCCCGACGTGCCGCTCGGCAGATTCGCCGACACGGACGGCCCGGCCAAGGTGATCGCCGATGTCGACGCCATCCACGATCTCATCGCCGGCGAGCAGCCTGACCTGCCGGTAATCCTTTTCGGCCACTCGATGGGCGCGTCCGTGGCGCTGAACTACCTGTTGCGCCATTCCAGGCGCATTCATGCCGCCGCGATCTGGAACGGCAATTTCTCACAGGGCCTGCTCGGCCAAGTGGCGCTCGGTATCCTCGCCTGGGAACGGATGCGGCTCGGCTCCGATGTCCCGTCGCGCCTGCTGCCGAAACTCACCTTCCAGGCCTGGGGCAAGGCGGTGCCCAACCATCGCACTCTGTTCGACTGGCTGTCGCGCGACGAGGCGGAGGTGGCGAAATACATCGCCGATCCGCTCTGCGGCTGGGATGCCTCCATCTCGATGTGGCGCGATGTGGTCGCCATGGCGCTCAACGGCGGCAAGGATGCAGGCTTTGCCGCCGTTCGCCGCGACATCCCCGTCGCCATCGTTGGCGGCGAAAAAGACCCGGCCTCGGACTACGGCAAGGGGATCACCCATCTCGCCGATCGTATGCGCAAGATGGGCTTTTCGAATCTGGTTTCAAAGGTTTACGCCGACACCCGCCATGAAAGCCTGAACGAGGTGAACCGCGACATCATCATGGACGATTTCGCCAGCTGGGCGGACAATGTCTTGAAAGCGTGACGGGTTGGCCCATTGCAAGGACCGTGACAGCCGCTGCCGGGCTTGATAGAGGCACTGCTTTCGCGGCAATCACGGTGATTGCGGCAACCACGGTGATTTATGGCCGAACCCCCGCTGAAAGGCGTCCGCGTCGTCGAACTCGCCCGCATTCTTGCCGGCCCCTGGGCCGGGCAGTTGCTTGCCGATCTCGGCGCCGATGTCATCAAGGTCGAGAGCCCCGATGGCGGCGACGACACCCGCAAATGGGGTCCGCCCTTCGTCATGAGCCATGACGGCGAGAACCTGTCAGCCGCCTATTACCATTCCTGCAATCGCGGCAAGCGTTCCATCGCCATCGACTTTTCGACGCCGGAAGGCGCCGAGACGGTGCGCCGGCTGGTCGCGACGGCGGATGTGCTGATCGAGAACTTCAAGCTCGGCGGCCTGAAGAAATACGGGCTCGACTACGGCAGTCTGAAGAAAATCAACCCTCGCCTGGTCTACTGCTCCATCACCGGCTTCGGCCAGGACGGGCCTTATGCGCCACGCGCCGGTTACGACTTCATCATCCAGGCCATGGCCGGCATGATGTCGATCACCGGTGAGGCCGGCCGCGAGCCGCAAAAGGCAGGCGTCGCCATCTCGGACATCTTCACCGGTCTCTATTCGGTGATCGCCATCCAGGCCGCACTTCGCCATGCCGAACAGACCGGCGAGGGCCAGCACATAGACATGGCGCTGTTCGACACCCAGATCTCGGCGCTCGGCAACCAGAACCTCAACTATCTCGTCTCGGGCAAGTCGCCAGTGCAGATGGGCAATGCGCATATGAACATTGCCCCGTACGAAGTGCTTCCGGTCAGGGACGGCCACATCATCCTGGCCGTCGGCAATGACGGCCAGTTCGGCAAATTCTGCGCCGCCGTCGGGCTGGACGATTTGCCGGCGAATCCCGATTTCGCCACCAATCCCGCCCGCGTCGCCAACCGCGTGGACCTTCGCGCACGCATCATCGAGGCGCTGAAGACCTGGGATCGCGATCCGCTGCTGGCGCAGCTCGAAGCCGCCAGCGTGCCGGCAAGCCCGATCAACACGATCGGCCAGATGTTCGCCGATCCGCAGACCATTGCCCGCGGCATGCGGCTCGACCTTGACGACGGCCATGGCAACCGCCTGCCGTCGGTGCGCGCCCCGATGGTGATGTCGGGCACACCGCTCAGCTATGAGCGCCCCTCGCCGCGTCTCGGCGAGCACACTGACGAAATCCTTGCCGAACTGGAGAAGTCTGGGAAATGAAGACCGGTGGACAACTGATCGTCGACGCCCTCGAAGCCAACGGCACCGACCGTATCTTTTGCGTGCCGGGCGAATCCTACCTTGCGGTGCTCGATGCGCTGCATGACTCTTCGATCCGCACCATCGTCTGCCGCCAGGAAGGCGGCGCCGCCAT
Source organism: Mesorhizobium sp. M8A.F.Ca.ET.207.01.1.1 (assembly GCF_004794715.1). Taxonomy (NCBI): domain Bacteria; kingdom Pseudomonadati; phylum Pseudomonadota; class Alphaproteobacteria; order Hyphomicrobiales; family Phyllobacteriaceae; genus Mesorhizobium; species Mesorhizobium sp. M8A.F.Ca.ET.207.01.1.1. The sequence continues at coordinate 17,662 of NZ_SRUS01000008.1, read as the reverse complement.
GATGGCCGACTGCCAGGGCCGGTTGACCGGCAAGCCCGGCATCTGCTTCGTCACCCGCGGCCCCGGCGCCACCAACGCTTCGGCCGGCGTCCACATCGCCATGCAGGATTCGGTTCCGCTCATCCTGTTCATCGGCCAGGTCGCCAGCCACGCCAAGGAACGCGAGGCGTTCCAGGAGGTGGACTATGTCAGGTTTTTCGGCGACATTGCCAAATGGGTGGTCGAGATCGACGACGCCTCGCGCATCCCCGAATTCGTCACCCGCGCCTTCGCCGTGGCAACGTCGGGCCGGCCTGGCCCGGTGGTCATCTCGCTGCCGGAGGACATGCTGACCAGCGAGGTCAAGGCGCCGCAAGCACTTCCCCATACGCCGGTCGAGACCTATCCAGGCGGGGCCGAGCTCGACGCGCTGGAAATGCTGCTGGGCAGCGCCAAGCGACCGTTCGTCATCCTCGGCGGCACGCGCTGGAACGCGGACGCCGTGGCGCGGATGCACGAAATCGCCGAGACCTGGTCGCTTCCTGTCGGCTGTTCCTTCCGCCGCCAGATGCTGTTCGACCATCTGCACCCGAACTATGCCGGTGATGTCGGCATCGGCATCAATCCGAAGCTGGCGGCGGCGATCAAGCAGGCCGACGTCGTTCTCTTGATCGGCGGCCGCATGGGCGAGATGCCATCTTCGGACTACACGCTGCTGAAGAGCCCTTATCCCGACCAGGCACTGGTGCACGTCCATGCCGATGCCGGCGAACTCGGCCGGGTCTACCGCCCGACGCTGGCGATCAATGCATCGCCCGCGGCTTTCGTGGAGGCATTCGCCAAGCGCAAGCCGGCCGGAATGCCGGCCTGGGCGGAAGAAACGCCAAAGTTGCACGCCGCCTATCTCGACTGGTCGACGCCGCCGGAAAGCGGCCCCGGCCCGGTGCAGATGGGGCCGATCATGAATTACCTGGAAAAGGTATTGCCCGACGACGCCATCCTCACCAATGGCGCCGGCAATTACGCCACCTGGGTGCATCGCTTCCATCGCTTCCGCCGCTTCGCCACGCAAGGAGCACCGACCTCCGGCTCGATGGGTTACGGCACGCCAGCGGCCGTCGCCGCCAAGGCGCTTTATCCGGAGCGCACCGTGGTCGCCTTCGCCGGCGACGGCTGCTTCCTGATGAACGGCCAGGAATTCGCCACCGCCGTGCAATACGACCTGCCTATCATCGTCGTCGTCGTCAACAACGGCATCTACGGCACCATCCGCATGCATCAGGAGCGCGAATATCCGGGCCGTGTGGTCGGCACCGACCTGAAAAATCCCGACTTCGCGTCGCTTGCCCGCGCCTATGGCGGCCATGGCGAGACTGTCGAGAAGACCGAAGACTTTGCGCCTGCCTTCGAACGTGCCCGCGCCAGCGGCAAGCCGGCGATCGTCGAAATCCGGCTCGATCCCGAGGCGATCACGCCGACCCGCACGATGACGCAGATTCGCGACAAAAGCTGAAGGAACCGATCGGCTCCAAAGAAAAGGTGCTGCATTCCAAGCTGCCGATCTCCCCCCAGGTGGGGGAGATGTCCGGCAGGATAGAGGGGGGCGCTGTCCCGCCGGCCTTCAAGCGCGAGCGGCGCTCCGGACCCTACATCGCCTTTTCGATTTGGCCACGAATCTCGCCGTCCTTGTGGGCGGCCGTGTGCACGTTGACGTAATACTTGCCGGCCTCCAGGTCAGCGGCCTGCGCATCGGTCAACGTGGCCGACCCCTTGATCGGGCTCTTCAGCTTGCCTTTGAACGGGATCACGGGATCAGCGTTTTCACCCATTGCCGCCGGGCCGTGGATATGCGCGGCCACTGCCGGGCCACTGAGGCCGGAATACTTCACGTTCCAGCTGAGCTTCTTCTTGGTCGTGTCGAAGGTGAGAGTGGCCGTCCCCTTGCCTTTGGTGGTGACGGCCGGGCTCTGCTGGCCGCCATCGAGGGTCGCCTTGTATTTCACCATCTCGGCCATGGCCGGTGATGCGAACAGGAAAGCGGTGGAAATAGCGAGCGCCGATAGCGCCGGAAGGAAGGAGTGAGCGCGCATGAAGAACCTCCGATTGGATATTGAATAAAGCATGCGTCGCGGTTCCCCCGACGCGCGCATGCTTCATTGCAACGGATGGGCGGCGCAATGTATCCCTGCACACGGTTTTGTGATTGGAGCGCATGGAAAAGGGGCGGTCGCCCGCCCCTTTTGGTATCAGCCGTCAAACCGGTCGCAGGCGCTGTTGATCACGCCAGTCCGGCTTACTTGACCGCCTTGTCGGTAATGGCCGTGGTGTAGGCGCCGGTCGGCTCCTTGGTGATGATCTTCTGGTCGAGCAGCGCCTTGGCGGTGCGCTCATAGGTCGCCGGGTCGAGCTTGCCGTCGGCATTGTCGATCAGCTTGGCGACTTCGCTCATCATGCGCTTCTGGTGGTTCTCGTCCTGGCCACCGCCGTCCATGACGATCCCGGCAGCTTCGTCATTGTTGTCGACGGCGTATTTCCATCCCTTCATCGAGGCGCGCACGAAGCGCACCATCTTGTCCTCGAAGGCCGGATCCTTGAGCTTGTCTTCCGAGGCGTAGAGCCCGTCCTCGAGCAGGTCGTTGCCCATCGCCGAGTAGTTGAACACGGTGAGCTGTTCGGGCTTGTAGCCGGCGTCGATCAGCTGCCAGTACTCATTGTAGGTCATGACCGAGATGCAGTCGGCCTGCTTCTGGATCAGCGGCTGCACGTCGAAGCTCTGCTTCAAGACGGTGACGCCGTCCGGGCCGCCCTCGGTCTTGAGCCCGAGCTTGTTCATCCATGCGTAGAAAGGATATTCATTGCCGAAGAACCAGACGCCCAGCGTATGACCCTTGAAGTCGGCTTCGGTCTTGATCGGCCCATCCTTCGGGCAGACCAGTTCCATGCCGGCCTTCTTGAAGGGCTGGGCGATGTTGACCAGCGGCACGCCCTTTTCGCGCGCGGCGAGCGCGCCACCCATCCAGTCGACGATGACGTCGGCGCCGCCGCCCGCGATCACCTGCTCGGGTGCGATGTCGGGGCCGCCCGGCTTGATGTCGACATCGAGGCCTTCGGCCTCATAGAAGCCCTTGGCCTTGGCGACATAGTAGCCGGCAAACTGCGCCTGCGTGACCCATTTCAGCTGCAAGGTCACCTTGTCGGCGGCCATTGCCTGGAACGCGGCCAGCGACATCGCGCCGGCCAGAACTGGAATAATAAGTCTTTTCATTTTCTTACCCTCTGAAGTTAGTGCCCTAAACCCACCGCCCCTATCCACCACGGACAGAGGGATGCCAAAACGTGACGGCCCTTTCGACAAGGGCGACCACGCCATAAAAGACCGAACCCGCAAGTGCTGCAACTGCGATTTCGGCCCAGACCATGTCGATGTTCATCCGCCCGACCTCGGTCGAAATGCGGAATCCCATGCCGACAACCGGCGTGCCGAAGAACTCGGCGACGATGGCGCCGATCAGCGCCAGCGTCGAGTTGATCTTCAGCGCGTTGAAGATGAAGGGTGCTGCCGCCGGCAGCCGGAGCTTGATGAGCGTCGGCCAATAACCGGACGCATAGGTGCGCATCAGGTCGCGCTCCATATGGCCGGACGCGGCGAGCCCGGCGACCGTGTTCACCAGCATCGGGAAGAAGGTCATGATGATGACGACGGCCGCCTTGGACTGCCAGTCGAAGCCGAACCACATCACCATGATCGGCGCCACGCCGATGATCGGCAGCGCCGAGACCATGTTGCCGATCGGCAACAGCCCGCGCCGCAGGAACGGCACGCGGTCGGCAAGGATGGCGGTGATGAAGCCGGCGCCGCTGCCCACGACATAGCCGAAGAGCACCGCCTTGAAGATGGTCTGCCGGACATCGGCGCCGAGTATCGGCAGCGAACCGGCGATGCGCGCGCCGATCGCGCTCGGCGGCGGCAGCAGGATGAACGGAATGCCGGCGCCTCGCGTCACCGCCTCCCAGATGATCAGGATCCAGGCGCCGAAGATGGCGGGGATGATCAGACGCAAAGCGGTCCGCGCCCAACCCGCTATCGGGCGGAGCCCCGACAGCACCGCGACGCAACGCCAGCCTAGCAGCCAGACGGCCGTCAGCAGCAGGAAATACGGCGCCAGTGCCGCGCCTTCGAAACCTGCGATCCCCGATATCAGCAGCCAGGCGACGAGATGCGCGCCGATGAACAGCACGACGGCCTCTGCAACGGATGGAATCCTGACCATCGAGATCAGCGCCGCGACCACGGCAAGGCCGAGCATCAAGCCCTTCGTTCCCAGATAGGGATAGTTGATGCTCGCCGTCGGGTCCGCAAGCGCTGCCGCTTCCGGCCTCGACATGGCGCCAAGCGCGACCGCGATCAGGCACAGAACGATCGCCAGCACCGCTTGCCAGGAAGGTTTCAGCCAGTTCATGCTGGCCTCCCGCCCATGGCGCGGTCGACGATGCGGCCGGCAATGCCGACCACCATGACCAGAAGTGCCGCCACGATCGAGCCCGCGACCAGCGCCGACCAGATGTCGATCGATTGGCTGTAATAGGCGCCGGCCAGAAGCTTGGCGCCGATGCCGGCGACCGCGCCTGTCGGCAGTTCGCCGACGATGGCGCCGACCAGGCTTGCCGCCACCGCCACCTTCATCGAGGTGAACAGGAACGGCACCGAGGCCGGCACGCGCAATTTCCAGAAGGTTTGCGTGCGGCTGGCATTGTAGGTGTGCATCAGGTCGAGATGCATGATCTCGGGCGAGCGCAGGCCCTTCACCATGCCGACCGTCACCGGGAAGAACGACAGATAGGTCGAGATCATCGCCTTCGGGATCAGCCCGGTGATGCCGATCGCCGCCAGCACGACGATGATCATCGGCGCCACCGCCAGGATCGGAATGGTCTGCGAGGCGATGATCCACGGCATCAGGCTGCGGTCGAGCGTCGCCACATGCACGATGCCGACGGCAATGACGATGCCGAGCGCGGTGCCGAAGGCAAAGCCGAGCAGCGTCGAGGACAGCGTGACCCAGGCGTTGTAGACGAGGCTGCGGTTCGAAGTGATGGGCCGCAGAAAGGTGTTCTCGAAGAAGTTCACCGCCACTTGATGCGGAGCCGGCAGCGTCGGCTTCGGCTGCGACAGCGTCTTGCCGATGAACTCGACGGCGCCGGGGGTTTCGTTGGCACGGGTGTCGAGATCGCGCTGGAACGGCGCGTTGAGGATGACGGCGAAAACGTACCAGAGCACGATGACACCGGCCAGGATCGATGTCACGGGGACGAGTTTGTCGCGGAAGGTGTCCATCAGGAGGCCTCGCCAGCGAGGCGCCCTCCTCTCCCCATCGGGGAGAGGGTGGCCGGAGCGAAGCGGAGGTCGACCACCTTCGCGCTCGTCATCCTAGGGCGGAGCGACGCGAAGCGTCGCGCAGACCCTAGGATCCATTCCGTGACGTCGATCAAGGAGTGTAAGCAGTAGAGAAAATTCCCCTTCGAAGGCACAGCGGAGGGTGCATCGTTTTGCACCGTTGCGGAGCTCAGAAGTAACGGCATGGATCCTAGGGTCTGCGCCGCGTCGCTTCGTTCCTTGCCTCGCCCTAGGATGACGAAATCGCGGCGGGCGGCTTCCATAACGCAGGCCGCTGCGCGCCTGCTCCACCCCAGGATGACGAAGGCGAGGTTGATCGCTCGCTTGCCGGGGCGCTCAATCATCATAACTATGCCCCGCCCTCAACCCGTCGCGCACCCGCGCGGCGATCGCCAGGAATTCGGGTGTCTCGCGGATGTCGAGCGGCCGCTCCTTCGGCAGCGTCGATTCGATGATGTCGCTGACCCGGCCCGGACGCGGCGACATGACGACGATGCGGGTCGACAGATAGACGGCCTCCGGAATGGAGTGGGTGACGAAGCAGATGGTCTTGTTGGTCCGGCCCCACAGTTGCAGCAATTGCTCGTTGAGGTGGTCGCGCACGATCTCGTCGAGCGCGCCGAACGGCTCGTCCATCAACAGGAGGTCGGCGTCGAAGGCGAGAGCCCGGGCGATCGAGGCGCGCTGCTGCATGCCGCCGGAGAGCTGCCAGGGGTACTTCTTCTCGAAGCCGGTGAGGTTGACGAGGTCGAGCGTGCGCTTGATCCGCTCCGCCTGCTCGGTCTTGGACAGGCCCATGATCTCCAGCGGCAGCGCCACATTACGCTCGATGGTGCGCCAGGGAAACAGGGCGGCTGCCTGGAAGACATAGCCATAGGCGCGTTTCTCGCGCGCCTGTTCCGGCGTCATGCCGTTGACCGAAATCATCCCCGAAGTCGGCTTCTCCAGATCGGCGATGACGCGCAGCAGCGTGGTCTTGCCGCAGCCGGACGGCCCGATGAAGGAGACGAACTCACCCTTGCCGATGGTCAGGTCGACATTGGACAGCGCCTGGACCGGGCCGTCATTGGTCTGGAAGATGAGGCCAAGCTTGCTTGCCGAAACGACGGCTGGCGAAGATCCCGTCATCGGTTGCGGCCTGCCTTGTCACCGCACCGGGGCGCCGGCTGAAATCCGGTTGCTTTTATCGCGATGTTGTTTTCCACTTGCCCTGTCCCATTGGCCCACCGACCTTGTTCCACTCAATCGACGCCCGGAGTTTCCCCGATGTCGCCCAAACCCACTTGTCGTCTTATTCGCCCTGACAGCACCTATGAAGGCAAGCAGGGGTTGACCTATCTGGCCGGCATCGCGACCGAAACTGTCGGCTCATCCGGCATCTGCATGCACGTGCTGACCATGCCGCCCGGCGCCCGCGCCAAGGCGCATCTGCACGAGAACCACGAAACGGCGATCTACGTGCTCTCCGGCGAAGTCCATACCTGGTATGGCGACCGGCTCGAACATCACATCGTCGTCAAGGCCGGCGACCTCTTCTACATCCCGGCTGGCGTGCCGCATCTGCCGGCCAATCTCAGCAACGCCCCCTCTTCGGCCGTCATTGCCCGCACCGATCCCAACGAACAGGAAAGCGTCGTTCTGCTGCCGGAACTGGATGCGCTCGTCGCCTGACACCGACGCGAGGGTTGTCGCCATCATTTGCACCGGGAGACTTCACCCATCACATTGCCGTCCTCGTCGACGACAGAAAGTTTCTTGGCATTCTTGGCGCTGCGCTTGATGGTGAAGGTGGCCGGCGACTTGCCGTCCTCACCTTCGGCTTCGCACTCGGCCTTGATCATCAACGAGCCATCGGCCTGCGCCTTCGTCTCGGTGAAGGTGCAGGCGCTGGCCGCCGTGATCAGTTCCTTGTCGGTCAGAAGCAGCATCTGATCGGCGGCGACTTCCTGACCGTTCTTGTTGATGCAGCCATACTTGTCGCCATAAGGCTTGCTGAGATCGATGCCGGCTGCCGACGCATGGCCCGCTGACAACAGCGCCGCGGCGGCCATGGCAAGATGAATGGCGCGCATGGTCAAACCCCCGTCGCCGGGATGCCCGTCCGCTCGACCTTGCGCGGCGCGGTGATCTCTTTCCACGTCGACAGCGCCCGGTTGACCGCGGCGTTCGGCTCCCGCCCTACGAACTCGCCATGGCCGGGCTTCGCCTTGACCTCTGCCTCCTCGATCGACAGTTCGCCGCGCGAGAACACGAAGCGCGGCAGGCCGGTCACCTCGACGCCTTCGAACACATTGTAATCGATGACAGACTGCTGCTTCTTCGAAGATATGGTCTTCTTGCGCTGGGGATCCCAGACGATGATGTCGGCATCCGCGCCTTCGACGATGGCGCCCTTCTTCGGATACATGTTGAGGATCTTGGCGATGTTGGTCGAGGTCACCGCGACGAACTCGTTCATCGTCAGCCGCCCGGTGTTGACGCCTCTGGTCCACAGCACCGGCAACCGGTCCTCGAGGCCACCGGTGCCGTTGGGGATCTTGGTGAAATTGCCGAGGCCGAAACGCTTCTGGTCCGTGGTGAAGGCGCAATGGTCGGTCGCCACCACCTGCAGCGATCCGGCCTGCAGGCCCGCCCACAGCGAATCCTGGTGCAGTTTGTTGCGGAAGGGCGGGCTCATCACGCGGCGCGCCGCATGGTCCCAGTCCTTGTCGAAATACTCGCTCTCATCGAGGGTCAGGTGCTGGATCAGCGGCTCGCCGAACACCCGCATGCCTTTCTGGCGCGCCCGCCGGATCGCCTCATGGCTCTGCTCGCAGGAGACATGCACGACATAGAGCGGCACGCCGGCCATGTCGGCGATCATGATGGCGCGGTTGGTCGCCTCGCCCTCCACTTCCGGTGGACGCGAATAGGCATGCCCTTCGGGGCCATTGTTGCCGGCCGCCAGCAGCTTCTGCGACAGCGCCGCGACCACGTCGCCATTTTCGGCATGCACCAGCGGCAGCGCGCCAAGATCTGCGCAGCGCTGGAACGACGCGTACATTTCGTCGTCGTCGACCATCAGCGCGCCCTTGTAGGCCATGAAGTGCTTGAACGAGGTGATGCCCTTGTCGACCACCGTGGCCATTTCGTCGAACACCTGCTTGCCCCACCAGGTGATTGCCATGTGGAAGGAATAGTCGCAGGCGGCCTTGGAGGTCTTGTTGTCCCACATCTGCAAGGCTTCGAGCAGCGATTGCTGCGGCGCCGGCAGGCAGAAATCGACCACCATCGTGGTGCCGCCAGCGAGCGCCGCGCGCGTGCCGGATTCGAAATCATCGGCCGAATATGTGCCCATGAACGGCATTTCGAGATGGGTGTGCGGATCGATGCCGCCCGGCATCACATAGCAGCCGGTGGCGTCGTACTCATGGTCGCCGTGCAGGTCCGAGCCGATGGCGACGATCTTGCCGTGGCTGAACAGCACATCGGCCTTCCACGTGCGGTCGGCGGTGACGACAGTACCGTTCTTGATGACTTTGGTCATTTATCTGTTCCCTGTTCTCTTCGCGCTTCTTGGTGAGCGGCGTTTCGAATGTAGATCTCTTAGTTCACTCCACGATGACGGCCGTCTCCACCACCGCGTGGAACAGCACATCGGCGCCGGCCGATGCCCATTCCTTGGTGATCTCCTCGGCCTCGTTGTGCGACAACCCGTCGACGCAAGGGCACATCACCATGGCGGTCGGCGCCACGCGGTTGATCCAGCACGCATCGTGGCCGGCACCTGAGACGATGTTGCGGTGCGTGTAACCGAGCCGATCGGCGGCATCGCGGATTGCCTTGACGCAGTCCTTGTCGAAGGTGACCGGATCGAAATGGCCGACCTGCTCGATCTCGTATTTGATATCCAGCGCGTCGCAGATCGTGTCGATGCCTTCGCGGATGCGGCCATCCATGGCATCGAGCACTTCCTTTTCCGGCGAGCGGATGTCGATGGTGAAGACGGTACGGCCGGCGATGATGTTGCGCGAGTTCGGATAGACTTCCATGTGCCCGACCGCGCCGACCGCGTCGGGCTGGTAGTCCATGGCGATCTCGTGCACCAGCTCGATCACGCGCGCCATGCCGAGCCCGGCATTGCGGCGCTTGGGCATCGGGGTCGAGCCGGTATGCGCCTCCTTGCCGGTCAGCGTCACCTGCAGCCATTTCAGGCCTTGGCCGTGGGTGACGACGCCGATGTCGATGTCTTCGTCCTCGAGGATCGGGCCCTGTTCGATATGCAGTTCGAAGAAGGCGTGGATCTTGCGGTCGCCGACCTTTTCGGTGCCCTTCCAGCCGATGCGCTCCAGTTCCTCGCCGAATTTCTTGCCGTTCTTGTCCGTGTGCTCGTAGACGTCGGCCTGGTCGAGCACGCCGGCGAACACACCGGAGGCCATCATCGCCGGCGCGAAGCGCGCGCCTTCCTCGTTGGTCCAGTTGGTGACGACGATCGGATGTTTCGTCTTGATGCCGAGATCGTTGAGCGAGCGCACGATCTCCAGGCCGCCGAGAACGCCGAGCACGCCGTCATATTTGCCGCCGGTCGGCTGCGTATCGAGATGGCTGCCGACATAGACCGGCGGCAGGCTGGGGTCGGTGCCTTCACGACGGGCAAACATGGTGCCCATTTCGTCGACGCCCATTTCGAGCCCGGCCGCATCGCACCAGCGCTTGAACAGATGCCGGCCCTCGCCGTCCTCGTCGGTCACGGTCTGGCGATTGTTGCCGCCGGCAATGCCGGGGCCGATCTTCGCCATCTCCATCAGCGAATCCCACAAACGGTCTGAATTGATTCGCAGATTTTCGCCGGGTGCGGCCATTCAAAACCTCTCCAATTGCGCGGCGTCCCCCTCCCCCTCGAGGGAAGGGTGGCCGCGAAGCGGTCGGGTGGGGTCGCCTGACATAAGCTCGACCTTCCCCTTGACCGCCTGCGCGACATGCCAGGCGCTGTTTATGACATCGGGCTCGTCAACGCGAAAGATATCGAACCCGAGCGAACGCAGATAAGCATCACGAACGGCGTCGTGCCGTTTGCCCTTTTCGTGTTCGTGCAGATCGCCATCCACTTCGACCACCAGTTTCACACCAAAACAGGCGAAGTCGACGATGTACGGTCCAATCGGGCACTGGCGGCGCAATTTGATGCCGGTCGATTTCAGCTCGCGCAGTTCATACCAGAGCAGGGATTCGCCCTTGGTCGCGTGAACTCGAAGCGCGCGCGCCTTCTGGCGCATTTCGAAACTCACGCGAGTCCGGGGCATCAGGAGCGACCTCGCGGCAAAAGATCAGGTCGGCGCCCAGTCGCACCGACCCCACCCGACCGCTTCGCGGCCACCCTCCCCTCGAGGGGGAGGGATATCCGCGCCCAGATCTTCAATCGATAGACCTCAAAACTTCACGCACATGGTCGATCAGTTCGTTGATCTGGCCCTTGGTGATAATCAGCGGCGGCGACAGTGCGATGATGTCGCCGGTGGTGCGGATCAGCGCGCCGCGCTCGAAGGCCTTGACGAAGGCCGAGAAGGCCCGCTTGGTCGGACTGCCGGCGATCGGTGCCAGCTCGATCGCGCCGATCAGGCCGATGTTCCTGATGTCGATGACATGCGGCTCGCCCTTCAGCGAATGCAGCGCATCTTCCCAATAGGGCGCCAGTTCCTCGCCGCGGGTGAGCAGTCCTTCTTCCTTGTAGGTGTCGAGCGTGCCGAGTGCGGCAGCGCAGGCGATCGGATTGCCCGAATAGGTATAGCCGTGGAAGAACTCGATCATGTGCTCGGGGCCGGTCATGAAGGCGTCGTGGATTTCCTTCTTGACGAACACCGCGCCCATCGGGATGACGCCGTTGGAGACACCCTTGGCGGTGGTCATGATGTCGGGCGTGACGCCGAAATAATCGGCGGCGAAGGGCGCGCCGAGGCGGCCGAAACCGGTGATGACCTCATCGAAGATCAACAGGATGCCGTGCTTGGTGCAGATCTCGCGCAGCTTCTCGAGATAGCCCTTCGGCGGCAGGATGACGCCCGTTGACCCGGCGACCGGCTCGACGATGACGGCGGCAATGGTCGAGGCGTCATGCAGGGCGACGATGCGCTCCAGCTCGTTGGCGAGCTCCGCGCCATGCTCCGGCACGCCTTTGGAGAAGGCGTTCTTCTCCGGCAGGTGGGTGTGCGGCATATGGTCGACGCCGCCCAGCAGCGTGCCGAACATCTTGCGGTTGGTGACGATGCCGCCGACCGAGATGCCGCCGAAATTGACGCCGTGATAGCCGCGCTCGCGGCCGATGAGCCGGGTGCGCGAGCCCTCGCCCTTCACGCGGTGATAGGCGATCGCCATCTTCAACGCCGTCTCGACCGATTCCGAACCGGAATTGGTGAAGAACACATGGTCCATGCCCTTGGGCGCGATGTCGACCAGGCGGTTCGCCAGTTCGAACACGATCGGATGGCCCATCTGGAAGGCCGGGGCGTAGTCGAGTTCGGCGGCCTGGTGCTGGATCGCCTCGGTGATCTTCGGGCGGCAGTGGCCGGCGTTGACGCACCACAGGCCGGCGGTGCCGTCCAGCACCTTGCGGCCGTCGCTGGTGGTGTAGTGCATGTCCTTGGCGGACACGAACATGCGCGGCGCCTGCTTGAACTGCCGGTTTGCCGTGAACGGCATCCAGAATGCGCTGAGATCGTTCGGCGTGACTTTCAGCCGGTTGGACATGACCAAGACTTCCCCTTGTAACCTGTTTCGGTGCGTCCAACGCTTGGTCTTTGCCGTGCTTTCATGCTACGCAAATTTTGACCGATTGGACAAACGTTAGCACCGCCCTGTCGGCGGTCAAGGATTACTAGCGGAAATGCGGCTCCTGAAGTGCGTTCCACAGGCTAGGGAAAAACTGGTCCAGAGAATTGGTCCAGATGACCGTCAATGCGAGGGTCCGCAACGGTGACCATCAGCACGCAAGCCCCTCGCCGCACCCGCATCCAGCAGGAAAAGCGCGAACTGATCCTGGAGGCCGCACTCGAAGTGTTCTCCACCAACGGCTTCCGCGGCTCGACCATCGACCAGATCGCCGAAGCCGCCGGCATGTCGAAGCCGAACCTGCTCTACTATTTCCGCCGCAAGGAAGACATTCACGAGACCTTGATGGAACGGCTGCTCGAAACCTGGCTGGCGCCGCTGAGGGAACTCGACGATATCGGCGATCCGATGACCGAGCTCAGGAGCTACATCAGGCGCAAGCTGGAAATGGCGCGCGACTTTCCGCGCGAGAGCCGGCTGTTCGCCAACGAGATCCTGCAGGGGGCACCGCGCATCATGCCGCTGCTGGCGGGCGAGTTGAAGACGCTCGTCGACGAGAAGGCCGCCGTCATCAAGGGCTGGATGCGCGCAGGCAAGATCGCCAGGACCGATCCCTGGCACCTGATCTTCTCGATCTGGGCGACCACCCAGCACTATGCCGATTTCGACGTCCAGGTCCGCGCCGTGCTCGGCCCGAACCGCGGCGGCGACGGCCGTTTCGAGGACGCCGCGAGATTTCTCGAGCAGTTATTCTTGGATGGGCTGAAGCCGAAGGGGTAGCGTTGTTGCTGACCTCGGAGATGGGCCGAGGCGCTCACCACTTCGTCATTCTAGGGCGAAGCAAGGAGCGTAGCGACGCGGCGCAGACCCCTGGAGCTGCTCCGCAGCCCAAGGAATCCATGCCGCGACGCGGAAGCCCTGCAACGGTTCAGAATTCTGCTCCGCTGCGCTCGACGGCCAAGGTCACGGAATGGATCCCAAGGTCTCCGCGACGCCGCTTCGCAGCTGCTCCGCCCTGGGATGACGAAGCTGGGAGGGCTTTGCCTCAGAACGCACCGTCGTCAGGCGCTGCGCCGTTCGGCCGGCATCGCGTCGAGCAATTGTTGCAGCTTGGCGACCGAGTTCTGCTCGGCGAGCGGCGTGTAGACGATCAGCCGCATATCCGAGCCGTCATCGATCGACAGGCTCATATGCTCGAAAGCCATCAAGCCGGCCTTGGGATGCCGAACGTGCTTCACGCCGGTCAGCCTGCGCGCCACGTCGCGCCGCGGCCACCAGTCACGGAACTCGGGACTTGAACTCATCATCAGGGTGATCAGCCTGTCGAAATCGGAATCGCCGACATATTTGGCGCTTTCGGCACGAAACGAGGCAAGCACCACGCGGGCGAGTTCTTCCCAGTCGACCAGCAGGCGGCGATGGTGCGGATTGGTGAACACCATGTGAACGATGTTTCTGCTATCGCCCTCCAGCAGGCCATAGTCGCCGAACACCGCCGCCGCGGCCGGGTTCCAGGCAAGCACATCCCAGCGCCGGCCGACCACTTGGGCCGGCTGCAGGACGAGGCTTTGCAGCATATGCAACAGCGTAGCGTCCACCTTCTCGGGCGCCGCCACACGACGTTCCGGCTGCTGGCGGCCGGCGAGAATGAACAGATGCCGCTTCTCGACGGCGTCGAGGCGCAACGCCTCGCAGAGCGCCGAGAGCACTTCGACCGAGGGCCGCACGTCCCTGCCCTGTTCGAGCCAGGTGTACCAGGTGGTGCCGACACCGGCGATCATCGCAACTTCCTCGCGCCGCAGACCCGGCGTGCGCCGTCGCGGACCTGTTGCGATGCCGGTGGCCAACGGCGTCAGCCTTTCCCGGCGCGAACGCAGGAAGGCGCCGAGTTCGCGCCGGCGGCTCTCGTCGGCTGATTGGGTGGGGGCAGCAGAGATGGAAGCGTTCATACCGGCTATTATAGCAGTATTGATACCAGGATAAAGTTTGAACTGTTTGCCGTGGGCGAAGCGTCCCATCTTGCGTTCGGAGCAGCAACAGGAGGCTCTGAACATGGAATTGAAAGACAAGACCATTCTCATCACCGGATCGACCGACGGCGTCGGCCGGGTCGTGGCGCAAAGGCTAGGCGCCTCCGGCGCACGGGTACTGGTGCATGGCCGCGATGCCACACGCGGCAAAGCCGTTATCGCCGAGATCGAAGCCGCCGGCGGCAAGGCCGAGTTTCTCGCGGCCGATCTCGCGTCGCTGGCGGAGGTAAGGCGCCTCGCCGAGGCCGTGCGCGCCAGGACGAGCCGCCTCGACGTCCTCATCAACAATGCCGGCGTCGGCACGGCTGGCGACAAGCGACAGACGAGCGCCGACGGCCACGAACTTCGCTTTGCCGTCAACTATCTCGCCGGCTTCCTGCTGACCTCGGAACTGCTGCCGCTGCTCAGGGCAAGTGCCCCGGCGCGCATCGTCAATGTGGCGTCCGCCGGCCAGCAGGCGATCAACTTCGACGACGTCATGCTGACCCACGGCTATAGCGGCGTGCGCGCCTACTGCCAGAGCAAGCTGGCGCAGATCCTGTTCACCATCGATCTGTCCGAGCAGTTGAAAGGCAGCGGCGTCACCGTCAATGCGCTGCATCCGGCGAGCTACATGAACACCACCATGGTCCGTCAGGCGGGGGTGAAGCCATGGAGTTCGGTCGAAACCGGCGCCGACGCCATCTTGAACCTCGCCACCGCGCAAAAGCTCGAAGGCCGCAGCGGCCTCTATTTCGACGGACTGCGCGAATCCCGCGCCGACGCCCAGGCTTACGATGCCAGGGCAAGACAGCAATTGCGAAGCCTGAGCCTCGACCTCGTCGGGCTGGCTTCGCCAAAATCGAAGGAAGAACCGTCATGACCGTCACAACCGAACACACAGTCATCATCGGCGGCTCGTCCGGCATCGGCCTGGCGACAGCGCGCAAACTGCTCGGCCCGGGCATGAAGGTCACCATCACCGGGCGCAACCAGGACAAGCTCGTCGGCGCCTGGAAAAGCCTTGGTGGCGCAGCCGACAAGGCCGCCTTCGACGCGTCGAAGCCCGATGAGGTGCGCCAGTTCTTCGATCGGCTCGGTCCGTTCGACCACCTCGTTCTGGCGGCGAGCGGCGGCAAGGGCCTCGGACCGTTCGAGACGCTCGATCTCGCCGACATCGCCGGCGGCGTCGACGAAAAGGTGCGGCCGCAACTGTCCTGCCTGCAGGCCGCGTTGCCGACGTTGAGCAAATCCGGATCGGTCACCTTCATCTCGGCGGTCTCAGCTCAGGTCACCATGCCCGGTGTCGCCGGCATCGGTGCCGTCAACGGCATGCTGCTGACCGTGACGCCGATCCTGGCTGTCGAGCTGAAGCCGCTACGCGTCAACGTCGTGGCGCCCGGCGTCATCGACACGCCGTGGTGGGACTTTCTGCCGGAGGAACAGAGGCAAGCGGTGTTTGCCGAATATGCGGGGAAGACGCCCGTCGGCCGCATCGGTCGCGCCGAGGACGTCGCATCGGCGATCGCCTTCCTCGTCTCCAACAACTTCATGACAGGCCAGGTGCTGACCTGCGACGGCGGCCTCCGGTTCGCGGCCTGACTTCGGCCATCAAACGGATTGTGCGATCAGCGTCAGGAACCCACCGCCGAGCGCGACATTGCCGATGAAACCGTTGATGCGGGACGCCCGGTCCGGACCCTGATGATCCCAGAAATTGTGGAACATCGGCGTCGCGACGACCAGGAACAGCACCAGCGCCGCGCAGGCGATCACGGTCCAGAGGCCTGATATCACCAGCGCCCCTGCAATGACCTGCAGGACAATGCCGGCCCACAGCGCCAGCCGAGCCTGCGGCACGCCGCGCGCGGCCATCAACCCGGTCAGGAGGGCCGCGTTCTGGATGTTGCGCAGGCCGGCGAAGACGAAAGCGCCGCCGGCCAGCAGGCGGCCGAGAAACAGCAAGGTCGAAGGCAGATCGGCAGGCACTAAAAACCCTCCCTTTGAAACAGTAGAAGCGCCGCCTTCTTCGGCGGCGCCCCAACAAACATCCGGACCGATCAGGCCGCCTTGGCGGCGGGCATCGGATGGATGGCGTGGAACGGGATGCAGAGCCGGTTCCAGGTGTTGATCATGCCGACCGCGACGGACAGCTTGACCAGTTCCTCTTCCGAAAAATGCTCCAGCGCGCGCGCATAGAGCTCGTCCGGCACGCCGTTGTCGGCGACCAGCGTCACCGCCTCGGTCCAGGCCAGCGCGGCGCGTTCACGCTCGGAAAACAGCGGCGATTCCTTCCAGGCGGAAACCAGATAGAGCCTTTGCTCGGTTTCGCCGTCGCGCCTGGCTTCGCGGCTGTGCATCTCGACGCAGAAGGAACAGCCATTGATCTGCGAAGCCCTGAGCTTGATCAGGTGCAGCAGGCTCACCTCCAGCCCGCATTCGTCGACCGCCTTGTTGAGCGCCGAGACCGCCTTCATGATTTCGGGCGCCTTGGCGAAGAATTGCATTCTCTGTTTCATAGTCTTTCCTTTCGCATCGTCGGGAGGGTTAGGTTTGGTTGGTTGAACTGGATTTCTGCGGCCGCTGATGGCGCTCGACAAAGGCGCAGCTCGCGGCAAACGATCTGGGGTCGCCTTCCGCCGCGTAATCCGCCACGATGGCGGACAGTTTCACCTCGGCCAGCGCTGCCCGGTAGGCGCGCTCCGCCTTCAGCATCGCGGCATTGATGCCGCAAGGTTTGACATAGGCCGAGGCATCGATCTTGACCGGACCGTTGCGGCGGATCTCGCCGCAGCGAAACGCCGGTTCGCGCCCCTCGATGGCCAGCACGATGTCGAGCAGTGTGATGCGTTCCGCCGCCCGCGCCAGCCGATAGCCGCCCGCCGGGCCCGGCACCGATTCCAGAATGCGCGCCGCGCTCAACATATTGAGATGCTTCAGGAGATAGCTCGGGGACAGGCCGAACGCCTCCGCCAGAGCCGCGCCCGGCATGGTGCTGTTGCCGTCCACGCTCGCCAGCGTCGCCGCGCAGTGGATGGCCGCCTCGACGCCCTCGCCCAGCTTCATCGTGATGATCTCCAATTCATGGATATCTTTTATCGTGGATAATCTTTATCTGCAATAGGAAAATGGAGATTGCCTGCTAATTCTGATGGTTCCGGCACGCCGCTTAGCAAGACTTGGGTTCCTCGCACCCCGCGGACCGGGGGAGAGGTGGCCCGGCGAAGCCGGGACGGAGAGGGGGACGACCTTTGTGAAGATGCAACCGGTGAGGAGGAGGCGCGCGATCAGGAGCCTTGGGCAGTTCCCAGTCGTCCCGAAGTCCCCTCTCCGTCCCGGCTTCGCCGGGCCACCTTGTATCTACACGAGAGAGATTTCGTGGGATTGAAGCGATTGAGCCAAGGTCCGGGCGGCCGCCCGGACCTTGGCTTGGCGAAGTCGCCCGTACCACCTGAGGTTACAGCCGCGGGAGAGC
>NZ_SRUS01000089.1:0-448 GCF_004794715.1 Mesorhizobium sp. M8A.F.Ca.ET.207.01.1.1 | reverse complement strand
GCTGGTGGTGGCCACCGGCTTCGTGGTCGACGATGCGATCGTGGTGATCGAGAACATCATGCGCTACATCGAGCAGGGCAAGAGCGGCAAGGAAGCGGCCGAGATCGGTGCGCGCCAGATCGGCTTCACCGTGCTGTCGCTGACCGTCTCGCTGGTCGCCGTGTTCCTGCCGCTGCTGCTGATGCCCGGCGTCACCGGCCGCCTGTTCCATGAGTTCGCCTGGGTGCTGAGCATCGCGGTGGTGCTGTCGATGCTGATCTCGCTGACGCTCACCCCGATGATGTGCGCCTACCTGCTCAAGCCCGACGCCCTGCCCGAAGGCGAGGACGCGCACGAGCGTGCAGCGGCGGCCGGCAAGCAGAACCTGTGGACGCGCACCGTCGGGCTGTACGAGCACAGCCTGGACTGGGTGCTGGGCCACCAGCGCCTGACCCTGGCCGTGGCCGGC
>NZ_SRUS01000088.1:0-449 GCF_004794715.1 Mesorhizobium sp. M8A.F.Ca.ET.207.01.1.1 | reverse complement strand
CGAACGACAAGGCGCTCGCCAAGATCGGCTCGCTTGCCTGCGATGCCGTCATCATCGATCTGGAGGATGCCGTCCTGCCCGCCGACAAGGCTGCCGCGCGCGGCAAGGTCGCAGGCATCCTGGCCGACCGCGAAAAACGCTGCGAGATGGTGGTGCGCATCAACCCTTTGGCCAGCGAATGGGGCGCCGACGATCTTCTGACTGTCGCCAAGGCTGAGCCCGACGGCATTCTTCTGCCCAAGATCGGCACGCCGCGCGACATCCTGGAGGCCGGCGACCTGCTCGACGACAATTTCGCGCCCGACAGCGTGAAACTATGGGCGATGGTCGAGACGCCCAAGGCGCTGCTCAACATCGGCGCCATCGCCGAGCTCGGCCGTGACCCGGCCTCGCGACTCGCTTGTTTCGTTGTCGGAACGAATGATCTGGTGAAGAGCACCGGCGTTCTG
>NZ_SRUS01000087.1:0-449 GCF_004794715.1 Mesorhizobium sp. M8A.F.Ca.ET.207.01.1.1 | reverse complement strand
TCTCGCTGTTCGTGGCCGCCCGGGCCGGCGAGCAGCTGCGCGGTGAAGACATCGTGGTGGCGGCGGAAAAGACCGGCCTGGTGTTCGGCCACATGAACGTGTTCCACCGCCTGGTGGAAGGCCACCCCGAACGCGGCCCGATCTTCTCGATGGCCAGCATCATGAAGCCGGGCAGCTTCGACATGGCCAACATCCGCGCCATGGAAACCCCGGCCATTGCCTTCTTCCTGACGCTCCCAGCGCCGCTGACTGCGCTGGACGCCTGGGAGAAGATGCTGCCCACCGTGCAGCGCATGGCCGAGCTGCTCGATGGCGTGGTGCTGGACGACAGCCGCAATGCCCTGGGGCGCCAGCGCATCGCACACATCCGTGACGAGCTGCGCGCCTACGTTCGCCAGGACCAGGCACCGCCGCTGACCAAGACCCCGCGCTGGTAAGGGCATTTCTTC
>NZ_SRUS01000086.1:0-449 GCF_004794715.1 Mesorhizobium sp. M8A.F.Ca.ET.207.01.1.1 | reverse complement strand
ATGAGGAGCTGCACGCAATGATCGGTCGACTGCGCGGCATCGTCGCCTACAAGGCGCCGCCGTGGCTGGTGGTGGACGTGAACGGAGTGGGCTACGAACTGGAGGCGCCGATGAGCACCTTCTACGACCTGCCCGAACTCGGCCGCGAGGTCACCCTGTACACCCACTACGCGCAGAAGGAGGACAGCGTCTCGCTGTACGGCTTCCTGCGCGAGGGCGAGCGGCGCCTGTTCCGCGACGTGCAGAAGGTCAGCGGCATCGGCGCGAAGATCGCGCTGGCCGTGCTCTCCGGCGTCAGCGTCGAGGAATTCGCGCGGATGGTCCAGGCCGGCGACATCACCGCATTGACCCGCATCCCGGGTATCGGCAAGAAGACTGCCGAGCGCATGGTGCTGGAACTGCGTGACCGTGCCGCCCAGTTCGGTGCCGGCGGCGCGCTGCCCACCGGC
>NZ_SRUS01000085.1:0-450 GCF_004794715.1 Mesorhizobium sp. M8A.F.Ca.ET.207.01.1.1 | reverse complement strand
AGTCGTAGTCGATGGGAAGCAGGTTAATATTCCTGCACCTCGCGTAAGTGCGATGGAGGGACGGAGAAGGTTAGGTGTACCAGGCGTTGGTTGTCCTGGGGAAAGGCGGTAGGTTTGGATCTTTGGCAAATCCGGGATCCTTTAAGACCGAGCACCGAGACGAGCCTTTAAGGCGAAGTCACTGATACCACGCTTCCAGGAAAAGCTCCTAAGCTTCAGCTTACGCAGACCGTACCGTAAACCGACACAGGTGGGTAGGATGAGAATTCTCAGGCGCTTGAGAGAACTCGGGTGAAGGAACTAGGCAACATGGCACCGTAACTTCGGGAGAAGGTGCACCCTTTTTGGTGGCTCGTGCGAGCTATGGCTGAAGAGGGTCGCAGTAACCAGGCCGCTGCGACTGTTTATCAAAAACACAGCACTCTGCAAACACGAAAGTGGACGTATAGG